>NZ_DAMBCN010000023.1:0-76891 GCF_032056425.1 Stenotrophomonas sp.
TTCGTAGAGTAGAGCTTGCTCGACGAAGAACACGCAAGAGCCGTCGAGAAAGCTCGAAGCTACAAAAGCCGTTCGCCACCCGTGTCATGGCGTTTCGCCGCAAAGCCATTCACCGTCCGAATCAGGGCATTCCGCCGCAGCCCCACACCGCCCAGATCAGAGCGCCTCGCCGCGCCGCCAGGCGGCCGGGGTCATCCCCGTCTCCCGACGCAGTGCGCGGGTCAGCGCACTCTGCTCCGAATAACCCGCCGCCAGCGCGATCTGGCTGATCGGCGCGGCGCTGGTCAACAACTGGTGCTTGGCCCACCGCAACCGGTTGGCACTCAGCCACGCCTGTGGGCTGACCCCGAATTCGCGCAGGAACAGCGCATGCAGGCGACTTTCACTCACCCCCACAAATCCCGCCATGCGCGCCACCGGCCAGGGCTGGCCAGGTTCGCGCTGCACCGCCGCGCACAGCCCCTGCAGCCGCGCGCCACTGCCGGCCGGGGCAAAGGTCTGCAGCAGTTCCGGCAACAGCTCCGGCACGGCATTGTCGGCGCGCACATGGGCCAGGCGCTGGCGCAGCTGCTGCGGCAGGTGCAGCCAGCGCTGCCGGCACAGATGTTCCTGGGTGGCGTCGTCAAGCACGCCCGGGCCGCAGTCAACGATCACGAAACTGTTCGGGCCGTGCGCCATCTGGTCGTGGGCCTCGCCAGCAGCCACGAAGGCGCCCTGCAGCAGATCCAACCGCCCGCCGCGGCCTTCCATCTCGAACTGCAGTTCACCCTGCAGCGGCAGCACCCACTGCGCGTAGTCGTGCCGGTCCAGGCCGGTGGCCTGGCCGTAGTGCCGCAGGTGGAAGATCGCGCCCATCCGGGCAGTGTGCGCGCGACGCCAGGCCCCTGCAATGCCGAATCGCGCCGCGCCCTAGCCGTCGGTCCCCAGGAAGGCGAAGGGCTTGCTGGGCTGGAAATGGGACAGCGCATCACCGGCAAAGGTGTTGCGCTGGTCCTGGCCCAGGTCCAGCTTCAGCACCGGCCCAGCGAAGTCGATCTTGTTCAGATCCACCCAGAACGTATTGGGCGTGAGCGCCGATTCGAAGAAATACAGGCGGCGCTTGTGGTCGGCCACCGTGCGCCAGCGGGTGGACGAGATGTTCGGCTCGCCCGGCGTGGTGATGCCGTAGGGCACCGATGCATTGCGGATCACGCTGAACACACTGGCCAGCGCCACCACCGGGTCTTCGGCCTTGGGAATGGCATTGATGTAGAACGAGGCACGGGCGAAGCGGTCGGCCGAGCGGTTGGTACCGGGCAGCATCACGGTGCCGCCGATCTGCTTCCAGTAGGCGTTCAGGGCCAACTGCTCATCGAAGATCGGCGAATTGGTCATCACCTGGTAGCGGCGATCATGGTGGATCACCTGGCGCCCGCCGATGTACTCGACGATGGCGCTGTCCCCAGTGGCATCGGACAGAGACAAATGCAGCGTGGCCTGGCGGTCTTCGCCGGGCACCTTGTCGGTCACGATCGAGTACGGCTCGCGCTCAAGCGCAGCCACCGCTTCCTGTACCGTCGCGAAGTTGTCCAGCACGTACTGCGCCCACAGCGATATGGCCAGGCCCGGCTTGTTGCTGCGGCGCTTCGGGTACTCCGATTCCACCAGCCACAGCAGGTTGGCGACCAGACCCTTTTCGTTCATGCCGTCGGTGGTGGACACGTCGTAGCCGGTGGCCACCACGCTGCCGTAGCGCGCCTTCCAGGCAATCGACTTCGGGCCGGCCTGGCCGTTGCGCTCGATGCCACGCGGCAGCACATACAGGTTGGTGGCTACATCCACCTTCCAGTCCATGGAACGGGCGGTGATCACATCGCCGTTGTCCCCCAGATACACCGCGCGCGTACACGCCAGTGCCGGTGATACCGCCGCTGCCAGCGCCATTGCCATTGCCAGCATCGCCCTGCCCTGCCACTTCATGCGCGCCATGTCGTGCTCCATTCCCCGGGGACCGACCGATGAAAGCGCGGCGCTTGTGACCTGCGGGTGAAGCGGCGTGCCCGGAAGGGCGGTTACAGTGACGGCTGCACGATCTGCGCCAGCAGATCAATGGCGGTCGGTCCGCCGGCATCACCGTCCAGCGTGCGCGCGAAACCGGCCCAGTCACCGGCGGCCAACTGGCGCAGCAGAGACACCTCTACCGGCAGCACCCGCATCGACCAATAGGGAAACTGGCGCTGGCCCAGGTGCCCGCGCGCCAGCTCCATCAGGTCATGGTGGCTGCCCGCGCGCACGATCCGTTCGTACACCGAATCGATGCCATCGGGCGGTCCTTCTATGTACTGAACGAAGCGCTGGCCATCGTGGAGCAGCACGCCGGTGACCCCCGCCATCTTGTTGAAGCGTGCCGCGTCGTCCACCAGCGCGTGCATGCGTTCAACCGGAAGATCTGCCTTTGCCTGGCTGACATAGGCGATGGCGCACAGTGGCATGGGGCGTCCTTGACCAGAGAGACACCCACCGTAGCAGTCGCGGACGGATGCGTCTCAATCGCCGCCGGAAGTTGCTGAAGAATTCAGGAAACGGCTATTGCACGCCCATCCACGCGACGCGGCAGGATCGCTTCGAACACCACCTGTCCCGCCTCGTTGCGTGCGGTCAACCGCCCGTGATGCGCGCGCACGAACTGATCGGCGATGTACAAGCCCAGCCCCAGGCCCTTGCTGGGATGGAAGCTGGCCTTGAACGGTTCGAACAGACGCGGCAGCAGCGCCGCATCGATCTGCCCGTCGTTGCGCACGCGCAGGGTGACCGTGTGTGCATCACGGCCATCCACCTCCACCTGCACGGCCGAATCCCCGCCGTGCGTCAAGGCGTTGCCCACCAGGTTCGCCGCGATCTGGCCCAGCCGGTCAAGATCGCCCTGCAGGCCGCCATCGCCGTTCTGTTCGAACTGCAGGCGCGCATTGCCGTGCGCGCTACCCGCCTCGGCCAGTACCGCGCGGGTCACTTCGGCAAGGTCACAGGCGGCCGCGTCCATACGCAGCCCACCCGTGCGGATGCGCGAGAAGTCAAGCAGCTGTTCGACCATGCGCGCCATGCGCACCGTACTGGCCTCCAGGTGCTTCAGGGTCTGCTGCGCCGACACATTGTCCGCCGGCAGCTCCAGGCTCAGCTTGTCCGCGCACAGCAGGATGGCCGACAAAGGCGTGCGCAGGTCGTGGGTCAACACGGCCGCCATGGTTTCGTTGAGTTTCAGCGCCCGCTCCAGCGCCTCGTTGCGGGCCTTCAGCAACTGGCGTTGCTGGTAGAGCTCGATGAACACGCTCACCTTGCTCAGGATCACCTGCGGCGCCACCGGCTTGTGCAGGAAATCCACCGCACCGCTTTCATAACCCTTGAACGCACGCACCGGATCGTCCGGCGAAGCGGTCAGGAAGATGATCGGCACATCGCGGCTGCGCTGCGAGCCGCGCATCAGTTCGGCCAGGGTGAACCCATCGATCTCGGGCATGTGCACGTCCAGCAGCGCCAGCGCCACCTCGTGCTCCAGCAGCAGCTCCAGCGCCTGGGCGCCGGAACCGGCCAGCAGCAGGTTCACACCGTCGCGGCGCAGCAGCGCCTGCATGGCTACCAGGTTCTGCGGCACGTCATCGACGATCAGCAGGTTGACCGGCGACTGCGTCGGGGCAGGCTCGGGCGGCAGCAGGTTCATGCGAAAACTTCCTTCAGGTGGCGGCACAACGAATCAAGGGACAGCACGGCGTCAGCGCCGGCGTGCTGCAGGGCGGAAGCCGGCATCATCGATGCTTCGGCCTCCTCGGGGCATTGCAGCCAGGCGCGGCCGCCGGCGTTGCGCACCGCGGCCACACCTTCGCTGCCATCGCTGCTGGCCCCGGTCAGCAGCACCGCCAGCACATCGGGGCCGAATACCGCCGCCGCCGATTCAAAAAGGGGATCGATGGCCGGCCGCGAAAACAGCACCGGCGCATCCATCGACAGGGCCACGCTACGGGTGTCTTCCACCAGCAGGTGGTAGTCCGGCGGCGCGAAGGTCACCGTACCGGCCTGCAGCGGCTGCTTGTCCTCGGCCTCGCGCAGGGCGACCGCGCAGTACGGCGCCAGCACTTCAGCAATGCGGCTGCTGCGATCGCGCGGCAGGTGCAGCACCACCAGCACCGGCACCGGCAGATCGGCGGGCAGCGCGCCCAGCACCTGCTGCAACGCGGCCACGCCCCCTGCCGAAGCCCCGACCACCACCAGTGCCGGACGCGGCCCGGGCATCAGGCCACCTTCCGGTACAAGCGGTGTTCGCGCGAACAGACTTCGAACGCGCCGTGATGGATGCCGAACTGCAGCGATTCCTTGCTGCCAAGGCCCAGGAAGCCGCGGTGCACCAGCGCTTCGCGGAACAGCCCGACCGCACGGTCCTGCAGATCGCGGTTGAAATAGATCAGCACGTTGCGGCACGACACCAGATGCACTTCGGAAAACACCGTATCGGTGGCCAGGCTGTGGTCGGCGAACACCACGTTGCGGCGCAGTTGGCGATCGAACACCGCGCCATCGTAAGCCGTGGCGTAGTAGTCAGACAGTGAACCGGTGCCGCCGGCAGCCAGATAGTTGCGACTGAACTGCGCAAGGCGGTCGATGCCATAGGCGCCGGCCTCGGCGGTGGCCAGGGCCTCCGGATTGATATCCGTCGCGTAGACGATGCTGCGCTCGAGCAGGCCTTCCTCGTGCAGCAGGATCGCCAGCGACCAGACTTCTTCGCCCGTGCTGCAGCCGGCCACCCACAGCTTCACCGACGGCCAGGTGCGCAGCACCGGCACCACCTGCTCGCGCAGTTCGCGGAAGTAGGCCGGGTCGCGGAACATCTCCGACACCTGCACGGTGAAGAACTGCATGGCCTGGGCAAACAACTCCGGCTCATGCAGCAGCCGGTACTGCAGGTCCACCAGGCGCTCGCACTCGTAGCGTTGCATGGCCTGGCGCACCCGGCGGCGCAGCGAGGAAATGGCGTAGCTGCGGAAATCATAGTGGTAGCGCTGGTAAAGCGCCTCCAGCAGCACCTTCAGTTCCAGGTCGAACAGCGCCTGTTCGTTCATTGCCGCGAGCACCACACGCGGCACAGCGACACCAGCTTGTCCACGTCGATGGGCTTGGCGATGTAATCGTTGGCGCCGGCCTGCAGGCAGCGCTCGCGGTCATCGGGCATGGCCTTGGCGGTCAGCGCGATGATCGGCAGGTCCTGCAGGTGCCGCTGCGCACGAATCTCGCGCATGGCGGTCAGGCCATCCTTCTCCGGCATCATGATGTCCATCAGCACCAGGTCCACCTCGCGCTGGGCCAGGCGATCCACGGCTTCCTGGCCATTGCGCGCGATCTCCAGGCTCACGCCCAGCGGTTCCAGCACGCTGGAAAGCGCGAAGATGTTACGTACATCGTCTTCGGCCAGCAGCACGGTGCGCCCGTCCAGCACGGTGTCGCGGCGGCGCGCCTCGCGCAGCAGGCGCTGCTGGTCGCTGGGCAGGCTCGCCTCCACGCTGTGCAGGAACAGGGTCACTTCATCCAGCAGGCGCTCGGGCGAACGCGCGCCCTTGATGATGATGCTCTTGGAATAACGGCGCAGGCGCTGCTCGTCTTCGCGGCTGAGTGCGCGGCCGGTGTAGACGATCACCGGCGGGAAGCCGACATCATCGTTGCCGGCCATGTGTTCCAGCAGGTCATAGCCACTGCCGTCAGGCAGGGCCAGGTCCATCACCATGCAATCGAAGGTCACCGTGCTCAGCTGCTGCAGCGCCTCGGCCTGGGTGCCCACGGCCACGATCTGCAACTGGTCGCGGCCCAGCAGCAGTTCCAGGTTGTGGCGCAGGTCGCTGTCGTCCTCCACGATCAACAGGCGGCGCACGTCGCGCTGGCTGGTCTGTTCCAGCTGCTCGATGGCCGCCACCAGGCGTTCGCGGGTGGTCGGCTTGATCGCAAACCCGATCGCACCCAGCTCGCGCGCCACCTGGCTGCGATCCATCGCCGAGACCACATGCACCGGGATGTGACGCGTATCGGGGTTGCGCTTCAATCGCTCCAGCACGCTCAGCCCGGACACATCGGGCAGGCCGATATCCAGCAGGATGCCGTTCGGGCGCAGTTCGACGGCCAACGCCAGTGCTTCCTCGGCCGTGGTCGCCACCACGCAGTCGAAGTCCAGTTCGTGGGCCAGCACCACCAGCGCTTCGGCGAAGGTCGCATCGTCTTCCACCGCCAGGATCAGACGGCCGCCGTGGCGGCGCTGCCCACGATCATCGGCCACGGTGCGCACCGGCGCGGCAGCGCCATGGGCAACCCCCAGCTGCGGCGCGGGCGCAGGCACCGCAGCCGGCGCTGCAGCAATGGGCGCAACATCAGCCGGCGCATGCGGCACCGCTTCAGCCGTTGCCGGTGCGCCCTGCAGCGGCAGCTCCAGGATGAAGCAGCTGCCCCGTCCCGGTTCGCTGTCCACCTGGATATCGCCGCCCATGCGCTCAGCCAGGTCGCGCGAGATCGACAGGCCCAGGCCGGTGCCACCGTAACGGCGGCGGGTGCTGCCATCGGCCTGGCGGAAGGCCTCGAAGATCGTCTGCAGCTGGTCGCGGGCGATGCCGATGCCACTGTCGGCCACTTCGAAACGCACGCGGCCATTGCCACCGGCGCGCACGTGCAGGCTGACCTTGCCGTGCTCGGTGAACTTCAGCGCATTGGCCAGCAGGTTCTTCAGGATCTGCTGCAGGCGCTGGCTGTCGGCCACCAGCTGGGTCGGCGCCAGTGCATCGGCTTCGATCTGCAGGGCCAGGCCCTTCTGCCGCGCCATCGGCTCGAAGGTTTCTCGCAGGCGCTGCAGCACGCTGTCCACCACCACCACTTCGTCGGCCAGTTCGACATGGCCGGCTTCGATGCGCGACAGATCCAGAATATCGTTGATCAGTGCCAGCAGATCGTTGTTCGACGACAGGATCGCGCGGGCGTACTTCACCTGCTCGTCGGTCAACGTGCCGTCCTTGTTGTCGGCCAGCAGCTTGGCCAGGATCAGCGAGCTGTTCAGCGGCGTGCGCAGCTCGTGCGACATGTTGGCCAGGAATTCGGACTTGTAGCGCGAAGTGGCGGCCAGCTCGTTGCTGTTGCGCACCAGCTGCCCCTGCGCCACCAGCAGCGCCTGCTTCTGCGCTTCCAGTTCGTGAGTGCGCTCTTCCAGCTGCACGTTGCTCTGTTCCAGCTCGGCCTGCTGCTGCTCCAGGTGCCCCTGCGACTGCATCAGGCTGCGGCTCTGCTCTTCCAGCTCTTCGTTGGCCACGCGCAGTTCTTCCTGCTGCGCCTGCAGTTCCTCGCCCTGGCGCTGCGATTCCTCCAGCAGCACCACCAGCTGTGCACGCAGCATTGAGGCGCGCAGTGCCATGCCGATGGTTTCGCCACAGCGCTGCAGCAGTTCGGCGTCCAGCGCGGCCTGCTGACCCGGGCTGGCGCGGCCCAGTTCGATCACGCCCACCAGGCTGCCATCGCTGCTGATCGGCGCCAGGATGCGCTCGCGCACGGCAATGCGGCCCAAGCTGGACTGCAGCTCCAGCGCCTGTGCATCGCCACCACTGAGGTGCAGCACCCGGCCATCGCGGGCCACCTGGCCGAGCAGGCCTTCCTGCAGCCCCACGGCGCTGGCAATGCCGGTGGGCAGTGCAACCCCGCCGGTCAACTGCAGGCGGCCGCCTTCAAGGCGGTAGAGCACGCCCACCTGCGCCTGCAACTGTGCCGCCAGGCTGGACATGGCCGCCTCGGCAATCTGTTCCGGGCCCAGGTCGCCACGCAGGCTCATGGCCACTGCATTCTCGGCTTCCTGCAGCCACAGCGCACGCATGGCCTGGCGCCGCGCTTCGATGGCGCGCGACACGATCAGCGCGATCATCAGGAACGCCACGCCGCCAATGCTGCGGTTCACGAACGAGAACGCCGAGTTGCTGCTGGCCGGCGCCACGTTGTAGCCGATGGCCAGCAGGCCGCAGGCAAGCACCGCCACCATGAACGGCACCCGCGCACTGCGCTGGAACACGGTCACGCCCACGGCCATGAAGTAGGCCAGCCAGACCGCGTAGCCCAGCGGCACCACCAGTTCCATGGCGGCAGTTGCCGCAAGCAGCACGGCTGAAGCCGTCCAGACCCAGCGGTCACGCGTGGTTGCACCAGGACGCATGCAGGTAGTTTCCAGTCGGCAAAAGGGGGATGAGGATACCCCGTGTCGCATTCAGCCGCATACGACGAATGGCACACGCCGCGCCTGCACATATCCTTCACGCTGCGCTGCCTAGGGTCTGCGCCCTTACAGGGGCTTTTTCTATTCACGTGGTCGCTGCCGCATTCACGGATTCCGCACTGACGGATCCCTCACGACAACTGCGATTGCTGATTGACAGCGTGCATGACCATGCGCTGTACCTGCTCGATCCCGATGGCATCATCCGCAGCTGGAACCCGGGCGCGCAGCGCATCAAGGGCTTCTCTGCCGAGGAAGTGGTCGGCACTCATTTCGGTCGCTTCTATCTGGCCAAGGATCGCGACGCCGGTGAACCGCAGCGCCTGCTGCAGCTGGCTGCGCGCGATGGGCACCATGCCAGCGAAGGCTGGCGGCTGCGCAAGGACGGTTCTTCGTTCCGCGCCAGCATCGTGATCGAGCCCGTGGTCGAACAGGGCACGCTGCTGGGCTTCGTCAAGATCACCCGCGACATCACCGAAAGCTGGCAGGCCCAGCGGCTGCTGCGCGACGCCCAGCGGGCGCTGCGCCAGACCCAGCAGTTCGAGACCGTAGGCCGGCTCAGCCGGGGGCTGTCGCACGAGTTCAACAACCTGCTGACCACCATCGGCAATGCGATCGACCTGGTGTCGCTGCGCGTTGGCCAGGACGCGCGGGCGCAGGAGCTGCTGGCCAGCGCCCAGGCGGCGACCGACCGTGGCGCCCTGCTGACCCGGCAGTTGCTGGCGTTCAGTTCCGGGCAGACCCTGGTGCGCGACCGGGTGGACATCAATGCCTTGATCGGCGCCCAGCTGGAGGCGCTGCAGCGGTCCTGCCCAACCGGCATCGGCCTGGACACCTCGATGACGCTGGGCCTGCCTGCAGTCTGCCTGGACCGTGCGCAGCTGGAAACCGCGCTGACCAACCTGGTGGCCAACGCGGCCGAAGCAACCCCGCCGGGCGGCCGCGTGCGGATTGCCACAGCGCTGGAGCGACGGCTGGACCCTGACGCCGACGGGCACAGCGAGCGCGCATACGTTACCCTGCGTGTCCACGACGAGGGCCGTGGCATGGCGCCGGAAATTGCCGAGCGCGCCAGCGAGCCTTTCTTCACCACCAAGGACATTGGCAAAGGCAGCGGCCTGGGCCTGAGCCAGGTGTTCGGTTTCACCACCCAGAGCGGCGGTTTCGTCGACGTGGCCACCACCCCCGGTGTTGGCACGACGGTCAGCCTGCTGCTTCCTGCATTAGAGGACTCCACCCATGAACGATGATCCGATCCGCGTATTGATGGTGGAGGACCAGACCGATCTGCGCGAGATGATCGGCCTGGCGCTGCGCGATTTCGGCATCGACGTGGAAACCACCGCCGACGGCCACGAGGCCGTGGCCCTGCTGCAGAGCGGCACCCGTTTCGACGTGGTGTTCAGCGATATCAGCATGCCCAACGGCATGTCGGGCATTGAACTGAGCGAGCACGTGGCCCGCGACCAGCCGCACGCGCGCATGATCCTGTCCTCCGGCTACGCCCGCTCGCAGCTGCCGCCGCTGCCCGACCAGGTCGAATTCCTGCCCAAGCCCTACCGCCTGCGCCAGCTGGTGGATCTGCTGCAGCAGCACTGACCCCGCTTCGGTAGAGTCGAGCTTGCTCGACTGCTCCTGGCTCCTGCCGTTCGTAGAGTCGAGCTCGCTCGACTGCTCCTGGCTCCTGCCGTTCGTAGAGTCGAGCTCGCTCGACTGCTCCTGGCTTCGGCCCCTTCCGTCGAGCAAGCTCGACGCTACGCGGCGCCGGCAAACGTCTCGTGATTGAGGTCCACCCACCCCGTCCACATCAGCTGGATGCCAATGCACAGCAACACAAACGCCACCAGCTGCTGCATCACCACCGCGCCAGTCGGGCCCAGCCGCGTAACCAGAAAGATCGAATTGCGCAGGATCAGATAGATCACGCCCACCACCAGCAGCGCCCCGCCCACCGCCACGATCACCCCTGACAGCAGGTGCAGCGGCGTCACCGATTCCACATGCGTGCCCAGGGTGATGCACGCGGCAATGGTTCCAGGCCCAGTGGTCAACGGAAACGTCAGCGGAAAGAAACTCTTGCCTTCCAGTTGCGCATCGGCAATCGCCTCGGCCTGCTCCTGCGCTGGGCTGGGCGGGTCGTCGGTACGCGCGCCCAGCATCCGCCAGCCCGCCGCAGCCACCAGCAGGCCGCCACCGATGCGCACCACCGGCAGGGAAATGCCAAACAACGACAGCACATAAGTACCCACCAGCATCGCCAGCACGATCACCACGAAGCTGTTCACCGCGATCTGCCGCGCCAGCTTCTTGGCCATCATGCGGCGGTTGCCCACCGTGGAAACGAAGATCGACGCCGTGCTGAGCGGATTGATGATCGGCAGCAGGGTAACCGGCACCAGGATCAGTTCACCGGCCAGGGTGACAAGCAGGGTGGGCAACTGCACGGGCGTCTCCGTGGGGCTGGGCAGTTACCAGCGCAGGAACAGGGTGACACCGAAGATGATCAGCACCACGACCAGCACCAGCCACAGGCCGTGGCGCTGTCTCCAGGTGGGCTTGGGCGTACCGGGGGTATTCATGGCGGAAATCCTTGCGTGGAAGGGATGACCGCAGCGTGCTGGACGCCGTGTGCAGTGGGCGTGGAGACGGGTTGGGTGCTTCAGGATCACCAGGCCTTCTGGTTACTGCAGACAGCTCGACTAACCGTTGTGACGCAGGTGGATCAAGGGATACGGACGACCTTGCGAGTCACACGCTGAACGGCCGGTCTCGACGAACCCCATCCGCAGGTAGAACCCGACTGCCTGGGTGTTCTGCTCGTTCACATCGGTCGTCAGGTGCTTGTGCGCAGACAATCCATGCAGCAACAGCTGTCGTCCAATGCCGGTCCCACGGACATCAGGATCGATGAACAACGCATCCATATGGGAGCCGTCAATCAGCATGAAACCCTGCGGACGATCAGTCTGATCAACCGCCACCGTCATCGGCGCTCGGGGCAGGAAAGCGGCGACCTCGTCATCAATCGCCTGCCGGTCCTCAGTTCGAAGGAAGCTGTGGGTAGCGTCAACCGAGCGACGCCACAGATCCACCAAGGCTGCGCCATCGTCGGCGCGCGAGGAACGCAGAATGTACATATGCCAGCTCAAGGTGCTTCGAATCTGGTGACCCCGGCCCGATTCGAACGGGCGACCTTCCCCTTAGGAGGGGGACGCTCTATCCAGCTGAGCTACGGGGCCATGCAGCCGCCAAGTTTACAGGCAAGGCCCCTGCCCTCCAAGCATTCATGTTTCCCCTGCCCCGCCCCCAGCCCGCTGGCGCGCCGCACCATGGGCATCCGGGCGCCTCTGCTACCATCGGCGGTTCAGTCCGCTGCATCCCCCACCTGCCCGCGGCGGCGCCAACAACGTAACGAAATACAGGAGTCTGCATGTCTTCCGAGCTGCTCAAATCCCTTGGCCTGGACGCGATCAACGCCGGCACCTACCTGGGCAACGGGGAATGGTCCAACGCCAATGGCGGTGAGCTGATCACCCCGGTGAACCCGACCACCGGCGAGGCCATCGCGCAGGTACGCGCCACCACCGAATCCGAGTACGAAATCGTCATCGCCCGTGCGCAGGAAGCCTTCAAGGTCTGGCGCACCACCCCGGCCCCGCGCCGTGGCGAGGCCGTGCGCCTGTGCGGCGAAGCGCTGCGCAAGCACAAGGACGCCCTGGGTTCGCTGGTTGCGCTGGAAATGGGCAAGAGCAAGCCCGAAGGCGACGGCGAAGTGCAGGAGATGATCGACATCGCCGATTTCGCCGTGGGCCAGAGCCGCATGCTGTACGGCTACACCATGCATTCCGAGCGCCCCGGCCACCGCATGTACGAGCAGTACCACCCGCTGGGCCTGGTCGGCATCATCTCGGCCTTCAACTTCCCGGTGGCGGTGTGGAGCTGGAATGCCTTCCTGGCCGCGATCTGCGGCGATATCTGCATCTGGAAGCCGTCCAACAAGACCCCGCTGACCGCCATCGCCTCCATGCGCATCTGCAACGAAGCGCTGCGCGAAGCCGGTTTCCCGGACATCTTCTTCCTGGTCAACGACGCCGGCACCGCCCTGTCCGAAACCCTGGTGGACGACCGCCGCGTGCCGCTGATCAGCTTCACCGGCTCCACCCAGGTCGGCCGCACCGTGAATGAAAAGGTGGCCCGCCGCCTCGGCCGCTGCCTGCTGGAACTGGGCGGCAACAACGCCATCATCCTCGACGAAACCGCCGATCTGAAGCTGGCCGTGCCGGGCATCGTGTTCGGTGCCGTCGGTACCGCCGGCCAGCGCTGCACCACCACCCGCCGCCTGATCGTGCACCGCTCGATCTACGCCGATGTGCTGGCCACGCTGGTGAAGGCCTACAAGCAGGTGGAAGGCAAGATCGGCGACCCGACCGATGCCGCCAACCTGATGGGCCCGCTGAACAGCGAAGGCGCCGTGCAGCAGTTCCTGGATGCCATTGCCCAGGCCAAGGCCGCCGGCGGCACCATCGAAACCGGTGGCACCCGCATCGACCGTGCCGGCAACTTCGTGCTGCCGGCCATCGTGTCGGGCCTGAAGAACAGCGACGCGGTGGTGCAGCACGAAACCTTCGCGCCCATCCTCTATGTCATGCCGTACGACAGCATCGATGAAGCCATCGACATGCAGAACGGCGTGCCGCAGGGCCTGTCGTCCTCCATCTTCACCCAGAACCTGAAGACCGCCGAGAAGTTCCTGTCGGCCGCCGGCAGCGACTGCGGCATCGCCAACATCAACATCGGCACGTCCGGTGCGGAAATCGGCGGCGCCTTCGGTGGCGAGAAGGACACCGGCGGTGGTCGCGAATCCGGTTCGGATGCGTGGAAGGTCTACATGCGCCGCCAGACCAACACCATCAACTACTCGGACTCGCTGCCGCTGGCCCAGGGCATCAAGTTCGATCTGTGATGGCAGACGATTCGGCCATGGCCCAGGGTCGGATCCCCGCAGGGGCTCCGACCCTCGACTTCAGCGGCCGCCGGGTACTGATTGCCGGCGGCAGCAAGGGCATCGGCCGTGAACTGGCGCTGGCCTTTGCCGGCGCCGGTGCACAGGTGGCGGTCTGCGCGCGTGGCCAGGCCGGCCTGGATGCGCTGCAGGCCGATGCCCACGCCCAGGGCACGCCACTGCATACCGCGTCGGTGGATCTGGCCGACCTGGCGCAGATCGACGCCTGGCTGCACACGGCCGCCGACGCACTGGGCGGCATCGACGTGCTGGTGAACAACGCCACCGGATACGGCATGGCCGACGACGAAGACGGCTGGGCCGCCAGCCTGCAGATCGACCTGATGGCTGCGGTGCGTGCGTCGCGGCTGGCGCAGCCGTGGCTGCGTGCCTCCGACGATGCCTGCATCCTGAACCTGTCTTCCATTGCCGCGCAGCAGCCGCGCCCGGGTGGCGCACCGTATGCGGCGGCCAAGGCCGCGCTTTCGCACTACACCACCTCGCAGGCCCTGGCGCTGGCACCGCACCGCATTCGCGTGAATGCCATCGCCCCGGGGTCGATCGAGTTTGCCGACGGCCTGTGGGATCGCCGCCGCGTCGAAGACCCAGCGCTGTACCACGGCACCCTGGCGAAGATACCGTTCGGGCGCTTCGGCCAGCCGCAGGAGATCGCCAACGCCGCGCTGTTCCTGTGCTCGCCACTGGCGCGCTGGATCACCGGCCACGTCCTCAATGTCGATGGCGGCCAGGTGTTGATGGGCTGACCCGGGCCGGACCGCCCGCAATGCGCTAGGGTGGTGCCATCCACCACGAGCAACGGACTGCCATG
The DNA here is from genome assembly GCF_032056425.1 of Stenotrophomonas sp. Classification (GTDB taxonomy): domain Bacteria; phylum Pseudomonadota; class Gammaproteobacteria; order Xanthomonadales; family Xanthomonadaceae; genus Stenotrophomonas. The sequence continues at coordinate 14,086 of NZ_DAMBCN010000023.1, forward strand.
CCCCCCCCGCCCATTCCCCTTCCCCCGCGCAGCGAACTGGCCGTCGCCAGCATGACGGCGACCATCCTGGGCGTGTTTCCCCTGCCCTTCCTCGGCAGCCTGGTCGGCCTGGTGCTGGGCGTGCTGGCGCTGATCCAGCGGTACCGTCGCGGCTATGCGCTGCGGAAGGACAACCTGGTCCTGCCCAGCCTGCTCCTCAGCACGGTCGTGCCCCTGCTGCATGCGTGGGTGCTCTGGCAGGTGCTCGCATTCCTGCGCAACCTGCTGATGACGCTGGTCTGTGCGGCCATGCTGTACTCCTCCAACTGCCCTTACCTGTAGCGCCCGTTCAAAGCGCCAACCTGCCGCGCCCTTGGGCTTGGCCGCCCGCAGGCACTATCATGTGCGCACTGCCAAGGAGGACCCCGATGAGCGTGGCACCCCGACAGACCAGCACTGTGGCCGTGTTCAGCCTGGTGCTGGGCATTGCAGGCTGGACCGTGCTGCCGTTCGTGGCCAGCATCCTGGCCATCATTACCGGGCACATGGCCCGCGCCGAAATCCGCCGCCGCCCCACCGATCTTGAAGGCGATGGTCTGGCCCTGACCGGGCTCATCCTGGGGTGGGTGAACGTGGGCATGGTGCTGCTGGGCATCCTTGCCTTCGTTGCCTTCTTCGGCGGCCTGGCCTGGCTGGCCACCATGGCGAACTGACCGCCATGACCGCGTCCGACAGCACCGAACGCTTCAGCAGCCGCGTGGCCGACTACGTGCGCTACCGGCCCGATTACCCCGCCGCCCTGGTGGACTGGCTGCATGGCCCGATGGCCGTGCCCACCGCCGCCCTGGTGGCCGACATCGGCGCCGGCACCGGCATCTCCAGCCGCCAGTTCCTGGCCGCGGGCCATCCGCTGGTGGCCGTGGAACCGAATGCCGCCATGCGCGCCGCCGCGCAGCAGTGGCTGGCGCCGCAGTATCCGCAGTTCCGCGCCGTAGATGGCCGCGCCGAGGTCACGGGCCTGGCCGATGCCAGCGTGGACCTGGTGTCGGCCGCACAGGCCTTCCACTGGTTCGACACCGTGGCCGTGCGCGCCGAGTGGCAGCGCATCCTCCGTCCCGGCGGCCTGGCCCTGGTGTACTGGAACTCGCGCCTGCTCGACGCCAGCCCGTTCCTGGTCGGCTACGAGCAACTGCTGTTGGACTTCGGCACCGACTACACCGCCGTGGCCGAGCGCTACCAGGACGATGCCACCATGCAGGCCTGGTTCGGCCCCGGCCTGCGCGGCTGGGTGCAGCTGCCCAACGTGCAGCACCTGGATCTGGACGCCCTGCGCGGTCGGCTGCTGTCGTCCTCGTATGCGCCGCAGGCCGGGCACCCTCGCCACGACGCCATGCTGGCCGCCCTGCAGGACCTGTTCGCCGCCCACGCAGTGAACGGCCAGGTCGCCTTTGAATATCAAACCCGAGCCTTCCTCGGCACGCTGGACTGAAACCACCGCATGTATTCGCTTGCCCGCCCCTTCCTGTTCTCGCTCGACGCCGAGCGCGCCCACGGCCTCGGCCTGTCCGCCCTGGACCTGGCCTACCGCACCGGCACCACGCCGCTGCTGGCCGCACGCATCGCGCCGATGCCCAGCACGGTGTTCGGGCTGACCTTCCCCAATCCGGTCGGCCTGGCCGCCGGGCTGGACAAGAATGGCGAGCACATCGATGCGCTGTTCGCGCTGGGTTTTGGCTTCGTGGAAATCGGCACCATCACCCCGCGCCCGCAGGACGGCAATCCCAAGCCGCGCCTGTTCCGCTTGCCGGCCCACCAGGCCATCATCAACCGCATGGGCTTCAACAACGCCGGCGTGGATGCGCTGGTGCGCAACGTGGAACGCGCGCGCGACCGCCGCGGCCTGCTGGGCATCAACATCGGCAAGAACAAGGACACCCCCAACGAACAGGCGGCCGCGGATTACATCACCTGCCTGGACAAGGTGTACGCGCTGGCCGACTACATCACGGTGAACATCTCTTCGCCCAACACCGCCGGGTTGCGCGAGCTGCAGGAAGAAACCGCGCTGCGCCAGCTGGTGGCACAGCTGCGCGACCGCCAGGAAACGCTGGCCGCGCAGCATGGCCGCCGCGTGCCGATGCTGGTGAAGGTGGCACCGGACCTGAGCGAGCGCGATATCGATGCCGCCGCCCGTGTGCTGGGCGAACTGCAGGTGGACGGTGTGATCGCCACCAACACCACCATCGACCGCAGCCGCGTGGCCGGCGATCCACTGGCCAGCGAGGCCGGTGGCCTGTCCGGTGCGCCGGTGCTGGACCAGTCCACCCTGGTGCTGCGCCGCCTGCGCGCGCGCCTGCCCGAATCCATTCCGCTGGTCGGTGTAGGCGGCATCCTGTCCGGCGCCGATGCGGTGGCCAAGATGGCCGCCGGCGCCTCGCTGGTGCAGTGCTACAGCGGCCTGATCTACAAGGGCCCGGCGCTGGTGGCCGACTGCGTGGAGGCGATCCGTCGCCGCCGCGAGGCGCCCAGCCGTGGCGCGGTGGCCCCGCTGTGAGTACCGCCCCCTTGCGCTGGACCCTGACCGAGAACGCGCCGCTGCAGGCGCTGAACACCTTCCACGTGCAGGCCACCGCAGCGCAGCTGCTGGAACTGCATGACCCGGCCCTGCTGCCCGACGTGCTGGCCCTGCCCAGCGTTGCCGCCGGCCCGCTGCTGGTGCTGGGCAGTGGCAGCAACGTGCTGATCGCCGACGATCTGCCCGGCACCGTACTGGTGTTCGGCAACCGCGATATCAGCTTCCTGGAACACCGCGCCGACCACGCGGTCATCCGCGCCGGTGCGGGTGTGCCCTGGCACGGTCTGGTGATGTGGTCGCTGCAGAATGGCCTGTCCGGGCTGGAAAACCTGGCGCTGATTCCCGGCACCGCCGGTGCCGCGCCTATCCAGAACATTGGTGCCTACGGCGCGCAGGTGGGCGAGTTCATCCAGGCCGTCGAAGCCTGGGACTGCCAGGAACAGGCCTGGGTGCGGCTGGACAACGAACAGTGTGGCTTCGGCTACCGCGACAGCGTGTTCAAGCAGCAGGCCGATCGCTACCTGATCACCGCCATCGAACTGAAGCTGCCGCTGCTGCACGACCTGCGCATGGATTACGCCGGTATCCGCGAGGAACTGCAGGCCCAAGGCGTGGAACTGCCCAGCGCGGTGGACGTGGCCAACGCCGTCATCGCGATCCGCCGCCGCAAGCTGCCCGACCCCGACGTGCTGGGCAATGCCGGCAGCTTCTTCAAAAACCCGGTGCTGCCGCTGGAACAGACCGAGGTGCTGCTGCAGCACTTCCCCGACCTTCCGGTGTTCCCGGCCGAGCGCGAGGAACAGCGCAAGGTGTCGGCGGCGTGGATGATCGACGCCTGCGGCTGGAAGGGCTTCCGCGAAGGCGATGCCGGCGTGGCCGCCAGCCACGCGCTGGTGCTGGTGAACCATGGCAACGCCAGCGGCGCCGATCTGCTGGCCTTGGCCCGGCGCATTTCCGCCTCGGTGCTGGAAAAGTTCGGCGTGCCCATTGAACCGGAACCGCGCCTGCTCGGCGCACAGTGGTGAACCCCGCCGTGCAGGGTCCGGGCGCCGCCCCGTTGCGGGCGGCGCTGCTGATGCTGGGCAGCACCCTGGCGTTCGGGCTGATGGCCGTAGCCATCCGCTACGCCACCCGCTACGTGCCCACCCAGGAAGTGGCGTTCTTCCGTAATGCCTTCGGCCTGCTGGCGCTGCTGCCGATGCTGCTGCGCCCGGGCCGTGCGCCGCTGAAGACCCAACAGCTGCCGCGCTACCTCCTGCGCAGTGCCATCGGCCTAGCCTCGATGCTGTGCGCGTTCTGGGCGCTGGGCCATCTGCCGCTGGCGCAGGCGGTGTCGCTGTCCTATTCCACGCCGCTGTTCGTCACCATCGCTGCGGTGCTGTGGCTGGGCGAGATCGTGCGCGTGCGCCGTTGGGCAGCGGTGGTGATCGGCTTCATCGGCGTGCTGGTGATCGTGCGCCCCGGCACCGCCGGTTTTTCTGCAGGCAGCCTGGTGGCCGTGGCCGCCGCCCTGCTCAGCTCGCTGGTGGCGATCCAGATCAAGCAGCTCACCCGCGTGGACAGTGCCGATACGGTGGTGCTGTACACCTATGTGTTCTGGGTGCCACTGTCGCTGGTCCCGGCGCTGTTTGTGTGGGTGGCGCCCAGCGGCATGGCCTGGGTGTGGCTGGCGGCCACCGGCGTGATGGGCACCGTGGGCCAGCTGCTGTGGACCCGCGCACTACGCCTGGGCGAAGTCTCCGCACTCACCCCGATCAGTTTCCTGCAGCTGCCCCTGGTGACCGCGTGTGGCTGGCTGTTGTTTGGCGAAACCATCGACCGCTGGACCCTGATCGGCGCCGGCATCATCCTGGCCGCCAACGCCTACATCGCCCACCGCGAAGCCGTACTGGCCCGTCGCGCCCGCACGCCCGAAACGCCCTTGTAGAGTCGAGCTTGCTCGACTGCCCTTGCTCTTCGTAGAGTCGAGCTTGCTCGACTGCATTTCCAAAAGCAGTCGAGCATGGCTCGACTCTACAAAACACGGCAGTCGAGCAAGCTCGACGCTACGCCGCCGTGCACGCCACCCGGTACGCCCTTTCGGCCGCATCCACCACATTTCCCGGCGCAAACTGTTCCCCCAGGAAATGCAGCGCCTGTCGCCGCTGCTGCACCGCACGTTGCTGCGCTTCCGCGCCCAGCAGCATCTGCTGGAACTCAATCAGATCCTGCAACACGCGCACGTGCCGGTACCAGGCAATCCATCGCGCATCGCCCAGGTCTTCCCCATAGCCTTCGACGAAACCCGGCGGGCGCTCACGCCCCCAGCGCCCGCCCACCGCCCCACCCACGAACATCAGGTCGCGCTCGCGCGGGGCCAGTGCCAGTCCATCCCAGTCGATCAGATGCAGCTCGCCTGCGGTATCCATCAGCAGGTTGCCGGCATGCAGATCGGTATGGCAGACCCGCAGCTCCGCAACCTGGTCCTGCAGGCCCTGCTGCAGTTCCTCGGCACGTGCATGCAGCTGCGCGATACGCCCGTGCTGCTGCTGCCACACCGCACGGAAGGCCTCACCCCAACGGTCGCTGGCGGTCGCAAGCGCACCGGGCTGCTGCAGCCACTGCCCCACTGTCAGCAGCGCTTCGCTATCGAATGCCGCCTGCGGCAGCGCGCGCGCCATCGCCTCGGGCAGTCGCGCCTCGTGCAGACGCCGCAACACGTGGCCCAGCTGCTGCCACTGCGTCGCACTCAGCGGCGCCTCGAAACCCGATTGCCCTTCAATGTAGGGGAACAGCGTGAACTGCAGGCCCCAGCGTTGCGCCGACGCGGCACCGGCCAAGGTTGGCCACGGCGCCACGATCTCCCCGATGCCCAGCGTGCCACGCAACCAGTGCAGGCTGTCCCACACCGCGGGGTTTACCTGGTAGCGGCGGCATTTGAGCCACCACTGTCCGTTGCGCGCATCAATGCGGTACACCGCCGCATGGGCATCGGCGCCCACCGCGCGCGACACCACCGCCGTGGGCGTGATGCCATAGGACTGCTGCAGGACTTCCCCGATCTGCGGCGCCGTTGCAAGTGACATGAAAACCAGAGTGCGTGGAGGGCACGTCCACTATCGCAGACACGCTTTACAGCGCGCAGGCAAACCGGTCACACCTTCGGCCAGCTGCGACAAAGCAGCGCAGCGCCATGTCACTTCGCGTAGTGCCCCAGGAACATCGCCACCGCCGATTCGGCCACCCGCGCACGCTCGGCCGGCGCCAGCGGCGGCTGCCCCAACGTCACCTGCGGCCAGAACGCAAAACCCTTCACCAGGCCCTGCAACTGCTGGTCGGCGAATTCCGGATCGACCTCGCGCAGGCGCCCATCGGCTACGGCCGCGCGGATCCACGCACTTACCCCGCCCTCTTTTTCGCCCATGCGGCAGACGATGGCTTGCGCACGTTCGGGCGAATGGATGATTTCGGCCATCGCCACTCGCGCCAGATCAATGAAGTTGGGATCGCCCAGCAGCTCCAGCTTCTTCGCCAGCAACTGCAGCAACTGTGCCTGCAACGGGGCATCGGCCTGGTACGGCACGTCCACGCTGGCCACGCTGCTTTGCCACAGCTCTTCCAGGATCAGCGCGAACAGTTCTTCCTTGCTGGGGAAATGGTTGTAGACCGTGCGCTTGGAAACGCCGGCCGCCGCCGCGATGCGGTCCATGCTGGTGGCCTCGTAGCCGGCCGCGCGGAACTCTTCCACCGCCGCGCGCACGATGGCTTCGCGTTTGCGCTCGGTCAGGCGTTGCGGGGCGCGGGACATGGCATTACCAGATTTCTGAACGGATGCCGACATTTTACACCGGTCAGTGTACTTTCCTGAAATCGGAAACTACACTGTGCAGTGTACCCAGCGGACGTCCCCGATGAAGCGCCTGCTCCTTGTCCTCCTGCTTGGAACCCTTGCCGTGACCGCCTACACGTTCTGCAAATCCTGGTCCCTGCCCGACTTCCCCGACTCGCCGCAGTACCGCGACGGCAGGTTCCGCAATGTCCTGCCGAAGCCGGCCATGGGCCTGCGCGATGGCCTGGAGATCTGGTGGACCTTCCTGTTCAACAAGCCCAGGGGCACCGTGCCCACGCAGCCCATTCCGGTGCGGCCGCTGGACCGCGCCACGCTGGACGCCGCGCCCGATCGCAGCCTGTTCCGGCTGGGCCATTCCACCCTGCTGCTGAAGCTGCGCGGGCAGTACTGGCTGACCGATCCGGTGTTCTCCGAACGTGCCTCGCCGGTGCAGTGGATGGGCCCGGCCCGCTTCCACGCACCGCCGATCAGCATCAACGAACTGCCGCCCATCGCCGGCGTCATCCTGTCGCACAACCACTACGACCACCTGGACCATGCCGCCGTGCTGGCGCTGGCCGGCAAGACCACGCGTTTCATTGCGCCGCTGGGCGTGGGCGACCAGTTGATTGCCTGGGGCATCGCTGCCGACAAGGTCGAACAACTGGACTGGTGGCAGAGCACCACCGCCGGCGGCCTGCGCCTGACCGCCACGCCGGGCCAGCACTTTTCCGGTCGCGGTCTGGGCGACAGCGACCGCAGCCTGTGGGCGTCGTGGGTCATCCAGGATGAAGACTTCCGCATTTTCTTCAGCGGCGATACCGGCTATTTCGATGGATTCAAGGCCATTGGTGAAAAGTACGGCCCGTTCGATCTGACCATGATCGAGACCGGCGCCTACGACGAGCGCTGGGCCTTCGTGCACATGCAGCCCGAACAGACCCTGCAGGCGCACCTGGACCTGCGTGGCAAGTGGCTGCTGCCGATCCACAACGGCACCTTCGACCTGGCCCTGCACGACTGGCAGCAACCGTTCGAACGCATCACCGCCCTGGCCGCCGCCCACAACGTGCCGGTCGCCACCCCGATCATGGGCGAAGCCCTGGACATGCAGGCCCCCACGCCCGGCACCCGCTGGTGGGAATCCCCCCGATAACCCCACCCCGGTAGGTGCCAACCTTGGTTGGCACTCTCGCGCTGGTAGGTGCCAACCTTGGTTGGCACGCTTCGTCGAGCAAGCTCGACGCTACCGGAGCACAAACCGCTCGCTTTCCGGTAGGTGCCAACCGTTGGTTGGCACGCCTGCATCAGAACCCCGGCAAGCCCGGCGGGTTGGTCTGCGACTGCGGCACGGCTTCCTCCGCCAGGTTCCAGCGCTGCAGTGCCTGCGCATAGGTCCCGCTTTCAATCTGCGTGTTCAACGCCTGCGTAATCGCATCGGCCAACCCGCTGCCTTTGCGCGTGGTCGCGGAAATCGCCGCCGAATCCGGCCAGCCGCCGGGCGGCAGCAGTGCCTGTGCCTTCGGATCAGGCGTGCCACGCAGCACCGGTGCGTCGGCACCGGCCAAGGTAACGCTGGCAGCCGCCACGGGCGCCGGTGCCTGCCGCACGCGCGAATAGACAATGCCGGCAATGCCGATCACCAGCACACCCACAACCAGCAGCGTGCTGCGCGAAGGACGACGGTGTGATGCAGGGCTCATAGGGTCGCTCGAAAGAGTTACAGGGTCTTGGCCAGGAAATCGGCGGTGCGTTGCTGGCGCGGGCGCTCGAACAGCGCCTCGGGCGTGCCCTGCTCGATCACCCGGCCCTGGTCCATCATCACCACGTGGTCGGCCACGCGGCGGGCGAAGGCCAGTTCATGGGTCACGATCACCAGGGTCGTGCCCGAGCGCGCCAGTTCCTCGATCACGCTCAGCACTTCCGATACCAGTTCGGGGTCCAGTGCCGATGTCGGTTCATCGAACAGCAGCACCTTCGGCTGCAGCGCCAGCGCGCGCGCAATCGCAATGCGCTGCTGCTGCCCGCCGGACAACTGCCGTGGGAACGCATCGGCCTTGTCGGCCAGGCCCACCACGGCCCCCGCCACGCGGCACACCAGCATCGTGGCGGCCAGCGCCCCGGCAAAGGCGAACAGCCAGCTCATCTCGGCGTTGAGCAGTCGCTCACCCGCTTCATCCAACCGACCGGCATCGCGCCGGCGAACCTGACGGTAGAGCAGCAGCATGCACAACGCCATCAATACCAGCAGCGGCAACCACGCGAACAGCAGCACGTTCAGTTGGCCGGCAAACGCGGGGCTCACGCTGAAGCGGCTGACCCGGCTACCGAAGGCGCGCTGGTTGTCCAACGGCAGGAACACAAACAAGACAAGTGCCATGCCCAGCACGTAAAGCGCGGCATGGCGCAGCCGTAGCGACCATGGCCAACGCACATCGGCGTACGGCGATGCCACGTTGGCGCCCAGTTGAAATGAACCGGGCGTGCGCCCGGCTCACCCTCGCGCGCGTGATGCCAGAAGCCCCGCAGCATGCCCCGATGCAGCACCGGTAGCAGCACCACCGCGCAGAACCCCACCAGCACCGTGTTCAGTGCCGGCGCGCCACCGTCCTGCCGGTCGCCGAACAGCAGGGCCAGGCCGAACCAGGCGGCGAAGAACACGGTCATGCCGACCACGAACAGCACGGCCGCGACCAACGGGCGGCGCCCTGGCTTCGCGGTCATCCAGGCATGCAACCCTGTGCTGTGCTGCTCATCCTTCATGGCGATCTCCTGTGTCGCACTGTCTGCTTCAGCGTTGAATCACGTAGACGAACATGCCCACCAGTATCAGCAATGCCACCGCCAAGGCGATATAGGGCGTGGCCGAGAACAACTTCAACAACAGGTCAACGCCCGTGATCTTTCGCTAGTTGGAGAGCAGGGGCGGAACGTGGGAGGTGCGGCCGCTGGGAGCGTGCTAAACGGAAATCAGGGGGGGGCTGCAGGGGCTGGCGATGACGCTTTTGGCTCGAAACGGCCCGAGCATCTAGCAATCCCTGGTCCCCTAGCCCTACGCCTCCTGACCATGCGCGGATTTGCCGGCCGGGCTCGGAAGCGGCATGAAGCTGCTTTTCCTGTATAGAAAGAGTCCTATGAGGACCAACAGCGCCATCAGCGAGGACGGCAGCAACGGTCCAGCCGCCGCGTTCGTGCCATGTCCGCTGCATTGACACCTCTAGCCCAATGCTGGCCTATGATCGACTAGTACGGCCGGGACATTGAATGGACATGGAGGCTTAGGTTGCATTCGCTTACTCGCAGCATTGTGCTGATTACGGTCTTGCTGGCTGCTCAGGCGTGTGCCCGGGGCCCGACAACGGACGCAGCAACTCAGGAGGAAACCATGAATGGACAAACGCCCAACGCGGCGGAGGTGCGCTCCTCGCAGGACCGAGCCGCCGCAGCGGTCGACGCGGCGGTTGACGAAGCCGGTTCGCAGGGTCCTCTGCCTACCGTGGACTCGGACGGTTATGCGCCGTTGCCGCAAGGTCCTGAGGTGAAGGCGGAGACGTTGGTAGAAGCCATTGTCCGTATGGCGAAGACGTTCGAGTCTCGAGAGGACATGGTTCCACTTCGTGTGGCTCAGTTGACTTCGCTCGGAATGGCGCCCGACAGTCGAACTGAGCGTACAGGCGTCCAGGGTCCGATCGGTCATGCCCGCTACGAGTTAGCCGCTTGGAAGCGCTACGAGCGTCATCCTGGCCACAGCGTCGAGCTGACGGTTCGGCCTTCAGACGCTTGTGAGATTTTGTTCAAGTCATTGCATGACCCGTTGGTCGCAGCAGGGTTCGCTATCTCCACCAATGCAGTTGGTTTTAAGCCTATGGTGTACTTTTCTCGATCAGTCAGCGAGGGACTTGATCTGCACATCATCCTGAACACTGAAAGCCATACTGATCCACAGTGCGTTTCACGTGTCAGGATGGAGATGGAGCCGAGCGATGGCTGACCGGCGCGATATTGAACGCCTACTCCAAGACTTGGCGCAGCAACCCGGTCTACCGAAGGGCGCAGTGCAGGACATAGGTCAAGCGATCGATACATCGCCCTTTCTGGCTTCGGTCATGATCCAAGCCATCGAATGGAAATCGTTGCGACGCATTGAGGTATCCAACCAGCCGAATGAAAGCGGGCACTACGACGACAACACCGGCACCCTCAGTATCAGCTCAACGTTGTTTGCACCACGCAGCGCGTCGGATCGCTTGGACATGCTGGCGGGTACGTTGGGCCACGAGACAGGGCACGCGCTGATGTCTGTTTCGGCAAAGCAGTCGCTGAACAAATTCGTCTACAACATGGAAAGCGCCCTCAAAGAGGGCATTCGATACGGCGAGCCGATGGTCGATGTCACTGCGCATGCCAAGCAATACATGGTCGATTCACGTCGGAACGAGGCGCTGGCGGAGCTGGTGAGCATGAACGCGGTAGCCAGCCGCGTGGTGACCGTCACAGGCAAGTGGAGCGAGCCGGAGTTGCTAGGCCGCCTCGAGCCAACGACGGCCTGCGTGAAGGATGGGAGGCTTGAGCCAGGTATCCATATCGACGCTCGAGGCATGCAGCGCACGGGGAACAGCATTGCCAGTCCAGCGGTGGAAGCCGTCGCAGTCTGCCACTTTGATAACAGCGACAGCAGCTTGGGGGTTCAAGGTAAATCCAACTATGCCGACTACTACGCGGCCTATGCGATCGGTGCTGGCGCATCCCTGTTGAAGGAACGCTCTGCCGCCACGACCCAAGTGTTGCCAAGATTGGGGTACGACTTGGCGGAAATGGGCACCGACGTTGCAAGTCTGGAGACGGCCGGAGTGAACCTGGGCGGCGAGGGCAAGGCATTCGGATTTGTTGATACTTCCAACGGGCAGCAACGGGAGGTGGAGGTCCGTCAGTTGGGGCCGCTGCAACACAGACCTGACCAAAAGACAGCCTCCATTGAGTCGATGCCTGAGTTGCTTGCTGACAACCCCAGTCACCACGACCATTCAACCTATGCACGTATCCAGGACTGGGTGACGGGAACTGGGAACTGGACCAATGAGGAGAGTCGCAATGTAAGTGCTGCGCTCTACAGACAGCAGACCGAACATCCACTGGTACAGCGGGTAGACCAAGTTACCGGCGGTCTTGGAAAGGACGGAGCCCACAACGTGTTTGCGGTCTATGCCCCGTTTGGAGAGAAGGGGCCATTCTTCCATGCCCACGTGGACGGCCGCCAGGCGGCTCAGGAGCCAGCGCAGCAGAACCTTCAACTGGCGGAGGCTGCCCAACAGACCCAGTCACGTGAAAAGGCGCTTGAGCCGACACAACAACATGCCCAGCAGCATGAGCAGGGGCCCAAGATCTCTGTAAGTGGGCCTTGATCCAGTGCTTGGTCCCTCAACTGCTGGATGACGACGCACCCCAATCCCGAGCTGCGCAGCGGCTTGGTATCCCATCTACGACGACATAGATTTCTGCACGCCCACCCGCACAGTCGGGTGTGATACAGATCAAAACCGTCTGCACAGCCAGCATGCGCCCCCGGCAGTACCCTGCGCATCTACCAACTGCCTGGGGCGCAGGGTGAACGCATCGATCCAGCGGGTGAACCTGCAACGGCTGATCCTCGCGCTTGCCGCGCTCTCGGCGCTGGTGATGCTGGGCAATGCGGTCTGGGCCAGCTACCAGGTGCAGCGCCAGCAGCTGCTTGAAAAGAGCCTGGAAGCCAACCGGGTGTACGCGCACTCGCTGGCGCAGTCCACCCAGCACTTCGTGCTGAACGCGCAGCAGCAGCTGGCGCTGGGCGCCGAACGCCTCAGCCGCAACGCCGCCCAGCCCGCCGCGCACGACGACGAAGTGGAACGGGTCAAGCTGCAGACCGATGCCTTCAACAGCGTCATCTCGGTCAATGCCCAGGGCGTAGTGGTGGGCGCATCACCGGCGCTGCCAGAGCTGCAGGGCAAGGCCCTCACCAGCGCCGCCAACCGGCAGGCGCTGCAGCAGCGGGTGCCGATGGTCAGCGATCCGTTTGTTGCCCACACCGGTAACCTGGTCGTCACCCTGTCCCACCCCGTGTTCAATGCCGACGGCGACTACGCCGGCTACATCACCGCCTCCATCCACCTGCGCGACCCCAACGTGCTGCACAGCCTGCTCGGCACCCATCCCTACGACGATGGTTCGTACCTGTATGTGGTCAGTCGCGATGGCACCGTGCTCTACCACCCCGAACCCGACCGCGTCGGCCAGCCCGCCACCCGCAATGCCGCCGTGGATGCACTCGGCCAGGGCCGCGCCGGCGCCTTGCACTCGCGCAACCGCCACGGCGTGCAGATGCTGGCCGGCTTCGCGCCCGTGCCCGCGGCCGGCTGGGGCATCGTCGCCCAGCGCCCTGCCGAAGCTGCCGTGGCCCCCATGGGCAGCTTGACCACCACGGTGCTGCGCAATGCCGCGCCGCTGGGCCTGCTCACCCTGCTGCTGATCTGGCTGTGCTCACGGCGCATCGCCTCGCCGTTGCAGGAACTGGCCCGGCACGCCCAGGAGCGCGATGTCGGCGCCGCCATCACCCAGGTCAAGGCGATCAATTCCTGGTACCACGAAGCCGCCCAGCTCAAGCAGGCCGTGCTGGTCAGCTTCCGCAACCTCAACGAGCGTATCGGGCTGCTGGACAAGGCGGCCCTCACCGATCCCCTCACCCAGCTGTTCAACCGGCGTGGGCTCGAACGCGCGCTCAGCGCACTGAATGCCTCGGGCGTGCCGTTCGGGGTCATCACCCTGGACGTGGACCACTTCAAGGGCGTCAACGACCAGCACGGCCACGAAACGGGCGACCAGGTGCTGGCCGGCATCGCCCAGTGCATGCGGGCCAACGCACGCCCGCAAGACGTGCTGTGCCGCCTGGGCGGTGAGGAGTTCCTTGCCCTGCTGCCCGAGGTCAGTGCAGAAACCGCATTGCAGGTGGCCGAACGCCTGCGCAGCGTGATCGAAACACACGCCTTCCCCACGGTCGGGCACATCACCATTTCGGCCGGCGTCAGCCATTACCCGGAAACCCAAGCCGATGCAGACCTGGTCATCCGCCAGGCCGACAAGGCGCTGTACCGGGCCAAGCACGGCGGCCGCAACCGCACCGTGCTGTACCGCCGCCGCAGCCAACGGCGCGAAAACCCCTCCTGATCTACGGAGCAGACGCCCAGCAGAGGCTGAATGGACGCACCGGCCTTCATCTGCCGCGCACACATCCGAGCATCCCGGCGCGGCATCATTGCTGCGCAACAGCAGCGCCCCTTCCACTGGAATTCCCTTGCAGCCGCATTCCCCTTCGGCCGATCAACCGGCCCCGTTGTCGCCTACCTTTTTTGAATTCTTGACCGTACGGGCCGGCGAGCACTGGTTTGCCGTGGACGTGCAGGCGACGGTCGAAATCCGTGGCCCGGAAACGTTCAACACCGTGGGTGGTGAAGGCCTTCCCATGCTCACCGTGCGCGAAGAAGAACTGAAGGTGGTCGACCTGCGCCGGCTCAGCGGGCTGCGTGCGTTCCAGTCCGCCTGCCCGGCAATGCTGCTGGTGCAGGCAAACACAGAGGTGCTGGCCCTGGCCGTGGACGAGGTTGGCGAGATCGAAAGTGCTCCGCGCGAGCGGGTGCGGGCGCACCATACTCTGGGGTATGTCTTCTGCAGCCAGAGCATTGCCATGGCCGACAGCGGCGAGATACCGCTGATCGACCCGCTGTTGTTGATTGCCGCCTGATCGCACCGCCAGGCAGGGCCTGGCGGACGTTGGCTACAACACAACCGCAAACAGCAGCGCAACCACCAGGGCTGAAGTCAGCAGGAACGATGCCAGCACGAACCCCACCGCTGGCAGATACCCCACGCCATTCAACGCCACGAACGTGCGCGTTCGCGCCCACAGGTACCAGGCCACCGCGGCCAGGCTGGTTGCCGCGCCCCAGCCCATCGCCTCTCCGCCCACCGCATGCGAAACCGCCAGCAACAGTACGAACGGACAGGCAATGAACGCTTGTATGGAAAACGGCTCCCGCAAGGTGTCGCGGTTGATCGGCAGGCGTTGCCGCCACAGCGTACTCAGCGCCGCGCCCAGCGCAAAAATGCAGAACACCGCCGAGCGCGACAGCAGCAGTCCCTGTTCGCTGGAAAACAGCAGCTTGCCCAACGGCCCGGATACCGACAGCGGCGTCTCACGCATGGCCATCTCCAGCGCGTGCGCCAGCACCACCGACAGGATCAGCATCAGCACCGGGCTGATGGCATCGGCAAAGCGGTGCTCCGGGTCCTTGGCAAACTCGCCCCGCGTGTAACGCGCCACCTCGCCCGGTCGCACCAGTACCCGCCACAGCGTGCGCGGGTAGAACACCAGCCAGCCCACCAGCTCGTAAAGAAATTCCTCAAGCGATCTAAGCAGACGGATCAGGTCCATGGGATCAGGAGCGCCGCAAGGGGTGCGGCCAGCTTACAGCCCGCGCGCCCCGCCCCGGTAGTGCCAGCCCACGGCTGGCAGCTCGCAAGGCAGCCGAGCATGGGCCCAGTTCTACAGCGAGCCCGCTGCGTCCGGCGCATGCGGCGGCCATGCCACCACAGCCCGCAGTCCTCCCAACCGTGCAGAGCGCTGCAGCGTGACCACCGCCCCATGTGCCTCGGCCACGCCACGGACAATGGCCAGGCCCAGGCCGCTGCCTTCCACACCGCTGCCAAGAATGCGGTAGAAGCGATCGAATACACGGTCGCGCTCTTCCTCGGCAATACCCGGGCCACTGTCGTCCACGCTGAACCAGGCGGCGCGATTTTCTTGGCCCACCTCTACCAGGATCTGGCCACCGCTGGGCGTATAGCGGATGGCATTCTCGAGCAGATTGCGCACCAGCGCACCCAGCCCGGCCTCATCCCCCCTCACCTCCACCGGCGACAGGGTGAGCGACAGTCGCAATGAATGCAGATCCAGCAGCGCGCGCAGGGCATCGACTTCAGTGGCCACCAGCGCGTCCAGACTCAGCCGCGCGATAGGAGACCGCGTGGTCGCCTCGGTCCGGCTGAGCATCAGCAGCTGCGCCACCAGTCGCTCCAAGCGCCCCACCGAATCCTGCAGCAGGTCCTGCGCCTTGAACCGGGCGGACGCGTCGGCGGCCAGCCGCGCGTTGTCCGCGTGCACTTTCAGCGCGCTGATGGGAGTGCGCAGTTCATGCGCGGCGTCAGCCACGAAGCGCCGCTCGCGCGCCAGCGCTGCGTGCAGCCGCTGCAACAGGCCATTCACTGCCTGCACCAGCCCGTGCACCTCACGGGGCACGTTGCCCAGCTCCAGCGGCGACATCCGCTCCGGATCGCGCTCGCCAATCTGGTCCGAGACCCGTTGCAGCGACCGTGTCACGTGGCTCACGCCCCACCAGATCACCAGCGCCATCAGTGGCAGCGCCAGCAGCAGTGGCAACAGCGTGCCACCGGCAATGTCCTCGGCCAGTTCTTCGCGGATGTCCGAGCGCTCGCCCGACTGGAACCAGCGCCCCTCGGCGGTGCGCAGCGTAAAGGTGCGCCACTGCTCGCCATCGATCACAGGGCTCGCGTAGCCGGCCACCAGTGCAGCCATCGGCGTGACCGGGGCGCTGTCCGACCGCAGCAGCAACCTTGATTGCCGATCCCATACCTGGAAGGCCAGCTTGCTCTCATAAGCGTGGCCATCGGTGAACGCCAGCGCTTCGCCCACGCCTTCGGCGCGGCCGTGCCAGCCACGCAGCACGATCGGGTCGCCAGGAAACGCGCTGAGGTCACCCAGCGGCTCATCCACCAGCCCCACCAGCACCCGGGTCGACTGCACCAGCCGGGCATCGAACATCTCCCCGGCTTCCTGCAGGCCGGCGCGATAGCTGAAGAACCCAGCCACGGCCATCAGCACGGACAACGTGCCCAGCAGCGTGATCAGCAGTGTCCGGCGCATGGAGGTCATGCGTCAGCATCCGGTGCCTGGCCCAGTGCGTAGCCGATGCCGCGCACCGTACGGACGATGCCGGGGTCGACCTTGCGCCGCAGCTGGTGCACGTGCACATCCACCGCGTTGCTGGCCACGTCTTCATCCCAGCCGTACAGGTGTTTCTGGATGGTTTCCCGTGCCATCGGTCGCCCGTTCTGTTCCATCAGCAGCCGCAGCAATGAAAATTCCCGCCGGGTCAGGTCCAGCATACGGCCCTTCCAGCGCGCCTCCAGCGTGGCCGGATCCAGATGCAGGTTGCCGGCATCCAGCGTAGGTTGAGCCCTGCCGCTGCTGCGCCTGACCAGGGCGCGCACGCGCGCCAGAAGCTCGGCGGTGTCGAACGGTTTGCCCAGGTAATCATCCGCGCCGACATCCAGGCCCAGGGTACGGTCGGTGGCCCGCTCGCGGGCGCTCAGCACCAGGATCGGCACCGGGTTGGCCGCCGCGCGCAGGCGGCGGATCACTTCAATGCCATCCACCCGCGGCAGCCCCAGGTCCAGCACGACAAGGTCGAAATCGCCATCCTCGGCCGCCAGCAGAGCCGCCGTGCCGTCCTCTACCCAGTCCACCGCGAAGGCTCCGCGACGCAGGGCCGTCCGGATTCCCTCGCCCAAGGAGCGGTCATCTTCAACAAGGAGAATGCGCATGGCGGCAGTGTCAGGTTGCCTGTCCTACTTTGCAAGATGGCCCATGACATCCTTCAACTTGGCCTCGGCCTCGCGGCGACGGCCAGCGTCGGCCACTTCCCGCCCGGGTCGTGCCGGTGCCGTCACCGCCTTCTGCAGCGCCGCCTGCGCCGGCACCCACTCCTTCTGGTCGCGAAGGAAGTCGCCGTAGAAGTAGTTCGCATCAATGCCGTTCGGGTCGATATCCAGGCCCTTCTTCAGCATCCTTCGTGCCTGGTCGTCATCACCAAAGCCCAGCGGCCAACCGGGCACCTGGTAGTACAGCGCGCCCAGGCTGGTGTACGCCGCGCCATCCAGTGCCTGTGGATCCAGCTTCAGCGCCGCCTCGAAGTCGGCACGTGCCTGTTTCACCAGGCTGAGCGCGCCCATCCCGCCCTTCTCGCCCGCCAGGCTGGACAGCACGATGCCTTCCCAGATCAATGCACCTGCATCCCGGGGCGCAGCCTGGCGTGCCTGCGCGGCCTGTTTTGACAAGGCAGCAAACGCGGCCTCGCGCTGTGCCTTGGGCGTCTGGTAGTTGATCTGGGCCCAACGGTCGCGTACCTGCGCCACCGTTGCCGACGGCTCTGCTGCCACGGCCACCCCGACCAGCACGGCGGCGGCGATGAGGATGAGATAGAACATGGTCTTAGCCTGCGTGCGCTTCATGGGAAGTGTCCTTGTCGGGATGAAGTGGGGAGGGGTGCGTGATCGCGGACGAGGTACTGGCATGGCGCCTGACGATCGGCAGCTGCCTGCGCAGGCTGCGGTCCACCAGCTCCGGCAGCAGCCCGTTCAAGCGTGCAAACAGTCGCTCCGGCCAGCCCAGCTGCAGCCGCGGGTTTCCCGAGCGCAGCGCCGCCAGCAGCGCTGCCGCCACGCGCTCGGCCGGGTCGTGGGTCACGCCAAGTTCGGCGTTCATGGCGTCCACGGCCGCACTGTTGAAATCCGTGCGCGTCGCGCGCGGCGAGAGGTACTGGAACGTGACCGTGCTGCCGGCGTACTCGCGGCCCAGCGCCTCCACCAGGCCACGCAGACCGAACTTGCTGGCGCTGTAGGCAGCGAAGCCCGGGAAGGCCAGGCTGCCGAAGGTCGAGCCGAGCACCGCCACGCTGGCCTTGGGCTGGCGCTCCAGCAACGGCAGCAGCGCATGGATCAGCAGCATCGATCCCACCAGGTTGGCCTGCATCAGCTGCTCAAGCAACTGCGCCGATTGCCCAGCAAACAGCCCGAAGGCAGCGCTCGCATGGCCCACCACCAGCATCGAAGGCGCTGTCGGCAGGGCCTCGGCCCGGGCGAGCACCGTGCTGCGGCCCTCGGCCGTACCGATATCGGCGGCCACGGTCACCACCTTGCCTTGCGGCAGCGTCGAGGCCAGCGCCTGCAGGCGCGGCCCATCGCGGCCGACGGCCACCACCGTCGCGCCCTCGCCCACCAGCCCTGCGCACAGCAGGCGACCGATGCCACCGCTCGCCCCGGTCAATATCACCGTCCGTCCGCGCAGTTCCATCACGCGGCCTCCGCCAGTCGCGCGCCACCGCTGCGCAGCGTGCGGAAGATATCGCCATATAGAACGTAGAAGCGACGTGCCGCGTGGATGACCGCCGCCTGGTCGGCCGGATCGTCCAGCTTGTCCATCAACGACTTGAAGAAGCCCACATGCTCGATATCCAGATCGCCATGCGAAAGCAGATAGCTGAAGGCATTGCGAGGCAGATCCAGGGTGGCCTGCAGGCTGTTGGCGGCCTGGGTGGCCAGCGCCACGCTGGTGCCCTCCAGCACCAGCACCATGCCGAAGAAGCCGACCGGATTGCCGCGCTGGATGGTGTCATAGGCATAGCTGACCATCAGCTCGGTGGCCAGCGCCGGCTCGGACGCCGCCGCTGCTGCGCGGTCGCCGCCCGCCCCGGCAATATCGTCCAGCACCCATTCCTGGTGGCCCATCTCCTCTTCGATGTACTCGCCAATGGCCGTGCGCAGCCATTCCAGCCGTGCCGGCAGGCGCGCCCCACAGGCCATCAGCAGCGGCACGGTGTGCCGCACGTGGTGGTAGGCCTGCTGCAGGAACGCCAGGTAATCGCCGCGATCGATCCGGCCGGCCAGTGCATCGCCGATGATCGGAATCTGCAGCAGCGTCTGCCGCTCGCGTGTGGTTTCGGCCAGAAGATGGTCGTGGAAGCTCATGCGTGGTCTCCAGTGGAACTGAAAGCGGGATGGCCGTAGGCGGCATCGATCCCGGTCTGGTAGTGGGCGAGGATGGCCTCGCGTCGCGGCCTGCCGTTGGCCGTCAGCAATCCCGCCTGCACGGTGAAGGGCGTTGCCAGCACGTAGCGGGCAATCCGCGCGTAATCGGGCAGCCCCGCGTTGATGGCGGCCAAGGCCGCTTCCAGGGCCGGGGTGCCCTGCTGCGGGAACCGCGGCACCAGCACCGCCACGTTGTCCGCACGGGCCTCGCCCCATACCAGCGCCTGTGCGATGGCCGGATGTGAAAGCAGCTCGCTTTCCACCCACTCGGGCGAGACATTGCGGCCGAAGGCCGTAATGAACACGTTCTTGCGGCGGCCGGTGACGTGTACGTAGCCGTCCGCATCGATGTGGCCCAGATCGCCCGTGTGGATGGGGCCTGGGGGCAGCGGTTCGCCGCCCAGGTAAGCCAGTGCCCGCACGCCGTCCACAACGATCTCGCCGTCCACAATCTGCACCTGTGCGTGCGGCAGGGGCTGGCCAACGGAGCCATCGCGCTGTGCCCCGGGGCGGTTCAGGCACACCACCGAACCGCATTCGGTCAGCCCATAGCCCTCGAACACCGGCAGGTTGAGCTGCCGCGCCCGCGCCAGCAGTTGCGGCGCGACACGGCCCCCGCCAACTGCGAGGTATCGCAGCGAGGCGGGCAGCGCGGCCCCCTGCTCGGCGGCCATCACCAGCGCCAGCAGCAGCTGCGGCACCAGAATGATGCTCTCGGGCTGGTAGCGGTGCAGGCAGCGCAGCAAGGTAGGCACATCCAACCCCGAAGCACCGGTATAGCCGATTTCCTGAAGCGAGGGCAGCGCGATCTCCGCACCCGACAAGACCGCCGCATACAGGCCAGCCACGTTTTCCAGCAGCGTGGACAACGGCATCAGGCACAGGTGCCGCTTCGGCGCGATCTCCGCGGCGGCATCGGCCAGCGAGCCGGCCACCGTCAGCAACGTTTCCGCCGAAAGGCATACGCCGCGCGGGTGGCCGGTGCTGCCGGAGGTGTAGGTCACGCACGCCGTGCCCGCCGGCAGAGCCACGCTGGCGGGGGCACGCAGCCACGCCGCATGTGCACGCAGGCCGGGCAGGTCGCCTGCGTCCGCTTCGCCGTGCGCCGGCGACGCATCGCCGGCGGTCACCAGCAACTGCGCCGCGCTGCTGTGCAGGGCGTGCTGCACCTGCTCCTGGGAAAAGAACGTCGGCAACGGAACGTGGGCTACGTCGGCGACGCGCAGTGCAAGGTCCAGCACCATCCAGTCCGGCCCGTTGTCCAGCCGGCTGGCAACACAGCCCACCCCGGACCGTTGCAGCCACTGTGCAAGCTCCAGCACGCGCGACTGCAGGGCCGAAGCAGTTACCGTTTCCTGGCTGGCAAGCACAGGTTGCCGGTGCCCCTGCAGCAGATGCAGAAACGCCTGGGCGGCCGCGCTCATGCCGACGCCCCCGCTGCGCAGGCGGCATCGGTCGGGGCTACCGCACAGGCCTGGCCGCCAAGAAAGGCAATGCCTTCGCGGATGTTGCCGCACATCAGCCTCGGCTGCGTCTCATAGTAGCGCCCCCAGTCTGCCGCACCGCTGCCCATGCGCTCAGCGCGCGCGGCCACCAGATCCATGGGCGCCAGGTGCAGGCGCACGAAGGCATTGCGCAACTGCTGGGTGGCCACGAACAGCACCCAGTCCACCTGGGCGGCGTTGAGCACCCAGGCCAGTTGCACGATCAGCTCGCGTGCCACCCCGGGGGTTGAGGCGGCAAAGTGGCCGACCTCCGCAATCTGCTCGCGGCCTGGTGCACTGTGCAACCGCTGCCCGAGCACCTCCTCCACCGGATCATCCAGATAGTGCTCCACGAACAGGGCATCGCTGGCGGCGTTGCGCAGGCCCACCGCAGCCACCAGCTGCCCGCGCGTATCACGATAGGCCAGCAGCTGCGGCATGAAGCTGCGCACGTCGGCACCGAAGCGCTGGCGGTAGGTGGCGGCAATGAAGGCCTCCACTTCACCGCGCTGGGGATGGTCGGGGGTGATGAGGGCCGCTTCGGCAAACCTGCCCGGATGCGGGGCCAAGGGAATCGGCAGTGGGATCGTGTCCATGGACAGGATCGTGATGGCCGCCGATTAAGGCTTGATTAGCCGGTTGTTAGGCGATTGTTAGCACTTTGCTGCAATTTCGTTGGGCGTGTGCCGCGCCATCCATCCCGACAGCGCCTCTGCCGGCATCGGCCGCCCGAACAGATACCCTTGGAACAGTTCACAGCCCAGCCCAAGCAGCAGCGCGTGTTGGGCGGGTGTCTCCACGCCCTCTGCCAGTGCGCTCATTCCCATCACCTGGGAAATTTCGATGATCTTGCCCAGCAGGTGCCGCGCGCTTTCCTGGTGGGTGGCCGCTTCAACGAACTGGCGATCGATCTTCAGCTTGCGCACTGGCAGCGTGCGCAGCGTGGAAAGCGAGGAATACCCCGTTCCAAAATCGTCCAGCGCCCACGTCACGCCCAGTGCTTCAAGCACTTCCATGTTGTGGATCATCCCCCCTGTATCATGCGACAGCGCGGACTCAGTCACCTCAAATTCAAGCAGTGAAGGGTCAACGCGTGCGGTCTGGATAAGCGCTGCCGCAGCCTCAGCAAATCCGCGGTCCTGCAGCTGCACCGGGCTGATGTTCACGGCCACGCGCAGTGTGCGGGTGGACGCCGCGCCGGACCAGCGCTGCAGCAATTCGCAGGCCTGTCGCAGCACGTCCAGCCCCACATCACGAATAAGGCCACTTTCTTCGGCGATAGGTATGAACTCCACCGGCGAAAGCACTCTGCCGGAAGGATGGTGCCACCGTACCAGCGCCTCCACGGCCACAGGTTCACCGCGGCCACGCACCTGTGGCTGGTAGTGCACCGCAATCTCGCCGTTGCGGACCGCCCGCCCAAGTTCCCGTTCCCGTCGCAGCCGCTTTCCAACGTCCAAGCGGTAGATGCCAAAGATGGCCGCCAGCAATGACACGGCCAGCAGGGTGTTCGCCCACGCGCCCCAACTGCGCACCTCCAGCGGGGGCGACAGGCCAGGCGCCAGCGAATCAAGCACCCCAACGGCGAATGCTGCAAATACCGCCAGGCAGATCATCGGAAAAACCAGGGAGCCATACCGTTCGCGCTGCTCGAACGTGACTGCGGCACCCGCGGCCAAGGGAAGCAGGAACAGATGTACCGAGCGGGGCACCTTGGCGATAGGCGGATCGATCAACGCAATGGCACAGATGGCCAGGAAAACACCATGGGCTACGATCAGAAGAGACGTTCCATCACTGCGTCGGCTGCGGCGCAGCGCCAGAATGCCAACTGCCACAAGTGGAATGAACACTGCCGCCAGCTCGGCACGCTTGAAATAGGTGTAGCACGCCGTCCAGAACACACCCAGACAGATGCAGGCCACACCCGCCAGTGACAGGATTGAGGCCACCTTGTCGCGCCGCGCCGCGCCTTGGAACCCCAACCACCCATGCTGTTCATGCGCCGTCCTGTCGGACATCCAGAACCCCTCCCACGGCAGTTGATGATGCGAAAAACGGATGAAGCAAAGGCCTGTGGCCTGCCCGGAAGACATCAACCTGCGTAGCAGCGGCTGCGCTCAAGGCACGGCGCCGATCGCGCTGGTGATGGTGCTGCGCAGAGTCTGCCGACATGCGCCCGTCCACGGGTCGCTGCCGAACATCAGCTCACTGCTCGACTGCGCGGATTTGAAGATCAGCAGCATGCCCATGATGGCCAGGGCGGACATCCGCTGCTCGTCACTGGGCGGCACCCGCCGCGCCCGTGCAACCAACTCCCCAAGCAGCGCCACGAATGGCACGGTCAATTCCTGATGGAACGTGTCGAAACCCGGACCGGGGTCAAGCTGTTCGTGCAGCATGATGCGGGCAAGATCGGTGGTGCCGGGCTCAAGCACCATGTCAATCAACGGGTCCAGCAAACGGCAGGCCGCTTCCGCCGCAGCCTCGCCGTCAACCACGCCCATCGCGTTCCGCGCAACGGCCATTGCCGCGCCCAGCCGCTCCTGCACCAGCGTGCATACCTGCATCACCACCTCCCGGTAGATACCTTCCTTGTTGCCAAAGTGGTAGCCGACCAGCGCCACGTTGACACCGGCATCCGCGCTGACCACGCGGATACCGGTTCCTTCGAAGCCGTGTCGTGCGAACACCCGCACCGCTGAGCGCAACAATTTCTCCCGTGTTTCCACGGTATCTGCACGCTCGCTCCTGGGGTCACTTCGTCTCATCTCTGCTGCATCCGGACAGTAGCGCTGGAGATGATCTCCAGCGCTGACAGGATACAGTCATGGCGTGTGTACGACGTGCCGTTTCAGCCCCTCAAAACTCGCGCCAACCGGCCTCGACGGGCGGCTGCGAGAGGCTGCGCGGGCGGTCGGCACCCGCGGGTTTCAAGGCCACCACCGCAGCAGTCGGGCGCGGCCGATCGATGGGCCGGCGGTGGGCGTCGGCCGGCACCGACGGGGCGCCGGCCCCCGCAGCAATCCGGAACCGCGCCACAGCCTGGGAAAGCACCAGCGCCTGGTCCTCCATGGCACGCGCCGCCGCTGTGGCTTCCTCCACCAATGCCGCATTCTGCTGGGTGGCTTCATCAAGCTGCACAACGGTCTGGCTGACCTGCTCGATGCCTGCCGACTGCTCGGCCGACGCAGAGGATATCTCGGCCATGATGTGGGTCACGCTGCCCACCGAAGCGACGATGTCGTCCATCGTCACGCCCGCCCTGGCAACCAGCCCGGCACCGGTTTCCACCTTGGCAACGGACGCCTCGATCAGCTCCTTGATTTCCTTGGCGGCACCAGCAGCCCGCTGCGCCAGGCTGCGCACCTCGCTGGCCACCACAGCAAACCCCCTGCCCTGCTCACCGGCCCGCGCCGCTTCAACCGCAGCATTCAACGCCAGAATGTTGGTCTGGAACGCGATACCGTCGATGACGGTGATGATGTCGGCGATGCGCTTGGACGACGACTCGATGTCGGTCATGGTGGCCACCACCTGGCGCACCACCTCGCCTCCATCGGACGCCACACCGGCTGCAGTCATGGACAGCGTATTGGCCTTGCCGGCATGCTCGGCGTTCTGCCTCACGGTGGAGGTCAGTTCCTCCATGGACGCAGCGGTTTCCTCCAGATTCGCGGCCTGCTGCTCGGTGCGCCGGGACAGATCGTTGTTGCCACTGGCAATCTCCGACGCAGCGGTATTGATGCTGGCCGCTGCGGTCTGGATGCTGCCGATGATCGCCGTCAGCTGTGCCACGGTCGCATTGGCATCATCGCGCATCGTCGCAAAGACACCTTCGAACTGGCCGTCCATCCGGTGGGTCAGATCCCCCGCCGCAACATGCTGCAGCAGCTGCGACAGCTGGCGAAGATTGTCATCGCTGGTCTGCATCATGCTGTTCAGGCGCTGGATCATCACCTTGAACTCGAAGTCGAAGGCGCTCTCATCACCGCGCAGGCTGAAATCGCCCTGTGCCGCCGCGGACGCCAGCCCATGGATTTCACGATTGATGGCGGCCAGGTTCTGCTTGGTCTGCGCCACGGCCTGGGTGAAGCGCGCCTTCTGCCCTGGCAGTGGCTGCATGTCGCGCGCCAGGTCACCCACGGCATAGCGGCCCACCACGTCGATGATCTGCTCGGTCACCGCATTGCTGCTGCTGACCAAGGCATTGGTGCCCTCTGCCATCCGGCCAAAATCGCCCGGCATCTGCGCGGCGTCGATGCGGTGGTCCAGATCGCCCTGCTCATGGCGCTGTGCCATTTCCTGCTGCGCGGCCGCGTAGCTGCGCAGGCGCGATGCCATCTGGTCCATGCTCTTCAGCAGCGCACCCGTCTCGTCATTGCCAGCAGGCCCCACCGGCTCATTGAAGCGGCCCGCCGCAATGGCACTGGCCACCCCCATTGCCCTGCGAATGGGCATGACCAGACTGCGCGTGATCAGCCAGGCCAGCACTGCGCCGGACACCAGCGCCACCAGCATGAAGACGGTCAGCGCACGCCGCGAATGGGTTACCGCCGCTTCCACCTGCGCAGAACCGGCGGCGTTGCGACGCACCTGCAGCGCCACAGCGGCAGCAATCGCTTTGGCGCGGGCGTCCAGCAACGGCTCGGCCGGGCCATACAGCAAGGCCGTCGCAGCGGCACGGTCGCCCGCAGCCGCCAGCGCCCGGATCTGGTCATTCATCTGGCGGGCAGCGCCCTGGGTGGCCAGGATCGCCTGCTTGGCCCGGGTGCCTTCGGCATCGTGGGGAATGGCATCAAGCTGCTCCCAGGAGGCTTGGTACGCCTTGCGCGTCTGCTCGATCTGCGCATTGGCTGCGACCAGGTCTTCGCCACTGGCCAGTAGCAGATCGCGCATGTTCAGCTGGTTGGTGCTGTTGGCCAGTCGCATCGCATACAGCAGCGACATCTTCTGGTTGTTGGTGCGCATGACCGCCATCTGCTTGCCGATCTGCGTGGACTGATAAATGGCCAGTGCCGACGAACACAGGATCAGCGCCAGCAGGATGCCGAACCCAAGCGAGAGCTTGGCGCCGACCTTGAGATTTCTGAGATGGTTCACGTGCCTACTCACCCGCAGCGTCCCCGGCTTGGTGGACAGACCCAATAACGGCGGGCCAGCAGCCAACTTTAATCAAGTGTTTAACAAACGATGTGTTCCAGCGCCTCCAGCCGCAAGGCCCGGGGAAGAGACGATCGCGTGAGCATGCTTAACGATTCATGCTGTATGGTTGTAGGCATCTGGCTCCTCTGCGGCGCGAATTCTTCGCCCCCGTGTCTAGCCCCTTACCGGCACGACACATGACCCCGTCCTCCGCGTTCCGGATCGTCAGGATCCATCCCTTGCTGCGCCTCAGTGGCACGATTGACCGCCTGGAGGCACTGCACTGCAAGTGCCTGCAGTGCGGAGACGAAGCGCGCTATTCGGAACCAGGCGGCCTTCGACACGTTGAATCGGGTATCGAGTTGACCTGCCCCGCCTGCGGTACCAGCGGCACGCTCACCAAGGCCCAGCTGTCTGCCACGTGGGTACAGCAGGTGCGGCGCGACCGCGTGCTGGCCCTGGCCGGTATAGACCCCGAAACGCTCTACGGGCCCTAGCACAGCCAGGCGCCGCGCAGGCTCATACGTGCGCCATCCCACCATCCACCGCCAGCTCGGCGCCATCCGACGTCCCCGCATCGGCACGCGCCGGGTGGGCAGGCCCCGTGTCCGTGTCTGACGAAGGCTGCGGCATGGCCTGCCCGGCCGAGCGGCGGGTGGCGTTCACGGTGGCGCCCTCGGCGGCGAAGCGCTGATCGACGTGCACCGTTCGCGGCCGATCCTGGAACAGATCGCCAGCACGTGGTCGATCCTCATCCTCACCGTGCTGTGGTCGCGTCCGTCACGATTCAACGAGATCATGCGCCGGCTGGACGGCATCACCCACAAGGCGCTGGCCGATGCGCTGAAGCGCCTGGAACGGAACGTTTGATTCAACGGGATGTGCTGCCAACCACGCCCGTGGGTGTGGAATACACGATCAGCCGTTGGGGCGTTTGCTGCAGCAGCCGTTTACCGCGCTGTACGACTGGGCCTTGCACTACGGGCCGCAGATGGAGCGCGCCCAGGCCGAGTACGACCAGGCAAAGTAGCGCCGGGCTATGCCCGGGGAGCGAAATGGCTGAGCGTGATGCCTGCCGCGCAGCTGACGTATCTGGCGCGCTTACAGAGCTCCAAAGGTCACGTCAACGCCTATCTCGCGCCGTCACCGCACTCAGCAGGGCCGCTTCATACAACACATAGCAAGCGTGAAGCGTCACAGCCGTTGATGTGTTTCGCGGCATGTACGTCACTCCATGTCGCGTACAACCACTCGAAGTTCTCGACACCGCCCTGCGCTGTTGCGCCCGACGATGATGGAGCGTGCGACACTCGCGCCTGCGCAGCCGATGCGCTCAAGATCTTCGGATTTTTCTCATTGCATCGAATAAGCACGCGTAAACAACATGGCGTGCCACCGACAACGGGTGGCCGGGCATGCAAACCCGAGACAGAAGTTGTTTACGCTTGCCCGTCGGCACCGTCCTTAACCGGTGCCGGCGGGCAATCCGTCGGCCGTCTATGGCGGGCGGTGCGTGGGGGGTCTTCGGACCCGCCGGTCTATGGCAACTGTCTGTCCCGGTTTGCAGCCACGTACCGTCCGCCACCCCGCCCAGCGCGGGTGGCGCTGCTGTGCCTCTGCCACGGAAGCCGACGCCATGACCGCACCGAACGCCCTGCCCTTCAGCGCCCCCGCTGATTCCATCAACGACGACGAAAACCCCTCGCCCGACCTCAGCACCCTGCTCGGTTGCCTCGACCGCATCCGCACGGGCGAAGGCGCCGACGGCCAACCCTGGCCCGAAACCCACCTGCCCCTTGGCCGCCGCATGGCCCTGGGCCGTATTGACCGCGCCGCCGCCGCTCTGGTCACCGTGGCCGAACTGCTGCACGCTGCAGAGCGCTGCCGCGCCATGGCCACGCCCGATCGCCACCTGGGCGAAGGCGTGGTCGATGGCCTGCTGCTGGCATGCCGCAGCTTGGCCGAACTGGTCTGCCAGGACATCCGGCCGCGCGGATGATCAGCGTTGTTCTTCGCTTCCAGATCGCCACACGCCAGCTCACCGATTACCACACTGCGTACCTGCACCTGCTGCAGATGCTGCAACGTTTTCCCGGCCGCAATACCTGGTACTGCGCGGTGAATACCCCCGGCCAGATGCCGCTGCGGCTGCAGCACACGCACGCGGTGCTGCACCGGCTGCGGGTGCGCGCCGAACTGGTCGGTACACGCACCTTCGGCGTATCGCTGTTGAACCAGGAAACCGTCGAGCGCCGTCCTGGATTGATCACCATCGACTACAGCCCGGCCTTCGGCTACCTCACCGTGGCCGTACACCGGCCCGCCGACGTGCAGCCCAACCCCACGCAGTGGATCGCCAACATCCTGCTGGCCGTGCTGCACAGCGGGCTGGGCACCCGCTACGCGGTTGCCGACGTCTACGACGCGTTGAACGGCCGATTCCAGAACTACCACGATGCCTGCGCAAGCTACCCAGGCCGCCAGTGCCTGGGCTGGATGGCCTATGTGCGCAAAGCCGTCAGCGCGGCGGAGCTGCCGCGGGCGGCCCTGATCCTGCCCGCGCCGGGGGGATCGATCGTGGTGTCGGTGGACGGGGCATTCAATCTGGCCGACAGGAAACACGTGCGAACGGCGAACACCCTGGAACTGCAGATGTACGAGCTGGGGTTGCTGCCAGTGGTGTAGAGGAGGGTCAGTGCGACTCCACCACGCCCACCACACGGTCGAACCGGCGGTTGCGCAGATCCTCACGGCTCAACCAGAACGTCGCCTGCCCGCAGTCGCCGAACTCCAGATAAATCGCCGGGTCGCATGCCAACTGCAGCAGACAGACCTCGCCGCCCTCGCCTGCCACGTCTGGCACCACATCGTGCAAGCGCGGCACGTGCCCCAGCATCTGGTGCACCCGGGTCTCGGCGCAGCGCCTGCGCCCGTCCGGCAGCGTGCGCATGCTCTCAGCGAACGGCAGATGCTCGTCCGCCAGATCGCGGTACATCTGCGCCGGAATGCGTGCAGCCGCTGCCGGTGAGCCTGCCGCGTACGCGACCGCAGCCAGCCATCCCTTGGTAAACGCCAGCCCCATGCGCAGGTCGGTCATGGTCAGGCCCTCGAAGTCGTCACTGATCTGGCCGATGATCCACTCACGGAACGCCTCGCGCGTCGCATCATCGGGCACGTCGTCCCAGCCGATGGCAGCCGCCTTCTCCACCCACGCACGCACGTCGGCGTAGTCGGCCTGCCCCCGCTTGCCTGCGCGCCGTTCGTTGCCGATCACCCGCGCAAGGCGGTCAACGATGATGCCCACCTGCGGGAAATCCGTCTGGTAGCGCAGCCACTGCGTCGGAAAGCTCCAGGACGGCGAACCCGTCTGCTCCCAGTGCAGGGCCGCATCCGCACGCGGAAACAGGCCGGTGGCCGCCACGGCAGCCCCCAGACGCACCTCACTCAATCGCGAGGCGTAAACATCGTAGTACGCCCTGTCTTCCTCGCCGGGCGGAAGCTCAAGATAGTCCGGCCAGGTATCCATGCGCCGCGCCACCAAGGGCCATTGCACGTGTACGCGTGGGCCCTCCTCTTCAGGCAGCAGCCACGCCGGAGTGCGGTGCGCGTACTCCGACGGGCCCTCATCCAGAATCGGGCGCATGCCTTCCGGCAGCGCTCGCACCGGCTGGTCGGCCGCCACCTCGGGCGCGTACAACACGCGCACTCGCTGCTGCGGTTCGTCGGTGTCCCAGATCTGCTCTTCGTCGTTCATGGCGAAGAAGAACAGCATGCCCTGTGCAGGCATGTCCGGGTCCACGCGGGGCAGTTCGGCGCAATCGATCTGCGCCAGAAAGTGCATGGGCGCCTGCGTGCCGTAGCTCCCGCCAACGGGCCACTGCAGCCCATCCGGCAACTGCGGCAGACCGCCCAGCCGGCTGCGCACCTTGGGAAAGGCCGCCGGCGGGTAGAAGCGCTGCAGCACCAGGGCCGGGGCGCGGTGCGTGGCGAAAAAGTCCTCCACCACGGCTTCGGCGTGGTGGTCGCGCTGGTCGGCGTCGTACATCGAGGGAACGCGAGTATCCATTTCAGTCATCTCCCTGCAGTCATTCCAGATCGAGCGCGACAGGTATATCACCGTTCGGCCGCAAGCATGTGGCCAGCGTGCATTCCGCCAGGCCCCGTACCCCACTCGGCCATGCCTCGGGCTAGACTGCGGACATTCGGCGTTACGTGAGCGAGCCATGGACAGCTATCGCGATATACAGGCCCCCATTCCGTGGCTACTGGCAGGCATGCTGGCCCTGACCGCCCCGGCAGGTGCGCAGGCACCACAGCCCCCATGGCCGGAACCCATCCCGCCCATCACCAACGCGGATGTCCAGCGCGAGCAGGACAAGGCGGCGGCGATCGTTGACAGCCTGATTCCCGATGCCCACGGGCGCGTTTTAACGTTAAAAGATGATCCCCCGCTGAAACCCGGGCCTGCGCTCAGTGCGACCAGGCTTATCGAACAGGTGCATTCACTGGCACGCGCCTTGCGCCGCTACGCCGATATCGAGCCCGACCGGATGCAGCGTGTGCTCGGCATTGCGCTTCCGCACGACGCCGAAGGGCAGCGACGCGGCACGACGGGCACGTTCGACACAGGCACCTACACGTGGACAGTATCGAGGTCCAGCTTCGTTCCCGAAGCGAACACTGTGCGGTTGTCGCTCGACCCGCCCACCCTGTGTTTGAGCGTTGATGAACTGAAGGCACCGCTGCTGGCCGATCGGTTCAAGATGTATGTACCCACCTTCGGTGACGATGACCGGATCTTGTTCTACAAACCGGTCGAATCGCAGCTGACGTTGTATGTGTACATTGCCGTGGATCGCCTGGACACGCCGACCTGTGGCCGCACCGTAACGTTCGACATTGCCCCCAGCGATGACTGATCCTGCGCAATGCATTCATGGTGGACAAAGAACACATGAAGCTGATTGCCCATCCATCGCTCAACGCCTTGGCCCAGGAATGCCAGGAATGGCTGGAGCATGCCCAAGCAAAGGGCAAAGCCCAGCATGCCGAGACCGCGCTGCAGGCCTACCTGGACGCGCCGGGCGAACTGGCCCCCAAAGCGGCTAACCCGCTGGCAGACCTCGCGCTCTTCTACGATGTCCGGAGCTGCGATGCGTTCTTCCGATCCGACTTCCAGACACTGGCACAGTCGATCCAACGCGCCGTTCGCCTGCGCGCTCTGCACTTCCGCTGGATGGCCATGTACTCGGACATGCGCCAGGACCTTGGCAACTGGCCCAGGGAGTTTTCAGACAGCATGAAAGCGCTTGGCCCTTGCATGCTGTCGTGGTGGGATGAAGCTGCCATCTGTGCCCAACGCTATATCGAGATGGCGGAGAAGGATCAGCGAATCAATACACGACCCGCAATGCGGAAGATCAAGAACTCGACTTCGGACGTCTTCGCGCTTGCCCTGTTCTCGACCGGGTTTGAAGTACCGACAGACTTTGCGCCACTTAGTCCGCTCGTTCCTGAGTACCGATCCGTGCTCGATGCCTGGGCAACGCAGGATGAGCTGAAGTTCCAGGCGGTCATGCAGGTTGCCGCTGACTTCCATGTCTCACGCAGCAAGGAAAACACGGATCACACCCGCTACGAGTTCGATGCAACGATTGATCGTGTGTTCCCTGCTGAACTGCTTGCCGTCCAGGCGTTGAGGCGCAGACACCAGCTTCCAGAGTTCCAGGTTGATCATCCGCTGATCGATGAGCCGTGGAAGGTGCTTCGGGAGATGGAATCTGATGATGATTTCACCCTTGCCCGGGCCGTCGAAGCGCGGCTGGTCAGGGACTACCCTCAGTTCCGATAGGGGTCATGATGACGAAGGGACTGCCTAGCGCGCGGTCCAACCGCCATCCATCGGAAGCGCCGTGCCCGTGATCTGAGCCGCGGCATCCGAGGCCAGGAACACCACCATGTCGCCCAGCAGCTCCGGCGTCACGAACTGCAGCGATGGCTGCTTCTCGGCCAGCAGCTCACGCGCGGCGGCCTCCTGATCGGTCCCTTCCCGCTCCGCCAACGCGGTGATCTGCTGCTCCACCAGCGCCGTGCGCACCCAGCCTGGGCAGATGGCGTTGGCGGTGATGCCGATGCCCGCGTTCTCCAGCGCCGTTACCTTGGTAAACCCGACTACGCCGTGCTTGGCCGCGACATAGGCGGACTTGTTCACCGAGCCCACCAGCCCGTGTACCGACGCAATGTTGATGATGCGGCCCGATCCCTGCTGCTGCATATACGGCAAGGCGGCTGCCGTTGCATGGAACACCGCGGATAGATTCAGCGCCAGGATCGCGTCCCACTTCTCGACCGGGAATTCCTCGATCGACGCCGTGTGCTGGATGCCAGCGTTGTTCACCAGGATGTCGATGCGGCCCATCGTTGCGACGGCACGGCCGATCATCTCCCGCACCGCCTCACCGCGTGACAGATCTGCGCCGTCATGTGCCACCCGCACCCCGCACTCAGCCGCCAGGCTGGAGCGGATGCGTTCGACTTCCTGCACGTCCCCGAAGCCATTGAGCACGATGTCGGCCCCCTGCCGCGCCAACGCGGTGGCGATGCCAAGACCGATACCGCTGGTGGAGCCGGTGACTACCGCGACCTTTCCACTGAACATGGGCGAGCTTCCATGAGGCGTTGGCCGCAGTGTAACGACTAACGGGCACTCGGCCGGCCGGGCGCGGCGCCCGAAAAGGACCGCACAGACACCGCGCTCCCCCGGAGCGCCCCCATCGCCTGCGACGGACAGGATGTCGCTAACGCCCCTCCCCAATGAGTAGAATTGGCCAAATGTTGTCGTATAAGGCCATGCCATGGAACATCCTCTTGTCGAGGTTCGGGGCGCTGCCCAAGCGCTCAGGGAGTTCGCCGAAGCCCGAGATTGGGCACAGTTCCATTCCCCAAAGAACCTCGTCATGGCGCTCTCGGGCGAAGTTGGAGAGCTGAACGAGGTCTTCCAGTGGATGACTGAAGCCGATTCCTTCAACGCCGCATCCTCGGAGGCCACAGCCAAGGCGGTTCGTGAAGAGATCGCCGACGTAGCCCTGTACCTCATCCGGCTGTCGGATGTGCTTGGCATCGACCTTAATGAAGCTGTCAGCAGCAAGCTGGCCACGAACGCTGCCAAGTACCCGATCGATCTCTCGCGGGGCGTCAGCACCAAGTACAACAAGCTGTCTCAGCCATGATCGTCTATCAGGCAGACAAGGATGCCTTCCTTCGCCACTGCAACGATGAGGAAATCGAGGAAGTCATCCTTGCCAGCTACAAGGCGGCCACCAAGGGCCATGTGGGCGAGTCCGAAATCCGCTCTTGGCGCGAATCACTGAGATACGTCGCACGTGCGCTGAACCACCCATCCATTCCTGGTGACATCGGCGTGGCGGTTGAGTTCGTCCTGCCTCAGTCGCGGAAGCGTATCGACGTTCTCCTGACTGGCCACGCCGAAGACGGCTCCGCGCACGTCATCATCGTCGAGCTCAAACAATGGTCAGTCATCAAGCAGTCCAATCGCGACGCAATGATCGAGCTGCGGCCCGGAGACCTTCGAGTCCATCCCAGCTATCAGGCGTGGTCCTACGCTGCGTTCCTTGAGGGTTTCAACGAAGCGGTCCATGTGGGAACGCTCCAGGTTCATCCCTGCACCTATCTGCACAATTATCAGTCGGACGGTGTGATCAACTCACCCCATTACCGGCATTACATCCAACGCGCCCCGCTCTTCCTCAAGGGCGCGGGCGACCTTGAGGGGCTGCGCGCCTTCATCAGCCAGCACACCAGCAAGGGCGATGGCATCCCGGTGCTGGCCAAACTGGACGGCGCCACTATCCGCCCGTCCAAAGCACTCGCAGACGAACTGCATCGATTGCTCTCGGGAAATAGTAAGTTCACCTTGCTCGACGAACAGAAGCACGTGTTCGAAGCCGCCAAGGCGGCGTTCGCCCAGGCGCATGCGGAACGAAAGCCTCGAGTTGTCATCATCGAGGGTGGCCCGGGTACGGGCAAGTCCGTCGTTGCGGTGAATCTTCTGGCCGCGGTGCGCGATGGTTTGAACGTTAAGTACGTCTCGAAGAATGCCGCGCCACGTGAGGTCTACAAAAGCGCCCTCAGCAAGTCGAACGAAAGTGATCGCCTCCACCATTTCTTCGGTGGGTCCGGAGCGTACATCAATACCCCCGAGAACGAATTCGATCTACTGATCGTCGACGAGGCCCATCGGCTCACCGAGCAAGGCGGGTTCTACGGGAACGAGGGTAAGAACCAGATAATGGAGCTGATCAACGCTGCCCTGTGCAGCGTGTTTTTCATTGATGAAGACCAACGGGTCACGCTGAAAGATATCGGCACCAAAGAGGCCATTCGGGATTTCGCAGTCGCCCGCGGAGCGACGGTGGAGGAGTACGCCCTGTCCTCGCAATTCCGCTGTGCGGGGTCGGACGGCTATCTCGCATGGTTGGACGACGTGCTGCAGGTCCGCCCGACCGCAAACACAACCCTGGACGAAGACAGCTACGACTTCCAGGTATTCGATGATCCGGTTGCATTGCACGCGGCTATCGATGCCAAGAACGCCGATAACCGCGCGCGCGTCGTAGCTGGCTATTGCTGGCCATGGAACAGCAAGAAAAACAGCAAGGACATGGACATTGTCATTGGCAGCTACCGACGGCAGTGGAACCTTGGTCAGGACGGAAGCCTTTGGATTGTCTCCCCCAACTCGATTGATCAGGTGGGCTGCATCCATACCTGCCAGGGTCTGGAAGTCGATTACATCGGCGTGATCATCGGGCCGGATCTGGTCATGGAAGACGGTGCCCTGAGGACCGTCCCTCGTGCGCGGGACAGGCACGACAAGACGATGAAGGGGTATGTAAAGCTATCCAGATCCCACCCCGCCCATGCTGCCGAACTGGCCGACACGATCATCAAGAACACTTACCGCACCTTGATGAGCCGCGGGATGAAGGGGTGCTACGTCTACGCGACAGATCCGCAAGTTGCCGCGTACTTCAGGACTCGACTGCAGTGTCTGGCGGCCGTTGAAAAGGCCGAGGCGGTGGACGCCTGAGCGCCTCCACCTGATGATCGACCCCAGCGGTGATTCTCGTACAACGCGCCGGAAGCACCGGAACTGTAATTGCCCTGAAGTGGCCGCCCTACTTCAACCGCTCCACCAACCGCTGCCCCACCTGCATCGCCGAAGCCGGGTTCTGCCCGGTAATCAGCTCGCGGTCCACCACCACATGCCCCGTCCACGGCGTGGTGTTGCTGCTGAACGTCGCACCCGCCCGCTGCAACGCCGTCTGCGGGTAGAATTTCATCTCACCGCCGCCCAGCAGCGGCTTGGCCTGCGCTTCTTCCTGGTTGCTGATCACCGTCATCTGGTAGCCGCTGTAGATCCACTTCGGCGTGGCTGGCGTCGCACCCGCTTCCAGCTTCGCTACGAACCCACCCGCATCCGGCAGCGTGGACAGCAGCGCGATCGGCCCGTGGCAGACCAGCGCGGTGGTCTTGTTGCGCTGGTGGAAGTCGGCCAGCAGCCGGCCGAGCGCCGGGCTCTTCAGCAGGTCCTGCATCGGCGCGTGGCCACCGGGAATGTAGACCGCATCGAAACGCGCGTAGCCCTGCTGCTCCACGCGCGCCAGGCTGACCACGGGCGAGGCCGTCGGCGAGGTCAGCGCCAGCTTCTCCATCAGGCCCTTGTGCAGCGCCAGCTGCGCGGCGTCGTTGCCGAAGTACGCCTGCGTCACCGAGGACGCATCCACCGTCGGCGCCCGCCCCTGCGGCGTGGCGAAGGTCACCTCGTGGCCTTCATCCAGCAGCAGCTTGACCGGCTGCATCAGCTCATTGAGATAGAAGCCGGTGGACAGCACCTTGCCGTCCTTCAGGTCCAGGTGGTTCTCGTCGGACAGGACCACCAGCACGTTGGCGGCGTGCGCGCCGCTGGCGGCCAGGGTCAGGGCCAGCGCTGCGGCAAGCCGGGTCATCAGGTTCATGGGGTAGCTCCTATCGGGGAATGGCCGCCACTTTATTCATCGCCGCAGCGGCGATAAATTGGCCTCGTCGCAAAACATCTGTTCCCCGGAGAGCCAAATGAGCCGCAAGTTCGACTACCTGGGCGATGTGGAGGTGTTGCTGGCAGTGGTCGAGCACGGCTCGTTCACGGCCGGCGCGGTGGCGCTGTCCACCACGCCCTCGGTGCTGAGCCGCGCGGTCACCCGCCTGGAAGCGCGGCTGGGCCGGCAGCTGCTGCAGCGGACCACCCGCCGCGTGGGCCTGACCGACGCCGGACGGCTCTATCTGGAACAAGTGCGCACCGCCTTCGGCCTGCTGCACGACGCCGAGCGCGACGTACTGGCCCAGAACGGTGCGCTGGCCGGCCGCGTGCGCCTGAGCGTGCCCACCACCTATGGCCACTACCGGCTGCCGCCCGTGCTGGCGCGCTTTGCGCAGCAGTACCCGCAGGTGCAGGTGGAACTGAACATCACCAACCGCAACGTGGACCTGGTGGCTGAAGGCTTCGACCTGGCCATCCGCCTGGGCCAGCTGCCGGACAGCGGGCTGGTGGGGCGGAAGCTGGAGGATGCGCCGCTGTTGCTGGTGGCCGCGCCGGACTATCTGCAGCGCCGGGGTACGCCGCAGACGCTGGACGACCTGCAGCAGCACCTGTGCCTGCCGTTTGTGATGCCGCGCACCGGGCGGCTCGCGCCGTGGATCTTCCGCGACGGTGGGCGCGACGTGGACTGGCTGCCGCGTTCGTCCATCGAAACCTCCGACGATGTGCTGGGCGTGGTGTCGCTGGCCGAACAGGGCATCGGCATCTGCCAGAGCTATGCGTTCATCGTGCGCGAGCGGTTGCAGCGTGGGCAGCTGGTGGAAGTGCTGCCGCAGTTGCGCGGGCGGTCGAGGCCGTTCTCGGTGATCTATGCGCCGCATCGGCGGCAGTCGGCGGCGGCGCGGGCGATGATTGAGTTGCTGGTGGGGAATGCGGCTGAGGCTGGCGTTGGTTGAGGCCGGGGGTGTTAACGGTGTCGTGTTTGAACCGCTTTTCGGGGCGTGCGGCTGATTGGGCGCCGTTGCCTGCTGAGGCGAACTAAGAACTGTTGCAAAGAAGGCCGTCGCGCTATTCGCTTGTGGTGCAGGCGATTGCGTCACTCCGAATCGCAATCAGCAGAGCAGCTGCGCGAATACGTCTGGCGGTGTCGCGTGTTGCACAAATGGTGCGTGCCACAATAGTTCCTCGCTCTCGAATTCTGCTTCCTGTTCGCCATTTTCTATTGGCGTTCGCAGCAGCGGTGTAAACACCATGGCGCGCCACCGACAACGGGTGGCCGGGCGTGCAAACCCGAGACGTAGAGTGAAAACGCTTGCCCGTCGGCACCGTCCTTGAGGCGGTGCCGGCTGGCAATCCGTCGGCCTATATGGCGGGCGGTGCGTGGGGGCCTTCGGGCCCGCCGGTCACTTCTCTGCGTCCCGGTTTGCAACCCGCACCGTCCGCCACCCGCTCGCGCAGTGGCGCTGTTAAGCACAGCAAGGAAACCGACGCCATGAACGAATCCGACATCCTCTCTGTCTACACCGTTGTTGAATCCATCAACGACGACGCTTCCCTGCCCGACCTCAACTACCTGCTCGGCATTCTCAAGCGCATGCGCGGCTGCGAGGGAGCCGATGGGCACCCTTGGCCAGAAACCGATGTATCACCCGGCCGCCGCGTGAGTCTGGCCAGAAGCGAGCGCGCGATGGTTGGCGCGCTGACCGTGCTGGAGCTGCTACACGCGGCAGACCGCTGCCGGGTGGCAGCGGACCCGGAGCGGCATCTGGATGAAGGGGTTGTTGACGGGCTATTTCTGGCTTGCCGGGGGTTGGTTGAGTGGGCTTGTCGGGAGGTTCGGCCTGAGTAGTTAGCCAACCGCAATGACTGCTCTTGCCACGTTATCCATACTCACTTTAAGGCTGGCCCAGCCACTGCCACTCTTCCAGAGGCGCCCGCCCACGCCTTAAGTGTTGAGTAGACCGAAGCTGCCCAAGGACCCTGCCGCCCTAACCCCGCATTGAGGCCATCCTCTGGGGGCACACAAGACACTGAAAACTGTAGATTAAAACGATCAATCAAGGCTCCAATATGCGCCTCGATATCACGCCGGGCAATCGACATCAGCGAAATAGCCGTAAGTGAATATGACGTATTTTCCGAATTTACCATGCGATCAAGCGACTGCTTTGATCCATCCCACTTAGCCCAAATATGTAGCACATTTACATCTTCGGCTCTATATTTCCACGATCCCATCGGATCCGACATAATCTCATGAACTACATCTTCTGCTTCGATTGGACTATCCCTCACAATCGCAAAAAGGAGCCTATCCCTTACCCCAAGCTCAGCAATTTCGGCTGAGCTCAACAGTCGCGCCCAAGTTGCTGCGACCCCTTGCGGCCAGGCCAGCGCCAAATGCCCAAGCACACCGTCAGCCAACTGACCGAACGCGTCTCTCGGCTCCCCAATGGCAGAAAGCTCTCCCCAAATATCCTCAGGCCCATAAAACTGCGCAGCAAGAATGCGCGCAGCTGCGCACGCAGCGTCACCGAAATATCCCCTTCTAATAGATTTAATCAATAGCCGCCGCAACGACCCACTCCTGGGGCGATGCCGCGCGAAAGCTTCAAAATAGGTCGCTCCGGCTACGTCCGGCACTTGGTTTTCGAAATAGCTCCCAAGTAGAAGCTCCAGAGCCGGAGTTTTCTCGAAAAGTGCATCGTAACCAGACCGCACGAACTCTGACACAGGAAGCTCCTGCTCCTGGACATTGCTCTCTAAGAGGAGCGGCTTCAGTGCCTCCCAGTGCTCGATCAGAGCACCCGGTGAAACCAGATCATACGACAGCCAGTCGATAAGCCCGTGAGTCCAATTGCGCCCGCCATCGTCCGCAAAGCGGGCAACAACTCGCGAGTACGCCCCGAGCTCCAGAAGGGCCGCCAACGCTGTCCGCCGTCGCATATCCATATAGGTACCCACGGAGTTGAACTCGGGCCCAAGGAACTGCTCCAACTGCTCGGCGAGTACAGAATCCCCCTTTGCAGCGCGCGCGCGCGCCATCAAACAGCTGGCTCTAACCGCACTATCCTCTTCCGCCAACGGCAATGGGGTCAACTCAACCACGGCATCAAGTTCGATGGCTCGCTCACGGAAAATGGTAGCAACAGCCATCCTCACGTCAGCTGGCGCCGGTATCGCCGCGTCAAGAAATCGCGTTCGAAGGCACGCATCGTGTTCAAAAACCCGAGCAATTGCTCCGAAATTTGGACCGTCGATGTTGGATAGTGCATCCTCAACTATCTCTAGGCTCCTTGGATCATCCGGATATATGCCTGCAAAGCGCGCCTGGATCTCCATCCTGTGGTAATACCATATTCCAGGACTATCCAACAGATCCCTCACCAATTCCTTGGTATTTTCATCTGGGCATTCCTCGAGGAGAGCCATGATGGCTCCAACCTCTCTCGTCACAGCGGAAGCACGCGCAATTTTACGAAGCCAATGAACTCGTTTACTAGATTCAGAAATAAGGACTCGCCCCAATGACCCCAAGGGCGCGGCCATCTCGATACTTCCATCTGCCCAGTGCTGAAGTCTTTCTCGCACCACACTATCGCCCCCCCACCCGCGCTGAAGAGCAAACGCAATCCAGTATCGCCCACGGATGTCCGCCAATTCATATGACTCCAAGAGCTCAAGCTTCGCTTCCTCATCACCAATTGTGACCATTGCATGGGCTATCCGAGGGTCCCATAGGGGCACTTTGTACTTCGCCCGGTCCGCATTCAATGAATCTCTAATTGCCGAGGCAAGATTAGCATTCCCACGAAATCCAGCAGACAGATCCTCCCACACGCGATGATCGCCAAGCGTTAGCATTCGCCCAAACTGCCTGACCAATGACGCAACCACCTCCGCCACCTCAACATCACCCGGGCAACAGCGGACCAGATATTGAAGTGGCACCTCTACGTCAAATCCCGATTGAGCTTTACGCAATCGGTCCAACAGAAGTCCGCGAAGATTCTGATTGCTCGGCCAGCCTTCGCACAGCAATCCAATCGCATCACGTTGCTCTTGATATTCCAGGAAGCCACCATCCAGCAGCATCCAAACTCGATCAATGTCTTCAGCAGTTTGTAGCCCTTGCTTGACACGAGTGCGCACCGTTCCTAGAAAAAGCTCAGCATTGGCTGTACTTCTGTTGGCGCTTGCACATGCAATAGCTAGCGCCTGCCATTCCGCTCTAGCGGTCAATCCATAAATCGCAGCAGCCCTGACCTCAGGCCGAACATCAAAAATCGCCATTCGCTCCAAATTGGCCAACGCCTCATCATTATCAACGAACACGTGCGCAATAGTTTCGGCGGCGGCTCGTCGACACATGACATCTTCATCTCTAAGGGAACGAACTAGAGTGGACCACAGATCGGTGGATGGCGCCCAATCCTTAAAGGACGCAATGAGCACTCTCCGCTTATAACTTAGCTGACCAGGCAGCCAACGCCTGATGGCAGAACGACACTCCGAACGCACGCGCGTTCCCAACGCGCCGATTGCAATGTTCCTCGCCAATGACACGCGCAGCTCGACAATGGGAGAACTCTCCACTTCGTTGACGGCAAGCTCGACGATTCGACGTGCTTCGCTTATCGGTAGCCCCGAATCCGAAGTGGCGATCTCCATGCGGAGCTCGATAGATTGTGTACGAAGCCATTCATTCTTGGCACCTAGATCTTCTAATCGTTGTGATGCACGGCTAGAGAGCACCATTTCTCCGCGCGCACCCAGAATGCCGAACCATGCAATTAGAGTTTCTCGCCATGCAGGACTGGCCCAGATGCCAGCCATCCATTCAATTTGATCATCGTGTGACTGTCGCGCGACCGACTCAGCGGTCAAGTACTCCTGAATACTCAAATGAAGGAGACTAAACTCTTCGGGAGATCGTTCAACAAGTACTCCATACTGACCATTCAACTGATTGACTGCCTCCGCTGCGACTCTTCTCGCCTTCGCCGCAGGCTCGCCCAACCCATGCATATCGTCCATCAGAAAGGCTGTGCACACTTCCTCGCAACGCTCTTTCGAGAGTGATCGCGTCGGTTGTGATTGCATCTCCCTAGCCAGCCGAATAAGCATCTCTCTAAGATCTGCGGACTTCAACCCTAGAGAACTGATGGGCGCGGCAGTTCCACTCGCTTGCGCGCGCGCGGCAGGATGCTTTGATAGCAACAGCTCCACAATCTGCCTGTACGCCTCTACTCGAGCCTCAGGAAGCTGGTGGGAGAACCTAAATAGCTGAATCAACGACATGCAAAGCAGCGGATTTCGGGCTAACTCCAGAGTCCTAGGACTACTGCTTGCCTCGCGCAGGAATGCTTGCGCCCGACGCCGCCCGAAATCACCGATCTCATAGGTCGCTTGCAACGGCGCTTCGGGCTCTGACTCCAGAAACTCAAACCAACGAGCCGCCAACTCCTCTATCTTCTTTTCGCTCAAGGATGCAAGCGTAGCTTTTGCCCAAGAAGGCGGGATGCCGAGGGTTCCGTAGCTTTGGGGTCGGCCAGTACAAATGATTGACGCACCACTGGCCTCCAAGAAGGTTACAACACGATCAAGAGCCTCACGCCCCGAGTGCTCCTCCGTGGACTCATCCAGACCATCAACAAGCAGGAGAACCTGCCCTGCCCTCACTGCTCGCTTGAAGATTGGGTATACATCGC
The DNA here is from genome assembly GCF_032056425.1 of Stenotrophomonas sp. Lineage (GTDB taxonomy): Bacteria > Pseudomonadota > Gammaproteobacteria > Xanthomonadales > Xanthomonadaceae > Stenotrophomonas. The sequence goes on from NZ_DAMBCN010000023.1 coordinate 55,796, forward strand.
CGAAACTGTACTGGCAAAGCCACTCTCGAAAGAATGCGTCAATACTAATACCCGATTCGCGCCCAATGGAGGCCGAAAGGCGGGAGAACGATATCCATATCGGTAGGCATGCAAAATACCCAGAGTTCAGAACGTCGAATCGGAGCTTTTCTGGCTTCAAGATGGACAAGGCCAAGTACCTGAGCAGCGCACTCTTCCCATAGCCCGGCTCACCGAGAACAACGCACTGACTCCGATCACGCAGCCATTCAAAGACGGGTCTCTTGATCTCGTATGACGCAGCATTTGCATTCTGAGGTGCGACCGCGTCTTGCCCCCTGGAATTCCCATAAGCCTCTTCCTCTCGGCTTAAGTTTCTCATCGTAGACTGATTGAATGTCCCTATATCAACCTGAGTCCGCTCTATGACATCGGGAACCACATATCGATCACGATAGTCCATGTACGCGTTTCGATCCGCCCTAAAACCCGGATCGTGCTGTGAGAAGAGTACTGAGTATAGATTCGCAAGTTTGGATCGAAGCGCTCCAAGCTCGTAGCCATTCAGCCGATCGCCCAAACTATCGGCAGCGTCCTGCCCGTTAAAACTAGACACCCAAGAACGACCAAAGAAATCATCAACGATGTCGCTGTTATCCTTTAGACGCTCGCATATCCCACCTGCGGCAGCACCATCCCACACCGAAAACTCTATACCCTGCTCTTCCAGTATCTTCCGCTGATTATCCAGCGCGTCCTGTTGCTGCGTTCTCTCAAGCGACGACGATACACACAGTACGAACTCCGTCACCTCCTTCGCCCAGCGCCCGGAAAGAAAGATTTTCACCGCGGAGGCAATATCAGAAGCACTGAAATCGTTAACTTTCTTGCACTGATAGCACACCTTCGAGGAAGATTCCCCGGAGCGGACCGCAATGATGTCGATACCATCTTGCGACTGACCCGCCGTTCCATAGACAGAACAATCAATCACTTGACCCTCTCTACGAACGAGCCTGAGTGCAAGACGTTCGAAGTCTTGCCAAGAGAGTTCATTCAAAGGAAGGCTTTGCGTGCGCGTTTCGACCGGCGCCTTGGGCTCGGGCCCGCTTGGTGGCTCCTGAAGCCAGGCGCGTCCGCGCGTTATTGAATCTTCCACATATTCTCCAGAATCCGCCATTAATTCCTCCAGCCATCCTGTGCGCCTGCGAGAGGTCGTTGAACCAGCAACGCTGTGTTGCCTTAGAAATCTGCCGCCCCATGCAAGACAGTGTCGCACGAGCAAAGAGTGTCTCGACAATAATTCTTGGATTCAAGCACTACCGCCCCGCTGACGATAGGCCCAAGAAACGTACCCGATTGAAAAAGCACTTCCTCACTTCGGGAATTTTCATCATCCATATCATTAATAATATTCATTAAATAAATATCTAATGTTCCAGAGAGCTTCGCCAGAGACGACAGCGAAGCTACATAATCTCGAACCTGAACTTGGGAGCCACTTCCCCCTCCCTCTAAAACCCAAGCAGAAGACGGCAGAACGCTCACAAACAACAAGGGCGCCTCTCGGCGCCCTCGTTCTTTCAACTCATTCCCACTCAATGGTCGCCGGCGGCTTCCCCGAGATGTCATAGACAACCCGCGACACCCCCCGCAACTCATTGATGATCCGGTTGCTCACCGTCCCCAGGAACTCATACGGCAGATGCGCCCAATGCGCCGTCATGAAGTCAATCGTCTCCACGGCCCGCAGCGCAATCACCCACTCATAAGCGCGCGCATCGCCCACCACGCCCACCGACTTCACCGGCAGGAACACGGCAAACGCCTGGCTGGTCTTGTCGTACAAGTCCGCCTTGCGCAGCTCATCAATGAAGATGGCATCGGCCTTGGCCAGCAGTTCGGCGTATTCGCGCTTCACTTCGCCCAGGATACGCACGCCCAGGCCCGGACCCGGGAACGGGTGGCGGTAAACCATGGTGCGCGGCAGGCCCAGCTCAACACCCAGGCGGCGCACTTCGTCCTTGAACAGCTCGCGCAGCGGCTCCACCAGGCCCAGCTTCATGTGCTCCGGCAGGCCGCCCACGTTGTGGTGGCTCTTGATCACATGCGCCTTGCCGGTCTTGCTGCCGGCGGACTCGATCACGTCCGGGTAAATGGTGCCCTGCGCCAGCCACTTGGCCTTCTTCAGCTTGTTCGACTCTTCATCGAAGATCTCAACGAACAGGTTGCCGATGATCTTGCGCTTGGCTTCCGGGTCGCTCACGCCTTCCAGCGCGGCGAAGTAACGGTCGGCGGCATTCACGCGCACCACCTTCACGCCCATGTGCTCGGCAAACATCGCCATCACCTGGTCACCTTCCTGCCAGCGCAGCAGGCCGGTATCCACGAACACGCAGGTCAGCTTCTCGCCGATGGCCTTGTGCAGAAGCGCGGCCACAACGGACGAATCGACGCCGCCGGACAGGCCTAGGATCACTTCGTCATCGCCCACCTGTTCGCGCACACGGGCGATCTGGTCGTCGATGATGTTCGCAGCGGTCCACAGGGTCTGGCAGCCGCACACGTCCACCACGAAGCGGCGCAGCAGCGCCTGGCCCTGCAGGGTGTGGGTCACTTCCGGGTGGAACTGCACGCCGTACCAGCGCTTTTCTTCGTTGGCCATGGCGGCCACCGGAATGCGGTCGGTGGTGGCGGTGATGGTGAAGCCCGGCGGCGCAACGGAGACGTGGTCGCCGTGGCTCATCCAGACATTCAGCTTCGGCTCGCCGCCGTGGTCGCTCAGGCCCTTGAACAGTGCATCGGGGTTGATCACGTTCACTTCGGCGTGGCCGAATTCGCGCTGGTCAGCGGCTTCGGTCGCGCCGCCCAGCTGCGCGGCCAGGGTCTGCATGCCGTAGCAGATGCCGAAGATCGGCAGGCCGCTGTCGAACACTTCCTGCGGCGCGGCCGGGGCGCCCGGCAGCGTGGTCGATTCCGGGCCACCGGACAGGATGATGCCCTTGGCGCCAAACGCCGCGATCTCGGCCGGGTTGTGGTCCCAGGCCCAGATTTCGCAGTAGACGCCCAGCTCGCGGATGCGGCGGGCGATCAGCTGCGTGTACTGCGCGCCGAAATCGAGGATCAGGATCTTGTCGTTATGGATGTTGGTCATGGCGCCCTGGCAATGCAGTAGGGAAAACGAAACTTCGAATGCTTTTTCAACAGCAGATAGAGAAAGAGGAACGGGAATCAGCTTCCTCGTTCCTCTTTGCCCGGCCCGCGTCAGGCGCGGTAGTTCGGCGGTTCCTTGGTGATCGTCACGTCGTGGACGTGGCTCTCACGCTGGCCGGCGCCGCTGATCTTCACGAACTTGGGCTTGGTGCGCATGTCGTCGATGGTGGCGCAGCCCACATAGCCCATGGTGGCGCGCAGGCCGCCCATCAGCTGGTGGATGATGCCGCCCACCGGGCCGCGGTACGGCACGCGGCCTTCAATGCCTTCCGGCACCAGCTTGTCGGCGGTGGCGGCGTCCTGGAAGTAGCGGTCCTTCGACCCCTTCTCCATGGCAGCCAGCGAACCCATGCCGCGGTAGCTCTTGTACGAACGGCCCTGGTACAGCTCGGTCTCGCCCGGCGATTCCTCGGTACCGGCCAGCAGGCCACCGACCATGATGGTCGAGGCACCAGCGGCCAGCGCCTTGCCGATATCGCCCGAGTAGCGGATGCCACCGTCGGCGATCAGCGGGATGCGGTCCTGCAGCGCTTCGGCCACCAGATCGATGGCGGTCACCTGCGGCACGCCCACGCCGGCAACCACGCGCGTGGTGCAGATCGAGCCCGGGCCGATGCCCACCTTCACTGCGTCCGCGCCGCTGTCCAGCAGCGCCAGTGCGGCTTCGCCGGTGCAGATGTTGCCACCGATCACCTGCACGTGCGGGAAGTTCTTCTTCACCCAGGCCACGCGGTCCAGCACGCCCTGCGAGTGGCCGTGCGCGGTATCAACCACGATCACGTCCACGCCGGCGGCGACCAGCGCTTCCACGCGGCGATCGGTATCGCCACCCACGCCGACGGCAGCGCCGACCAGCAGACGGGTCGACAGATCCTTGGCAGCGTTGGGGAAGTCGGTGTTCTTCTGGATGTCCTTCACGGTGATCAGGCCACGCAGGGCGAAATCATCGTTGACCACCAGCACCTTTTCGATGCGGTTGCGGTGCAGCAGCTGCAGCACTTCATCGCTGGCGGCGCCTTCCTTCACCGTGACCAGGCGATCCTTCTTGGTCATGATGTGGCGGACCGGATCGTCCAGCTCGGTTTCAAAGCGCATATCGCGGTGGGTCACGATACCGGCCAGCAGGCCGTCGCTGCCCACCACCGGCACGCCGGAGATGTTGTGCGCCTGGGTCAGGGCCAGCACGTCGCGGATGGTGGTTTCCGGGCCAACGGTGATCGGGTCGCGGATGACACCGGCCTCGAACTTCTTGACCTTGGCCACTTCCGCGGCCTGCTGTTCCAGGCTGAGATTCTTGTGGATGATGCCCATGCCGCCGAGCTGGGCCATGGCAATGGCCAGGCGGGCTTCGGTGACGGTATCCATGGCTGCGGACAGGATCGGAAGCTTCAGCTTCAGGTCGCGAGTCAACCGCGTTTCGAGGTTGACGTCCTTGGGCAGGATGGTCGAATGAGCGGGGACGAGCGAGACGTCGTCGTAAGTGAGTGCTTCAGCCTGGATGCGCAGCATCGGCATACCCGAGATGTGGGGAAGCGCGACATTTTACCCCTTTTTCACGCCCGAGGGGAGGGGGTAGATGCGACGCAGTGTCGCGCGGGCAACGATCGGTTCAGGGGCCATCCGGGCCGCGGCATCCCGCCTTTGGTAGGTGCCAACCTTGGTTGGCACAAACCAGCAGAGGCCCTAACCCCGTCTGGGGTCCGGGCGCCGGACAGATCGTGCCAACCAAGGTTGGCACCTACCAGGAGCGGGAGATCGGCATGTCTCTGGCATTGTGCCGACCAACGGTCGGCACCCACCACCGGCGGGTATCCCCAACCGCAGGTCAGCTCAGGGCTTCCGCGGCTTCCAGGGTGTTCTGCATCAACGTGGCCACGGTCATCGGGCCCACGCCGCCCGGTACGGGGGTGATCCAGCTCGCGCGCTCGGCGGCGGCTTCAAACCCGACGTCACCTACCAACCGGCCGTCGTCCAGCCGATTGATGCCCACGTCGATCACCACCGCGCCCGGCTTCACCCATTCACCCGGCACGATGCCCGGGCGGCCCACGGCCACCACCAGGATGTCGGCGTTGCGCACGGCCTGTTCCAGCACGTCCTTGGGGGTGAACTTGTGGCAGCTGGTCACGGTGCAGCCGGCAATCAGCAGCTCCAGACCCATCGGCCGGCCCACATGGTTGCTCACGCCCACGATGGTGGCGTTGCGGCCGCGCACCGGCTGGTCGGTGTGGCCCAGCAGCGTGGTGATGCCGCGCGGGGTGCACGGGCGCAGGCCGAACTCGCGCAGGGCCAGATGGCCAACGTTTTCCGGGTGGAAGCCGTCCACGTCCTTGCGCGGGTCGATGCGCTGGATCAGCCGGCGTGCGTCGGGGATGCCCGGCAGCGGCAGCTGGATCAGGATGCCGTTGATCTTCGGGTCGGCATTCAGCTGGTCAATCAGGTCCAGCAGCTCGGCCTCGGTGGTGCCGGCCGGCAGATCGTAGTCGTAGGCTTCAATGCCGACCTTTTCCGCCGCACGGCGCTTGTTGCGCACGTACACGGTCGAGGCCGGGTCACCGCCCACCAGCACCACGGCCAGGCCCGGGCGGCTGCCGCCGGCGGCGACGCGGGCGTCAACGCGCACCTTCAGGCTGTCGAGCAGATCCTCGGCAATACGGCGGCCATCGAGGATGCGGGCAGGAGGCGTTGCGACGGAATCGTTCATCGAATGCGGGGGCAGGCGGCGGCGGGGACGCTATTGTCCCTGATTCAGGCCCCCTCGCCCACCGCAGGACGGGGTCGGATCCCTTTGCCACAGGCAAAGGGCTCTGACCCCTCCAGCTGGGGACGCTACGAGGCTTGGGGTCAGAGCCCTTTCCGTTGGAAAGGGATCCGACCCCTGCCCCTCATTCCTCTTCTTCTTCCGGCACCTGGTCGGCGTTCAACGTGCGCGCCTTGCGCTTGGGCGCGGTGAACGGCGTCGGGGTCGGCACGCCCGGCAGCGCGCTGCCGAACACCATGTGCGCACCGGCACGCAGGCTGCCGCCGGCCATTTCCAGTTCGAAACGCTCGGCATCGCGCTCGCGGATCTGCTCGGCAATCTCCTGGGCGTCCTCTTCGTCGGCCCCCAGCTCCATCAGCGCGGCCTGGCCGAACATCAAGGCCGATTCGAAGGTTTCGCGAATCTGGAAATCCACACCGGCATGGATCAACCGCAGCGAGTGCTCGCGGTCGAACGAGCGCACCAGCAGCTTGGCCTGCGGGAATTCGTGCGCGACCAGCTCTACGATGCGGTCTGCATCCTCGGCGTTGTTCACGCACACCGCAATCGCACGCGCGGTGGCCGCGCCGGAGGCATGCAGCACGTCAAGCCGCGTGCCGTCGCCGTAATAGATCTTGAAGCCGAAGCGCTCGGCGTTGTGGATCATGTCCACGTCGTTGTCGATGATGGTCACGTCCACGTCGCGCGCCAGCAGCGACTGGCTGGCCACCTGGCCGAAGCGGCCGAAGCCGATCAGCAGCACGCTGCCGGACAGGCCATCGGCGGTGTCCACGCCTTCCAGGCTGACTTCCGGCTTGGGCGCCACGCGCTTGTAGACCAGCACCACCAGCGGGGTCAGCGCCATCGACAGCACCACCACGGCGGTGAAGTTGGCATTGATGTCCATGTTGATGACGCCGGCGCTGGCGGCTGCACTGAACAGCACGAAGGCGAACTCGCCACCCTGCGCCATCAGCACGCCGCGGTCCAGCGCCTGCGCGTGGTCGCTGCCCATCAGGCGCGCCACCACGTAGATGCACAGGGCCTTGGCGGCCATCAGCGCCAGCACCAGGCCGACGATCAGCGGCCAGTTACCGGCCACCACGCCCAGGTCCAGCGCCATGCCCACACTGAGGAAGAACAGGCCCAGCAGGATGCCGCGGAACGGTTCGATGTCCGCTTCAATCTGGTGGCGGAAGGTCGATTCGCTCAGCAGCACGCCGGCCAGGAACGCGCCCATCGCCATCGACAGGCCCGACAGCTGCATCAGCAGCGCCGCGCCCAGCACCACCAGCAGCGCGGCGGCGGTCATCACTTCGCGCGCCTTGGCTTCGGCCAGCAGACGGAACAGCGGGTTCAGCAGGAAGCGGCCGACCAGCACCAGGCCGATGATGGCGCCAGCGCCAATGGCCACCGACAACCAGCGCGAGCCCTCACCGTCGGCACTGCCGGCGCTGGGCGCCATCCATGCCACCAGGGCCAGCAGCGGCACGATCAAGAGGTCTTCGAACAGCAGGATGGAGACGATCTTCTGCCCCGACGGCAGCGCGATGTCGCCGCGCTCGGCCAGCAGCTGCATCACCACTGCGGTGGAGGTCAGCACGAAACCAGTGGCGCCGATGAAAGCGACCTGCCAGGGCAGCCCGAACAGCTTGGCGATGCTGGTCAGCACCAGCGCGCAGGTGACGATCTGCAGCGTGCCCAGCCCGAAGATTTCCTTGCGCAGGCTCCACAGGTGCGAGGGCCGCATTTCCAGGCCGATGACGAACAGGAACATCACCACGCCCAATTCGGCGGTATGCAGGATCGCCTGCGGGTCGGAGAACCAGCCCAGGCCGAACGGGCCGATCGCCAGACCGGCGGTGAAATAGCCCAGTACCGAGCCCAGGCCCAGCCTGCGGAACAGCGGCACCATCACCACCGCTGCGCCCAACAGGGCGACGACCTTGACCAGTTCGCTGGTCGCTGCTTCTACCGCCATGCGGTGTGTTCCCCAGATGCGTTGATGGGGTCAACGATAGGGGAAGTTGGTGGACGGCAATAGCATGTGCGTTGCGTTTGATTGTGCCGAAAACGGAACGACAGCGGAAATAACACCCATCATCGTTCCATTGTAGAGTCGAGCCATGCTCGACTGCTCTGCGCGGTGAGGCCAAAGGCAGTCGAGCATGGCTCGACTCTACAGTCACCCGCCCCGGCAGAACGCGGCGTAATCGATATACCCGGGGAACACCGCCCCCGGCGCACACACCGGGCACGTCGGGTCCGGCGCAATGCGGCTTTCCCGGAACCGCAGCCCCAGCGCATCGAACCGCAGCAACCGCCCGACCAGCGGCTGGCCAATGCCCAGCAGCAGCTTCAGCACCTCGGTGGCCTGCAGCACCCCGGCCAAGCCGGGCAGCACGCCCAGCACCCCGGCCTCGGCACAGTTGGGCGCGAACTCCGGCGGCGGCGGTTCCGGGAACAGGCAGCGGTAGCATGGCGCCACGCCACGCTGGCGGCCGGCATCAAACACGCTTACCTGGCCATCGAAGCGCTCGATGGCCGCATACACCAGCGGCACGGCGTGCTTGATGCAGGCATCGTTGAGCAGATAGCGCAGCGGGAAGTTGTCCGAGCCATCCAGCACCACGTCCACGCCCTGCAGCAGGCGATCAATATTTTCGGACGTGACCCGCTCGCGCACGGCCTCGACCTCGATGGTCGGGTTCAGCGCCAGCAAGCGCTCGCGCGCCGACTCCACCTTGGGTTGGCCGACGCTGGCTTCGGTATGCACGACCTGCCGCTGCAGGTTGCTGCGCTCTACATGGTCATGGTCGACCACACGCAGATGCCCTACCCCGGCGGCCGCCAGGTAGAAGCTGGCCGGTGACCCCAGCCCGCCCGCACCCAGCACCAGCACGCGCGCCTGCTGCAGCCGACGCTGGCCGGCCTCGCCCACCTGCGGCAGCAGCAGGTGGCGCGAATAGCGGTCGTAGAAATCCTGATCAGCCGCGGAGAGCAGCGGCTGCACCAGCGGCAGCGCCTGTTCGCGCCAGCCCACGGTGCCGCCCGTCACGGAAGCCACGTTCGAATAGCCCGCCGCGATCAGCGCCTGCGCGGCATCGGCCGAGCGCTTGCCGGTCTGGCAGATCAGCAGGATCTCCTGATCGGGTGCAGGCAGGTGCGCAGCGAAATCGGCCAGCAGATCGTCCTTGGCCACGCCGCGCGCGCCCTCCGCCATGCCACCGGCACGCTCATGCGCAGCGCGCACGTCAATCAGCACCGCACCATGGGCCAGGCGCGCGTGCGCCTGCTGCGGGGAACGCTCGGGAATGCTCATATGCCCATTGTAGGCGGCAGCCGCCGGGCACAGCCCGGCGCCACAAACAAAAAGGCGGCCCTGCGGCCGCCTCTCGTGTCACTTGCCCTTGACGTGCTTCATCAAGCGCCGCTTTGCCTTGACCTGCCGCTCGGTGAGGACGTTCTTCTTGCCCTCGTAGGGGTTGGTGCCTTCGCGGAAGATGAAGCTCACCGGGGTGCCGATCAGCTTGAAGCGCTTGCGGAAGAAGTTTTCCAGGTAGCGCTTGTACGATTCCTGCAGCTCCTTCAGGCGCGTGCCGTGCACGATGAAGGTGGGCGGGTTGGAGCCGGCCGGATGCACGTAACGCAGCTTCGAGACATGGCCGCGGATGGTCGGCGGCGGGTTGGTCTCGTACGCCACTTCCAGCGCCTTGTTCACTTCGCTGGTGGTGAAGGTCTTGTTCGCCGATTCGTGCGCGCGGTGCACGGCACGGAACAGCTCGCGCAGGCCCGAGCCATGCTTGGCCGAGATGCGCACCGATTCGGCCCACGGCACGAAGCCCAGCTTCAGCGACAGCATCGTTTCGGCCTGCTCGCGCTGGTACTCGGTCAGGCCATCCCACTTGTTGATGGCGATCACCAGCGCACGGCCAGCATCGAGCACGGCGCCCAGCACGGTGGCGTCCTGGTCGGTCACGCCCTCGGTGGCGTCCAGCATCAGCACGGCCACCTGGCATTGCTCGATGGACTGCATGGTCTTGACCACCGAGAACTTCTCGACCACCTCGTCCACACGCGAACGACGGCGCAGGCCGGCGGTGTCGATCAGGCGGTAGTCGCGGCCGTCACGCTCCAGGTCCACCGCGATCGAATCGCGGGTGGTGCCCGGCACGTCCGAGGCGATCATGCGCTCTTCGCCGAGGATGCGGTTCACCAGCGTCGACTTGCCCACATTAGGGCGGCCGACGAAGGCGATGCGGATGCGGTTCGGGTCGTTGTCCAGCTCTTCGCCGCTGCCTTCTTCGGGCAGGCGCTGGATCACTTCGTCCAGCAGGTCGTCCAGACCCTGGCGATGGGCGGCCGATACGGTCAGCATTTCGCCGAAGCCATAGCGGGCGAATTCCGAGCGCACGTTGTCTTCGTCGGTGCCGTCGATCTTGTTGATCAGCAGCAGCGTGGGGCGCGAGAGCTTGCGCAGCCAGGCCAGGATCTCATCGTCCATGGCCGAGGTGCCCTCACGGGCATCGACCACGAACAGGATCAGGTCGGCTTCGGCCGCGGCGGCACGGGCCTGGCGCGTGGTCGCGCCAGCCAGGCCTTCTTCTTCTTCGGCAATACCGCCGGTGTCGACCACCAGGAAGTGATTGTCTTCGTCCAGGCGGCACACGCCGTAGTTGCGATCGCGGGTGACGCCGGGCTGGTCATGGACCAGGGCGTCACGGGTGCGGGTCAACGCATTGAAAATGGTTGACTTGCCGACATTCGGCCGTCCAACCAGGGCGACCAAAGGCAGCATCGCGATTACTCCGTATTAATTTGCCAACCGGAAGGCGGTCAGCTTGCCATCAACGTTCTGCACCAGCAGCAATCCGTCGGCCACGACTGGCTGGGCCAGCAGGGCGTCACCGCCGCTCTTGGCCCGCGCCGCCAGTGCGCCATCGGACGTCTGCAGCCAATGCAGGTATCCCTTGTAGTCACCCACCACCACATAATCGCCCTGCAGGGCCGGGCCGGTGAGTGAACGACGGGCCAGCGCGGTCTGCGACCACATGGCAGCGCCACTGGTCTTGTCCAGGCCGAACACCCCGCCCTTGTTGTCCGTTACGAACACATTGCCCGACGACACCGCCACGCCACCGGCACCACCGTGGTCACGCGTCCACAGCGGGCGACCGGTCGGGCCTTCGATGGCCATGGTCTGGTTCTTGAAGCTGCTGACGTACAGCGTGTTGCCTTCCAGCACCGGGGCGCCGTCGACGTCGGCCATGCGCTCCAGCTCGGTACGGCCTTCGCCGGTGGCCAGGCTCTGGTCCCACAGGGTGCGGCCGTCCTGCATTGCCAGCGCGGACACCGCGCCGTCATCCTTGCCGATGAACAGCACGCCCGGGCCGGTGACCACCGGCGCGTTGCCGCGCACGGTCAGGGCCGGCAGTTCGCTGGGGTTGAACCACTTCTGGGTGCCGTTGCCGGCGTCGAAGGCGGTCACCCGGCCATCGTTGCTGCGCACGAACACCAGGCCATTGGCCACGGCCGGCGCGGCAATGACTTCGTTGGGCACGCGGGCGCGCCACTTTTCGCTGCCGTCGTTGATGTCCAGGGCAATGACCTGGCCGTCAAGCGTACCGATCACCACCAGGTTTTCACCCACGCCAGGGCCGCCGGACAGGCGCAGCTTGGCCTTCTTCTTTTCCTTGGTCGGTTCCCAGGTCCAGACCTTCTTGCCGGTCTGCAGGTCGATGGCATGCACGCCACCGGTAATGGCCGCGGCGAACACGTGGCCATTGGCCACCACCGGACCCTGGCGCACGCCGATGCGGCGCTCGCCCTTGCCCAGGTTCACCGACCAGGCCTTGTTGACCTTCACGGTCGGCTCGAACTTCACCAGTTCGGCCGGCTCCTGCGCCTTCTTGGCAGCGGCATCCTTACCGGCGAACCAGCCCTTCATGGTGCTGCAGCCGGACAACGCCATACCGAGCAGCAGCACGGAAGCGACGCGCGTGATCATGACCTTCTGACTCATCAAACCGACTCCGCAGGGGCGGCGACGGTGCCGCCAGCGTCCATAACCTTGGTTTCCAGCAGGCGCCGCTGCGGCGCTGCCACGTCCAGCGTTTTCAGCGCCTTCTCATACTGTTCGCGCGCGGCATCGCGCTTGCCCTGGGCCAGCAGCGCATCGCCGTGGATTTCCAGGCTGCTGCTGTCGGTGGCACTGCCCAGCAGCTTGATGGCTTCCTCGCTCTTGCCGGTGGCCACCAGCAGGCGTGCCACACGCTGGTCGACCACGCGCTGCAGGTCACCTTCAACCTTGACCGCGCGCAGGGTGGCCAGCGCTTCTTCGTTCTTGCCGGCATCGACCTGGGCCTTGGCCAGCTGCAGGGCGGCCAGATCGCCGTAGATGCTGGACGGGCCAGCCTCCAGCGCCCTCACCGCCTTGGCGGCGTCGTCCAGCTTGTTCTGTTCCAGGCCCACCAGGGCTTTCTGGTACTCGACATTGGCCGAGGCCAGCTTGCCGCCCTGTTGCTGCTGCCACCACTGCCAGCCGGCAATGGCACCGATGGCGATGACTACGCCACCGATGATGCTGGCGCCATTGCTCCGCAGCCAGCTGCGGACGCGTTCACTTTGTTCGTGCTCGTCGAGCAGATCGTCGATCGCCATGCGTACTCTCGCCCCGCCCATCGGGAGGGACCATTGGGATTATCGAAGGTGGTGAAACCGCGTCTCAGTGTGAAACCGGGACAACGGAGCCTTCAGAGGATACCTGAAAGCGGGCCACGTTGGCTCGCTGGTAGGGGCTCAGATCGACGATAGCGCCGTTCTGCTGAACCTGCACCGCCGAGGCATTGCCCAGGGTGACGCGGGTGACCTGGCCGGGGGTGAAGCTGCGGCGCTCGCCGGCCTTGATCAGGGCCTTCTCGACCGTGCCGCCATCGGGGCCGGCAATATCCACCCAACTGTCGCCACTGAACTGCATGTCCAGATTGGCGGCGGCCGCGGCCGGAGCAGCCGGTGCCGGGCGCGGCACCGGGGTCAGCGAGGCCACGTAGGGCGCTGCCGCCGGCTTGGCGGCCGGGGCGGCCACCGGCGCACTGGCCACGGCGGCATCACTGCCCGCCACCGGCGGGGTGACCGGCACCGCAGCCGGAATGGCGTCGAGCGAGGCCGTGTTCGGCGCCGGCGCGCTGCCATCGAAGTGGCCGCGGGTGGCGAACCACACCGGCACCGCCAGCACGGCGGTAATGCCCACGTACAGCGCACGGCGGCCGAGGTTTTCGGCAATGCGGCGTGCACGCGGGGTATGGGTATGGCTGACCAGCGTGGGCGGCACCACCGGCCCGACCTGGGCCTGCTCCAGCAACTGGCTGATATCGACATTCAGCAGGCGCGCATAGCTGCGCAGCTGGCCGCGCACGAACACCGGCGCCCCCAGCTTCTGCCATTGTTCCTCTTCCAGCGACTTCACCACCTGGACGGGCATGCGCAGGCGCGTGCCAACGTCCTCAAGGGTCAGTCCGGCCGCCTCGCGGGCCTGGCGCAGGCGGGTGCCGCAGCCGGCCGCAGTATCGAGAGCGCTCACAGTCTGGTCATCAATCACAATGCATCAACCCTGGAGTTTAGGAGCCCGCATCCTGCGGAAATTCCTGTCGAATCCGCTGCAGATAGCGATCAGATGCCGCCCGATCGCCCAGTCGCGCTTCGATGTCAGACGCAAGTTGTAACACGGAACGCGTGGCCGGTGCAGCCGCAATCCTACGTTCGGCGAAGGCCCGCGCGGCCATGTACTGGCCCTGGCGGAAGCTCAGCTGGGCCATCGCTTCCAGTGCCACCGGGTTCTGCGGGGCATGCTGCAACGAGGTCCGCAGGTCGCGTTCGGCACGCTCGACCTGCCCGGCGTCGAGTGCACAGCCACCGGCATTGGCCAGCGCCGCGGCGGGGGTGGCATAGCCCGGCGCCTGCAGGGCGCGGTCGAACCAGACCAGCGATTCGGCGGCCTGGCCGTGCTGGCACAGCCAGGCGGCGTAATTGTTCAGTACATCCCCCCGCTGCGGGGCCAGTTCGGCGGCGCGACGGAAGCCGTCGCCGGCCTGCTGCTGGCGGCCCCGGCGGTCGTCCACCCCGGCCTGCAGCATCAGCGCGTCCACACCATTGGGCTGGATCTTCAACGCCTGCCGGGTCTTGCGCTCGGCCTCGTCCAGATTGCCCACCTGCAGATCGCGGGCGGCCAACGCCAGCATGTCGTCGTACTTGAACTGCTGGCGGACGTTCGGGTCGTCGCGCACGGTATGCACCGGGGCCACGCCACCGGGACCGATGGGAATTTCAGAAGTGGTGGTACAGCCGCTGGCAGCCACTGCCAGCATGCCTGCGAACAGGGCCGGCAACCGGCGGTCAAGCCGCTGCATCACTCCCCTTCCCTGCCTGCAGCGTCTTGTTGAACTCCGCCTGGCGGCGCGTGCGGTCCATCACCTGGCCCTTCAACTGGCCACAGGCCGCGTCGATATCGTCGCCACGGGTGCGGCGGACCATGGTCAGCACGTTGCTGTCCAGCAGGATCTTCTGGAAGGCGCGGATATGCGCCTCTTCGGAGCGCTCGTAGCGGGTGCCCGGGAACGGGTTGAACGGAATCAGGTTGACCTTGCCCGAATCCCTGGCCTGCACCGCGTTGTCGAACTGGTGCATCAGGCGGGCCAGCTCGCGGGCATGCTCGGGCTTGTCGTTGATGCCCTTCATCAGGGTGTACTCGAAGGTGACCGACTCGCGGCGCTTGTTGGCGCGCAGGTAGCGGGCACACGAGGCCATCAGATCGGCGATCGGGTACTTCTTGTTCAACGGCACCAGCGTTTCGCGCAGTGCATCGTTCGGCGCATGCAGGGAAACGGCCAGCGACACGTCGCTTTCGGCGGACAGGCGATCGATCTGCGGGACCAGCCCGGACGTCGAAAGCGTCACGCGCTTGTTGGCCAGGCCATAGCCCAGATCGTCACGCATCACGCTCATGGCACGCACGACGTTGTCGAAATTCATCAACGGCTCGCCCATGCCCATCATCACCACGTTGGTGAGGCGGCGCATCTGGTGCGGCACGTTGCCCAGATGGCGCGCAGCAACCCACACCTGGCCGATGATCTCGGCGGTGGTCAGGTTGCGGTTGAAGCCCTGGGTAGCGGTGGAGCAGAACGTGCAGTTCAGGCCGCAACCAACCTGCGAGGACACGCACAGCGTGCCGCGGGTCTTGTCGGGGATGTACACGGTCTCGATGGCGTTCTTGCCATCCACGCCCATCGCCAGCAGCCACTTGTGGGTGCCGTCGGCGGAGGGCTTGTCGAACACGATGTTGGGAACAACGACCTCGGCATGGGCCTGCAGCTTGGCGCGCAGGACCTTGCCGAGATCGGTCATCTCATCGAAATCGGTGACGTAGCGATGGTGGATCCACTTCATCACCTGATGGGCACGGAATTTCTTTTCGCCGAGTTTTTCGACGAAAAACTGTTCCAGGCCCGCGCGATCGAGGTCGAGCAGGTTCTGCTTGCCAGCCGTGGGTGCCGACTTCGGCAGCGGCTGGATGGCGGGGGACTGTACGACCTCGTTCACGGCATCACTCTCAGCGCGAAACGACTTCGGTCGCGGCGAAGAAGTAGGCCACTTCAATGGCGGCATTCTCGACCGAGTCCGAGCCGTGGGCGGCGTTGGCATCGATGGAATCGGCGAAGTCGGCGCGGATGGTGCCCGGCGCAGCGTCCTTCGGGTTGGTGGCGCCCAGCAGGTCGCGGTGGGCCAGGACGGCGTTCTCGCCTTCCAGGGCCTGGATCATCACCGGGCCGGAGATCATGAACTCGACCAGCGCGTTGAAGAACGGACGCTCGCGGTGCACGGCGTAGAAGCCTTCGGCTTCACGGCGCGACAGCTGCTTGTACTTGGCGGCCACGACCTTCAGGCCGGCCTTTTCGAAGCGGGCGTAGATTTCGCCGATGACGTTCTTGGCAACGGCGTCCGGCTTGATGATCGAAAGGGTGCGCTCCAGCGCCATGGGATGTCTCCAATGGGATCGGGCCGCTGATGGCCCGAAGGGTAACATGAAAAAAACCCGCGTCGGGACGCGGGCTTAGCCTGATAAACGTGCGCGGATTGTAAAAGATCCCGCGTAGTAGTGCCAGCCCATGGCTGGCAGCCGGGGTCAGACCCCCGCAGGGGCTCTGACCCCCTTTCCCAACCCGGCCAAGGGGTCGGAGCCCCTTCGGGGATCCGACCCCGGTCCTTCGGGTGAATGCCCTGTAACCGGCCCTGTGCTTTTGCTGCACTGCAAAATGCCATACGCCCCCGTCTGGTCCTAATATCAAACAATCGTTTGATTAAGGTCCGCCGCCCCATGGCCAAACCCGCCCACTTCTCGACCAAGGACCGGATCCTCGGTGCCGCCGAGGAGCTGTTCGCCCAGCATGGGTTCGCCGGCACGTCCCTGCGCCAGGTCACCAGCCAGGCCGACGTGAACATCGCGGCGGTGAACTACCACTTCGGCTCCAAGGAAAATCTGGTCAACGAGGTGTTCCGCCGGCGCATGGACGAAATGACCGCCGCACGCCTGGCCCAGCTGGAGCGCGCCCGCAGCGAACACCCCGGCCAGCTGCGCCCGGTGCTGGCCGCCTTCGTGGAACCGGCACTGGCCATGGCCCAGGACCGCCAGAGCGGCGGCGCCTTCGTACGCGTGATCGCCCGCGCCTACGCCGAAAAGAACGACAACCTGCGCAAGTTCCTGTCCGACCACTACGGCCACGTGCTGCGCGCGTTCGGCAAGGCCATCGCCGAGTGCGTGCCCGGCCTGAGCAAGGAGGAGCTGTACTGGCGGCTGGATTTCCTGGCCGGCTCGCTCACCTACGCCATGGCCGATTTCGGATTGATCAAGCGACCCGCCGGTGTCACCGAAGCGGCGCATCGTGCCCATGCCGCCCACGAACTGATCCATTTCGCCGAAGCCGGGTTCCGCGCCGCCGCACGCGACAGCGCCCTGCCCGCTTCCATTGATTCCACCCAGTAACTGCTGACCAACAAAGGCCCTACACCATGTCCAATTCCCTGCTAGTCCGCCGCGCCGCCGTGCTGGGTGCCGGCGTCATGGGTGCCCAGATCGCCGCCCACCTGACCAACGCCGGCGTCGATACCGTGCTGTTCGACCTGCCTGCCAAGGAAGGTCCGGCCGATGGCATCGTGCTGAAGGCAATCGCCAACCTGGGCAAGCTGAGCCCGGCGCCGCTGGCCAGCAAGTCGCTGGCCGAAGCCATCACCCCGGGCAACTACGAAACCAGCCTGGAGCAGCTGAAGGACTGCGACCTGATCATCGAGGCCATTGCCGAGCGCATGGACTGGAAGCAGGACCTGTACAAGAAGATCGCCCCGTTCGTGGCCGACCACGCGGTGCTGGCCTCCAACACCTCGGGCCTGGGCATCAACAAGCTGGCCGACGTGCTGCCCGAACAGCTGCGCCACCGCTTCTGCGGCGTGCACTTCTTCAACCCGCCGCGCTACATGCACCTGGCCGAACTTATTCCGGCCACCACCACCGACAAGGCGGTGCTGGAAGGCCTGGAAGCCTTCCTGGTCACCACCCTGGGCAAGGGCGTGGTGTACGCCAAGGACACCCCGAACTTCATCGGCAACCGCATCGGCGTGTTCTCGATCCTGTCCACCATCCACCACACCCAGCAGTTCGGCCTGGGCTTCGATGAAGTGGACGGCCTGACCGGCCCGCTGGTGGGCCGCCCGAAGTCGGCCACCTACCGCACCTCCGACGTGGTCGGCCTGGACACCATGGCCCACGTCATCAAGACCATGGGCGACACCCTGCCCAACGACCCGTGGCATGAATTCTTCAAGTCGCCGAAGTGGCTGGACGCGCTGATTGCCAAGGGCGCGCTGGGCCAGAAGACCGGCGCCGGCATCTTCCGCAAGGTCGGCAAGGACATCGTGGTGCTGGACCTGGAGAAGCAGGACTACCGCGCCGCCGATCGCACTGCCGCCCCGGAAGTGGTCGAGATCCTGAAGATCAGGAACCCGGCCGAGAAGTTCGCCAAGCTGCGCGAAAGCCAGCACCCGCAGGCGCAGTTCCTGTGGGCGACCTTCCGCGACCTGTTCCACTACAGCGCCTACCACCTGGCCGATATTGCCGAGACCGCGCGCGACGTGGACCTGGCCATCCGCTGGGGCTACGGCTGGTCGCTGGGCCCGTTCGAAACCTGGCAGGCCGCTGGCTGGAAGCAGGTGGCACAGTGGATTGCCGATGACATCGTGGCCGGCAAGAGCATGAGCAGCGCCCCGCTGCCGGACTGGGTGTTCGATGGCCGCGACGGCGTGCACGCCGCCGAAGGCAGCTACAGCCCGTCGCGCAACGCCAAGCTGCCGCGCTCGTCGCTGCCGGTGTACCAGCGCCAGCGTTTCCCCGATCCGCTGCTGGGCGAGCAGTTCGCCCCGGGCGAGACCGTGTTCGAGAACGACGGCCTGCGCATGTGGCACGACGGCGATGGCATTGCCGTGGTCAGCTTCAAGACCAAGATGAACACCGTTTCCGACCAGGTGCTCGATGGCCTGCAGGAATGCGTCAGCCGCGCCGAGAAGGACTTCCAGGGCCTGGTGATCTGGCAGCAGAAGGAGCCCTTCTCCGCCGGTGCCGACCTGGCCGGCGCGCTGGGCCTGCTGCAGGCCGGCAAGGTCGACCAGTTCGAGGAAATGGTGGCCAACTTCCAGCGCACCAGCCAGCGCATCAAGTACTCGCTGGTGCCGGTGGTGGCCGCGGTGCGTGGCCTGGCTCTGGGTGGCGGCTGCGAGTTCCAGATGCACAGCGCCAAGACCGTGGCCTTCCTGGAAAGCTACATCGGCCTGGTCGAGGCCGGCGTCGGCCTGCTGCCGGCTGGCGGTGGCCTGAAGGAACTGGCCGTGCGCGCCTCACAGGCGGCCGGCCCGGGCGGTGATGTGTTCGCTGAGCTGAAGAAGACCTTCGAGACCGTGGCCATGGCCAAGGTGTCCAACTCGGCGGTCAACGCCAAGGAACTGGGCCTGCTGCGCAGCACCGACAAGGTGGTGTTCAACAGCTACGAGGCGCTGTACATCGCCAAGGCCGAAGCACGTGCACTGGCCGAAGCCGGTTACCGCCCGCCGCTGCCGGCACGCCGCATCCAGGTGGCCGGTGACGTGGGTATCGCCACCTTCAAGATGATGCTGGTCAACATGCTGGAAGGCCGTTTCATCAGCCCCTACGACTACGAGATTGCCGAGCGCATCGCCACCGTGCTGTGCGGCGGCAAGGTCGACCGCGGCACCCTGGTGGACGAAGAGTGGCTGCTGACCCTGGAGCGCAAGCATTTCGTAGAACTGGCCCAGCAGGAAAAGACCCAGGCCCGCATCGCGCACATGCTGAAGACCGGCAAGCCGCTGCGTAACTGATTGATGGCGGGTGCCGGCTGTGGCCGGCACCACCTGCTGTGGCAGTCGAGCATGGTTCGACTCTACAAAACCTATTCGAGAGATCACTGCAATGACCAAGCAAATCCAGGACGCCTACATCGTCGCCGCCACCCGTACCCCGGTTGGCAAGGCGCCCAAGGGCATGTTCCGCAACACCCGCCCTGACGACATGCTGGCGCACGTGCTGCGCAGCGTCGTCGCCCAGGCCCCGGGCGTGGACGTCAACCGCATCGATGACGCCATCATCGGCTGCGCCATGCCCGAAGCCGAGCAGGGCATGAACGTGGCGCGCATCGGGGTGCTGCTGGCCGGCCTGCCCAACACCATCGCCGCGCAGACCGTGAACCGCTTCTGCTCCTCTGGCCTGCAGGCCGTGGCGCAGGCCGCCGACGCGATCCGCCTGGGCAACGCCGACCTGATGCTGGCCGGCGGCACCGAATCGATGTCGATGGTGCCGATGATGGGCAACAAGATTGCGATGGCACCGAGCGTGTTCGACAACGACCACGTGGCCATTGCCTACGGCATGGGCATCACCGCCGAGAAGGTGGCCGAAGAGTGGAAGGTCTCGCGCGAAGAGCAGGATGCGTTCGCCCTGGCCTCGCACCAGAAGGCCATGGCCGCCATCCAGAACGGCGAGTTCAAGGACGAGATCAGCCCGTACGAGATCGTCTCGCACCTGCCGGACCTGGCCGACGGCCAGCGCATCATCACCCGCAACAGGATTGCCGACACCGATGAAGGCCCGCGCCCGGATTCCTCGGCCGAAGGCCTGGCCAAGCTGCGCCCGGTGTTCCGCAACGGCCAGTTCGGCGGCACGGTCACCGCTGGCAACTCCTCGCAGATGAGCGATGGCGCTGGCGCGGTGCTGCTGGCCTCGGAACAGGCGATCAAGGATTACGGCCTGACCCCGCTGGCGCGTTTCGTCAGCTTCTCGGTGGCCGGCGTGCGCCCGGAAGTGATGGGCATTGGCCCGATCGCCGCGATTCCGAAGGCACTGAAGCAGGCTGGCCTGACCCAGGACCAGCTGGACTGGATCGAGCTGAACGAAGCCTTCGCCGCGCAGTCGCTGGCGGTGATCCGCGATTGCGGCCTGGACCCGAGCAAGGTCAACCCGCTGGGCGGCGCGATCGCCCTGGGCCATCCGCTGGGTGCGACCGGTGCGATCCGCACCGCCACCCTGCTGCACGGCCTGCGCCGTCGCCAGCAGAAGTACGGCATGGTGACCATGTGCATCGGCACCGGCATGGGCGCCGCGGGTATTTTCGAAGCGCTGTAAGGTTCAAAGCGCTGCGGGCTGATTGCTGGCTGTGGGGCCCGGGTGGGTGAGGCTGCCCGGGACACGCCGTAAACCCGTCCCTGGGGGCTTGGCAGCGGCATCCATGCCGCTGACAGTCCCGGTCAGCCTCACCCACCCGTGCCATCCATCATTCCGCGCGGCGGAGGGATGAGCAAAGGCAAGGCAAGAGCTGGGGTCAGAGCCCTTTGCTGCGCAAAGGGATCTGACCCCGATCCACGAAAAAAGGCAGCCAATGGCTGCCTTTTTTTTGCTTTTGACCCTGCCCTTGATTCCGCCCTTCCCGTCCGCGCCACCCGCCAACTGTCGAGAGGCGGGGGCGGGCCGATGCAGGACCGCAGGCGCCAGGGATGGCGCCTACGAGCCCCCAGGCATGGGTTTACGGCGTTTCCTGCAGCGGCCCGCCCCC
>NZ_DAMBCN010000024.1:0-74107 GCF_032056425.1 Stenotrophomonas sp.
TGATTGGTAGCGCCGGGCCATGCCCGGCGGGCGCTGCCCTCAGGCCAACAGCCGGTCCACCGCCTCGATCATGGCCTTGCGCCCGATCAGGAAGTCCCAGTAGCTGCCGCCCACCTGCCGCCATAGCACCGCGGCGCGCACGGCAGCCAGCAGCAGGGCGCGGATCTCCGCCACCACCCCGGCCTGGGCCAGGTAATGCGGGTTGCCCTGCACCATCACGCGCGGCTTGAGGTGGCTGATGGTGTCCGCGTACAGGCCGCCCAGGTTGGCCAGCACGTCCGGGTGCCCGCTGTCGCCCAGCTCGGCGGCCTGCTGCTGGGCACGCTCGATGCCCGAAGCCACCTTGTTCACGGTGGCCCCGTCCTGCACGAAGCGGCGCTCCAGCTGCAGCACCGACAGGGCCAGCTTGGGCAGCACCGGGTCCTGGCCCTGGTTGCGGAAGTAGTTGTGCAGCAGGCGCAGGCCACTCTTCAGCGCATGGCGGTCACCAAAGACCTCCTGCGGCGAGCCGGCATCGATGCGGAACACACTGTCCACCGCGGTACGCACGGCAGAGGCGTCGGAATGGCCGGTATCGGCGATACGGCGGACCTGCTGCAGGGCCTGGGCAATGCCGGCCAGGGCCAGTACGCGGTCGTCCACAGTGAAACTCATGCAGCAATTACCTCGAAAGGAGAAGGGGTGGTGCGCAGGCGCTCTTCCAGCGGCGCGTCAGTGGCGGCGATGACCGCACCGCCCAGGCAGACCTCGCCGTCGTACAGCACCAGCGACTGGCCAGGGGTGACGGCGCGCTGCGGGCGGGCGAAGGTGACCCGCACGCTGCCGTCGTCCAGCACGTCCACCGTGCACGGCTCGTCCGGCTGGCGGTAGCGGGTCTGTGCGGTGCACGCGAAGCGCCGCGCCGGCGGCGCACCGGCTATCCAGTGCGCGGTTTCCGAGCGCAGGCGGTTGGACAGCATCCACGGGCTTTCGCGGTCCTGGTCCACGTACAGCACGTTGCTGGCCACGTCCTTGCCCACCACATACCACGGGGCAGCGGGGCGGCCCCGTACGCCGCCGATGTTCAGGCCTTCGCGCTGGCCCAGGGTGAAATAGAACACGCCGGGGTGTTCGGCAATCACGCTGCCGTCGGCCGGGTCCAGAATCTGGCCGGGCCGGGCGGGCAGGTAACGGCCCAGGAATTCGCGGAAATCGCGCTCGCCAATGAAGCAGATGCCGGTGGAATCCTTCTTGGCGTGGGTGGGCAGGGCAACGTCGCGCGCAATGCGGCGCAGATCGCTCTTTTCCAGGTCGCCAATGGGAAACAGGGTCGCGGCCAGCTGCGCCTGCCCCAGCTGGTGCAGGAAGTAGCTCTGGTCCTTGGAACGGTCGGCGCCGCGCAGCAGCAGCCACTGCTGCCCACGCTGGGCCACGCGGGCGTAATGGCCGGTGGCAATGCGCTCGGCGCCCAGTTCACGGGCAGCGTCCAGGAAGTGCTTGAACTTCACCTCGCGGTTGCACAGCACGTCCGGATTGGGCGTGCGGCCGGCCGCGTACTCGGCCAGGAAGTGCTCGAACACGCCCTGCCAGTACTCACTGGAAAAATCGCGGAAGTGGAACGGTATACCCAGCAGTCCACAGACCGCCACGGCGTCGCGACGGTCATCCTCGGCGCGGCAGTCGCCGCTGCCATCGTCGGCCCAGTTCTGCATGAACAGGCCGGCCACGGCCTCGCCCTGCTGTACCAGGCGCCAGGCGGCCACCGACGAATCGACGCCGCCGGACACCCCCACCATCACCCGTGGGCTGCTCATGCGACCTCCTGAACCAGGTGCAGCGGGTGGCGCTGGCCGGCCAGATAGTCGGCCAGCACACGCCACACCAGCGGGCTGCGCAGGCGCTCGCTGGCGGCCTGCAGCTCGCCCGGGGTCATCCACAGCGCACGGTCAATGCCCGTATCCAGCGGTTGTGCCGGGTCATGGCTGAGCGGACGGGCGGCATAGCAGAAGCGCAGGAATGCGGTGCCGTCGCCGGCAGTCCACTGGTAGCAGCCGATGAAATCGGTCAGTTCCACCGTCCAGCCGGTTTCTTCGCGGGTTTCGCGCAGCGCTGCCTGGGCCAGGCTCTCGCCCGGCTCCAGGTGGCCCGCCGGCTGGTTCAGCACCGCGCGGCCGTCAATGGTTTCTTCCACCAGCAGCACGCGGCCGCCATCGACCACCACGGTGGCGACGGTGGCGTGCGGTGCCCAGCGCATGTCCTGCGGGGTATTCAACTCAGAGATCGTCCTTCTTGGTCAGTTCCAGTTCCATCGCATCGGCGGTACGGATCGCCGCGTCGATGGCATCGCTCAACTGTTCGGTGCTGGCATCGGCATCGATCTTCACCACGAACATCGCGGTGCTGTTCTGCTTCACCCAGCCGCCCATCTTGGCGTCCTGCGAATCTTCCAGCAGCCGGTTGGCCACAGCTTCGGGGAACTGCGCGGTCTTGGACACATAGCCCGGCGACCAGATCTCACGGATGTTGTGGCTGCCGAAGTCCTCCACGGCCGAACGCACGTAGACGATCTGGGTGCGATCGCCTTCCACGTCGAACACCATCTGGTAATCGCCGTCCTCGTCCACCTCGAAGGTGTAGCCCAGCTTTTCCAGGTGGCGGGCGATGGCGGCGTCGGCCTTGCTGCTCTCTGCGGCGGTCGCGGCACCGGCACTGCCGGCGGCGGCCAGGGCGAACAGCAGGGCAGGCAGAAGGGTCCTTTTCATGAAAATCCTGTGAAACGTGGGGGGCAGGCGTTGATTGTGACGGCGGCCGTGCGTGCCGTCCATTCCGCGGCGGGCCGACGCAGGACCGTCACACCCTCTATAATGTCCAGATGCCCCGCGAGTCTTCCCCCGAATCCCACCACGATCACGGTATTGCCGTGGAGCCCGCGCGCCCGGAAGTGGCGCCGCCGCCGTTCTACCAGGTCATGATCCTCAACGACGACTACACCCCGATGGATTTCGTGGTGGACGTCCTGCAGCAGTTCTTCAGCATGGACCTGGACAAGGCCACGCAGGTGATGCTGCACGTCCATACCCGCGGCCGCGGTGTCTGCGGGGTCTTCACCCGCGAAGTGGCCGAGACCAAGGTCGCCCAGGTCAACGAGTACTCGCGCATGAACCAGCATCCGCTGCTGTGCACGATGGAAAAGGCCTGACCCCGGCGCATCGCCGGTAATCCGCACTGTTCCAGCCATGGCCGTTCTCTGGCCCCGTCTGCGTGCTCACGTTCAATCCGCCTGCCTTGCCCGCAAAGATCCCGGGCGGAGCGCGTTGCGGGTCATCACGTGGCAATCGCTGGTGGCTCGGGTAGGGTTCGCAGACGCGCCGGTGGGCTTCCCGGGCGTGAACGATGATCAAGCAATCCGCACTGCTAACGCCATCTGAACGCAGCAATCCGCTAGGGTGATGGAAATCGCGTAGTCAGGCCGCATATTGTCCCCATCTGCCGCCGGAGTAATCCATGTTCAGCAAAGACCTCGAACACACCATCGGCCAGTGCTACAAGCGCGCCCGTGAGGCCCGGCATGAGTTCATGACGGTCGAACACCTGCTGTTGGCACTGCTCGACAACCCGTCCGCCCAGGCGGTCCTGAAGGCCTGTGGCGCCGACGCCGAACGCCTGCGCCAGGAGCTGGAACAGGCCATCGAAGCCTCGGTGTCCCGCCTGGCCGAAGATGATGGCCGCGATACCCAGCCGACCCTGGGCTTCCAGCGCGTGCTTCAGCGCGCCGTGTACCACGTGCAGTCCTCGGGCAAGAAGGAGGTGACCGGCGCCAATGTGTTGGTCGCGATTTTCGGCGAAAAGGACTCCCACGCGGTCTACTACCTCAACCAGCAGGACGTCACCCGGCTGGACGTGGTCAACTACCTGTCCCATGGCATCGCCAAGCTGGGCGAGGAGGGCGAGCAGCCGTCTTCCCCGGAAAGCGAAGGGCGCATGGAGGGCGGTGATGGTGAACCCAAGGGCGACGCCCTGACCGAGTTCGCCAGCAATTTGAACGAGCAGGCCCGGGCCGGCCGCATCGACCCGCTGGTAGGCCGTGCCGACGAGATCGAGCGCACCATCCAGGTCCTGTGCCGCCGCCGCAAGAACAACCCGCTGTATGTGGGTGAGGCAGGCGTGGGCAAGACCGCGATTGCCGAGGGCCTGGCCCGCCGCATCGTGGAAGGCTCGGTGCCGGATGTGCTGGCTGACGCGGTCATCTATTCGCTTGACCTGGGCGCGCTGGTCGCAGGCACCAAGTACCGCGGTGATTTCGAGAAGCGCCTGAAGGGCGTGCTGACCGCGCTGAAGAAGGTGCCCAACGCGGTGCTGTTCATCGACGAGATCCACACCATCATCGGTGCCGGTTCGGCGTCGGGCGGCACCATGGATGCCTCCAACCTGATCAAGCCGGCCCTGGCGTCGGGTGAGCTGCGCTGCATCGGCTCGACCACGTTCCAGGAATACCGCGGCATCTTCGAGAAGGATCGGGCGCTGGCCCGTCGCTTCCAGAAGATCGACATCGTGGAACCGACCGTGGGCGAGACCTACGAGATCCTGCAGGGCCTGAAGGCCAAGTACGAAGTCCACCACGGGGTCACGTATTCCGACGAGGCCCTGCAGGCGGCCGTGGACCTGTCGGTCAAGCACATCGGTGACCGCCTGTTGCCCGACAAGGCGATCGATGTGATCGACGAGGCCGGCGCGCGCCAGCGGCTGATGCCTCAAGGCCAGCGCAAGGAGCTGATCGACGTCGAGGAAGTCGAATCGATCGTGGCCAAGATGGCGCGCATCCCGGCCAAGCAGGTCAGCGCCACCGACAAGGATGTGCTGCAGCACCTGGAGCGCAACCTGAAGATGGTGATCTTCGGCCAGGACCCGGCCATCGACACCCTGGCCTCTGCCATCAAGCTGGCCCGCTCGGGCCTGGGCAACCCGGAAAAGCCGATCGGCAACTTCCTGTTCGCCGGCCCCACTGGCGTGGGCAAGACCGAAGTGACCAAGCAGTTGGCCCTGCAGCTGGGCATCGAGCTGGTCCGCTTCGACATGTCCGAGTACATGGAGCCGCATTCGATCAGCCGCCTGATCGGCGCGCCTCCGGGCTACGTCGGCTTCGACCAGGGCGGCCTGCTGACCGAGAAGATCGTCAAGACGCCGCACTGCGTGCTGCTGCTGGATGAAATCGAGAAGGCGCACCCGGACATCTTCAACATCCTGCTGCAGGTGATGGACCGCGGCGTGCTGACCGACACCAACGGCCGCGAAGCCAACTTCAAGAACGTGGTGCTGGTGATGACCACCAATGCCGGTGCGGCGCAGGCTTCCCGGCGTTCGATCGGCTTCACCAAGCAGGACCATGCCACCGACGCGATGGAAACCATCCGCCGGGCGTTCACCCCGGAATTCCGCAACCGCCTCGATGCGGTGGTGCAGTTCCAGGCGCTGGGCTTCGAGCACATCCTGCGCGTGGTCGACAAGTTCCTGATCGAGCTGGAAATGCGCCTGCAGGAAAAGCACGTCAGCCTGTCGGCCACCCCGACCGCGCGCGACTGGCTGGCCCACCACGGCTTCGACCCGCTGATGGGTGCGCGGCCGATGGCCCGCGTCATCCAGGACAAGATCAAGCGTCCGCTGGCCGACGAGCTGCTGTTCGGCAAGCTGGTGAACGGCGGCAAGGTCAGCATCGACGTGCGCGACGACGAACTGGTGGTGGAAACCCATGCCGAACCGGAGCGCCTGCTGCCGGCAACGGTGGAGTAACGGCGAGGGTGGTGGCATTGCAGGACAAGGGCGGCTTCGGCCGCCCTTGTTGTTTCCGCCGCTCAGCGCCCCTGCTGGGCCAGCCGCTTGAAGGTTGCCGCATTGATCGGCTCGATCCGGGCCACGCCACAATGGTTGCTGTCGGTGCGCAACGTGCTGCGGGCCTCGCCACAGATCCGCTGGGGTGTGCTGGGCGTGAAGAACACGTAGCGGGCCGAGGCAGCGGCGCCGAGGCAGCGCTTCTGCAGGTGCACCCGATAATGGCTGTTACCGTCGCGCAGCAGCACTTCACGTTCGGTGCTGGACGCGCGGACATCACTATCGGCGCCGACGGCGACGCATTCGGTCGGGGCCGTGGGCCGGGCGGGTTCGGCGGCGCGTGCCACCAAGGGGGAGCTGACCAGCAGGACCGCCGGCAGCAGGACATGCGGGAGCAGGGCGTTCATGGTCGGGCGGGGGTGGCGATCCGGACTGGATCGGATCCCACGATGCCGCTGGCAGGTCAAAGGCGAATCTGCCGCAAGCAGGGCTGACCGACGCCACGGTGAGTTCGGTCACGATGACCTCCGGCAGGGCCGGATTCCGGGCATGACAAAAGGCCAGCAACCAAGGCTGGCCTTGTCGGGGTGGCGCAGCGCGCCGACCGCTTACTTCATGCGGTAGGTGATACGACCCTTGGTCAGGTCGTACGGGGTCATTTCAACCTTGACCCGGTCACCGGTGAGGATGCGGATGTAGTTCTTGCGCATGCGGCCGGAGATGTGGGCGATGATTTCGTGCCCATTTTCCAGGCGAACGCGGAAAGTGGTGTTCGGCAGCGTCTCGCTGACGGTGCCCTCGAACTCGATGGAATCGTCTTTCGACATGTAGTCCTGTGCGGTTCAGAAAACGGCCACGCTGGGCCTAAGGCGCAGTATTTTACGCGCACTCGCGCCAGCTTGCAAAGTTTGTGTTAACCCCCGGCCAGGGCCCGCGCAGGCAGGCGCCCCAGTGCCGCGGTCCAGGGGCGCTCGCGCCCCGGCTGCTGCACGGCATGGCGCACGTGCTGCAGGAAGTCCTGCCGGGGCAGGTGGATGGCCCCCATCCGCAGCAGGTGCGGGTTCTCTACCTGGGCATCGATCAGCGGCCAGCCCCAATCGTTCAGGGTAGCCGCCAGTGCCGCCAGCGCCACCTTGGAGCCGCCGCTGGCACCGCTGAACATGCTCTCGCCGAAGAACATCTGGCCAATGGCAACGCCATAGATGCCGCCGACCAGATCCTGCCGGTCCCAGACCTCGAACGAGTGGGCAAAGCCCAGGTCGTGCAGATGGCTGTAGGCATCCACCATGGCGGGACTGATCCACGTGCCGTCTTGCCCGGCGCGGGGCGCCCCGGCGCAGGCGCGCATCACCTGGGTGAACGCTGTGTCCGCGGTCACCTCCCAATGGCTGGCGCGCAGTTGGCGACGGAAGCGGCTGGACAGATGCACGCCATCGGTGCGAAACACCATGCGCGGATCGGGCGACCACCACAGGATCGGCTCACCTTCACTGAACCACGGAAAGATGCCGCCCGCGTAGGCATTCAGCAGTCGCAGCGGGTGCAGGTCGCCGCCCACCGCCAGCAGCCCGTCGGGCTGGCGCAGCGCAGTTTCAGCGGGCGGGAAGGGCGCGTCCGGCGCATCGGCCAGGCGCCAGGGCAGCTGGCGGGTCATGCGGGCATTGTAGTCGTCGCGGCCCCGCACGAATGCCACGGTTGACGGGCGCTTGGTAGATGCCAACCTTGGTTGGCGCGTCATCCGTCCGCGCGGAACGGGCTGTGCCCCATCAACTCCTGCCGGTACCGACGCACGTCGCGCCGTTCCTGTCGGCACCACTCCTGCAGTGCCTCGGCAAAATCCGCATCGGCCACCCAATGCCGGCTGCGCACCAGCGTCGGCAGGAATCCCCGCGCCAGTTTGTGCTCGCCCTGTGCGCCCGGCTCGAAGCGCGCCAGTCCCTCGCGCAGGCAGTACTCGATGCCCTGGTAGTAACAGGCCTCGAAGTGCAGGCCGGGCAGGGTGGCGCCGCCCCAGTAGCGGCCGTACAGCGTGTCGCCTCCGCGCAGGCACAGGGCACCGGCAATCGGCTCGCCCTCGTGCTCGGCCAGGAACAGCACCAGTCCGCGCCCCAGCGAAATCGCCAGATGACGCAGGAACGCCTCGGTCAGCGCCGGTGCGTTGCCGTACTCCAAGAAGGTCTGCAGGTAGAAGCGGTACATCGCCTGCAGATCGGTGCGGCTGGCCTCATCGCCATGCACCACCCGGAAGCTGATGCCCTGGCGGACGACTTTTGCCCGCTCCTGGCGGATGTTCTTGCGGTGCTTGTGGTTCATCGCGCCCAGGAACTGCTCGAAGGTCGTCCAGTCGCCGGGGTTCTGCCATTGGAACTGGATGTCCTCGCGCAGCAGCCAATCGTTGCCGAAGGCGGCCTCATCACTGGCCGTGTGGAAATTGATATGCGCCGACGAGACATCCAGTGCCACCAGCTGCGCGCGCAGTGATGCCAGCAGTTCGCCGCGCCGCGAATCGTGACGGGCCAGCAGGCGCGGGCCGGTCACAGGGGAGTACGGCACCGCGCCCAGCCATTTCGGGTAGTAATCGCGACCATGCCGGTCATAGGCATCGGCCCAGGCATGGTCGAACACGAACTCGCCGTGCGAGTTGGTCTTCAGGTAGCCGGGAATGGCCCCGACCACCGTGTCGCCATCCCACAGGGTGAAGTGCTGCGGCTGCCAGCCCCAGTCTTCGCGCAGGCAGCCGTGGGCTTCCAGTCCGGACAGGAAGGCATGGCTGACGAAGGGGTTGCGACCGTCGTGCAGTGCATCCCAATCGGTGGCGGGAATGGCCTGCAGGGAGGTCAGGAAGCGGGAGGAGGGCATGGGAGGGAAGGGTAAGCCAAGCGAAGTACGAGTGATATTGACGGAATTGGTCGGGTCGACCCTCGCTGCCGAGTGAGGAAAGTTGAATTTCTCTCTGCTCGGAGGATTCCATGCCTGCAGCGGAGCAAGGTGTGCGTAGGCCGCATGAGCGGTCCGCGCTCAACTACAGGGAGTACCAGAAAATGAAGGTAACGAGACTGGCAGTGCTGGCAATTGCCATTGGGCTGACCTTTGCGTCGGTCATCCGTGCGTCCGAGGCCGGAAAAGGTGCGGTGCCAACAGCGAGTTCGATAGCCGGCTCACGCACTGCGACGACAGGCGCGGTGCAGAGCGATGCACAGCTTGACGGCCTATTGACCCTGCGTGCACAGGAAATTCTGGATCGGATGGATCGTCTCGAGGGACAGTCAATGGACATTCGCGTGCGGGTTGTCTTCGACTTCAGCGTGGGGGTAGTCCAGGTACACTTTGGCCCGGGGATGCTGCCGAACGACTACGGCGCCAGCTTCGAAGATCAGCACGACGCTTTCCGTCATGAATTGACTCATATCGCGCAAAAGGCCGCATCAGTAAAGGGAATAGCATTCCGTTACGACGGTCGCGGGTTGGAGGCGTATTTCCCTGAAGTAAGGCAGGAGGATGAAGATGCTCGTAAAGCGCGCGACGCAAGATCGCGAAATGGTCATGCCTTCGTATCGGCATCCCACGGCTATTACTACCATCATGGCTGGAAGAGATGGGTGCTGCAGCGCGACGCGTATAACGGCGTTCAGGAGGACCTCATCACTCCGGGGTATGCCGATGAACTACAGATGTGGCTTGCACGGCGCGGGCCGAGTATAGCGACGACCCGCCCAAGGTCGCTCCTCACCGAAATTCAGCATCCAGAAGCCATGCAGCCGTGGTGGCAAATGGCTGCGCGGTACGCAATCAAGGAAAGGCTCACGGAGAATCCGGACATCTGGAACTCGAAGGGTGATCGCATCTATCCCCGTAGGGATTACGATGAGGACATCAACAGTCGTCCGCTCCTGGCAAATCACTTGGGCGCAGACGTGGCATTCCATCTTCACACCAATGGGGTGGACAATGCTGCGGTCTCAGGCACGCGTGCCGTTGTCTAGCCTGGCCGAGGGGACGATTTGCTTCTGGGGCGTAACGTCCTGTGCTACATGAGGGAGTTGATACAAAGCTCAGAGGGATACGGCGAGTTTCCTGTGGTTGAAGAGCCGTTCCAGGAGGACAAGGGCGAGAATCGCCTGTCCAGAATGCCATCGGTGATAGTCGAAATGGGCTTCCATACGAATCCCGAGGACGCCGCAGCCCTGCAGGATCCCGCCTTCCGTACAGCGTCCATGAAAGGCGTTGAAAAGGGCTATCGGCTGTTCCGCCAAGGAAAGGGCTGCGTCCCGCTCAAGGCCCAGCCAATCGACGGCATTCACCTTTCAGCAGGGGGCTCGCAGCAGGTCGATGTCGTATTTGAAGGCTACCCTCAATATCCGATCGAACTGGTCACCACAAACGTTGGCTGTCCGCCAAACTGGACCTGTACCGATGGAAGGGTTCGTATTGAGTCCCCGGATGCGAAACCAAGCCAAGTCACTTTGCGATGCGAGAACGCGGGAAGCGCGCCCATCTTCTGGAACACTCAGGTGGTCGACGATGATGGCGTCAAGTCTCCGCCGGTACGCCACTGGGTTCAGTGCGTCCGCGGCCCGGGTGGTGCAGTCGCAAGTCCCGGTGTCCCGGCCGGGGTTGATGCTGCGACTGCAGGTTAAAAAAACGGGCGCTTTCGCGCCCGTTTTCCTTGGTCGAGCATGGCTCGACTCTACACCTGGCCGGTCAGCTGGCCTTGCCCTGTGCGTCCAGGTATCGCTCTGCATCCAGTGCGGCCATGCAGCCGAAGCCGGCCGAGGTGATCGCCTGGCGGTAGTGCTGGTCGGCCACGTCGCCAGCGGCGAACACGCCTTCCACCGAGGTCTGGGTGGCGTTGCCGCCCAGGCCCGAGCGGATTTCCAGGTAGCCGTTGTTCATGGCCAGCTGGCCGTCGAACAGCTGGGTGTTCGGGTGGTGGCCGATGGCCACGAAGAAGCCGTGGGCCTCGATGTCGCGGGTACTGCCGTCCAGGGTCGACTTCACGCGCACACCGGTCACGCCGGCGTCGTTGCCCAGCACTTCTTCCACCTGGTGGTGCCAGACGGTCTCGATCTTGCCGGCGGCGACCTTGGCGAACAGCTTGTCCTGCATGATCTTTTCCGCCTTCAGGGTGTCGCGGCGGTGGACCAGGTAGACCTTGCGGGCGATGTTGGACAGGTACAGGGCCTCTTCCACGGCGGTGTTGCCGCCGCCAACCACCACCACGTCCTGGTCGCGGTAGAAGAAGCCGTCGCAGGTGGCGCAGGCGGACACGCCGCGGCCCTTGAAGGTTTCCTCGGTCGGAATGCCCAGGTACTTGGCGGTCGCGCCGGTGGAGATGATCAGCGCATCGCAGGTGTACTCGTGGCTGTCACCGATCAGCTTGAACGGGCGCTGCGACAGGTCGGCTGTGTGGATGTGGTCGAAAATGACCTCGGTCTCGAAGCGCTCGGCGTGGGCCTGCATGCGTGCCATCAGGTCCGGACCCATCAGGCCGTGGGCGTCGCCCGGCCAGTTGTCTACTTCGGTGGTGGTCATCAGCTGGCCGCCCTGCTGCAGGCCGGTGATGACCACCGGCTTCAGGTTGGCGCGGGCGGCATAGACCGCGGCGGTCCAACCGGCCGGGCCGGAACCGAGGATGACGAGGCGCTGATGGCGGGAGGGCAGGCTGGTGCTCATGTAGACTCGCGAAAAGGTAGATGGGACAAGGCGCGGCACGGTTTGCGCGGCAACCTTGGCTGGTCATAGAGTGGCGGCTGGGGCAGGGCGATTCAAGCCGATGTACAGAACGCGGTCGCCCACGGGTGAATGACCGCCGTTCTGACGCCCTTTCGGCTGCAGTGACTGAAAACTGACGCCGTCTCGTTTATTATCAAACACTAACAGCGCATTCCAAAGGTATGGTCTAAGGTGGCGAAGCAGGTGCCCGAACGCTCCAAGTCCGACGACAGCAAGGCGTCGCGTCGCACGGCGGCCGCGGCAACGACCGACAATCCACGGCGCCAGCGCCTGTGGCGTGACCTGGGGCTGATCGCAATCGCGCCGGCGCTGCTTTACCTGGCCGCCAG
Organism: Stenotrophomonas sp.; assembly: GCF_032056425.1. Lineage (GTDB taxonomy): Bacteria > Pseudomonadota > Gammaproteobacteria > Xanthomonadales > Xanthomonadaceae > Stenotrophomonas. The sequence continues at coordinate 11,868 of NZ_DAMBCN010000024.1, forward strand.
TCTCTTTACGTATTCAGCCAGCGATCCCGGTTGGTCGCATACCGGCAGTGTGGTGGCCCCCGTGCACAACATGGGCGGCCGTGCCGGCGCCTGGATTGCAGACGTGCTGCTGCAGCTGTTTGGCTACATTGCCTTCCTGCTGCCGGTGGTGCTGGGCGCGTTGTCCTGGATCGCCATGTTCGGGCTCAAGCGCGAGGCCAAGGGCGAGAACGATCTGGACCCTGCCTTGCGCCTGGTCGGCCTGGTCGGCTTCCTGATTGCCGGTACCGGTTTCCTCCATGTACGCCTGTTCAGTGGCGATGTCTCCAGTGCCGGCGGCATCCTGGGCAAGCTGGTGGGCAATTCGCTCGCCGTGGGCTTCGGTGCGCTGGGCGCCAATCTGTTCGTGCTGGTGCTGCTGTTGGCCTCGATCACCCTGGCCACGGGGTTGTCCTGGTTTGCGGTCATGGAAAAGATCGGCCGTGGCGTGATGTCACTGGCGCCGCTGCTGGAACGCAAGAGGGAGCAGGCGACCGAATGGAAGCAGACCCGCGCCCTGCGTGAAGAGCGCCAGGAAGTGCGCAAGGCCGATGCCGAAGTGCGTGCCAAGCGCGAGCCGGTAAAGATCGAGCCGCGCCCGGAACCGGTGATCGAGAAAAGTGACCGGGCCAAGCGCGACAACCAGATTCCGATGTTCCGCGGCGTCAATGGTGACGGCTCGGACCTGCCGCCGCTGGCCCTGCTGGACGATCCCAAGCCGCAGCCCAAGGGCTACGACGAGGAAACGCTGGAAACCCTGTCGCGGCAGATCGAGTTCAAGCTGAAGGACTTCCGCATCGATGCGCAGGTGGTCGGCGCCTATCCCGGCCCGGTCATCACCCGCTTCGAGATCGAGCCGGCGCCGGGCATCAAGGTCAGCCAGATCAGCTCGCTGGACAAGGACATCGCCCGCGGCCTGTCGGTGAAGTCGGTGCGCGTGGTCGATGTGATTCCGGGCAAGTCGGTGATCGGCCTGGAAATCCCCAACGTCACCCGCGAAATGATCTTCCTGTCCGAGCTGCTGCGCTCGAAGGAATACGACAAGGCGGCCAGCGTGCTGACCCTGGCGCTGGGCAAGGACATTGCCGGCCGGCCGACCGTAGCCGACCTGGCGCGCATGCCGCACCTGCTGGTGGCCGGTACCACCGGCTCGGGCAAGTCGGTGGCGGTCAACGCCATGGTGCTCAGCCTGCTGTATAAGGGCTCGCCGAAAGACCTGCGCATGCTGATGATCGACCCGAAGATGCTGGAACTGAGCGTCTACCAGGGCATTCCGCATCTGCTGGCGCCGGTGGTCACCGACATGAAGGAGGCCGCCAACGGCCTGCGCTGGTGCGTGGCCGAGATGGAGCGCCGCTACAAGCTGATGAGCGCAGTGGGCGTGCGCAACCTGGCTGGCTTCAACAAGAAGGTGAAGGACGCCGAGGACGCCGGCCAGCCGTTGATGGACCCGCTGTTCAAGCCCAACCCGGAACTGGGCGAGGCGCCGCGCCCGCTGGAAACGCTGCCGTTCATCGTCATCTTCATCGACGAATTCGCCGACATGATGATGATCGTCGGCAAGAAGGTGGAAGAGCTGATCGCCCGCCTGGCACAGAAGGCGCGTGCGGCCGGCATCCACCTGATCCTGGCCACCCAGCGCCCGTCGGTGGACGTGATCACCGGCCTGATCAAGGCCAACATCCCCACCCGCATTGCCTTCCAGGTCAGCTCGAAGATCGATTCGCGCACCATCCTGGACCAGTCCGGCGCCGAAACCCTGCTCGGCCACGGCGACATGCTGTACCTGCCGCCGGGCACGGCCATGCCCGAGCGCGTGCACGGCGCGTTCGTGTCCGACGATGAAGTGCACCGCGTGGTCGAGCACCTGAAGGCGATGGGCCCGGCCGATTACATCGACGGCGTGCTGGACGAGGTGCAGACGCTGGGTGATGGCGTGGTGGTGGGTGCTACCGGCCTGCCGGAAACCAGCGCCGCCGGCGACGAATCCGACCCGCTGTACGACGAGGCCCTGCGCGTGGTGACCGAAACCCGTCGCGCCTCCATTTCCGGTGTGCAGCGGCGCCTGAAGATCGGTTACAACCGCGCGGCCCGCCTGATCGAGGCCATGGAAGCGGCCGGCGTGGTCAGCGCGCCTGAACACAACGGCGACCGCACGGTGCTGGCACCGCCGCCACCGAAGTAAGCCCTGCCACCGCCACCACGTCCAAGGAACCGACGCATGCATCGACTTCTTCCCCGCGTGCTGGCGCTGGCCTGCACCCTGGCGGCCGGCCCTGTGCTGGCCGACGCCGGCGTACCGCAGCCGGCGCCGCCTTCCACCAGCAGTGACGCCGAAGCGGCCAACAATTTCAGCTTCGTGCGCTATCGCGCGGATTACCAAGTGCGCGCCGATGCCGGCAACATCCAGACCGAAACCTACGAAATCCTGTTGAAGACAAAGGCCGCGGTGGAGCAGTTCAGCCAGGTGCGGCTGAGCTACAGCGAAAAGATGGAAACGCTGGAGGTGGTGAGCGCCTACACGCTGACCGCTGACGGCCAGCGCCGCGACGTGCCGGCCGACCGCATCTATACCCAGGAAAGCTATTCCAGCGCCGCGGCCGCCATGTATGCCGACCGCAAGGTGCGGGTGATCGTGTTCCCCAACCTGGCGCCGGGCACGCGGCTGCTCTACCAGGTGCGGCGCACCCAGCTGACGCCGTATTTCCCGGGCTACTTCGGGCTGTGGGAAACCTTCAATGTGTTTACCCAGTACGATGATGCCGAAGTGACCCTGAGCGCGCCGGCCAACCTGCCCATGTACGTGGACAGCCGGGGCGTGCAGGGCAGCGACCGCCCGCAGGTGAAGAACGGCCAGGCGCAGTGGCGCTGGCGCTACCAGCGGCGCGAGCCGATGCAGGCGCAGAACTGGTCGGCGGCGGTGTGGGAGTTCGGCCCGAACATCATGGCCAGCACCTACAAGGATTGGGCGCAGATGGGGCGTGCTTACCAGCGCAAGGCGGGCGAGGCCGCGCAGGTCACCCCGCAGATCCAGGCGCTGGCCGACGAAGTGACCGCCGGCATCAGCGACCGCAAGGCGCAGGCCGATGCGCTGTACCGCTGGGTGGCGCAGAACATCCGCTACGTGGCGGTCTACCTTGGCAATGGCGGGCTGGAGCCCAACAGCGCGCAGAGCATCCTCGACAACCACTACGGCGACTGCAAGGACCACGTGGCGATCCTGGAAGCACTGCTGGCGGCCAAGGGCATTGCCAGCTCGCCGGTGCTGATCGGTGCCGGTGGCGGGCCGACGCTGCCGAAGATTCCGGTGCTGGGGCGGTTCAACCACGCCATCACCTACGTGCCCGAGTTCGACCTGTATCTGGATTCGACCAGCGCCTGGGCCCGCTTTGGCCAGCTGCCCGACGGCGACCTGGGCGCGCCGGTGCTGCACACGCGCACGGCCAGCCTGGCGCGCACGCCGGCGAACGGCCCGGAGCGCAACGCCACGGTGATGGATGTGCGATTCACCTTCGATGCGCAGGGCAACCTGCGTGGTGAGACCGTCCCCCAGTTGGGCGACAACGCCGAGATCGGCATGCGCGCGCAGTTTGCCCAGCTCAACGCGCAGAACCGCGCACGGGCGGAGGAATCGATCATGGCGGCGTCCGGTTTCGACGGGCGCGGCCAGCTGCAGCTGCAGGGCGTGCCGGTCGACCTGACCCATCCGTTCGGCTACCGCATGGCCTTCCAGGCCGAGGACTATGTGGACTTCAGCGTGGCCGGCGGCATGGCCGTGCCGGATCCGCCGGGCGGTGAATCGGTGCGTGGGCTGTACGCCACGGCGTCGGCGCCTGCCAATGAGACGCCGTTCTACTGCAACGCCAGCCTGCGTGAAGAGACCTACCGCCTGCAGTTTCCGGGCAGCGTGCCGATCATCGCCATCCCGCAGAGCCAGCATTTCAGCAATGCGGCAGGTGACTACCGCGTGGACTGGACGCGGGACGACCAGGAAGTGATCGTCCACCACCGCCTGCAGCAGAATGCCGTGCGCGGCGCCGATGCCCTGTGCCAGCCACAGGATTACCCGGCATTCCGGGCGCTGTACCGTGAAGTGCGGCGCGGCTTCCGCGGGCAGGTCCTGTACGGCAGATTGCCGGACCCTGCTCGCTGAATCGCCGATGCACGAACGGGGCGGCATAATGTGGCCCTGATCGCCCATTCATCTTTGCCCGGGCACACTGGCTCCCAACTTTCCTGGCGCGTGCGCCCACAGGATTCCTGCATGAACATCCGCTTCCGTCGTTTCCTCGCCACCACCACCCTGGCCGTAGCGTGTGCCGCTGCCGGCAGCGCCTGGGCCGGTGCCCGCGATGACCTGAAGACCTTCACCAGTGGCCTGAAGGGCCTGGATGGGCAGTTCAGCCAGCAGGTGTTCGACAGCCGCGGCAACGTGAAGGAATCGACCAGTGGCCGCGTTGCGCTGTCGGCACCGCGCCTGTTCCGCTGGGAATACGTGCGCCCGCACGAACAGCTGATCGTGGCCGACGGCAAGAAGGTCTGGATGTACGAGCCGGACCTGGAGCAGGCTACCGTGCGCGAGCAGGGCAAGGAAGAGCAGAACAGCCCGCTGACTGCACTGATCAACCCGGCGCTGCTGGAACAGCAGTACGACCTGAGCGAAGAAGCGGCCAAGCGTGACGGCCTGCAGTGGCTGTCGCTGTCGCCCAAGCGCGATACCGAAGCCAGCTTCCAGTACGCCGCACTGGGCTTCAACGCCCAGGGCCTGGCCAAGATGGAAATCACCGATGCCGTCGGCCAGCGCACCGTGATCACCTTCAGCGGCTGGAAGCGCAACCCCGGTTTCGCCGCCGGCACCTTCAGCTTCACCCCGCCGAAGGGCACCGACGTCATCGGCAATTGAGGCGGCAACCGCTCTGGTAGGTGCCAACCTTGGTTGGCACGCTCTCGCGGTACAATGCCCCGGTGCCAAGACATCGTTCCACCTCCTTCCCCGGCCCCGATCTGCTGAGCGTTGATCGGGATCACCTGCGCCCGCTGGCCGAGCGCATGCGCCCGCGCACCCTCGACGAAATGGTCGGGCAGAAGCGCCTGCTGACGCCGGAAAGCGCGCTGCGCCGTGCGGTCGAATCCGGACGCGTGCATTCGATGATCCTGTGGGGCCCGCCGGGCTGCGGCAAGACCACGTTGGCGCTGCTGCTCGCCGAATACTCCGACGCCGAATTCCGTGCCATCTCCGCCGTGCTGTCCGGCCTGCCGGAAGTGCGCCAGGTGCTGGCCGAGGCGGCGCAGCGGTTCGCCGAAGGCCGACGCACCGTGCTGTTCGTGGACGAAGTGCATCGCTTCAACAAGGCGCAGCAGGATGCGTTCCTGCCGCATATCGAGCGCGGCACCATCCTGTTTGTCGGCGCCACCACCGAAAATCCTTCGTTCGAACTGAATTCCGCGCTGCTGTCGCGCTGCCGCGTGCACGTGCTGGAAGCGGTGTCGCCCACGGATATTGTCGAGGCGCTGGAACGAGCACTCGGGGACCGCGAGCGCGGCCTGGGCGAGGAGCGCATCGAGGTCGCCCCCGAGCTGCTGCTGGAAATCGCTACCGCCGCCGACGGTGACGTGCGGCGTGCGCTGACCCTGCTGGAAATCGCCGCCGAGCTGGCGGGCGGGGAGGGCGGTCGCATCACCCCGCAGACCCTGACCCAGGTGCTGGCTGACCGCACCCGCCGCTTCGACAAGGGCGGCGAGCAGTTCTACGACCAGATCTCGGCGCTGCACAAATCCGTGCGCAGCTCCAACCCCGATGCCGCGCTGTACTGGCTGACCCGCATGCTCGATGGCGGCTGCGATCCGTCCTACCTGGCGCGGCGCCTGACCCGCATGGCCATCGAAGATATCGGCCTGGCCGACCCGCGCGCGCAGAGCATGGCGCTGGAAGCCTGGGACATCTACGAGCGGCTGGGCAGTCCGGAAGGCGAGCTCGCGTTTGCGCAGCTGGTGCTGTACCTGGCCAGTACCGCCAAGTCGAACGCCGGCTATGCGGCCTTCAACCAGGCCAAGGCCGATGTGCGCGAGAGCGGCACCGAAGAAGTGCCGCTGCACCTGCGCAATGCACCGACCAAGCTGATGAAGCAGCTGGGTTACGGCGCCGAGTATCAGTACGACCACGACGCCGAAGGCGGCATTGCGCTGGACCAGACGGGCTTCCCTGATGCGATGGGCGAGCGGGTGTACTACAACCCGGTGCCGCGTGGGCTGGAGATCAAGTTGAAGGAAAAGCTGGACCGCCTGCGCGCAGAGCGTGAGGCGGCGAGGGCGGCAAAAGGCCGCTGACCTGCTCCTTTAGAGCCGAGCCATGCTCGACTCCCAAAGAAGTCGGCGCTCATTGCGCGATGCATGTCGAAGAGTGGCAGATACGTCAATCTGCGCCGATTAGGATCAGGTTGGTGCCTGTGGGATGAAGCCAGAGAAATAACTCCTGCTCGCCTTTACGGAAGCCGGATGAGCAGACCGCCTGCCACCCTTGGCCACAGTTGACCTCGGGGAAGCCCAGTAAGGTGGATTGGGAGTACTCGCGTGGCAATGCTTTCCATCCCGCCTTTAACAGCGCGCTCGACTGCTTTCGCACCCCAGTCGAGCATGGCTCGACTCTACAAAAGCCGCCGCGTTTGTCGCGTCTGCCAGCATTTGGCACACTGCGCGGCTTCTTGATCAAGGACCGATACCATGGAACAGCTGATTCTGCCGTTGAAGCGCTACGCCCAGTTCGAGGGTCGCGCCAACCGCCGCGAGTACTGGATGTTCCAGTTGTTCCTCCTGTTGGCGACCGCAGCCGTATCCCTGCTGGCCGGCGTGCTGGCCATCATCATGCACTCCAACGAGAGCGCGCTGGCGGCCATCGTGATGGGCCTGATGGCGCTGCTCGGCCTGATGTGGCTGGTCACCATCGTGCCGCTGATTGCCGTGACCGTGCGCCGCCTGCACGACTGCAACCAGTCCGGCTGGCTGTACCTGCTGGCGCTGGTGCCCGGTGGCGGCGTGGTGATCCTGGTGTTTGCGCTGTTGCCAGGCACGCCGCAGGAGAATCGCTACGGCCCGGTGCCGCCGGAGTTCGGCTGAGTTTCTGCCATGCCCGGCGGCGTTGGTTGGCCCGCGCGATACACAGTGTGACGTTTGATCGATGTGATAATCATTCGCGTTTATTGTAGACTGCGGTCCCTTGATGAAGAGGCGGCCCGGCCCGCCGCGTCCGTCACCCATGATGTTTTCCGTACGCTCCGTCGGCTGCCTGGCCGCCCTGATGATGGGGGGCCTGATGGCCGCTCCCTATGCCCACGCGCAGCAGCGCAACCCGCAGCAGCTGATGGGCCGTACCGTACTGGACGAGCCCGCGTCCAGCTACCGGTTCGAACGTTTCGTGATCGACAGCCCCGACCAGCAGCGCCGCTGGCGGGTGAACGTGGCGATCCCGGCCAAGACTGGCAAGACCCCTGCGCCGGTGCTGTACGCGCTCGATGGCAATGCGGTGGCGATGGTGCTGGACCAGCCGCTGCTGGACGAGCTGGCCGCCCGCAAGGCGCCGCCGGTGCTGGTGCTGATCGGTTATGACAACGAGCTGCGCATCGATTCGCCGTCGCGCACCCGCGATTACACCGCCTGGATCGATCGGGCCGACGACGAGGCCGGCACCACCCAGGCCACCGGTGGCGGCGCGGCCGCGTTCCTGGATGTGATCGAACGCCGCATCAAGCCCGAGGTCGAGCGCCGCGCAAATATCGATCCGCAGCAGCAGGCGCTGTGGGGTCACTCGCTGGGCGGGCTGTTCGTGCTCAACACGCTGTACACCCGGCCGGCGGCTTTCCAGTACTTCCTGGCCGCCAGTCCGTCGCTGTGGTGGGCGCAGGGCGCCGCGCTGGGCGACCCGGAGCAGCAGTTCGTGCAGAACGTGCACGGCCAGCCGGCCAAGGTCTGGTTGATGCTGGGCGGTGCCGAGCGCGTGGGTGACCGCGGCAAGCGCGATATGAACAACCCGCGGGTGGTCGCGCACCTGCGCCGCATTGGCGGTGCCACCCCGGATGCAGCCCTGCAGCTGTCCACGCGCCTGGCCAAGGTGCCGGCGCTGCAGGTGCAGTACCGCGAGTTCCCGGGGCTGGGCCATGGCCCGATGCTGCCGGCCTCGTTCCATGCCGCTCTGCATGAACTCTACGGCGTGGCCGATCGCAGCGAAGCGGACGGCAAGGCGCCGGCCGCCGCCAACGCTACCGAATGACAACCCCGCACGGCCAACCCGTGCGACCCCACTACCCAGGCTTGGCTGTCGATGTGCAGCGGCCCAGGCAACCGATGAATCCCGCGCCACGCGGCGCGGCCTACGTGTGCAAGGAGCCTTCCATGTCGTCCCGTTCGCCCCTCCGTCTTTCTTCCCTGGCCGCCGGCCTGTTGCTGGCCGTTACCGCATCGGCGCAGCCGGTGTTCGACCAGCCGGCCAATGCCACCTTCAAGGGCCAGGTAGTCTCGCGTGGCGAGAACGTGGTGCCGGGCAGCACTGCTGATGTCACCGGTCGCGGCTTCGTGCCCGGCCAGCAGATCAGCCTGGTGCGCGGCGATACCGTGCTGAACAGCCAGCCGGTGGTGGTCGATGCCGATGGCAACTTCAAGACCCAGCTGGCCATTCCGGCCGATGCGGTGCCGGGCACCCATCCGGTGGTGGTACGCGCCAGCCAGCCGGCGGCCGCCACCGTGCTTAAACTGCGCATCTCGCCGCAGCTGCCGCTGTCGGGCCAGCAGCAGTTCACCACCCAGTCCAACAAGCTGGTGCCGGGCCTGTACCAGTCCGCCTACAGCGCCGCCAGCAATGCGGTGTTCGTCACCTCGGCCGTGGGCCGCCCGCCGGTCACCCAGTCGCAGCTGCTGAAGCTGGACCCCAAGAGCCTGAAGGTGACCAAGGCGATCACCCCGGCGCAGGTGCCGGGCAGTACCAACGGCGCCGTCTACGCGGTGTACGGCGTTGGCGTGGACGACACCAACGGCAACGTGTGGGTCACCAACACCCGCCAGAACACCGTGGCCGTGTACCGCCAGAAGGACCTGTCGCTGGTCCATCAGTTCCCGGTCGATGCCGTGCCGCACGCACGTGACGTGGTGGTCGATGGCACCCACGGCAAGGTGTTCGCTTCGGCTACCGGCGAAGACCACCTGTCGGTGTTCGATGCCAAGACCCTGAAGCCGCTGGAATCGATCACCCTGGAATCGGGCGTGGACGAAGGCAAGTTCACCCCGATGAGCCTGGTGCTGGATGAAAAGGCCGGCAAGCTGTTCACCGTCAGCATCGGCACCCCGGAAGCGGCGGTGATCGACGTGGCCAGTGGCAAGGTGGACAAGGTAATCGACCTGGGCAATTCGATCAGCGCCTCTGGCGTGGCCTTCGATGCGCAGCAGAACCGCCTGTACGTGGCTTCGCAGGGCACCGACAACCTGCTGATCGTCGATGTGGCCAGCGGCAAGGTCGTGCACGATGTGCCGGTCGGCGCCGGTGCGCTGAACGTTGCGTTCGATGACAAGAGCGGCCTGGCTTACGTCACCAATCGCGGTGCCGGTACGGTTACCGCGGTCAACCGTGATGGCAAGGTTGTCGGCAACCTGGATGGCGGCACGCTGCCCAACCACGTGCGCGCCGATGGCAAGGGCAACGTGTTTGCCGTGAACAAGTCGCGTGGCGCCGAAGACCCCAAGGGTGACCGCATCACCCGCATCAGCCTGCGCCAGCCGTAACCCCCGTGCCGGGCGAGGGCAGTGCCTTCGCCCGGCCAGCAAGGAGAATCTGCATGAACTTCGCTTCCCACCTGCGCCTGTGTGCGCTTCCGTTGGCCGTTTCGCTGGTGTTGGCCGCCTGCGGTGGCAGCGCGCCGCCCGCCGCGACAGATGCCGCTGCGCCGGCAGCTGCGCCCACCGCGAATGAAGCGGCACTGCCGGACGGCTGGCAGCGTGTGGCCGGCGTGGATGTGCCGGCCCTGCAGGACCTGAAGGCGTCGCTGCCGACCACGGTAGCCAGTGACGACGGTGCCCGGGTAGAGGTGAAGGATGCCAGCCGGATCATTGCCGGTGGCGACGATGTCATTGCGGTGCTGGAAGCGCTGGGCGCGGGCAAGCAGGTGTTTGCCGCGCCCACCAACACCACCACCCAGGCCGGCCTGGCAGCGCCGCATCAGTTCCTGTTCAACCGCACTACCGGCGTGGAAGGTGTGTTGAGCCTGCAGGGCTCGCTGTTCCTGGGCAACAGCCTGCGCCGCCACACGGAGTTGTCGAAAAAGCTGCGTGAGGTGGGCGAGCCGGCCGTGGTGGTGGACGACCTGCAGCCGGCGCCGGACAAGGTGCGCAAGATCGCGGCTGCGATCGGCCTGGCTGATGCTGGCCAGACCCTGGCCACCCAAGTGCAGCGCCAGCTGGACGAGGCCGCCGCCATCGGCAAGGCCCTGGCCCTTACGCCCCGCGTGATCCACGTGTCGGCGACCGGTGCCGGCGGCCTGCCCACCGTGGCGGGCGCCGACAGCGCTTCGGCGCAGCTGATCGCGCTGGCCGGTGGCGTGAACATCGGCACCGAGGCGGGGGTGAAGAACTATTCGCAGCTGAGCAACGAGGGTGTGGTTGCCGCGGCGCCGGAGGTGATTCTGGTGACTGAACACGACCTGCAGCAGTTCGGCGGTGCCGATGGCCTGTGGAAGGCCTACCCGACGCTGAAGCAGACGCCGGCCGGTGCGGCCAACCGGGTCTGGGTGCTGCCGGATGTGCAGCTGAAGTACACCAGCGTGGGCTCGGGTGCGGGCGCGCTGGCGCTGGCCAAGGCCTTCGCGGCGCTGCCGCCGGCATGAGCCCTGCGGATCGGCGCCGCCGTCGCGGGCGGGTGATGTTGCTGGTCGCGTTGCTGGCGCTGCTGGGGGCAGTGCTGGCGTCGTTCGCCGTGGGCCCGCTGCGCCTGCCGCCGCTGGAGGTGCTGCAGGCGCTGGCGGTGAAGTTGGGCCTGGTCGATCCGCAGGCGGTCAGCAGCCGCGACCTGGCGGTGGTGTGGCAGCTACGCATTCCGCGCGCCCTGTTGGGCGCGATGGTGGGTGCTGCACTGGCCATGGCCGGTGCCAGCCTGCAGGGACTGTTCGGCAACCCGCTGGCAGATCCTGGCATCGTCGGTGTCAGCCAGGGGGCGGCGCTGGGCGCCGTGGCGGCCATCGTGCTGGGCGCGGCCGGGGCCGCGGGCTGGCTGGTGCCCGTGGCGGCCTTCGGCGGTGGCGCCGCGGCCATCGGCCTGACCTATGCGCTGGCGCGGCCCGGCAAGGGCACCGGCAATGCCACGCTGCTTCTGGTGGGCATTGCCATGGCCGCGTTCTGTTCGGCGTTGATCGGCTTCCTGACCTACATCGCCAGCGAAAGCGAACTGCAGTCGCTGGTGTTCTGGCAGATGGGTTCGCTGGCGCGCGCCAACTGGTCGGACGTGGCAGCGGTGCTGCCGCTGTTCGCCATCGGCGTGTTCGCGCTGCTGCGCCTGGCCACGCCGTTGGACATGCTGGCACTGGGTGAGCGCCAGGCACAGCACCTGGGCCTGGACGTGGCGCGCACGCGCCGTCGCCTGGTGGCCTTCAGTGCATTGCTGGTGGGCGCGGCGGTCGCGTTTGCCGGATCGATCAGCTTCGTGGGCCTGGTGGTGCCGCATGTGGCGCGGCTGCTGGTCGGACCGGGGCACCGTTGGCTGCTGCCGGTGTCCGGCCTGCTGGGTGCGCTGTTGATCGTGGTGGCCGACACCGCCGCGCGTACGCTGGACCCGCCGGCGGAGATTCCGCTGGGCCTGTTCTCGGCGGCGCTGGGTGCGCCGTTCTTCCTGTGGCTGGTGCTCCAGCAACGTCGCAAGGTGGCGGCATGAGCGCCCTGCTGCACCTGCGCGACGTGGTGGTGCGCCGCCAGCAGCGCGAGATCCTGCACGGCATCAGCCTGGACTTTGCGCCGGGCACGGTGACGGCGCTGGTGGGCCCCAATGGTGCCGGCAAATCCACCTTGTTGGCGGTGGCCGCCGGGGACCTGCATGCCGATGCAGGCGACGTCGCATTGAAGGGCCGCCCGCTGCGTGCGTACAAGGCCGGTCCGCTGGCGCGCGAGCGCGCGGTGATGCCGCAGGAACATGGTGTGCGGTTCGCCTTCAGCGTGGAGGAAGTGGTAGCGATGGGGCGCCTGCCGCATCCGCCGGATCCGGCCGTGGACGATGCGCGGGTGGAGGCCTCCATCGATGCGGCCGAACTGCAGGCGCTGCGCCTGCGCGAAGTGCAGCAGTTATCCGGTGGCGAGTCGGCACGTACCACCTTCGCCCGCGTGCTGGCGCAGGATACGCCGCTGCTGCTGTTGGACGAACCCACCGCAGCGCTCGACCTGCGCCACCAGGAGCGCACACTGCGCAGCGTGCGCGCCTGCGCCGAAGCCGGCGCGTGCGTGATCGTGGTGCTGCACGATCTGAACCTTGCCGCCGGTTACGCCGATCGCATCGTGCTGCTGGAGCAGGGCAAGGTGGCCGCTGACGGCACGCCTGCGCAGGTGCTTACCGAGGCGAACCTGCAGCGCGTGTACCAACAGGAGGTGGTGGTGCTGCAGCACCCGAAGCGTGGTGTCCCGCTGGTCGTGGTGACCTGAGTCCACGGGGTCAGATCCTTTCGCCCAGCGAAAGGCTCTGACCCCAAGCCGCAAAGCTTCCGCTTGCGTCGCGACGTACCATGGGTGGTTCGTATTTCTTCAACGGAATGACCCCATGAAATCCCCGTTCGCGCGCACGGCGCTTGCCGCTTCGCTGGTGGCTTCGGTGTACGCCGCACATGCCGCCGGCACTACCTCGGTGTCGTTGAGCAAGGCGGCCGATCAGGCCGCCTCGATCGAAACGCGCAGCGCCAAGGGCAACGGTGCCACGCCAGACCTGTTCACCACGCACTACTACGCGGGCGGCGAGATGATGATGGCGTGGGCAGATCAGCAGGTGCTGGTGCTATGCAAGAAGTCCGCCTATCTGAAGCTGCCGGGCATGAAGCCCGCTGCCAGCGAACTGCCACTGGAGCAGCGGCAGATGATCGGCGCACAAGCGATGATGGCGGGCTACACCAGCTATGCGGCCATTGCCGAGTTGGTGGATGGCTCGGTGGCCGTAGCCGACGACGGCAGCGAGGTGCGCAGCCAGGCGGAACGCCCGTGGGCGTATGGCACCGAGCGCTACGACGTGATCAGCCAGCGCCTGCCCAACGGCGCGCTGCGCGTGCGTGCGCTCAAGACCGCCACGGTGAACACGGCCAAGCGCTCCAAGCCCGGCGACATCTTCAGCACGGACGAAGACCAGGACGCACGCCTGAGTGAGCTGGGCGCCGTCGGCAGCTGGACCGAAGTCACCTTCCACACCACGCCGCGCCGTGGCGAAGTGGACCCCGCGTATTCGCTGAAGGGCTGGGTGTCGGTGACCGGTGACAGCGCTGCCAACGTGGGCGAAGCGCGGCGGATCAACGGCTGCGAGTGATCGGCTGTTGCTGGGGTCAGAGCCCTTGGCTGCGCCAAGGGATCCGACCCCTTGGCCGCCCCGGGGTCGGATCCTTGCGCGCAGCGGAAGGCTCTGGCCCCACCAGGTCTCATCGTTCCATCCATGCGTGCAATTGCCACTTGCACGCAGGAATCACAGGTCTAGAATGCGCACCATGAACCGGATGCCGCTCCTGAAGTTTTCCACCCTGACCCGCGCAAGCGCGGAACGGGCGTGTCTGCCTGGAGTGCCACGACGCCGCTGATGCGGCCGTCGCTGGACCATCCACAGAGCGCCCTTCGGGGCGCTCTTTTCGTTTCTGCCATCCCGCTTTTGAACGCTGCCGGCCGCGCCGGCCCACCGCAAGGAGAACGTGCCATGCACCAGATCGCCGAGACCGAACGCTAGCCGCACGCCCTGTCGCCAACCGGGGCGTGCGGCCCCTGAAGTTGGCTTTGCAGGAACCTATCTCATGAACACCCAGACCCTTTCCCGTCGCCGCAACCTGGGCATCATTGCCCACATCGACGCCGGCAAGACCACGTTGACCGAACGCCTGCTGTGGAAAAGCGGCGAGATCCATCGCGTCGGCGAAGTGCACGACGGCAATGCGACCACCGACTTTTCGGCCATTGAGCGCGAGCGTGGCATCACCATCGGCGCAGCGGCCGTGCAGGCGCAATGGGCGCCGCGTGATCTGCCGCCGCACCGGCTGACGCTGATCGACACCCCCGGCCACATCGACTTCGCCATTGAAGTGGAACGTTCACTGCGCGTGCTCGACGGCGCCGTGGCCGTGTTCTCGGCCGTGGATGGCGTGCAGCCGCAGTCGGAAACCGTGTGGCGCCAGGCGCGCCGGCATGGTGTGCCGTCCATTGCTTTCGTGAACAAGATGGACCGCGTGGGCGCCGACTTCGGGCGTGTGCTTGAGCAGATGCAGGACAAGCTGCAGGCGCGGCCGTGGGCGCTGGGTGTGCCGCTGGGCAGCGAAAGCGCGTTCAACGGCTGGGTGGACCTGGTGGAGGAACGGGTGCTGCAGTGGCACGACGATGGCACGACCATGGTGTCGGCATGGGACGATGCCGCACGCACGCAATGGCAGGCGCATCGCCAGGCGTTGATCGAGGCGGTGGCCGACCATGACGAAGCGCTGGCCGATGCGTGGCTGGAAGGGCGTGAGATCGACGCCGACCAACTGCGTGCCGCGCTGCGCCGGGCCACCCTGACCGGTGCCGGCGTGCCGGTGCTGGCCGGTGCGGCGTTCAAGGACAAGGGCATCGAAACGCTGCTGGATGCGGTGGTCGATTACCTGCCGTCGCCGCTGGATCGCCCTGCCGTGACCGCCGCAAGCGAGCACGGTGACATCGCGCTGCCGCCGGATCCGGGCGGCCCGCTGGCGGGCCTGTTGTTCAAGATCACCCACCAGCAGCACGGTGCGCTCAGCTTCGTGCGGCTGTACTCGGGCACCTTGAAGGTGGGCGATGCCGTGGCCAGTTCGCAGCATATGCAGGGGCGGCGCGTCAGCCGCCTGGTACGGGTGCAGGCCGACCAGACCCACGACATCGAACAGGCGGTGGCCGGCGACATCGTGGCGGTGCTGGGCTGGAAGGATGCCGTCAGCGGTGAAACGCTGAGCAGCCGGGCGCAACCGCTGCAACTGGAAAACATCCAGGCGCAAGCACCGGTACTGGCATGGCGGTTGAGCCCGGCGCGGGCGACGGACCTGATCCGCATCGCGCAGGGCCTGGCCAGCCTGGCCCAGGAAGACCCGTCGTTCCGGGTGGAAACGGATCGCGACAGTGGTGAAACCCTGGTCTGGGGGATGGGCGAATTGCACCTGGAAGTGATGGTCGAGCGCCTGCGCAGCGAATGGAAGGTGGACGTGGGCGTGGGATCGCCCCGCGTGGCCTACCAGGAAACACCCGTGCGGCCTGTGTCGGGTGTGGTGGGGCGGGTGTCCAAGCAGAATGGCGGGCAGGGTCAGTTCGCCCACGTGGTGCTGGATGTGGCGCCGCGCGAGGATGGTGAGGTCGTCTTCAACGACCGCATCGTTGGTGGCGTGGTGCCCCGCGGCTTCATCGCGGCGGTGGAGAAGGGTGTGCGCGCGGCGCTGTCTGATGGCCCGCATGGCTACCCGGTGGTCGGTGTCGAGGTGACCCTGGTCGATGGTGAGACCCACGCCAAGGATTCCTCGGAACTGGCTTTCCATCGCGCCGGGCTGGAAGCGGTGCGCGCGGCCCTGGCCGGCACGGGTACCCAGGTGCTGGAGCCGGTGATGGAAGTGACGGTGCACGCGCCGTCTGCTGCAGTGGGTGACGTGGTGGGCGATCTGAATCGCCGCCACGGGCGCATTGCCCGCATCGACGACCAGGACGGTCGCGCGGAGGTCAGCGGGTTTGCGCCGCTGGCCGGCCTGGTGGGCTACACCACCGCACTGCGCTCGCTCAGCCAGGGGCGCGCCAGCAGCGAAGCGCACCTGCACGGTTACGAGCCGGTGCGCGCGGCATAGCAGGCAAGGCAGGGGAGCTCGTTCGCGGGCTCCCTTTTTTTGTTGGATGCCCGACCCGGGTATGGGCGGAACATCCTCGCATGGCGTGGGTGCGTCCACTTGCTCGCTGCATCGCAACAAAACCAAAGAAAAAGCTGGATTAAAGTGATGCCTCACGATAAATTGCGCACCCCCTGTTGATTTGCCGCCGACCGCACCCGCCATGCGTGATGACAATGACCCCGGAACCCTGGAGTTGACCCTGCCGCGCAAGCGCGGTCGGCCGCCCAAGTTCGGGTACGCCATGAGCGATGCACAGCGGGCGGCGCGCTACCGCGCGCGCAGGGCAGGGCAGGCCAACCACGCCGATGTGCGTTCGTGCAGCGACATGGTGCTGCTGGACAAGATCCGCGCGGCGGTCAGCGCACGCGACACCGAACTGGCCGGCTTCCTGGTGCATGTGCTGTGGCAGCGCTACCCGCTGCAGCTGAAATAATTCGTGGTCGGGGTGGCCGTGGCCACCCTCCTTGTTGATAATGCGGGGTTCAGGTTGTTCCCGCTGGCGCGCCCGGGATGGCAGGCGCGCATGATCGACATGGTTTTACGATGACCACTACCAGCGACACCACCACTGAAGCTGCACCGAGCAACGCGCCCCTGTTCTACACCCGTCCGGTGCCGCTGCAGGCCGACAAGCATGCCGACGTGCGCATCCTGCCGGGCAAGCTCGAATTCGCAGCGAGCAGCAACTCCATCCCGCTGGTGCTGGGCGAGTTCTCGCTGGCGCTGCACCACTTCCCGATCCTGTTCGCTGGCCCGACCGCAGTGCCGATGGCTGCCGTGGGCCTCACCACCGACAACCTGTTCATCACCGATGGGGCATGGGCGGAAGAAGCGTACATTCCGGCGTATCTGCGCCGCCACCCCTTCATCTTCATCGACACCGGCGAAGGCAACGACTTCCTGCTGGGCATCGATGAAGACAGCCCGCGCATTGCGCGTGGCGGCGAGGAAGGCCAGCCGCTGTTCGCCGACGGCAAGGCGACCGACCTGGTGCAGCAGGCGCTGGATTTCTGCGGCCAGTTCACCCGCGAACACGATCAGACCCAGGCCTTCTCCAAGGCGCTGGTGGACAATGATCTGCTGGTGGAGCGCAATGCCAATGTGCGCCTGCCCGACGGTCGTGAGTTCAACCTCAATGGCTTCCACGTCGTGGACGTCGAAAAGTTCGTCGCGCTGCCGGAAGCGACCGTGGTTGAGTGGCACCGCAACGGGTGGCTGGCGCTGATCCATCAGCACCTGATGTCGCTGGGTCGCTTCAACGACCTGACCCGCCGCCAGGTCGCGCGCGCCGCCTGATTCAAGGCGCCTGCACGGCCTCGGGGTCCCCGGGGTCGTGCAGCGCCCGTAGCTGCGCGGCGAGTTGCCCCGCAGCATGCCAGTCCGGCTCCGCTAGCCGCCCCAACCCCGCAAGCTCGGCCGCCGCATCCGCCAATACCTGCCGACCCTGCATCTGCAGCGCGCCGTGCAGGCGGTGCGCATGATGGGCCAGCGCCGTGGCATCGCGATCGCGGAGCGCCCGGTTCACGGCAGCGAGCTCGTGCAGCAGGTCCTGCTGCAGCGCCTGCTGCCACCCGGCATCCACGCCCGAGACCCCGCCCGCGTCCACGGGTGCGCGACCCAGTACCTGCAGCAGTGCCTCCATGCGCAGGGGCTTGCTCAGCACCGCGTCGAATCCGGCGCGTCGGCAGCGCTGCTGGTGCGCCGGCCCGGTATGTGCCGACAACGCGAAGATCAATACATCCGCGGCATGTGCATCCCCGGCGCTCCTCAATTGAGGCGCCAACTCATAGCCACTGCTTTGGCCGAGCTCGATATCCAGCAGCACCACCGCATGCGGCGAGGCGCGCTGGTGCAGCAGTGCCTGCTCCGCGCTGGAGGCCTCCCGAACCGCGGCGCCGCGCTGGCGCAACTGTGCCGCCATCGCACGTCGCGACAGCGCATGATCCTCCACCAGCAGGATATCCGTGCCTGCCAGGACGGGCTCACCGAGGGGTGGCGCGCAGGGCGCGTCGGCCTCGTTCGGCAGGTCGACCACGCGGGTTGGCAGGCGCAGGCTGAAGCGACTGCCGCGGCCGTGCACGCTGTGCGCGACCAGCGCGCCCCCCATGGAGCGCGCCAGCTCGCTGCAGATTGACAGCCCAAGCCCGCTGCCACCGCGCGCCTGGCCTTCAGTGCTGGCTTGGAATGGCTGAAACAGCACCTTCATCTGCGCCGGCGCAATGCCTATGCCGCTGTCGATCACGTCCAGCAACACATGAACGGCGTCCGTGCCGCGCTCCAGCTCAATGCGCACTTCTATGCCACCCCGCTCGGTGAACTTCACGGCATTGCCGAGCAGGTTGTCCAGCAATTGCCGCAAGCAGTGCGGGTCCAGCAACAGGCCTGGCATCGATGGCTGGACCTGCAGCTGCAGGTTGAGCCCTTTGCCGCGTGCTGCAGGCTCCATTGCCTGCAATGCCTGCTCGCACACCGCAACCACATTGCAGGGCGCGAGGGTGGGGGTGAAATGACCCGTAGCCAAACGCGAGAAGTCGAGCGCGCGGGTGAGCCGGGTGCGCAGGTCCAGGCCAGCGCGATTGGCCGCAGCAACCAGCTCGCGGGCCGCCCCCGGCAGGCTGAGCTGGCGCAGCAGATCCAGCGAAGAGAGCATCAGTTGCGCAGAGTTGCGCACTTCGTGACTGAGCATGCCGACCGCCTGCGCATGTGAGCGCGAGCGGCGATGCCACGCCGCCAGCAGATGACGACGCAGTAGCACCACCGCCAGCGCCAATGCGGCAAACGGCAGCAGCCACGGTGCGGCGCGCGCCCCGATCCTTTCAAGCGCATCGGCCAGCGAAGAGGGCAGGGTCTGCACCGCCCAGCGATGGCCCAACGTCGCATGCTCCTCCATGGTGATCCTGTCCAGCGCGTGTTCAATGTGCGCCAACAACGGTCGATTACCGTGCCGCACCAGCAGATGCAACTGCTCGGGGAAGCCGGAGCGAATCTTCTGCAGCTTCAGGCTGCCGCCAAAATGACGGCGGGCAATGGGTCGCAGCGAAGCATCCATGCCAATGGCGGCGTCCGCCGCGCCGGCTTCGACGGCGGCCAATGCCGCGTACACATTGGGCACCGGCAACACCTGGATCGAGGTCGCCTGTTCTGCCAACCATGCGGGGTAGGCATCACCCTCGATCGCGACCAGCGAAACCGTATGCAATTGGCCCACATCCCGCGGCAGACGTTTCCATCGAAGCCCGGCAAGCGTTGTAGCTGCACCGGGAAAGCCGCGATGGCTGGTCTGCATCGGGCACGGGGTGGGGTGGTCGTCCGCGCCCCCCTGGACAAGGATCAAGTCGGCATCGCCTGCGCACACTGCGGCAAGTGCCTGCTGCAGGCTCCCGAAGCGCGCTTCGATGAACGCCAGCCCGGCATGGTGCGCCACCAGCTCGGCGTATCCGTGTGCAATGGTGGGCAACGCCGGGCGGCTTCCGGGCGCATCCGGCAGGGGATGCAGGGTCGGATAAGTCGCAACCCTGACCTGCTGCCCCTGCGCCCATGCCCCAGTTTGCGTCTCGTCCGCGCGGGTGCGGGGGAGCAGCCCAAGCACCGTTGCGATGGCAATGCAGAAGCAGACGGCCAACCTGCCGCTCATAGCGCCTCCAACTGGCGGCGCAGGGAGTAGATTTCCGCGTCGTTGCGCAGCCCCAGCTTGCGCAGCGCAGCGACCTTCTGCGTGCTTACCGTCTTGACGCTGCGGTGCCGGCGTTGCGCGATCTCGGACACGGTCAGTCCGGCAAGCAGCAGCCGCAGCACCTCGCGCTCATTCCGGCTGAGCGGCTCCTGCCCTGGCCTCTGCCTGCATGCCACTGGAACCCGATACAGCCCCTGCGACACCCTGACCACAGCTTCGGCCAACTCGGTCAACGGCTCTGACTTGCCCACATACCCACTGATGCCAGCAGCCAGCAGGTGGGCGATGGCTGCCGCCGAAGCTTGCCCGGCAAAGGCCAGCAGCGGGGTGCGCGGCGCGCGCTCGCGCAGATGTTCGATCAGGGCCACGCCGCTCAGGTCACCTGGCGCCAGCGTGATATCAACAATGGCAACATCAACCCGGTGTTTCTGCAGGGCGCGGGCGAATCCGTCACTGCTCGGATGGCTGGCCACGATCTGGAAGCGGAAGTCGGTGCCAAGATGCAGGGCGGTGCCGCGGCGGACGACGTCATGGTCATCCAGCAGGGCCAAGCGTAAGCGGCGCGGTGCAGGGAATCCGTTCATGCGCTGAGGGTGATCGTCGCCGGTGGGGCGTGGGGCCCATTCTGGCGCTGTGATCGGCGCAGGCATCGAATTCGTTCGATTTTTACGATTATTCTTATTTCGCGCCGTACGCGTCATGGACGTACGCGCATGGCGCGCGGCGCAATTAACGTGACGCGTCACGGGCGAGCGGGGCGCTTGCGGGGAGGGGGAGGGCGCCCTATCGCCATCGGCAAGCAGCAGATAACGACTCGGCATTTCTGCATTGGGGCGCGAGCGGGGTTAATGAATGTGCAATGTCTGGCGCGTCGCTTGCGGCGCATCGACAGCGCTTCCCCCACTACCCGTACCGATACACGATGACGACAGTTCGTTCTTCGCTGCGCCCGCGTCTGCTGGCGTTGGCAGTGGCGCTTGCCACCGCGTCTCCCGCGCTGCATGCGCAGTCCACCACAGGTGCCATTGCCGGCCAGGCGCCACCGTCCACGCAACGCATCTTCGTTCGCAGTGACACCGGCCTCAGCCGCGAGGTGGCGGTCGATGCACGCGGACGCTTCAGCGTCAGCCAACTGCCGCTGGGCCGCTACACGGTGGAAGCGCGCGATGCCGATGGCAAGGTGCTGGAGTCGCGCCAGGATGTGGCACTGACCGTCGGTGCCAGCACCGAAGTGTCTTTCGCCAGCATCACCCGGCTGGATGGCGTGCAGGTCAGCGCTGATCGTGCTGCCGCGGCGATCGATGTCAGCAGCGTGGATTCGCGCACGGTCATCACCGCCGAGCAACTGCAGCGTCTGCCGCTGGGGCGCTCGGCCGAGGCCATCGCCCAGCTGGCGCCCGGGGTGATCGGCAACAGCGGCAACGGCAGCTATGCCGGCCCGACCGGCGCACAGCTGGTCAGCTTCGGCGGTTCGTCGGCGGCCGAGAACGCGTACTACATCAACGGCTTCAACACGACAGACCCCTTGCGCGGCCTGGGCGGCCTGACACTGCCGTACGGCAGCATCGACCAGCAGGAGATCTACACCGGCGGCTACAGTGCCAAGTACGGCCGTTCCGATGGTGGGGTGATCAACGCCGTCGGAAAGCGCGGCACCAACGACTGGCACTTCGGCGGCCAGGTGACCTGGGAGCCGGCCTCGGCGCGCTTGGACAAGGACGACGTGCGCTACCCGGGTGACGGCGCGCTGTACGCCCCGGAAAGCAAGGACCGCGAGTGGGTGACCACGCAGAGCGTCTATGCCGGCGTCCCGCTGATTGAAGACCGGCTGTTCTTCTTCGGCTCCTATGAACTGGAGCGCCGCGAGGGCACCGATGTAAAGAACGTCGAAGCCACCAATTCCTATTCGAAGTATGAGTACAACCGGCCGCGCTGGTACGCCAAGCTGGACTGGAACATCACCGACAACCACCTGCTTGAACTGACCGGTGCGTCCAGCCGCAACGTGTTCCGCGGCGACATCTTCGCCTATGACTACGACACGCTGAGCCGGGGCGAGCGGCGCGGCAAGGAAGACACCACCAAGACCGGTGGCGACCTGTGGACAGCCAAGTACACCGGCTACCTGACCGACCGCCTGACGGTGAGCGCGCAGTACGGCGAGATGAAGACCGATGACTACATCGGCAATCCGGCCTACGACGGCAGCCTGACTTACATCAACAGCGCCTCGCTGCAGAATCCGGCGATCACCGGCGGAACGCCGATCACCAATGCGCAGACCACGTCGCTGCTGGTGAATCCGGCCCGTGGCAACCGCAGCAACAATCTGCGGCTGGACGCGAACTATGTCTGGGGCAACCACAGCATCACCGTGGGCATCGATAACCAGAATGCCCGCGCACTGAACCGTGGCTCGGTGGCGTCGGCCGATGGTTACTACTGGATCTACGGCCAGTCCAACCCGAACGTAGCGATCAATACGGGCCTGGGCGTGCCGGCCACGAGCGGTATCCGCAATGGCGAAGATGGCTATTACGTGCGCCAGTACATCTACAGTGCGCTGGCCTCGGTGCGCGCCTCGCAGCGGGCGCAGTACATTGAGGACAATTGGCAGGTGACTGATCGCCTGCTGTTGAACCTGGGCCTGCGCCTGGACCAGTTCACCAATTTCAACCGCGATGGCGACGCGTACATAAAGCAGACCAGCGGGCAGTGGGCGCCGCGCCTGGGCTTCAGCTGGGACGTGGGCGGGGACGGACGCTTCAAGGTGTTTGGCAACGTGGGCCGCTACTACCTGGCGCTGCCACTGAACCCTGCCTTCAATGCCGCCGGCGCCACCCTTGCAACGTCGACGTACTACACCTACGGCGGCATCGACAGCAATGGCTACCCGACCGATCTGACCCAGTTCTCTGGCGCAGTGTCGTCCAACAACAATTACGGCCTGCTGCCGGATGCAAGGACCGTGGCGACCTCGGGCATTGAACCGTCCTACCAGGATGAGTTCATCCTGGGCTTCAGCAAGGCACTGGGCCAGAACTGGGTGTACGGCGCCAAGGCCACGTACCGCGTGCTGCGCAGCGGCGTGGATGACTACTGCGATATCGACGCCGTACTGGGCAAGGCCAGCAGCCTGGGCTACAACGTGACCAAGGACAGCAATCCGGTCAGCTGCTGGCTGATCAATCCGGGCCGGGCGAACACCTTCAACCTGGTCGATACCAGCGGCAATTACGTGTCCGTGCCGCTCAGCAACGCGGAGATGGGCTTCCCGCGTTTCAAGCGCAATTACTACGCGGTGAACCTGTCGCTGGAACGTCCGTTCGATGGCCGCTGGTACGCCCGCGCCGATTACACCTGGTCGCGCAGCTATGGCACCACTGAAGGCCAGTTGCTGTCCGGCATCGGCCAGACCGCTGTATCCACCACACAAGCGTGGGATTACGCGCAGTTGATGGAGCACACCAACGGCCCGCAGAGCAACGACCACACCCATCAGATCAAGCTGCACGGTTACTACCAGATCACCCCGGAATGGCTGGTGTCGGCGAACATCAAGGCGCTGTCGGGCACGCCGTTCAGTGCGCTGGGCTCCTACGGCCCGAACTTCGAGGATCCGTCCGGCTACGGCATTGCCTACCACTTCTACAACGGCCAGCCGGCGCCTCCCGGCAGCCAGGGCCGCCTGCCGTGGTTGAAGCAGCTTGATCTGGGCGTATCCTACCGCCCAGCGGCTGCAGAGGGTCGACTGGGCTTCAATCTGGACGTGTTCAACGTATTCAACAGCCAGACCGCGCTGTGGAAATCGCCGTACTCGGAACTGGACCCCGGCCAGCCAGACCCGCTGTACGGTGCCGCCACCGTGCGGCAGGCGCCGCGATCGCTGCGGGTCAGCGTGAGCTACGACTACTGACCAAGGGGGCAGGGTGGGCCGGGGAGGGAACCCCTGCCCGCTATTGGGTCGGATCGTTTCGCAACGCGAAAGGCTCCGACCCCATTCCAGTTCCAGGCGCAGTGATGCCGGCGTAGAGTCTGGGCCGGCCATGTGCAACCCAGGAACTGGACCGTGCCACCTTCGAATCGATTGCTCTGCAGCCTGGCCTGGGTCTTGGGATTGGTCACCACGGCGTGGGCTGTGGGATTCGTTTCAGCCGCAGAACCCGAACCAGAACCGGCCGTGGCCGACGCCATGATGGAAGTCACCGGCACGCTGGAGGTTTACCCGGGCGGTCCTGGCACTTCCCACGCATGTTTTGAGGCGCAGTCTGCGCTGGTTCGGGAAACGCGTGATGATTGCGGGATCCATGCAGTTCCGGCCACGGATGGACGACGTGATCTGGTGGGAGATCAAGGAGGATGTGATCTATGTGGAGCGGATTGAGCGGCTGTAGGGCTCGGGCGGTATGGGCATATCCTTTCGTAACATAATATACATTATGCGCAATGGCATGTTGGTACGGAACAGCCTCTAGACCTCCCCAATTCCCGCTAGACTCGCCTCGGGTTCCCGCCGCCACCCAGGATTGAAAGCGGCCCTCAGACAAGGATGTGTTGAGCGCAGCGTAGTTGGGGTGCTTCCTGCAGCAACTTGAAGCATTTCATGCACCCGAGGCGGTCATCGCCAATGATCTGCAGCGAACCGGGTGCATCCACAACAGCCTGCAGCGAACTTGGTGCATTGCCTAACCTATGCAGCTTTTCTGGCACATTGCCAATGGTGCAAAGAGCGCTCGTGCATGGCGATCGGAGCCCGGAAGCCAACACCCTATCGCAACGATCAAGAGCTCAACCAGTCATCGCAAGGAATCATGGAAATCGAGCCTAGCACGCTTCGTTGGACTTGGTTGATTGGACAACAAGAAGGCTTAGCGACGGAGTGCGTATCTCGCCATCGCAAGGTGGTGCACTCCCAACGGTATGCAGCGAACTGGATGCACCCACAACTGCTGATGAGTGGATGTCTGAGTGCAGAATCGATGAAAGATTCAAAGAAACTCAAGTAGGTGAACGGTTGTCGGGTAGTCCCAGGCACTTCGGCGCGATGATTGGCCGGTGCAACGAAGATGGTCCTTCCATCAGCGCAACGCAGCCAACATGGAGCATTGCCAATGAAAGGGCTCTTATCCGGCGCTAGCTAGTTGGGTTTCTCGCAGACGTGGTGCCAAAGTGACACCACGCCTTGTTGCATCTGAACTACAGGCGTTGATTGATCCATGCCCAAGTGGACTTGGCTAGGACGCCGTACGCGAGGTGTTCGCTGAAGCGGCGTCGGCCAACACGACCCGCAGTTACGCCACCGCACTGCGCTACTGGGCGGGCTGGCACGTGGGGCGTTACGGTCAGCCAATCGAGATGCCGCTGCCTCCGTCGTGCGTAATCCAGTTCATCGTCGACCATTTGGCCCGGCGTTCCGGTGAGACGCTGGTCTGGGAGCTGCCGCCGGCCCTGGATGCCGCGCTGGTGGCGTCCAAGCTCAAGCAACGTCCGGGGCCGTTGAAGCTGCCGACCATCGTGCATCGCGTGGCGGTCCTCTCCAGTGCTCACCAGTTGCTCAAGGTGTCCAACCCATGTGACACCACAGAAGTTCGCCAGCTGTTGGCCAAAGCTCGGCGCGCGGCGCATAAGCGTGGCGAGCGACCTAGCAAGAAGACGGCCATTACCGCGCACGAACTTAGGGCCATGATCAAGACCTGCGATGAAGACCTTGTAGGCATGCGCGACCGTGCCCTGCTCTTTTTCTCGTTCGCTAGCGGGGGGCGTCGACGAAGCGAGACTGCCAGTGCCCGGGTTGAGAACCTGACTCATATTGAGGATGGTTACCTGTACCGCTTGGATGTGGGCAAGACCCTCCAAGATGGCGTGAAAACGGGCGGCTCACCTGACAAGCCGATCATTGGCGAGCCCGCTCAGGCGCTGCGTGCTTGGCTGCATGCTGCCGGTATCCAACAAGGCCCCCTCTTCCGCCAGTTGGCGCACGGCCGGGTCGGCGGCGCACTCTCGCCAAAGTCCGTGGCCACGATCATCCAGAATCGGGCTAAGGCCGCAGGCTTGGCCGGTGACTATGGCGGGCACAGCCTGCGTTCTGGTTTCGTCACCGAGGGCGCTCGTCAAGGCATCGCACTTCCGGCGATCATGGCCATGACCGATCATCGGTCGGTCGTGAGCGTGATTGGCTATTACAATGCGGGCGCGGCAGAAATCAACCCGGCTGCCCGATTGCTGGAAGGCGATTCGCCGACGCAGGTCCAGCCAGAGTAATTGGGCGCAGTTCAAACCCTGAGTCATTGGTTTCAGCCGGAATCGGCAAGAGTCCGACGGCGTGTTCATTGCAGATATTCTTGCCTCATCCGTACACTAGGCGAAGCTTGGGTAGGAGGCGATCAGGGAATGGAAATCGCATTGGTACAAGGGCAGCGGACGCTTCCGAGCGTCGGGCTCAGGGGCACTTGTCCCACATGTGGCGCGGCGATGATTGCCAGATGTGGCGAAAAGCTCATCCACCACTGGGCCCACGCCGGACGGCGAAACTGTGATCCGTGGTGGGAGAATGAGACAGAGTGGCATCGGGAGTGGAAGGCCCATTGGCCCGTCGAGTGCCATGAGATCAATCATGTTGCGCCAGATGGCGAGATTCATCGGGCGGATGTCAAGACGCCCAGTGGCATTTACGTGGAGGTGCAGCATTCTGCGATGACGGATGCAGAGCGCCAGTCACGCGAGGACTTCTATCAAAACCTCGTGTGGATCATTGACGGCAGGCGGTTCCAGAAGAACTTCACCATCCACCACATACTCCCCGATCCCTCCCTACCCTGGGCCCAGGACTGCCGGTGGTTTCCCATCGCCCATCGGACACATCGCGGAACCACGCAAGGGATGTACCACAAGCTTTCAGAAGTTGTGGAGGACCGAAAGCGCTCGCCCAACAGCAGCATGCATCGCGTCTATTTTTTTGTAGATGATCGCGCCAAGTTCGAAGCGGCCGACGTCGGTTATCGCAATTTCTGTTGGATGAGGCCGCATACCACTTGGCTGAATGCGACCAAGCCGGTGTACATCGATTTTGGCTCTGACGTAATGGTTCGACTTGATCTGTATCCAGTCGAGATGCTGCGTTGTGTTCGTTTGGTCAGTAAATCCAGGCTTATCCATGATCTTGGCACCCTGCCCCATGCATCCGAGGTCTGCGCATAGGCGCGAGCCAGCGTGGCGGCAATGGATGGCTTGCGGCGCACTCCTCAGGCTGCCCGATTAGCGTATGTGGCCTCGCGTTCGGCAGTTTCCTGAAAAGGAGGGCAAATTCTGTCCCGATAAGCATCTGGACATTTAACTCCCTGTCGGACACCTGTCGTGTCACTGTCGTGTTGCCAAGCCCGCCGCCCTCTTACTCTGGGTTACCTACCCTGACGGAGTGACCTTCCATGACTACCGCGAACCCGCCCCGGCTGTTGACGCCTGATGAGGTTGGCGCCTGCATCCGTCAGTTCCGCCAAATGCGCCATTGGTCGCAAGAGCAGCTGGCGGAGATCTCGGGCCTTAACGTGCGGACTGTTCAGCGGGTTGAACAGGGCGATTCGGCCAGTTTCGACACCCGTCGCGCCTTGGCCCGTGCCTTTGAGCTCAATGACATCGATGCGCTTAACAAGCCCTTCTCATTGCCTACGGACGAGGAGCTGAAGGCAGCGCAAGAGCAGTTCGAGCGTGACCACGTCACCCTGGCTGTGACGCCCCTGACTACGGGCCGCCAGCTGGCCAGCTTGGTCACCTCCTGCGAGATGGACCTGTCCGAGCCAGCCATCGAGCTACCGCGCGAGGCGGCAGCCGAGTTTGCTTCGCTCGTCGACTACTACCGAGAGTATCGCGAGTGCCACGACCTGTACTCTGAAACCGATAAGCTTGAGATCTACGACGACCTGCAGCGGCACATCGACACGCTGAGGGTGTTAGGCGTGTCGTTGACTTACGGTCAACGGGGGGTGGCCCTCCGGATGGGTTCGGGTCTGCCAATGAGCGCTACTTGCCTGTACGTCGTGGCGTTTCGTCTCGGCCAAGAGCCGAGTCAGATCGTCACCCCTAAGGCGGCGCGTATCGGCTAGCTTTTGCGGACGTTCTCTCTGACGGGTGAGCCAGTGGACTCTGTATTCTTGAGGCTGGATCATCCTTTAGAGGGGGCTTCGTGTCTGAACTGGCGGGCGAAGGATTAGCATCAACGCTTTCGAGCTCGGCAGAACTGTTGAGCGAAATCCGAGGTGCCTGGGGAGATGTGGCCGCCGGGTCGGATCCTCGATGCAGAGCCGCGATGGCATTGTGCCAAATGTCGCTAGACCACGCCTCGGCCGTCCAAGCCCTGATCTGCACCCTGCCGCAGTCGGCAATTTCTCTGGTCCGGCCACAATATGAGGCGCTGGTTCGTGCGACTTGGGTGTTTCATGCCGCGAGCCCCCAAGACCTAGAACGGTTGCTGAGCCCCCTGAGTCTACATAGTCAACAGGAAGCCAAAAAGCTTCCTGGCGTTCAAGAGATGCTCAAAAAGCTCGAGACGTCAGGTCCGCGGGGAGCGTCGCAACTTCTGGGTAGGGTCCGGGAAAACGTGTATGGAGGACTGAACTCATACCTCCATGCCGGCATTCTGGACCGGCCAGGATTTCGTAGACAACTCAGAGCCATAATCAATGGTAACGAGAGAGGTGTCTATGGCGAGCAAGCAGTACACGGATGAGTTCAAGGCCGAGGCGGTCAAGCAGGTGACCGAAAGGGGCTTCGCTGTCGCGGAGGTTGCCAAGCGGCTTGGGGTCTCTTCCCATAGCCTGTACCAATGGCTCCGTAAGGCCAAAGGCAAGGCGCTGGCGGGCACACCCGAGGGGGCTATGCTCCCATCGTCCAAGGATTCAGCCGAGGTCCGGCGCTTGAAGGCCGAGGTCAAACGCCTGACCGAGGAGCGCGACATACTAAAAAAAGCCGCGGCGTACTTCGCCAAGGGATAACGGCGAAGTACGCGTTCATGCGTGAGCATCTGGAGCAATTCAGGCTGACCGCAATGTGTCGAGTCCTTGGTGTTAACCGCAGCGGGTACTACGCATGGGCGGGCAATCCAGACGGGCCGCGGCGTCGTGAAGATGATCGCCTTCGGGGCCTCATCAAGCACGCGTGGCTGGCGAGCGGTACGGTCTATGGCTACCGCAAGATCACGCGTGAACTTCGGGAGAGTGGCGAGCGCTGCAGTCGCCACCGTGTTCGACGCCTGATGAGGGCAGAAGGCATACGGGCGGAGATTGGCTACGGAAGGAAGCCGCGGCATCGAGGCGGACCACCCGGAGTGGTTGAAAACGTCGTCAATCGTGACTTCTCACCCTCTGGGCTCAACAAGGTGTGGGTCACCGACATCACGTACATCCGCACGTATGAAGGCTGGCTGTTCCTGGCAGTGATCGTCGACCTTTATTCACGGCAAGTGGTTGGCTGGGCGACACAGTCTCAGATGACCACCGATCTTGTGCTGGGGGCGCTCGTATCGGCGATCTGGAAGCGGAAGCCCGGTCCGGGCTTGATCATTCACTCCGACCAGGGCAGTCAGTTCACAAGCAGCGATTGGCTATCGCTGCTGAAGCAGCACGGCATAGTTCCGAGCATGAGCCGGCGAGGAAACTGCAACGACAATGCGGTGGCTGAGAGCTTCTTCAGTGCGCTCAAGAAGGAGCGGATCAAGCGACGGATCTACCCAACCCGGGACGAAGCACACTCTGACGTGTTTAATTACATCGAGATGTTCTACAACCCGGTCC
Organism: Stenotrophomonas sp.; assembly: GCF_032056425.1. GTDB lineage: Bacteria > Pseudomonadota > Gammaproteobacteria > Xanthomonadales > Xanthomonadaceae > Stenotrophomonas. The sequence continues at coordinate 41,420 of NZ_DAMBCN010000024.1, forward strand.
GCCGGCATGGTTCCGCTGGCGGCCTAGCCCCTGTAGAGTTTGAAAGGCGCTACGCGCAAAGCGGCTCATGAGTGTCTACGGAAGTCTGGCCGGTCCAGAGCGCGGCCGTGGGAAGGGGACTGCGCATGACGATGAACGCTGCTCCAGCGATTGCAAGACCAAGCGTCAGGCCTTTCATCAACTCCAAGAAGTCCCTCAATTCTTTTTGGAAGGCATCATCCCTGGCATTCACTGCGATTGAGATGCTGGCGTTGTCGCCTCGATTTCTTGCGGGTTCACTCTTTGGCCGATGCGTCGCCGCCTTCCTCTTTCCCATTCGCGCATACTTCTGAAAGTAGAAAGGCCTAGATCGGTCGACATCTCGACATCTTGAGGCCGCATTCCACGAATGCACCGAGGGCGGTCGCAATGCTCTAGAACTGCCCGATGTCAACGGAGGCGCCTGCCATCTTGATCAATCACCACTTCGCCATCTTCCTTGGTAAAGGGCTCTCGCACCGCCGGCAGGATATCCAGAACCACCTCGGACGGTCGGCACAGGCGCGTGCCCATGTCCGTCTGCACGAAGGGCCGATTGATGAGAACAGGATTGGCCAGCATGGCATCCAGCAGTGCGCTCTCGCTCAGCGCGGGATCGTCCAGCCCCAGCTCCAGATACGGCGTGCCCTTCTGTCGAATCGCGCCGCGAACATCCAATCCGGCCGCGGCAATCAGCGCGACCAGCTGCGCTCGGCTGGGTGGGTTGGCCAGGTACTCAATCACCTCAGGCTCAATGCCGGCGTGACGAATCAACGCCAAGGTGTTTCGCGACGTGCCGCACTTTGGGTTGTGGTAGATGACAGCGTTCATGCGCTCTCCTTTTCGTTCAGCGTGGCCTCGACCACGCCGGCCGCGGCGGCAAGCGCGTCCGCTTCGACTGCGCCCTTTCGCTCGCTGTAGCGGTCAACCAGGTAGTCACTGCGACCACGCACCAGCAGGGTGAACTTGACCAGCTCTTCCATCACATCCACGACGCGATCGTAGTACGCAGACGGTTTCATGCGCCCTTCGTCATCGAACTCCTGCCAGGCCTTGGCCACCGAGGACTGATTTGGAATCGTCACCATCCGCATCCAGCGACCAAGAACGCGTAGCGCGTTGACCACGTTGAAGGACTGGGAGCCTCCGCAGACCTGCATCACCGCCAGTGTGCGACCTTGGGTCGGGCGCACGCTCCCCTCCTCCAACGGCAGCCAGTCGATCTGGTTCTTGAACACTGCCGTCAGGGTGCCGTGGCGTTCCGGGCTGACCCACACGTGCCCTTCAGACCACAGCGAGGCCTGGCGCAGCTCCTGCACCTTGGGGTGCGAGGCGGGCACGGAGTCGAGCATCGGCAGGTCGTGCGGATCGAACAGTCGGGTCTCTGCACCCAAGTGCTCCAACAACCGCTGCGCCTCCAGCGCCAGCTTGCGGCTGAAGGACTGCGGGCGCAGGGAGCCGTACAGGATCAGGATGCGGGGCCGGTGTGGCGATGCATTCGGCGCGCTCAGCTTTTCGGCAGCCGGAGGGCTCAAGGCGCCAGGGACGACATTGGGAAGCTGCTGCATGCGGGTTGTCCGGCGGATTCGATTCGACTATTCTAGAAACATGGAACATAAGACTGCAACCCATGCCTTGGCAGCCCTGGGCCACACCACCCGGCTTTCCATCTTCCGCCTCCTGGTCCAGGCCGGAAGTGGCGGCAAGCTGGCCGGTGACATCGCACAGTCGCTTTCCCTTCCCGGCGCCACCCTCTCCTTCCACCTGAAGGAGCTGCTGGCCGCTGGCCTGGCCACCGCCGAGCAGCGCGGTCGCACCATCTGCTACCGGGCCGAGTTCCAGGCGATGAGCGCGCTGGTGGCCTACCTGACCGAAAACTGCTGCGCTGGCGATCAGGCCTGCGACCGCCCTGCGGGTTGCTGACGTTTCGCCCCTTCGAGATCGCACAGATCGACTAACCGCTCCCTGCGAGACCTGCCATGACGACTGATACGCCCCGCCTGTCCTTCCTGGACCGGCACCTTACGCTCTGGATTTTCCTGGCAATGGCCTTGGGCGTCGGCGTGGGCGCGATGTTCGAAGGCGTGCCCAGCGCGCTCCACAGCCTGTCGATTGGATCGACGAACATCCCGATTGCCATTGGCCTGATCCTGATGATGTATCCGCCGCTGGCCAAGGTGAAGTACGAAGAGCTACCCAAGGTGTTCGCCGACAAGCGTGTACTTATGCTGTCGCTGGTGCAGAACTGGATCTTCGGCCCGTTCCTGATGTTCGGCCTGGCGGTGCTGTTCCTGCGCGACTACCCCGAATACATGACCGGCCTGATTCTGATGGGGTTGGCACGCTGCATTGCCATGGTGCTGGTCTGGAACCAGCTCGCCCGCGGCGATGGGCAGTATGTGGCGGGCCTGGTGGCATTCAATTCGATCTTCCAGATCGCGCTGTTCAGTGTGTATGCGTGGTTCTTCCTGTCGTGGCTGCCGCCGGTGTTCGGGCTGCAGGGCAGCGTGATCGACGTCAGTTTCTGGACCATTGCCGAGGCGGTGCTGATCTATCTGGGCATCCCCTTCCTGGCAGGGTTCGTTACCCGCCGTTTGCTCAAGGCGCGCAAGGGCGTGCGTTGGTATGAAGAGACGTTCCTGCCGGCGATCAGTCCCATCACGCTGGCGGCGCTGTTGTTCACGATCGTTGCCATGTTCAGCCTGAAAGGCGGCGACGTGCTGCGCATCCCGATGGATGCAGTGCGCATCGCGATCCCGCTCACGCTCTATTTCATTATCCAGTTCGTGCTGAGCTTCTTCATGGGCAGGTTCATTGCCAAGGACTACCCGCGCACGACCGCAATCGCTTTCACTGCAGCAGGCAACAACTTCGAGCTGGCCATTGCCGTTGCCATCGCCGCGTTTGGCCTGGCCTCGCCGGTCGCCTTCGCCGCGGTTATCGGCCCCTTGGTGGAAGTGCCGGTGCTGATTCTGTTGGTGCATGTCGCGCTGCGGCTGGGCAAGCGCTATTTTCCTGCCGACGCAGGAGGCCATTGAGTCATGCGACGGGAATCAGTCCTATTAACGTGACGCGTCACGCCCGATCACCACCCCATTGGCGCCCCACCCCACTCCCACTATAGTGCCTGCCCCCACAAGGACCAGGCACCCACATGCCCTATATCGGAATCGGACTCCACGTACTGGCCGCCATCTTCTTCGCAGTCCACGCCATCCGCTCAGGCCAGAGCCTCTACTGGCTCCTCCTGCTCTTCTCATTCCCGCTACTCGGCAGCGTCGTCTGCTTCCTGGCGATCTACTTTCCGGAAGCCCGCCACTCTCGCGGGGCCCGGCAGGCCATCCGCTCTGCCAAGCAGCTGGTGAACCCCGGCCAGGATCTGCGCAACGCGCGGGCCGAGCTGGCGCGCACGCCCACCGTGCAGAACCGGGTTCGTCTGGGCATGACGCTGCTCGATGCTGGCCAGGCCGAGGAAGCCCGAGACCTGCTGGAGCACGCCGCCAGCTCGCCGCTGGGCGACGATCCTTACATCCTGACCGGCCTGGCCCGCGCTCGCCTGGATTCCGGCCACGCCGCGCTGGCCGTGGAGACGCTGGACGGCCTGTTCGCCCGCCACCCGGATACCCGCCGCAAGCCGGTGCAGACCCTGCTCTACGCGCAGGCACTGGCCGAAACCCAGTCGCCCGACGCCCGCGCGGCATTCGAGCGCGCAGTGGACTGCGGGAACGATGCCGCCGCACGTTGCCTGTATGCCGAATGGTTGATGGCACAGCCGCAGCCGGCCGATCGGGATCAGGCCCGCAGCTTGTTCGACAGCATCCTGGACGACGCCAAGCACTGGTCGCGCCACGCGCGCAGCCACAATGCCGCGTGGCTAGAGCGGACCAAGGTGGCGATGAAGGCCCGATAACCGCCGCTCGCCGAGAGCATCGGCATGTCGCATCTGCCCTGCCCGAGGTCGCTGCAGTCGGTTCGCGACAACGCACTCGCCTGAACCGCCAATGCCGCCGGAAGCCTTGTGTGCCAAGGCATCAGCAATGCCGCGAAATTTGCAACGATTCTGAAAATGTTGAAAGCAGTGACGGCATCGGCCCTACTGCCTTGGCATTGAGCGCAACCGGGCGTATTCCTTGCCGGGCCACCGAAAACGGGTGGTCGGGGTCTCGAAAATCCCGGTTGTGCAACTGATGTTTACGCTTGCCAGTCGGCACCACCTGCGCGTGGTGTCGGCTGGCAATCCGTCTGCCGGCTATGGCGGGCGGTGCGTGGGGGCTTCGTGCCCGCCCGGGCTTAGTTGCACACCGGATTTTCGAGCCACGCATCGTCCGCCACCTTTATCGGTGGCGGCTTCTGCCTGCACGCAAGGAGCCCGCCATGACCGCACCCTACTCCCCTGCCCCGCATTCCATCCAGGAACCGCCGGCAGCCGATCCTGCACCAGACCCCAACACCCTTACGCAGTTGCTGCGCAACATCGGTGCTGGTGCCGCCGCCGATGGCCAACCCTGGCCCGAACGCCACCCGCTACGCAGCCGACAGATTGCGCTGGCCGACGGCGATTGCGCCCTGGCTGGCCAGCGCGTGGTGCAGGAATTGCTGCTGGCCGCCGAGCGCGCCCGCCAGAACGGAGACCCCGACCAGGACGTGGGCGACCGCGTAATGGAAGGCCTGGCCATGGCCTGCCTGGCGCTCAATGTCTTCATTCAGGAACGCGTGCGGCCGCTCGGCGTAGGTTCGTAAGTGAGGTCGTTCGTCTCGTCTGGCCTGATGGTCATCGCCGGGCTGGCCGCTATTGCCTTGTTGCCCTGGCCGCAGAGCGCAGCCGAAGAGACGTGGGTCTATCCGAAGGTGGGATTCGCGGAGTTCGAGAAGCTCTATGGCAGTGCGCACGGATTTGCTTCCGAGCGCCGAGCAACGGGCTTCACGATCTACCCGGCGGATGCCGTTGCGCGCTCTTTCCAGGTGCGCTGCAAAGGCTTTCCCGTGCTGCGGGTGGAGCGCACAAAACCGACGGTCGCGCTGCGTCTGCCGGCAGACGCTCTCCAGCGTGCGCCTGAAACTGAGGCGCTGTACCTGGATCTGCAGCAGCTGATGGCGTTCAACCAGATTGAGGGTGTCAGCGTTCCCGATGGGCGAGCCCGGCCGTGGTGGCGGGCCGGGCCCGTGGTGCCCAGGAATGAGCGGTGTGCGCCGCCATCTGGTGGCCGGTTGATTGACTGGTACCGCACCCTGCGTTCGGTGTTGTGAGCGTTGGTGGAGCGGAATCGGTTCTGGTGATGGGGTGCTGAGGGGATTAGTCGAGCAAGCTCGACTCTACTCATGGCGCGACGAATCATTCCAGCTTTCTATGGAAGATCCAGAATGCGTCTTCTTCAGGAAGCTGCGGACGCTGTGCGGTTCGGATCTCGGCCTCTATGTTGATTTGCCGAGCGAAGTCTGCAATCACCTCGGTTTCAATGCAGGAGATAGCATCTTCAAGATGATCGTCAACGTCCCGATCCAGGAAAAAGTGCAGAGTGAAATTGTCCGGCCCCGTCACGAGGGCACATACCGCCACAAGTGAAGGAAACACTTCGCCGATCAGTGCACGGCTGACGCTGAGAAATATCTCTGCCCGGAAGCTATTCGGCATGGATAAGGCCTGGAGGGTGCGATGCGGATGTCATTTCTTGCACGGCGGATACGTCCATAACAAGCGGCGCTGGGATATCCGTCCCTTCCCTACGCAGCAGGCCAATCGGTTCCGTCAGGGCCACCTTCCCGGCGCACGTCATTGATCATGCCTGTGTGCATCTCCATCAAGCGCTCGAGTACACCACCCAGCTCATCCATGGCCTCAGCACTATTGCCGTTGGCCAACGACTGTCTTGCGTGCTTCAGATCGGCAATCAGCCCCTGCAGAGTGTCTGACTGCATCGCAACTGCAGGATTCCTGCGGCCAGGAAAATGCACGGTCGCGTTGTTTCCCGGCTCACCGTATACCGAAATAGACATCATCTTCTTCATATTTCCGGCGTGACCTGATTGTGGAGACAAGATTTGTCGAGGTTCCTCTGAACACATCGACCAGAGAGCGCCCCTCTGCTTCATGCTACCTGAGCCGATATGCCGGATGAACGCTCCGGCCACGCACCGCGCGCATGCTCGCGGTCGAGGCACGGCAGTCCGTGAAGAGCCGCGCCCATTCGTCACGCTATGCCAATGTGGTTGAACCATTCAGAAGATAGCTCATGTTGGGCGCATCCAACCTCGGCTACTGGCACGTAGGCAGGTGGACAACGCACCAGGGCTGTTCGCTCTGGCGCGTGATCCGCAGGATTGCCTGCACCCATCCAGGGGCCTGATGGCCTCTGCAAGCGAGGACACACACATGCGTACCCAGATTCAGCGTCTTGCCATTGCCGCCGGTATTGCAGTTGCCTGTGCGGTACCCACCGCGTTCGCCGCCGATAACCCGATGGTGGGAGGCGTGCCGATGTATGCGAACAAGACGATCGTGGAAAACGCGTCCACCGCCAAGGACCTCAGCACGCTGGTAGCTGCGGTAAAGGCCGCCGGCCTGGTGGAAACCCTCAGCGGCAAGGGTCCGTTCACCGTATTTGCGCCCACCAACCAGGCGTTTGAAAAGCTGCCCGCCGGCACGGTCGACACGCTGCTGAAGCCGGAAAACAAGGCCAAGCTGACCAAGGTGCTGACCTATCACGTGGTATCGGGCACCTATACGGCCGCGCAGCTGACCGCGGCCGCGCGCGGTAACGGTGGCAGCAGCACGCTGAAGACGGTGCAGGGTGAGCCGCTGACCGTGAAGCTGCAGGACGGCAAGGTGTGGGTGATCGATGCCAAGGGCGGCAAGGCATCGGTAACCACGGCAGACGTAAAGCAGTCCAACGGTGTGGTGCACGTGGTGGATACTGTTCTGATGCCGAAGTAACCGCTTGCGCGGCGCGGCGGGACTGCCTCCTGCCGCGCCTGCGCGCGCTTCTTTGCGCGGCTACGCGCATACAGCTTGACCAAAGCAACGATCTGGGTGCGTCGGATGGGGTGTCGGCGGCCCAGTCGAGCAAGCTCGACTCTACTGGGGCGCGAGCCGGTATTGATGAGCAAGCGGTTGGCGTAAGCATCCGCACCCATAGCAAGATTCCGCAAACGACCTCCCCCGCCCTGCGCTACGCTTCCACCCAGTCACCGACACGGAACAGGCGCCATGGGAGCGGCACGCAAGGCATTGTGGTACATCGAAAGCCACTTTGCCGAGAACCCCTCGCTGGCGCAGATTGCCGAGGCGGTCGACCTCTCACCGTTCCACCTCTCCCGGCTGTTCCAGGTCAGCACCGGCACGTCGATGGCGCGCTACCTGCGCGCGCGCCGGCTGACCGAAGCGGCCCGCACCCTGGCTGCGGGCAATGCGCCCATCCTGGATGTCGCCCTGGCGGCTGGCTACGCCTCGCATGCGGCCTTTACCCATGCCTTCACCGAGCAGTTCCAGCTGCCGCCGGAACAGGTGCGCCGCAAGGGCCTGCATGGCCTGGCGCTGGTGGATGCGATCAAGCTCGACGCCCCACCCCTGCCCTGCGCGGTGGAGCCGGTACGCCGCCGGCAGGGCCCGCTACGGGTGGCCGGTGTCTGCGCCCGTCATACCGCGGCGACCGTGGCGTCCATTCCGTCGCAATGGCAGCAGCTGGCGCTGACCCACGAACTGGGCAAGGACATCGCCTTCGGGGTCTGCTGCAATCGTGATGGCGAGGGTGCTTTCGACTACATCGCCGGCATGGAGATCGGCGCGACCGCCGCGCTGCCTTCGGCCTGGCAGGCCGTTTCCATCCCGGCCCGCGACTACCTGGTGGCGTGGCATGCGGGGCACATTTCGGCCATCCGCTCCACCTGGTACTGGCTGTTGAACGACTACCTGCCCCGCTCCGGCCTGAGCCTGGCCGACGCCCCGGACTTCGAACGCTACGACGCCCGCTTCGATGACCGCACCGGCAACGGCGGCGTGGAAATCTGGCTGCCGCTGTCCGACCCGACATGAACCATGGAACTTCTTCCGTGCGAGCCCTGCCCTACGCCTGCCTTCTGCTGTCGTGCTTGTTCGCCCCGCAGGCTTGGGCGTCGGCGCCATCACCCGCGGTGGGCGAGACCCACGGCGTGGCGCACACCCCCAGCGCTGCAGTGCGCGATGCCGGGCACAGCGACGCCGTGCGGTATACCGTATGGTATCCAGCGCAACCCGGTGTTGAAGATCAGCCGCTGGCCATCGGTCCGCCGGGTGAGGTTCTGTTCGTGGCCGGAACTTCCGCCGTCGATGCCCCCGCAAGGCCGGGCCGCTGGCCGGTGCTGCTGCTGTCGCACGGCAATGGCGGCAGTGCCCGAATGATGGGCTGGTTCGGCACGGCCTTGGCGCGCGCGGGCTACGTGGTGGTGGCGGTTGACCACCCCGGCAACAACGGCGTGGACGCGATGACCGAGGCCGGCAGCATTCTGATGTGGAACCGCGCCGATGACCTTGCCGTGGCCTGGGCGGCGGTGCAGGCCGACCCTACGCTGGCGCCGCATCTGGACGCCGGGCGGGTGGGCCTGGTGGGTTACTCTGCCGGCGGGTTCACCGCGCTGGTGGCGGCCGGCGCGCGGCCGGACATGTCCAGGCTGGCCGCGTACTGCAAGGCGTCGCCGAAGGATGGGGTCTGCCTGCCACAGGCGGAGAACCCGGAGCTGACCTTTGAGCGGCGGATGGCCGCGGCCGCAACTCCGGAACTGACGCCGTGGGTGGCCAAGTCGGGTGCGGACCGCCGTATTCCCGGCGTTCGTGCGGTGTTCCTGATGGCGCCGGCGATGGTGCAGGCGTTCGAACCGGCTGAGCTCGCGCAGCTGCACGCGCCGCTATCGGTGGTGGTAGGAGAGGCTGATGCGATTGCCTCGCCGGCCACGAACAGCAAGGTGATTGCCGAGGCGAATGACAACGCGCGAGTGCAGGTGCTGTCCCTGGTGGGGCACTACGATTTTCTGGCGGAGTGCACAGAACTGGGGCGTAACGTCGTAGGAGCGTTATGTGAGGTGAAGGCGGATAAGGCAGGTACGCACCGGGCAGCGATCGAGGAGGCCCGATCGCTGTTTGATGCTGCGCTTCGGTAGGTGGTTCAGTCGAGCAAGCTCGGATCTACGGGTGGACGGCGGCGCGAACACGTTCGACCGCCTTCCGGCTGACGCGGGCTTCGAGGACGTCGGCCAGCCTGGGCAGCTGCTCGCGCCGCAGGCCAGTGTTCATGCTGATGCCAATGTGGGACATCAACTGGGATTCCACCCCCGACATGGCGGCCAGCATGCTGACGGTTCCCAGCTCGCGGCTCTTCTAGTCCAGATTGTCGCGCTCGAAGATGTCGCCGAAGAGGTGGGTGCGCAGGTCCGTAAAGACCCATGATCTGCAGGCGTTCCTGGTGGTGGCGCAGGAGCAGAGTTTCACCAAGGCGGCCGTTCGCCTCGGGGTCACACCCTCGGCGCTGAGGGATTCCATGCGGCTGCTGGAAGAGCGGCTGGGCATCCGCCTGCTGGCGCGGACCACGCGCAACGTCTCCCCCACCGAAGCCGGCGAGCGCCTGATGCGCTCCATTGCGCCGCACTTCGAGACCATCGGCGCCAGCGTGGAAGCGCTGGGCGATCTGCGCGACCGCCCGGCCGGAACGCTGCGGATCTCCTGTACGGATGATTCGATGGAGACCGTCATCCGCCCGCGGCTTGCCGGGTTCCTTGCCGAGTACCCGGACATCACACTTGAGTTCTACGTCGATTACGGCTTCACCAATGTGGTGGAGCAGCGCTTCGATGCAGGCATAAGGCTGGGTGAGGCGCTGAGCAAGGACATGATCGCTGTCAGGGTCGGGCCGGATTGGCGCCTGGTGGTGGTCGGGTCGCCGGAGTACTTCAGGAAACATCCCAAGCCGCGCAAGCCTGCCGACATCACCCGGCAGCGTTGCGTGCATATCCGGCATCGGCCCAACGGTGTCATCTATGCCTGGGAGTTCGAGGAAAAGGGCAAAGAGTTCACCGTGCGCGGCGACGGACCCCTGGTCTTCAACAGCATGATCCACGTCATCAATGCCGCACTGGACGGGCTGGGCCTGGCGTACGCGCCAGAGCCGATGGTGGCCGAGCACATCGCGCAGGGAAGGCTGGTGGCCGCGCTGGACAAGTGGTGGATTCCTTTCCCCGGTTACCACCTGTACTACCCCAACCGCCGGCAGCCCTCGCCTGCGTTTGCGGCGCTGGTGGCGTGGCTGAGGCAGGATCGGTAGGGATTGCCGCCTGCCCTACCCATTTGGGGCAGGCCGGCAGCCACGCCTAGCGGCACACTGGGGTCTTCACCTTTGGAGAGGAACCTGCAGTGAGCACATCCAACCGCAAGACGGCCAGCTTTGGCGTGCCGTGGGAATCGGCCTATGGCTATGTACAGGCGGTACGCGTGAACAAATCGATCTTTGTATCGGGTCAGTTGTCACACACCCCGGAGGGGCAGCTGGTTGCGCCGGCCGCGCTGGGTGAAGATGGAAAGCCTGCCAACTTCGACACCATGGAAGCGCAGATGAAGCGCACCTATGAGAACGCGCAGATCTTGTTGGCTGAGCTGGGCGGATCGCTGGCGGATGTGGTGGAGGAAACCCTGTTCGTCATTGATGTGCCCGCTGCCTTTGCCGCCAGTGGGAAGGTCAGGCCCGCGGTCTACGGCCAGGGGATTCCACAGGTTGCCAGCAATCTGATCGGGGTTTCCGCGCTCGCCTTCCCCGAACAGCTGATCGAAATCGCCTTCCGCGCTGAAGTACAGTCGTAACGCAGCCAGCTGCGCAATGTGAGGCCTTCCCACAAGCGCCCGCAGGCCGCAAGGCGTGCGGGCGCTTTCTGCGGTGTGGCAGTCAGACCTTCCACGGCCGTCGCCGCACATGTTCAACCCGCGGGCCGGACGTCACCAGGACGCGCAGCTCCCACCTCCCAGGGGCGCAGGAAGACGGCGCAATGGCGATCTCCACGACGGCTCCCTTCGAGCGACCTTTCCAGATCCGCAACGGCCCCTCAATCGAAGGGACACACTGAAGTCCCTTCTCGGCGGTCAACGCTGCAAGCTCGGCTTCTGTCTGCAACCCGTCCAGGGCGCTGCACAATGCGTCCAACTGTCCATCCTCTCTACACCGCATCGATCCTTGCCGACTTCCCTCACCAGGCATCAGGCTATCGCCTGCCGGGTCGTCCACGATACTGCGCCGGCTTAACCAGTCAGCATCAGCCTTCGGAACATCACTCGTCCCGAGCCCATCGGGCCAGGTTCTGGCGTAAGGCATCAATTCCTTCCCAAGGATCCCTGCGGCGTCGTTTCAGCTTGGCCGGCACATTCTTGATCGTGAATGCATCGGCGCGCCTCAGCTTGCCCAGGTCGCTCCATGCCAGCGGCATGGCGACCGGTGCGCCAGCCCTGCCCCGCAGCGAATACGAAGCCACTGCCGTGGCACCCCGACCGTTGCGCAGGGAGTCGACAAAGATGCGCCTGTTCCGCAGGGATTCTGTGGCGGTGGCCAGGAACCGTTGTGGCTGCGACTGCGCCAGCGCGTGTGCAAAGCCCTTGGCAAAGCGCTTTGTCAGACTCCAATCGCAGCCGGGATTGAGGGGTACTACCACGTGCAGGCCTTTGCCGCCTGACACGCGCAGGAACGACTCCAGCTCCAGCTGGGCCAGAAGTTTCCGTATATCCGTGGCGACCCTTTTGATTTCAGCAAAGGGCACGTCCGGGCCCGGATCCAGGTCGAACACCATCCGGTCGGCCCAGTCGGGCTCCTCGGCGTGGCTGCCCCAGGGATGAAACTCCAGCGCGTTGAACTGGACCAGTTCCAGAACGCTGGCGGCATCGCGAACCACCAGGTAGTGGGCGTGGATGCCGCGCTCCTCCTTCAACTTGACCGCGTCCACCCGTTCCAGGCGAGCGGTGTGGTGCTTCTGGAAGAAGCAGGGTTTGCCCGCGCCGGCCGGGCAGCGAATGATCGACAGGGGCCGGTCGATCACCTCGGGCAGCAGATGATCCATGACTGCCGAATAATAGTCCCAGACCTCCTGCTTGGTGTAACCGTCGCCAGGGAACAACACCTTGCTGGGAGACGACAGCCTGGGGGGGCGCACGACTGGCCTCGGACGCTACGGCGCTGTAGTCCGCAAGCGCCGCGCGCGACCGCTTTCCGCGCGGGTCATTTCCCTGGGTGGCATGATCAGGGTCGATCAGATCGTCCACGTCCTTGTCGGCCCGGACGGCCTTCAGCGATGCTTGACGCAGGAGCTGCTGGCCCCCTTTTCCCCGATAGAACACTTCCACCACGAACCGCGGTGCGAACCACTTCGCAGTGCGCAGATCCGTGTCCTCGGCGGGGACGTGAGCCGTGGGCGTTGTTCCCCCACCCTGGATCTTTCTGCTGATCGCCTTGATCAGCGTGTCGGAAAATCCGGTACCCACCCGCCCGACGTAGAGCCAACCATGGGTCGGGTCTGGCTTGGCCAGCAGCAACGAGCCAAAGCCGCTGCGGCTGCCTCTGGGGCTGTGTAACCAACCACCGCGAATTCGTCGCTGGCAAGCTGCTTGGTCTTGCGCCAGTCATCGCTACGGCCGCTTTGATACCCGCGATCCGCACGCAGTCATCTTGCCCATCACGTCCTTGAGAGTGGACGGTGATCCGCCCAAGCGCTTGATACAGCGCTCCAGCAGTTCCCGCTGGCCGATCGTCTCTTCAACGTGTTCTTCAATGCGCGCCTTCAGGACCGGATAGTGCTCGATGCGGGACGCCTGCCCCTTGAGCATTGTCTCTGCCTGCTGCTCCATTGCATGTGCATCGCGCAGCCAGTCCAACAGGTTCTCTTTCAATTCCGCCATGGCTCCACTCGCTTTCGTGTTGGTGAACCCCGTATCGGCGGCGGCATGGTGCCCGGGCGACGCATGCGTGAAGGGATGGGCGATGTTTGTGTGAAGCAAGGGCGAACGCTGCCAATGCCCAGAATGGGATGGGTGTGCCGAGAGGCGGTCAGTCGAGCAAGCTCGACTCTACGGGCGTGTTCAATGCGAGATGGGCTAACGTAGTTGCTAAGCCCATGCGATGAGGTAAGCGCAGAGTCTGGATGGCTTCTTCACTGGGTCTTTGAACCGGTTTGTCCGTCGGCCTTCTAGGCTGGCCACTCACTCAACGATGGAGCGCACCCGTGGCGATCAAGACCGCAGAAGACCTGTTCATCCACGAACTCTCTGATATCTACAGCGCCGAGAAGCAGCTGACCAAGGCGCTGCCCCGCTTGGCCCGCGCGGCGGAGAACCCCGACCTGGCCGCGGCCTTCGAAACGCATCTGGAGGAAACCCAAGGCCAGATCGAGCGCATCGATCAGGTGGTGGACGTGCTGGGCATCCGCCTGAAGCGCATCAAGTGCGCGGCCATGGAAGGTCTGGTGGAAGAAGGCAAGGAAGTAATCGATGCCATCGACAAAGGGCCGGTGCGCGATGCTGCGCTGATTGGCGGCGCGCAGAAGGTCGAGCATTACGAAATTGCTTCCTACGGCACGATCGCGGCCTTGGCCAAGCAGCTGGGTTACAAGCAGGCCCTGCCGCTGCTGCTGGAAACGCTGGAGGAGGAAAAGGCCACCGACGAAAAGCTGACCCTGCTCGCCAAGGGGGGCGGCAACGCCAAGGCGGCGCAGGCGGCCTGAGCACGCTGCCTCCGTTCCACGGCGCCGCCGCTGAAGGCGGCGCCTGACTTACGCCCCAGGGAGATCTGCATGTATCCGGATGTACTGGGCTGGGCGGCGACCGCGGTGCTGATGGCTACGCTGATCCGCCAGATGGTGAAGCAGTGGCAATCACCCCACCCGGAAACGGTCTCGAAGTGGCTGTTCCTCGGCCAGATTACCGCTTCGATGCTCTTCACGATTTACAGTGCCCTGCTGGGCGCTACCGTTTTCGTGGTAACCAACGCGCTGCTGTTGATCACGGCGCTTGTTGGCCAGGTCATGGCGCGGCGCCGGCGGCAACGACGTGGAAACCTACCCCGCAATGAGGTGGCGCCATGAGCTCACGCAGCGCGCTGATCATCATCGACCTGTTCAGCCTGTTCGACTTCCCGCAAGGGCGGCGGATGGCGCCGCTGGCCGTACAGGCTGCCGCGAAGGCGTCTGCCCTGCGCGCTGCATTTGACCAGCGCGGCTTGCCGGTGATCCATGCGAACGATAATTTCGGTGATTGGAAGCGTGATTTTCCCGGCCTTGTGGCGGCCTGCCGCAAGCAAGGCGGCGCGGCCGCGCAGATTGCCTCGACCCTTTCCCCGGAGCCGTCCCATTACTTCATTCTGAAGCCCAAGCATTCCGCGTTTCTGGCGACGCCGCTGCCGGTGTTGCTGGCCAAGCTGCAGGTTCGCCGCGTGGTACTCGCCGGAATGGCGCTGGATTCCTGCGTGCTCGCCACAGCGTTGGATGCCAATTCCCGCGAGTACGAAACCGTCATTGCGTGGGAGGCCACGGCCGCCCTGCCCGACCGGCGGCAACCTGCGCTGCAGCTGCTGCAGCGCTCTGATGCGGCAAAGGTATTGGACAACCGGGAGGTGATCGCGCTGCTGGACGACACTGAAGGCGAATAGCGCCCCAGTGATCAGGCCAGGTGGGGCTCGGCCACGGCGGCCAGATAGTCCATGGCCGCCCATGGGCTTCCCTCCCGCCCTGCCCGCTTCACGAAGCCGCGCCAGTCGGCATGGGCGGCCTGGCTCAGTTCGCGATCGCCCGTGGGCAGCAATCGCATCGACCAGCAGGGGAACATGCGCCGGCCCACGGGGCCGCGTGCGAGCTCGATGATTTCGCGGTGGCTGCTGGACGCCAGTATTCGGCCGTAGGCGATTTTCAGGGCGTCTTCGGGACCCTCGATGTACTGCAGGAAGCGCTGCCCATCGAACAGCAGCACACCGGTGATGCCCGCGTCGCGGTTGAATCGGGCTGCGTCTTCCATCAGGTGGGTGAGGCGGTCAGGATCGAGGTCCGGCAGTGCCTCGCTGGCATAGGCGATAGCGCGGTTTACCATGGTGCGTGAAGTGGATTTAGCCTGACAGAGGAATGTACGGATCGCACGTCAACGCGCAGTCTTCGCCCCGCCATTGCGTTGTGAATTCAGTCTGGACGCCGGTTTACCCGTTCCGTTTGCTGCAGAAGCGATTGCAATCGCAGCGCGTTGCCAACCGCATGGCCGTGGGCGGTGTTGTCCAGGATGACCCATGCCGGCCCGGCCATCGCCGATTCCCTGCAGCGGGCTGCCAGAGTCTCCAGATCTGCCTCTTCATAGGCGCTGTAGTACATGCGCGGGCGGCCATGCCAGCGCCAATAGCTCCAGTCTCGTGCGCCGCCGGGCTCGTCAGCGAGCGGGTACCGCGCCGGGTCAGCGGCCACGCGGGCAACACCGTGCCCGGCCAGCATTGCATCGGCCTTGGCAGTAAACCAGCTTGCATGGCGAGGTTCGCAGGCGATGGCGACGTTGCTGCGACGGCGCAGGGCGCGGAAGAACGCCGAAGCCACGCGCCCATCGTAGGCCGCGCTGGGCGGAAGCTGTAGAAGCAGCGCCCCAAGCCGGTCGCCCAGACATTCAACGCCGCACAGGAACGCATCCAGCAACGGTGCCGTGCCCACCAGCGCATGCTCATGGCTGATGGCCCGGGGCATCTTTACGCAGAAGCGGAAGTCAGCCGGCACGCTTTGCGCCCAGCGCGCATAGGTCTCTGGCTTGTGTTGCCGGTAGAAGGATGAGTTCACTTCCACCATTGAAAACCGGGTGGAATAGCGCTGGAGTGCGCTGCCGCCGGGTCCAGACCCGGCCGCTTGCGCAGATGGCAACGACCAGCCCGCGCACCCGACGCGCATGGCGCCCGCCGCGCCCGCGACGTCACCCTCGTTCATGCTATGACCCAGGTGAGGGGCTGGCCGCAGACCACGCGGGCGCGCGGGATGGCGTGGGCAAGGCAACGCCGGAGTTGTCCGGTGCCGGGCATCGTTCATTGGCCGCGGCCAAGGCGTGGTGGATGCGATGTGCATACCCGCGCAGCGTTGGGTCGACCCCGATGATGTAGACGAACCGGCCATCGCAGCGCGGGCGCACCGACTCCAGTCCATCGGTGGATACCAACACCCGCTTCAGCGCTTTCGCCCAGGCCTTGCCCGGCGTGCAGTCCAGTTCCACCACGACAACCCGTTCACCGCAGTCCAGCGGCATGGTTTCCAGCCGCAGCACCTTGGGCTGGTTGGCGCTTTCCCGTTGATTCATGGGTCATGTCTCCCGCAATGGCGACGGCGGAAGTATCCACGGCACGCGCCAACGATGCGTCAATGAAATGCAGTGGCGAGGTGCACGCGCGCTCTTCGCGCCCCGCACACGGCTAAACGTCATTATTTTGATGGTCCGAGGTACACAGTGGACTTAACACACAACACGAGCACGTGAGCCACATGCAAGACCTGGAACGCGGTACGAACAGCGGGTGCAACCTGCTGTTGGTGGAAGATGAATTTGACCTGGCCGAACTCGTTGAACAGGCACTGGTCGACCAAGGCAATGAAGTCACCCACGCCTACAGTGTGTTTGAAGCAATAAGCCTTCTGAAGGACGGGCAATTCGACGCCGCGATCCTCGATATCGAGCTTCGTGACGGCGTGGTGTTCCCGGTGGCCGATCGCTTGGCTGACCTGGGCGTGCCGTACTTGTTCGCTTCCGCCGTTTACGAGCAGGTAGTGCCGGCCCGCCACCAGCGGGCGCGCTTTGTGGCCAAGCCGTTCCATATTCCCCAGTTGCAGGATGCGGTGAATGCCACGATCCAGAAGGGTCGGCTGGGAACCCAACCCAACGGATGATCATTTTCGGGAGAAGACCATGAGCGAGTTGCCTTTCAACCCCACCGGCGATGCCAGCGATGAGGACAAGGCGCATACGCCGGACAAGGTGCGTACCGACCGCAGCTGGAAAAAGGGGAAGGACATGCCCGAACAGGAAGAGACCGCCCACCCGCAGGATTACGAGCGCCCGCCAGCAGATCCCACCGGCGACACGCACGGATGAGAGCTGTCGGCCCGCAGCACTACGCCGCCGGTGGCGAGGCCAGGTGCTTTGATACCAAAAGGCTCAGCCGATGGACACCGCCGCTGCGGTTCAGGCCAGACCAATCGCCTGTGGAGATGATGCGGATCTCGGTCGGCTGGGCAGGAAGCCAGCGCATGGACCAGTAGGGAAAGAACCTGGCGGAAATGCGGGCCCTGCCCAGCTCCACCAGCTCATGATGGCTGCGGGCTGAAAGAATGCAGTCGTAGACCACATTGATGCTGTCATCCGGCCCTTCGATATACTGCAGAAAGCGGGAGCCGTCATGCAACAGGACACCCGTCACACCTGCTTCCAGGTTGAAGCGGGCGGCGGCGCGAGTGAGGTCATCCACATCGTCGATGGACAGCCCTGGCACCGCCTCACTTGCGTAGGCGATGGCGCGTAGGGGCACGATAATCACCAGCGAACGCAGCAAATTGCTGCACACGAGTTTCCCACACCGACTGTAATATGGCGTGAGGTTAATGTGTTCCGTTGAACCATTCCGCGTAGGGGCTGTTATTTACCAGATGGCGGTTGTAGTCCTTTTCCCCGTCAACCCACCACACAGGGCCCCGCTCGCCCAGCCCACGCTTGGCCTCGTCCACTGTTCGGCGCGCAGCCTGCAACGCCTTCCCGTCACCTGCCCGCATGGCCACCTGCACCGCGCGCCGTCCGTTCATAAGCCGCGCCACCCACTGCGCGCGCTCGGCCGCGGACAGATGCGGATTGCTGGCGCGCCATAGACGGCCGCGCACGACGATATACCGACCGTCCGGGGTCAACGGTGCTGAAGCATTCATACGCGGGCTCCTGCAGCCGCCAGACAGCGCCGGAGTTCATACAGCCACGGGATCACAACGATCAATGCAGCCGGAACCAAGATGGCCCACCAGTGCCAGGCCCGTGCCAACTGTGTCTGCAACGCCCACGTTGAATCGGCCTGTACGGCGATCCAAAGCAGAAAGACCCATGGCGCGATATCCAGAATACTGTGTACGTGCTGCTCGGCTGGGCTGATGCGCCGGCGGCCGTCTGCACTGGCGGTATCGAGATAGCCAACTACCGCGTGCAGGGCGACCAGTGCAAAGAGGATCGCAGCCAAGCCCCGACTGGGGGCCAACGACAGCCAGGCAAGCACTCCTGCCCCGATCAGCGCCAATTGCACCCCATGCAGCGCGCTTTCGCGCAGGCCGGATGTGTGCCCAATATCCGTGCGCCGATGAAGGTGAAAATCCAGCGTGCCTGCCAGCAGCCAGAGGGCATACAGGCACGCCATGATGCCGTTCGTCGTCATGGGGTCAGCACGATCTTCCGGCAATCATCGTCCTTGGCGTCGAACATCGCATAGCCCTGGGCGGCCTCGGCCAGTGTCATGCGGTGCGAGATGATGTTCCCGGGGTCCAGCTTCCCTTCGAGAATGGCCGTCAGCAGCTCGGGCATCAGCCCCTGCACATGCGTCTGCCCCATCTTGAAAGTCAGGCCTTTGTCGAATGCGTCGCCCAGCAGAAAACCATGGATGAAACCGGCATACACGCCGGGAATGCTGACAACGCCTCCGCGTCGCGCTGCGGCAATGCATTGGCGAATTGCCACACCGCTGCTGCCTTCCAGCTTCACCGCGGTCAGCGCGCTTTCCAGGGCGCTGCCTTCAGCCTCGAACCCCACCGCTTCGATACAGGCATCCACGCCGCGCCCGCTGGTCTGGCTGACGATGTAGTCCGCCGGATCATCCACTTCGCTGAAATTGATGGGCGTGACCCCGTACGTGCGCTGGGCGAAGTCGAGGCGGTAAGGCAGATGATCGACCATGAAGATCGTCTCGGCGCCCAGCAACCGACAGCAGGCCGCGCTCATCAGGCCCACAGGGCCGGCACCGAAGATGGCGACGGTCGAGCCGGGCTTGATGCCGGCGTTCAACGCCGCTTGGTAGCCGGTCGGCAGGATATCGGACAGGAACAGTACCTGCTCATCGGCCACTCCATCGGGAATGCGCAGCGGGCCGACGTTCGCCTTGGGCACGAGCACATACTCGGCCTGCCCGCCCGCTACCCCGCCGTACAGATGGCTATAGCCGAACAGCGCGGCGGGCGGCAGCATGCCTTTGCCGTTGAGCGCAGCGCCCTTGCCCGGGTTGGTCGTTTCACAGGCCGCATACTCGGCCAGCTGGCAATGGAAACACTCGCCGCAGGCAATCACAAAGGGGATGACCACCCGATCGCCGGGTTGTACCTGGGTCACGCCACGACCCACTTCCTCCACCACGCCCATGAATTCGTGGCCCAGCACATCGCCGGCGTGAAGGTCGGGGATCTTTCCACGGTACAGGTGCAGATCGGAACCGCAGATGGCCGTGGCGGTCACACGCAGGATCAGATCGTCGTCGGCCGCCAGTACCGGGTCGGGCACGGTTTCCACCCGTACATCCTTGCGGCCGTGATAGGTCAATGCCTGCATGATCCGTCTCCGTGCGGTTGGAAGCCACAGGGTGGCACCTCGCGCGGGCAAGCCAGGTGACCCAAAGGTATGCGCGCCGTCTACCGGCTGCATGGCTGGCTTAACAATTCGGCGCATGGACCACCATGGTCACTTCAATCTTGCGCGGTCTTCACCGGTACTTGCGACGCACACGCGCAGGCTCTGCCGGCATCCGCCGGAGCGAGGCACGCGCATGTGGAAACGCAATGGACTTTCCATTGTCCTGCTGGGCCTGATGCTGCTTTTCCTGTGCGGCCAGGTCGCTGCAGGCCTGCAGGTGCACAATCACGAACTGCTCCAGCACGGTCGCGCGCCGCTGGACGTCTGGCAGTACCTGGGCAGCGGCCATTTCATCAGCGCCACCTTCGAGAATTGGGAGAGCGAATTCCTGCAGATGGGCATGTATGTGCTGCTGACCGTTTCGTTGCGCCAGCGCGGCTCTGCTGAATCGCGGCCGTTGGATCCTGCGCAGGAGAACCAGCGCGTCGCCCTTGGCCCTGCCCCGTGGCCTGTGCGTCGGGGTGGCATCTGGAAGAGACTGTACGGGCATTCCCTCGCCATCGCCTTCGGGTTCCTGTTCTTGCTCAGCTTTGCGCTGCACGCGGTAGGAAGCTGGCGGGCGGAGCAGTTGGAGCAGCAACTGCAGGGTTTGCCGCCGCCTGGCTTCCTGCACCACATCTCCGGCAGCACCTTCTGGTTCGAGTCCATGCAGAACTGGCAGAGCGAGTTTCTGGCTGTGCTGGCGCTGGTGGTGCTGACCATTTTCCTGCGACAGAAAGATTCGCCGCAGTCCAAGGCGGTCGAGGCGCCCTATTCACAAACCGGCGACTGAAGGGCTCAGCGCTGCCGCGAATCGATGCTGATTTCGCCAGAGGTCTCCAGCATGGCCAGGGCGATGTCATGGTGGCCGTCACAGCCGGCCTTGCGCATGGCCACATCCAGGTCTTCAGGCGCAACATTGCAGCGCCGCAGCTGTTCCCAGAATACCTTGCCGTTGCGGACAAGCACTATTGGCGCGCCTTCCACCCAGCGGTGCAGGCGACGGTTCCGTGCCGTGGCGTACCCTACCAGCCAGTTCAGCCCCAACAGTGTCGCGGCCAGGATGAGCCCACCAAGCAATGAGGTGTCATCACCGATCAGCGAGTTCTGCACCGCGGTGCCCAGCAGCACGATCACCAGCATGTCGAACGGTGCGGACTGGCCGATGGAGCGCTTGCCGCTTAGCCGGGTGAGCAGCAGCACCACGGTGTAGACCGCGCTGGCACGCAGCACGAATTCGAACCAGGGCATTCCCAGATCCAACAGGTCAGTCACGATTCTCTCCAGCATGGTCCTGCACGCAGGCATACCCAAGCGAACGTCCAGGTCTTGTGACCTGCTTGCCTTGGCTGTGTCTACAGCGGGTGCAAGGCCCACTGGCCGCCGCACAGGCCCTTGCGCAGAATGCGGTAGGCGTCGCGGTCGAACTGGGCGGGTCCGCGACGCAGGCGTCGGGCGGCAGCGAGGGTCTTGGTACTGCCGTGATAGAACCACCCATCCACCACATGGAACTGGCGCAGGTCCGGGCCGCGCTCCTCGATGGCGACCGGGCCGGCATACGGCCATTGCACGACTTCCAACAGAGCCAGTGCTTCGCTCAGCCGGCGCTGGTGCTCGGCCACGCTTTCGCGCCCGCAGCACGCGCCCAGGCACTGGCCCAGCATGGAGCGGAAGCACGGCCGCCCGGCCGGCAGGCGCTCCAGGCCCAACAGCGAATAGCACAGGCGGTTGTCGTCAGCCAGGCGTCGAAGCGCTTCGCGGGCGGAACGCTCACTGGAGTAGACGCCATACAGCAACGGCGCCGATGTCAGGTCGACTTCACCTGAATGCAGCACGCTCACTTCGCCCCGGTAAAGGCGCAGGCTGAACTGCCGCGGCACCCGCCGCAGCAGGCGGTTATAGAGCGGTCGATGGGTCTTGACCATCGTGGCTTCCAGCAGCTGTGCGCCCAGATCACCGGCCATCGGAAGATGGCTGATACGCTCGGATTGCCGCAGCATCGCTGCTTCTTCCTCGGTGCGCAGGTGATCAAGCACGCGGGTGCGCAGGTTCACACTCTTGCCGATATACAGGGGCAACCCGCCCTCGCGACCGTGGAAGGTGTACACGCCTGGCTGTGAAGGAAGGGCGCGGGCCTGCTCCCGCAGGTGCTCAGGAAAGACATAGCCGGCGGCGCGGGCAGAACGGCGCGCGGCCTGTGCGCTTGAAGGCATGTAAGGCGGCAGCGGGAATCAATGAATGCAGTGACCCATGATAGGCACCGGGCAGACCGGCGC
Source organism: Stenotrophomonas sp. (assembly GCF_032056425.1). Lineage (GTDB taxonomy): Bacteria > Pseudomonadota > Gammaproteobacteria > Xanthomonadales > Xanthomonadaceae > Stenotrophomonas. The sequence goes on from NZ_DAMBCN010000024.1 coordinate 63,344, forward strand.
CAATGCAGGCTCAGACAGCACGCTGAATGCTTCACGTTGATGCGCCGCGCACCCGGTCTGCACGGCGTGCGCCGTCTGGCACACGCACGCTGTAGGGCCCATTGCAAAGGAGCCACGAAATGACCGATGCCGACAACGCTGCGCTGGGCGGTATGCGCTGGGCCATTGCCGAAGGCTACATCCCCGGTTGGAGCAATGGCCCCGAACCCGAACTGCAGAGCCACGAAACCTGCTGCATCCTCAATGCCAGCAGTGCCGATGCACAGATCAGCCTGATGCTGTACTTCGAGGACCGCCCGCCGCAGGGGCCCTATCACTTCACCGTGCCGGCGCAACGCACCTGCCACAAGCGCTTCAACGATCTGCAGGACCCGGCACCTGTCCCGCGTGGCGTGGGCTTTTCCTGCGTAATCAGTTCGGATGTGCCGGTGGTGGTGCAGCACACGCGCCTGGATTCGCGCCAGGCCGAGAACAGCATCATGACCACCATCGCCTACCCGCTGTAGGGCCGCGCCGTGCACATCACGGCGACACCACCGGGCCACCGCGTTTACCCACGCAGGCAGACAGTAGCGATTCCTCTTCCGAAGGAGTCGTCCGATGCCTGTCCCCCAGTATCCGAAGCCACCGTTCAAGGCACAGCAGCAGACTTTCCCCGGCAAGACCAGCAAGATGGCCCCGCGCCCGGACCACGGCGAGCAGAGCTACAAGGGCCATCGACAGCTGGAAGGCAAGAAGGCGCTGATCACCGGTGGCGACAGCGGTATTGGCGCTGCCGTGGCCATTGCCTACGCCCGCGAAGGCGCTGATGTGGCCATCGCCTTCCTGGAGAGCGAAAAGGACGATGCGGCGGCGATTGGCAAGCTGATACAGGAAGCCGGCCAGAAGTCGGTACTGATTCCCTGCGACATCAGCGACGAGGCGCAGGCCGAAGACCTGGTGAAGCACGTGGTGCACGAGCTGGGCGGCCTGGACATCCTGGTGATTAACGCCGCGTACCAACGCTACTACGAGTCGTTCGATGAGATCACCCTGGACGACTGGCGCAAAACCTTCGATACCAATGTGCACGCGGTGTTCAACCTGACCCGCCTGTGCGTGCCGCATCTGCAGAACGGCGGCTCGGTCATCAACACCGCATCGGTGAATTCCAAGAAGCCCACGCCGAACATCCTGCCCTACTCCACCACCAAGGGCGCGGTCGCGAATCTGACCATCGGGTTGGCCGGCCTGCTTGCAGAGAAAGGCATCCGGGTAAACGCGGTGCTGCCAGGCCCGATCTGGACGCCATTCATTCCCGCCGGCATGGCCGCCGAAGAGGTCGAACAGTTCGGCAGCCAGACGCCATTTGGCCGGCCGGGCCAGCCGGCCGAGCTTGCGTCGGCCTACGTGATGCTGGCCGCCGACAGCGCCAGCTACACCTCCGGCGCGCTGCTGACCATTTCCGGTGGCGCCGTCACGCTCTAACCGTTCTACACGCCATTACTTCCTCCCCCAAGGAATACTGCAATGACCCGCAATCAGTACGACATGCAGAACCCACTCACCCAGTTCCCGCAGCCGACCTACCCGGCGCAGGTACAGACACCGCCCGGCACCGTGCATGAACTGAGCCCAAAGGCCGACCATGGTGAAAAGAGCTACGTAGGCCTGGGCCGTATGAAGGGCCGCAGGGCACTGGTGACCGGCGCAGACTCGGGCATCGGCCGCGCCGTGGCGATTGCCTTCGCCCGCGAGGGTGCCGATGTAGCGCTGAACTACCTGCCCGAGGAAGAGGCGGACGCCGCCGAGGTGGTCGCGCTGATCGAGGCCGAAGGACGCAAGGCCATCGCCCTGCCCGGTGACCTGCAGGACGAGGCGTTCTGCTGCGATCTGGTGGCCAAGGCCGTGGATGCGCTGGGCGGCCTGGACGTTCTGGCCAATATCGCTGGTAAGCAACTGGCCGTGGAGAAGATCGAGGACCTGGACACCGAGCAGTTCGAGTCCACGTTCCGCACCAACGTGCACGCGCTGTTCTGGGTGTGCAAGGCGGCCCTCCCGCACCTGCCCGCGGGTGCGACCATCGTCAACACGGCCTCCATCCAGGCCTATCAGCCCTCGCCCAATCTGCTGGACTACGCGCCGACCAAGGCGGCCATTGTCAATTTCACCAAATCGTTGGCGCAGCAGGTCGCCGAGCGCGGCATCCGGGTGAACGCCGTAGCCCCGGGCCCGATCTGGACCCCGTTGCAGCCGGCGGGCGGTCAGCCGCCAGAGGCCATTCCAGAATTTGGGGCGCAGACACCACTGAAGCGTGCTGGCCAACCGGTAGAGATGGCGTCGGCCTACGTGCTCCTGGCCACCCAAGAATCGAGCTACATCACCGGCGAGGTGATTGGTGCCACCGGCGGCATGCTGCTTCCGTGAGGTCCGAGCCAGATAGCGGGGTAAGCCCCGCACGTGACGCGCAGGGGCATGCCCCCATCCATGCCTACGCAGCCATTGGCGATGGCCGCTCCACGGCGCTGATCGCACCCGACGGCTGCATTGACTGGTGGTGCGCGCCAAACATGGATTCGCCGCCGCTGTTCGATCGCCTGCTGAACGCCGCAGCCGGCGGGCGCTTTGCGCTGCAGGCACGCGACATCGTGTCTGTACACCGGCGCTATCGGACCGACAGCAACGTGCTTGAAACGCAGATCCGCACTTCCACCGGCTACGCCCGCGTTACCGAATCGCTGAACAGTGGTCCGGCCGGGCGCTTGCCGTGGTCCGAGCTGGCCAGGCGGGTGGAAGGACTGGAAGGTGTGGTGCTCTTTGACCTGCATTACCAGCCGGGCACCCGTGCCGGCACCTGCACGCCATGGATGAGCGATACGCCCAATGGGTGCGTGCACCACGTGGGTCCGGTGATGACGATGCTGCGCTACCCAGAAGATACCCGCATCGAGCTGTGTGACGACCGCGCCGTGCAGGGGCAGCTGCGCGTGACGGCGGGCTACCGCGGCGTTGTCGCGTTGCTGGCGTCGCAGGACGAGGTGCTGCCCGTTCCGCCATTGGACGATATAGATGCCCGCATCGACCGCTCTGATCGCGAATGGCAGCAATGGGTCGGGGATCTGCACTGCGACAGCCGCCAGCGCAGCGAAGTGATCTGCTCGGCGCTGGCGTTGAAGTTCCTGTGGTTCTCGCCCACCGGCGCCATTGCCGCAGCCGTGACCGCTTCGCTGCCGGAGCGCCTGGGCGGTGACAAGAACTGGGACTATCGATACGCCTGGGTGCGCGACGCCGCCTACATCATCAAAGCCTTCCTGCGCGTGGGCGCCCTGCCCGACGCCAAGGCCGGTTTCAGCTGGTTGATGAGCACCATCGGCAGGCATCGCCCCCCGCTGCGGCCCTGCTACACCTTGCGCGGTGAAACGGTTGAACAGGAGCGCTACATCGACATATCCGGCTATCACGGCAGCCAGCCTGTGCGGGTGGGCAACACCGCAACCGACCAGTTGCAGACCTGTGTCTACGGCGATGTGATGGAAATGGCCAGCCGCATGATCGACGCCGGTCATATTCTGGACCCAGCCACTGCCCGGCTGTTGTTCGAGCTGGCCGACGAGTGCGCCGACCGCTGGATGCGCAAGGACTGCGGGTTCTGGGAGCTGGAGGACCTGCAGCACTACACCATGTCGAAGGTGGAATGCTGGATGGCACTGCGCCGGGCGTGCGAACTGGCCGAACAGGGCCACATTACCCGCGCCCGCCTGCCCCGCTGGCAGCGGGAGCGCGACCGAATCCTGGAGTGGATCGACACGCATTGCTGGCACGAAGAAAAGCGGAGCTATGTAATGCACCCCGGCAGTGACCGACTGGATGCAAGCCTGATGCTGGCATCACGCTTCGGCCTGGCACAGGCGCGACGCGAGCGGTTCATTGCCACCCGTGAGGCGATGCGCCGTGAACTGAGTGATGCCAGTGGCGATCTGCTGTGGCGCTACAGCGGCATGCAGGAGTGCGAAGGCACGTTCATCAGCTGCGCGTTCTGGATGGTGGAGGCATACGGACTGCTGGGCGAGCAGGAAGAAGCCCATCGGCTGTTCCATGCCCTGTTGCAGCGGGTTCGCAACGACGTGGGCCTGATGCCCGAGATGTGGGACCCTTTTACCGAGCAAGGGCTGGGAAACACCCCGCAGGGCCTGAGCCATCTGGCCCTGGTGCACGCGGCATTCGCGGTGGATGGGCAGTGAACTTTGCAGGCCTCAGCTGGCCAAGGCCAGCTGGGGCGGTACACCATGCTCCTGCGCTGCAAGGGCCGCCAGATGATCGGCAAATCCGCCGCTGGCGCGCCCGACCAGGCGGGCACTGGTGCTGACCACCGGATCACCGGCCCAGCAGATGGATGCGCCGCTTGCCTGCAGTCGTTTCACCAAGTCCACATCTTCCGAACAACGCTGCGCCGCGAAACCACCGGCCGCCAGGTAAGCCCGCGTGGAAACGCCCATGTTGGCGCCGTGTACCCGGCCGTGCCCCTGGCCCCAGCGCTCTCCGCGCTGGAAGCAGCTGCGGAGCCAGGCTTGCCGGGGCGCCAGATCACCCAGATCCACCACACCGCAGAACACCTCACTGCCCGCTTCGCACTGGGCCACCAGCCAATCGGCCGGCACCTGGCTGTCTGCATCGGTGCTGGCCAGCCACCGGGCGCCCATGCGGATCAAGTCGTCCGCTGCCGCCGCTCGCGCTGCACCCACGCAGCGGGCCTGCACCTCCACCATGCCGACGCCGTGGCGCAGGCAGATGTCCGCGCTGGCATCCGTGCAGGCATCCAGCGCCACCATCACCCGAACCGGCTCGTTGCTCAACTGCGGGTGCGAGGCGGCAATGGACAGCGAGCGCAGGCACGCGTCCAAGCACCCCGCCTCGTTGTGTGCGGGCACCAGCACCCCGATCATCTCAGACCCTCTTCGCTGGCCAGCGACAGTGGCGTGCGGGACCAGGCCTGCAGCACGAAATCGCTGTCCCGGTAGCAGAAGGCTTCCTGCAACCCGCGCCCCAGCCGCTCGTGCACGAGTGCGGTACGGCTGGCACGGCCGTTGAAGGACGGCAGCCAGTGGCAAGCGACCAGCAGTCCGTCATCCTTCAATGCCGCGTGTACCCCGTCGCGCAGCTCCACCAGCGCGTCCGGCCCCAGGTAGTAGCCCATCTCGCTGCAGACGATCAGGTCGAAGCGGCCGGCCGGCCACTGTTGTGGATGCTGCGCGCAATGCACCTGCACGTGCGGCAGGTGGGCCAGACTGCGGCGCGCCTGGAACGTCGCCCGCGGGCTGATATCGGTTGCCAGCAGGCGCTCGCAGCGGCCGGCCAATGCTTCGGTCAGCACCCCGTTGGAACAGCCCAGTTCCCAGCCGCGCTGGAAGCTGCGGCGCGTCAGGCTGGCCATCAGCACGCCGCGCTTGCGTTCTTCGTACCAGCGGCTGCGGTAGCCGAAGGGATCATCAATGGCATGCACTTCGTCGAAGTACGGCTGGGCACTCATGCGAAATAAACCTCCTGGGTACGATGGAAACGGTCGAGCACGTGCGCGGGGAGGATGGGCTCGGCCTGCAGCCGGGGCACATCGCCGGTCTGTGTGCGGAAACGGGTAATGGCCTGCCGCTTGTGGGCGGCCACCGGGGAAATGTCGAGCAGGCGCGGCGACTCCCATGCCATGTGCGCGCAGCCCGGGTCCAGCCAATGCCAACCCCAGACGGGGTACTCAAGCAGGCGGCAGCCGACGGCACGCGCGGCCCTCCACGCGGCGCGTCCGGCAGCTTCGTGGTCGGGATGGCCATCGAACCGCCAGGGCGCCAGCAGCAGATCGTCTTCGCGCAGGCACTGCCACAGCCAGTCTTCCAAACCGCTTTCGTGATCGGTCACGCCGCCATCGGCGATGCCCAGATGCACGATGGACTCTGCAGCAATGGACAGCTCGGACAAGGCATCGCGCAGCTCCTCGCGCCGGGCCTGCCGCAGGCGCTGCGGCGTCCACCAGAGCTCACCGGGGTAGCACGCCTCGCCGTCGGTCACCGCCACCACCTGCACCGGCATGCCCAGGCGGGCGGCGGCGCACATCAAGCCTCCGCAGGCCAACACCTCGTCATCGGGATGCGGTGCAACCACTACAATCCGCCCTGCCCCGGCACACAGCTCGGCCGCGGTCGCTGTGGGTTGCTGCCACAGCCAGTCACAGCGATCCCATGCGCTTGCTTCGGAGCCGCGCCCGTTGATGATGGCTACAGCGCCCATGGCTTCACCTGTGCTGCGCACTGCTGTCCCAGCCATTCCCAATCCTTGTCCGCGTGGCTTTGCCGCAGGAATACGCTCAGATCGGCCCAGCGGCGCGCGTGCGCGTCCTCCATGCACATTGGCCCTGGTCCCAGTGCGCGGCCGGCAAGGTCCAGGATCTGGGTGGCCGCGCGTTCCACCACGCTGCGCGCACGCACGACCTGCACGCGGTGCGTCAGCTGCGGCGCCAGGTCGATCGCGGTGGCCAACTCGCGCAGCAGCGCGGCGGCCGGTGCCAGAGCGAGGTCAGCCTTGCCCAGCAGACGCGCGCGCAGGCCTTCGCTGCAGGCATGTTGCATGCGCTCTGCAAGCGCGGTGGCCGCGCCGAACCACACGGCCGCGATGCCCGCGCCGCCATGCCAGAACCCGGGACGATCCAGATAGGCATTCAGTGGGCCGACTGCCTCGGCCTGGGCATCGTCGAAACGCACCGTGGTGGACGGTACGCCGGCCATGCCGGGAGCGGGCCACGGCTCACCCTCCAGTGCATGCCACTGAGATGCATCCACACGATAGAGCTGCACCCCTGTCCCTTCGCGCACGGTCACCAATGCGGTATCCACCAGCTCGCTGCCCGAACACCACGGTTTGTCGCCCCGCAGCCGGCCGCTGTCATCGGCGCGCAGGGTGCAGGCGGGTCCCTCTGCGGCCCATACCGCCAGCAACTGGCCGTCCGACGGCGCTGCGCCCAGTTCGTGCAGGATCGCCACGGCGTCATGATGGGCTTCAAGCACCTTCGCCAAGCACAGGTCTTGATGCCCAAGGGCAGCCAGCTCGCGCCAGCGCTCCAGCGTACGGCCCTGGCCAGGCAATGGCAGTGCGTTGACCTGCAGCAGTCGCTGCCGGGCCAGATTCGAAAGCGGTGATGGCAGCACGGTAGCGAGCATTCGCGATTGACGTGTCGAGGCGGGCCTTCAACGTAGGTCGTGCGAAGTCACACGGCCGTCTTGCGGATGTAGCGGGCACATGAACGCGCGGTGGCTACACCATCACAATCCCTGCGCGCGACGACTCGTCACGCTGCCTGTACCATTCATGATCGACGCTGTGAGGAGGTCTTCAACAGGTCTTCACATGTCCCGCAGCGAACTGCCCGTGTCTTCGCCCGACTCCCTCGCTTATCGCCTGCTGCAGGACAGCGACTGGGCACATGGTGGGCTTGCAGAGGCGGCGCCGGACGAGCTGCGCACCGTACTGACGATGATCCTGGATTGCCCCGAGCCGCTGTGGATTTCCTGGGGCCCGGATAACCTGTTCTACTTCAACGACGCGTTCTCGCCCTGGATGGGCAACAAGCTGGTCGGCGCAATGGCCACGCCGGTGAGAATCGTCTGGCACGACGTGTGGGATGAGCTGGGTGGAGCCATCGCCGATGCGATGGCCGGCACCCACCGCAGCTTCCGCAACCTGCGCGTCTTCATGGACCGCGATGGCACGCGTCGCGAAACCTTCTGGACCTTCTCCTATTCCCCCATCCGCGTGGCAGATGGCAGCGTGGGCGGCATTCTGTGCGTGGTCAGTGACCAGACGGAGTTCGTTTCCGAGCGCAACGAGCATTCGCGGCAGGTCGAATCCATCAGTGAAGAGGCAAGGCAGGCCCATGCCGAGCTGGTGAGGGCACGCGAGCAGCTGCGGCAATCGCAGAAGCTGGAAGCTATTGGTCAGCTGACCGGCGGCGTGGCGCATGATTTCAATAATCTTCTGCAGGTCATCACCGGCTCGGTGGACATGCTCCGCTATGGCAAGCCCCGCGACGAGCAGCAGCGCCGGCACATCGAGGCCATCGGCGCAGCGGCAGACCGGGCGACCAACCTGGTCTCGCACCTGCTGTCCTTCTCGCGCAGGCAGACCCTGTCACCGGAAGTGTTCGACCTGGGCAAGGGGGTGGAAGGACTGGCCGACATCATCCGCACTCTGCTCGGCAGTCGGGTGGCATTGCAGCTGGACCTGCCCGATGATCCGCTGCACGTGCTGCTGGACAAGACCCAGCTGGATACGGCACTGATCAACCTGGCGGTGAACGCACGCGATGCCATCGGAAAGAACGGCACGGTGCGCATCTGCGTACGCCGTGTCGATACCATGCCTTCGGTACGGTTCGCGCCACCACTGAAGGGTGCCTTTGCGGCGGTTTCGGTGAGCGATGACGGCTGCGGCATCGAAGAGGCCGTCTTGAGCCAGGTGTTCGATCCGTTCTTCACGACCAAGGGTGTGGGTGAAGGCACTGGCCTGGGACTCAGCCAGGTGTTCGGCTTCGTGAAACAGTCCGAAGGCGAGGTGGATGTCACCAGCACTGTAGGCGAAGGCAGCACGTTCGTCTTGTACCTGCCGCTGACCGACCAGGAGCCCGTTTCAATGGAAGGTTCGTCCCTGCATGCACTGCAGGAAGCGAAGGGCCTGAACGTGCTGGTGGTGGAAGACAACGTGGATGTTGCGGCATTCGCGGTTTCAGCGCTGCGGGAACTGGGCTGCGGCGTGCAGTTGGCGCGCAACGGCGCAGAGGCGCTGGCCGACCTGGAGCGGCATCATGCGCGCTACGACGTGGTCTTTTCGGACGTGGTAATGCCGGGCATTACGGGCCTGGAACTGGCCAGGACAGTGCAGGCCACCTATCCCGGGCTGCACGTAGTCCTGACCAGCGGTTACAGCGAACTACTGGCGCGGGAGACCGACCATGGCTTCGTAGTGCTGCGCAAGCCTTATACCTTGGGTGGTCTGGCCGAGGCGATCAAACCGCCGGTGGGTGCGGGAGAGGCGGTGGAGGAATTGGGAAGCGACGACCGTGTGTGGCGCACGGTGAGTTGAATCACGAGGGCGGCGAAACATTGCTGCCGGCAAGCGCACGGCTGTATAAAAGGTCGCCGATCCGGCTGACCCAGATCCACTCTTCAGATGCCGACAGGCTATGTACTGGTCCTGATCTTTCCCGCGCTTGCGGCGATGTTCCGCGTTTGGGCCAGTGCGAGTTTGGATGGGAGCGCCCGGATCTCCGCGTGGGACTGCGCCGTAGATCAATTCAAGGGCGGGGCCCTTTTCTTAGTGTTGGGTCCGCTGGTGGGAACGCTGGCTGCCTTCCTCGCCGTCTCACTGAAAGCGGGCACCGTGCTTAACCCCTTGGCCGTGCTGTTCCTCTTGCTGTTTGCCTACCCGATGGGTGCCATTCCTGCGATGGCGACCGGTGCCTTGATGGGGGCCTTGAAGCCCTGGCTGTGGGGCTGGCGCGCCTTGGCAGTGAGCAGCGCGATGGGGGCACTGCTCTCTTCGATTCCGTCACTTGCTGCGGGCAGTGCGCGCGGAGTGAGCGATGCTGCATTGTTCGCCGCCTGCGGCGCCGTTGCGGGATTGGCGTGCGCGCGTTTGTTTTTTGGGGCGCCTGGCAAGGCAAGCGGTTGATTGGGGCCTTGGACGGCTTCAGTCGAGCAAGCTCGACGCTACGGGCGGGGCGGGTGGATACGCGCTCGCACGGCGTTGACCAGCTCGGCGAGGTTGTCGTAGCGCGGCACGCCATAGCGGTCGCCGGTGATGTCCAGGTTGCCCTTGCGCCAGAACCCTTCCGGCGCGGCAACCAGCAGCTTGCCGGATCGCGCGTACAGCCCGAATTCCAGCAACGTGATCGGGCTTTGTGTGCCCGGGGTGAAGTACATCAGTACGATGTCGGCCTTCTCCAGCGCCGCGAGCTCCCACTGCACCTGCTGGCGGAAGTTCTCATCACTGGCGCTGGGCTTCCACGCCGGATTCCAGTCTTCCCGCCGCGGGTTGAGCATCAATGCACCGTCATCTGCCAGCGCCTGCTGCACCTGGGCCTGCCAGTCGCCGGCCTTGCCCATCTCGATGCTGCCGGCCAGGAACACGGTCACGCGGCCGTCCGATGGCGGAAGCGGTGCGGGTGAGGTCACCGTCTGCGAGGGCGCGGCCCAGCAGGCCATGGGTACGAGCAGGGACAGCAGAAGGGTACGTCGAAGTTTCATGGGTACGCGGTACGGACAGGCAGACGGCATTGTTGCATCTATCGATGATAGCGGAACCCCATTCAGTGCCCTGCCCCATCCTGTGGCGGGGCAGTGCCTGAGTGCGTTGCAGGGGGGCACTGGGGCTGATCATGGTTGCCATGGCGGGGCATGCGCTCTCGGGGGCGCGACGAGGCAGGGCGCGGGTAGCGGCGGCAACGCCGGACTGATCGCCAGCGGGTGGTACCGTCGGGCAGGCTCGGCGTTACGGTGCTTGCATGCGCTGGGAATAGCGGTAGATTCTGCGGTACAGACTTCAGGGAGCGAAGCGGATGCAGATGTTCAAAACCCCCACTCTTGCAGCCGTGCTGCTGATTGCCACCGTCTGGCAGGCACCGCGAGCGGAAGCCGCGCCGGCCAGGCCGCCCGTGGCGGCGATCATCACGGACGAGGACGGGAATCCCGTGCGCCCGGATGATTCATATATCCGCGCCAAGCTGCGCCCCGCATTCAAGGCCTGCGT
>NZ_DAMBCN010000025.1:0-71924 GCF_032056425.1 Stenotrophomonas sp.
GGATGCGGCTGCCAAGCCTCCACGGACGGATTCACGGCGTCCCCCGCGAACCCAACCCGCCCCGCCCAGCACGGCATAACCCAGAGCCGCTTTTGACGTTGCCGTTGCCGTTGCCCTGGCAGTAAAGCCTGCCGCAGGCAGCGCCCGCGGCCGCCGCCGCAAAGGAAACCCCTTAGATCTTCTTCGCCAGCGACTCGGCCAGGCCCGTGTAGCTGCCCGGGGTCATGTCCAGCAGGCGCTGCTTGGCATCGGCCGGCAGTTCCAGGTCCTGCACGAACGCGCGCATCGACTCGGCGGTGATGCCCTGGCCGCGAGTCAGCGCCTTCAGCTGCTCGTACGGATTCGGCAGGCCATGGCGGCGCATCACCGTCTGCACGGCCTCGGCCAGCACTTCCCACGCCGCATCCAGATCGGCGTCCAGGCGCTGCGGGTTCACTTCCAGCTTGCCCAGGCCCTTGGCCAGCGAATCCAGCGCCACCTGGCTGTGGCCGAACGCGGTGCCCAGCGCACGCAGCACGGTGGAATCGGTCAGGTCACGCTGCCAGCGGCTGATCGGCAGCTTCGCGCTGAAGTGTTCGAAAAGGGCGTTGGCGATGCCGAAGTTGCCCTCGGCATTCTCGAAATCGATCGGGTTGACCTTGTGCGGCATCGTCGACGAACCGACTTCGCCTTCCTTCAGGCGCTGCTTGAAGTAGCCCAGCGAGATGTAGCCCCAGATGTCGCGGGCCAGGTCGATCAGGATGATGTTGGCGCGGCGCGCGGCATCGCCGATCTCGGCGATGTTGTCGTGCGGCTCGATCTGCGTGGTGTACGGGTTGAACACCAGGCCCAGGCTGGCCACGAAGCGCTCGGCGAAGGCCGGCCAGTCCACCGCGGGGTAGCTGGCGACGTGGGCGTTGTAGTTGCCCACCGCACCGTTGATCTTGCCGGTCAGCTCGACCGCGGCGATCTGCCGGCGCTGGCGCTCCAGGCGGGCGACCACGTTGGCCAGCTCCTTGCCCAGGGTGGTCGGCGAGGCGGTCTGGCCATGGGTGCGCGACAGCATCGGCTGTGCGGCCTGGGCGTGGGCCAGGGTGCGCAGGGTGGCGGCGATGCCGTCCAGGCTCGGCAGCAGCACGTCGCGGCGGGCCTGTTCCAGCATCAGGCCGTAGCTGAGGTTGTTGATGTCCTCGCTGGTGCAGGCGAAATGCACGAATTCCAGAGCCGGGGCCAGCTCGGCGTCGTCCTTCAGCTGTTCCTTGATGAAGTACTCCACCGCCTTGACGTCATGGTTGGTGGTGCGCTCGATCTCCTTCACGCGCGCGGCCTGGGCCGGGGTGAGGTTGGCGGCCAGGGCGCGCAGGCGGGCGGTGGCGGCCTCGGAGAACGCGGCCAGCTCGACGATGCCCGGCTCGGCGCCCAGCGCCAGCAGCCACTCGACCTCGACCGTGATGCGGGCCTTGATCAGGCCGTACTCGGAGAAGATCGGGCGCAGGGCATCGACCTTGCCGGCATAACGGCCATCGAGCGGGGACAGGGCGAGCAGGGCGTAATCGGACATGTCGGCAGGGCTGGGGCAGGCGTCGGGGGCCATATTCTACGACGCTGCGGGCTGCCGCGCTTCGCGCTCGCCGGGCATGGCCCGGCGCTACCGATCGGACGCTGCGGTCCACCGGCGTCATCCCATGCCGCGGACAAGGGAGTATCGTTATCGCAGCCGCCAGCCCGGGAAGCGACACCCTGCCAGCCGCCGCTTCCCTTTCCCCAACAGAAGTAGTGCGGAGTCGATGCAATGAGCAAAGCTGCAAGCAAGGGTGGAACCGCTGGGTTCCGTGTTGAACATGACAGCATGGGTGAGCTGCAGGTACCTGCCGACGCCCTCTGGGGCGCGCAGACCCAGCGCGCGGTGCAGAATTTCCCCGTCTCGGGCCAGCGCATGCCGCGCGGCTTCATCCGCGCCCTGGGCCTGGTCAAGGGTGCGGCCGCCGGGGTGAATGCCGATCTGGGCCACCTGCCCAAGGGCGTGGCCAAGGCCATCCAGTCGGCCGCGGCCGAGGTCGCCCGTGGTGACTGGGACGCGCACTTCCCGATCGATGTCTACCAGACCGGTTCGGGCACCTCCTCGAACATGAATGCCAACGAGGTCATCGCCACCCTGGCCAACCGTGGCGGCAAGGCCGGCAAGGCCAGCGTGCACCCCAATGACCACGTCAACCAGGGGCAGAGCTCCAACGATGTGATTCCCACCGCGCTGCGGGTGTCTGCCGTGCTGGCCGCGCAGGAGCACCTGCTGCCGGCGCTGGCGCACCTGCGCAAGGTGATCGATCGCAAGGGCCGCAGCCTGCGCAAGGTGGTCAAGACCGGCCGCACCCATCTGATGGATGCCATGCCACTGACCTTCGAGCAGGAGTTCGGCGCGTGGTCGGCGCAGCTGGCCTCGGCCCAGGCGCGCATCGACGACAGCCTCAAGCGCCTGCGCCGGCTGCCGCTGGGCGGCACCGCCATCGGCACCGGCATCAATGCCGATCCTCGCTTTGGCGCGCAGGTGGCCAAGGCGTTGAAGCAGCAGACCGGGGCGAAGTTCGACAGCGCCGACAACAAGTTCGAGGGGCTTGCCGCGCAGGACGATGCGGTGGAACTGTCCGGTCAGCTCAATGCGCTGGCGGTGGCCCTGATCAAGATCGCCAACGATCTGCGCTGGATGAACGCTGGTCCGCTGGCCGGCCTGGGCGAGATCGAACTGCCGGCGCTGCAGCCGGGCAGCTCGATCATGCCGGGCAAGGTGAATCCGGTCATTCCCGAAGCGACCGTGATGGCCTGTGCACAGGTGATCGGCCACCACACCGCGATCACCGTGGCCGGGCAGACCGGCAACTTCCAGCTGAACGTGACCCTGCCGCTGATCGCGGTGAACCTGCTTGATGGCATCGGCCTGCTGGCCAACGTGTCCACGCTGTTGGCCGACAGTGCCATCGATGGCCTGAAGGTGCGCCAGGACCGGGTGGCCGAAGCGCTGGCCCGCAACCCGATCCTGGTGACGGCGTTGAACCCGATCATCGGCTATGAGAAGGCCGCGGCGATTGCCAAGCGCGCCTATAAGGAACAGCGCCCGGTGCTGGAGGTAGCGCTGGAAGACAGCGGGCTGGCCGAGGCCGAGCTGCGCCGCCTGCTGGACCCGACCGCGCTGACCGCCGGTGGCATCCAGGCCGGTGGGGGTGGCGCCGGCGGTTGATCTGTGCCTTGTAGCGTCGAGCCTTGCTCGACGTAACCGGGTCAGTCGAGCATGGCTCGACTCTACAGAAATGAGAAACGCCGCCCTGGGGCGGCGTTTTTCGTATCAGCGACGGTCGGCGACGATGTTGCCGAAGGTATCGGTGTAATCCTTGAATTCGGGGATGGTCTGCACCAGGTCGGCGGGGATGACCTCCAGACCTTCCGGCGGCTGGATCTTCACCGGCTGCATGTTGGGGTCGGCCGGCGCGGCCACCAGGGTGTTCTGGCGCAGCACCTGCAGCTTGCCGAACATGGTCTGCAGCATCTGCTTCTGGGGGGCGTCCAGCGGAATCTGGATCTCGTCCATCTTCATCGTGCCGTCGGCCAGGATGATGATGTTCGGCGCGGGCTGGCGACGCACGGTCACCATGTTCTCGCTGACCGAAATCTTCGGCTTGCCGCGTTCGGCGCGGTGGTTGCGGTACTCCTGGTCGCAACCGATCAAGCCGAGACAGAGCAGGGCGGTCAGCAGCAGAAACAACTTCTTCATGGCGGTCGATCGGGGCAAACGGGGTGCCTAGTGTAATCCCGCCCCGCCGCGATGGCCGGCAACGCGGGTGCGCGGCCGGCCGGGTGCGACGAAATGTCTCAGGGTGCGCGTACGACCACGTCGTCCTTGCCGCAGTCGTCCACGTCGCTCTGGTCCATGGTGGCGTAGGGCTGGAAGGCCGGCAGGTCGCGTGCCAGGGCCTGCTGGCTGGCCAGCATCGCCGGCAGGCGGTTGCACAGCTGCTTGGCCTGCGCCTCGATCTTGGCCGCTTCGGCATTGATGCGCTTCTCGATGCCCTCGCTGTCGCCGCTGAACACGCCCTTCAGGGCTTCGCCGGCGGCATTGACGCCCAGCCGGGCACCGGCCACGCCGATGTCCATGCCATCGCTGGCAATGCCGGCGATATGGCCGCGGTATTCCTGCAGCTGGCGCCGCTGGGCCTCGTTGGTGGGCGATTCGGTGCCGCCGATCAGCAGGCGGCCCTCCGGGGTGATCTCGGCACGTGCCTGGCCCTTGCCAGAGATCTTGATGTTGCCCTGGGCGATCTCGCGGCGCGCCTTGTCGGTGGCGTCCTTGATCTCCTTGCCCACCGCGCTGCTGGCCTCGGCCACGGTCTTGCCGGCGCTGTCGGTGGTGGACGGAGTGGAGGGGCCGCCGCAGGCCATCAGCGGCAGGCACATCAGGGTAGCGGGCAGCAGGCGCAGCAGGTTCATGACAGTTCCCTTCCGTTGAATGAGGTGGAATTACTTGCCACGCGGCAGGGTGACGCTGCCGCCGATATCGCGATGGCGCACGTCACCACTGCCGCTGTGCTGCACGGTCAGGCTGCCGCGGGCGCCGTTGACGGTGATGTCGCCCGAGCCGTGGCTGCGCACGCGGACGTTGCCGCCCACCTCGCTGATCTCCACGTCGCCGGAGCCGACCACGCCCACCTCGACATCGCCCTTCACCCGCTGGAAATCGATATCGCCCGAGCCGACGGTCTCCAGGCGCACGCTGCCACCGATGTCGAACAGATCCAGGTCACCCGAACCGACGGTGCCGGTGCGGGCGTCGCCGCGGATGTTGCGCGCCTTTACTTCGCCCGAGCCCAGCGACAGCAGCTCCAACGAGCCGGCGCCGTCGATGTCCAGGTCGCCCGAACCGACGGCGGCGTGCACGCTGCCGCGGGTACCGCGGGCACGGCCATCGCCGGAGCCCACGTCCATGCTCAGCGACTGGGCGTTCTCAACGCTGCCGTCACCCGAGCCGATCTTGAACTGCAGCGGCAGGTTGTCCGGCACGCTGCCGCGGATGTCCAGCCAGGCATAGCTGTTGCCCAGCGACAGCGCCGAGCGGCCGTCACGCCGCAGGCTGACCACCAGTTTGTCACCCACGTGCTGCTGGTCCAGCACCAGCTGGTCCAGCCAGTCGGCGCTGGACGCGCAGGCGCGCCCGTCCAGCTGGCCGCCGCCTTGGCTGGCGACCACCTTCAGGTCGTGCTGGTTCACTTCGAACACCACCGCTTTCACCCCGGCGGTCTCCAGTTTCAGCGTGCGCGGCGCCGAATGTTTGCAGTTCGGGGCATCGGCAGCCAGCGCCGACAACGGCAACAGCAACAACGCAGAGCAGGCAAGCAGGGTACGCATGAGGGTGCCTCCGGTAGTGGTAGAGGGGAACGTCAGATCTCGCCGGCGCGCTTGCGCAGGAAGATCGCCAGCACGATGAAGACCACGCCGAAGACCGCACCGATCCACACGTCGGGCATGGCCAGGGTCTTCAGCTGCTGGGCCGGGCTGAGCAGGGCGGTGATCGAATCCAGATCGTTGGCGCCGCGCATGCCTTCGCGGTAGAGCAGATCCATGCCCGGCACGGTGCCCAGCAGCAGGCGGCCGACGATGTGCTGCCAGAACCAGCCGGTGGTCAGGTCGAACAGGTGCATCGCCTTGGTGGTGCTGACGATGATGCCGGCGAACAGCGGCAGCATCACCGCCCACAGGAACGGCTTGCTCTTGGCCCAGGCCGAGCACAGCAGCAGCCAGCCGGCGGTCGGCAGGGCCCACAGCGCGTACACGGGGATGGCGGCAAGCAGGCCCGCGGTGAGGGTGAGCGGGCTGGCCGGACCCCAGATCAGGCGCATGGCGTCGCCACCGTGGGTGGCAGCGACGATGCTGATGATGACCATGAAGCCGAACATGGTGGCGATGGCGGCCAGGGTGGCCACCAGCGGTGCCACGATCAGCGCGCTGAGCACTTTGGAAAGCACGGTCTGGGTGTCCGACAGCGGCAGCGACTTCCAGAACAGGATGCTGCGGTCGCGGCGGTCGTCGTAGAGGGCGCCCAGGCAGTAGAAGAACACCACGAAGGCCAGGACCACGAACGGCCAGCTCGAGCTGAGCATCAGGGTCAGGTCCAGCCCCTTGCCGAGGTCGGCCATGTCGTGGGCGCTGATGTCGCGGGTCAGCAGGCCCAGGTCCAGACCGTTGATGTTCACGTCCTCGCCATCGATATGCAGGCCGCCATCGCGCGCGGCCCGGTGCAGGGCGAACAGACCAAAGGCGATGCCAACACCACTCATCAGCAGCGAGACGATGCCGGCGATGACCGGGGCGTACAGGAAACCGCCGCGGTTTTCCCAGTATTCGCGCTTGAGCAGCCAGCGCAGCGTGCCTGCGGGGCTGACCGGATGATTGACGGCATTCATGCGTAGGTCCCCTTCATGACAGCAACAAACAGATCGGCCAGGCCCGCGTTGCGGATCTCGCCCAGAGTGGACAGCTGGCTGCGCGGCACGCCGTCGTACAGCAGCACGGTCTTGCCGAAGGCCTGGCTGCGTTCATCGATCGGCTTCAGCGCGCGGGCGGTTTCCAGCTGGTCGGTGCCGACCAGCAGTTCGGTGTAGCGCTCGCCCACCTCATCCATTTCCGCGCTGAGCACGATGCGGCCGTCACGGATGAACATCACGTCGCTGAGGATGTGTTCGATTTCTTCCACCTGGTGGGTGGTGACGATGATCGTCTTCTGCTCGTCGAAGTAGTCTTCCAGCAGGCGCTGGTAGAACTCCTTGCGGTACAGGATGTCCAGGCCCAGGGTCGGCTCGTCCAGCACCAGGATGCGGGCGTCGATGGCCATCACCAGGGCCAGGTGCAGCTGCACGATCATGCCCTTGGACAGCTCGCGCACGCGCTGCTTCGGCTGCAGCTTGGTGCTGGCCAGGAAGCGCTCGCAGCGGGCGCGGTCGAAGCGCGGGTGGACGCCGGCAACGAAATCGATGGCCTCGCGCACGCGCAGCCAGCGCGGCAGCACGGCAACGTCGGCGATGAAGCAGATTTCCTTCATCAGCTCGTCGCAGTGCACGCGCGGGTCACGCCCCAGTACGCTCAGTTCGCCCTCCACCGAGGTCAGGCCGAGGATGGCCTTGAGCGCGGTGGTCTTGCCGGCACCATTGGGGCCGATCAGGCCGACGATGCGCCCGGCCGGGATCGAGAACGAGGTGCTGTCGAGGGCGACGGTGTTCTTGTAGGCCTTGCGCAGGCCCTTGGCGGTAATGACCGCGGAGCTGGGTTCAACATTCACGACATTGGCATTCATGAGGATTTCCCCTGGGGCAGCAATTCGTTCAGGCTCAGGCCCAGGCGCTGGATGCGCTCCAGGACGGCCGGCCATTCTTCGTTGAGGAAGCGGTCGCGCTCGCTGCTGCGCAGCTGCGTGGCCGCCTGCTCGGTCATGAACATGCCCAGACCGCGGCGCTTTTCCACCAGGCCTTCATCGGCCAGCTCCTGGTAAGCGCGCGAAACGGTGATGGGGTTCAGTTGATAGTCGGCCGCCACCTGGCGGACCGAGGGCAGGGCATCGCCCGGCTTCAGGATGCCGTCGAGCATCATGGCAATCACGCGCTCCTTCAGCTGGCGGTAGATGGGAGCGCCGTCGCTCCACTGGATGTCGCTCATGGTCAGCTCCGTGGGGTCAGCGGCTGTGCGAACGAGAAATACGGCATGGACAGGGAGCTGTGCAGCCGACGCGGGGGGGAGGGTTCGGCGTTCCCTGCCGGGGTGGAGACCGCGTCCTGCGTGATATCGGGGGAGGGGGAGGATTCGGCCGGCGGGGCCGGCAACACCAGCCAGACCAGTACGAACAGGGTAGAAACAGCGGTGACCGCGGGGGCGGTGTGGCTGCGACGCGTCCGGATGTTCATGGTTCCCCCTGTCTCAGGTGACTGGTGTTGTATGCAACTATAACACCGGCACGCCTATCTGCAACCCCCGTATTCCCCCAACTGATGGCAGGGGCATGCAATTGAACCGCTGGTGCCGCCAAGTTATTGATTTCATTCGAATGGCATCTGCGATAGCGCTGCTGGACACGGGCCTTGCATTCATACATGTGCACGCTGTGTCCAGCAAGCCGGCGCAGGATGGGGATCTCCCCACGTGCCGCCACGGTTCGCAAAGCCAGGGCCGGGCACCGGCGACAGTGCGCTGGCAGGCCGGTGCTATAGTTCGGCCGATCCCCGGTCTGCATGGGCCGGGCCCCTGTTGCAGCTACCGTGGAATGCCCCGCATGCCTGTGTTTTCTACTGCTCCGCGCCGCCTGCGCGGCCTGTCCCTGCTGGCCGTGCTGGCGCTTGGCCTGGCCGGTTCCGCCAGCGCGTTCGCGGCCGATCTGCTGGACGTGAACTACCGCCCGCTGGCCGGCAAGCAGCAGGTCAACCTGCTCAAGCGCTACCAGGGCCAGGTGCTGCTGGTGGTCAACACCGCCAGCAAGTGTGGCTATACCCCGCAGTACGAGGGGCTGGAGGCGCTGCAGAAGCAGTACGCCAGCCGTGGCTTTGCCGTGCTCGGCTTCCCGTCCAACGATTTCAAGGGTCAGGAACCCGGCGATGAGAAGCAGATCCAGGACTTCTGCACGCTCACCTATGGGGTGAAGTTCCCGATGTTCGAGAAGGTGCATGTGGTGGGCGAGCAGGCCACGCCGCTGTACCAGCGCCTGACCGCCGCCACCGGCGTGGCCCCGGGCTGGAACTTCCACAAGTACCTGGTCGGCCGCGATGGCAAGGTCATCGCCCAGTTCGCCAGCAAGGTCACTCCCGATGACCCGCAGTTGACGGCGGCCATCAGCAAGGCGCTGGCCGCGCCTGCGCCGCGTTGATTGCCGGCACGCATGCCTCGACATCTCCGGCGTGCGTGCGACAATGGTTCTTTTCGCGCCGACGTCGGCGCCCAGACACTTCCAGGAATGCAGCGAATGAAGATGGGAATGCGCGGCGCCGCGGCGTCGGTTCTGATTCTGGCGATGGGCACCTCTGGTGTCGCCCTGTCGCAACAACCGGCCGCAGCGGCGGCCGCCAAGGAGACCGCAACCTTGAATTCCCCCAAGCAGAAGCTCGGCTACGCCATCGGTCTGGATGTGGCCAAGTCGTTCGCACCGATCGCCGATGAAATCGACGTGGCCGCCCTGCGTACCGCTGTGGAGCGTTCGTTCGAAGGCCTGCAGCCGCAGATCACCCAGGACCAGGCCAAGGCCACCGATGCCGCCCTGCGCCAGGTCGTGATGGCCCGCAATGGCCAGCAGGTGCCGGGCATGGCGCCGGGCTCGCAGCCGGCCAAGGTCGACCGCGTGAAGGTCGCGCAGATGATCGGTTCCTACTCCATTGGCCCGTCGCTGGCGCAGCTGAAGGACGATCTCGATACTGCCTCGCTGTTTGACGCGATCAGCACCGGCCTGAGCAAGGGCCAGGCGAAGATGACCGAAGCCGAGGCCACCGCCACCATCCAGTCGTTCATGGGTGCCAAGCAGGCCGAGATGCAGGCCAAGGCCGCGCAGGCCGCGCAGACCAACCGCAGC
Source organism: Stenotrophomonas sp. (assembly GCF_032056425.1). Taxonomy (GTDB): domain Bacteria; phylum Pseudomonadota; class Gammaproteobacteria; order Xanthomonadales; family Xanthomonadaceae; genus Stenotrophomonas. Next base: position 9,566 of record NZ_DAMBCN010000025.1, read on the forward strand.
GAAGGCAACGCCTTCCTGGCCAAGAACAAGACCCAGCCGGGCGTGGTGACCACCGCGTCGGGCCTGCAGTACCAGGTGATCCGCCCGGGCAGCGGCGAGCGCCCGCTGCCCAGCAGCAAGGTGCGCGTGAACTACGAAGGCAAGCTGCTGGACGGCACCGTCTTCGACAGCTCCGCCGGCCGTGGCCCGGCCGAGTTCGGTCTGGACCAGGTCATCAAGGGTTGGACCGAAGGCGTGGCGCTGATGCCGGTGGGCTCGAAGTACCGCTTCTGGATCCCGGGCGAACTGGCCTACGGTGAGAACGGTACCCCGGGCGGCCCGATCGGCCCGAACGCGACCCTGACCTTCGACGTCGAGCTGCTGGGCGTCCTGCCGTAAGCAACCACGGAGCCAGCACGGATATGCGCGTTGCGATTTTCGGTACCGGGTACGTCGGTCTGGTGACCGGCACCTGTCTTGCCGATGTGGGCCACCAGGTGGTCTGCGTCGACATCGACCAGGCCAAGGTGGATGGGCTCAACCAGGGCATCATCCCGATCTACGAACCCGGCCTTGAGCCGATGGTGAAGGCCAACCATGCCGCGCTGCGGCTGTCCTTCACCACCGATGGCGCCAGCGCCATCGGCCACGGCCAGGTGGTCTTCATCGCGGTGGGTACGCCCCCCGATGAAGATGGCAGCGCCGATCTGCAGTACGTGCTGGCCGTGGCCCGCACCATCGGCCGCCACATGGCGGTGCCGACGGTGGTGGTGAACAAGTCGACGGTGCCGGTGGGCACCGCCGACAAGGTGCGTGCGGCCATTGCCGAAGAGTTGGCCGCCCGCGGCGTCGATATCGCATTCGATGTGGTCTCCAACCCCGAATTCCTGAAGGAAGGCGATGCGGTGGCCGACTGCATGCGCCCGGACCGCATCATCGTCGGTGCCAGCAGTGCCGATTCGGTGGCGTTGATGCGCCGCCTGTACGCGCCATTCAACCGCAACCACGACCGCGTGGTGGAAATGGACGTGCGTTCGGCTGAGCTGACCAAGTACGCAGCGAACGCCATGCTGGCCACCAAGATTTCGTTCATGAACGAAATCGCCAACATCGCCGAGCGCGTGGGTGCCGATGTCGAACAGGTCCGTCAGGGCATCGGCTCGGACCCGCGCATCGGGTGGCACTTCATCTATCCCGGTGCGGGCTACGGTGGCTCGTGCTTCCCCAAGGACGTGCAGGCACTGGCCCGCACCGCCCAGCAGTACGGCCTGGAGCCGAAGCTGTTGAACGCGGTCGAAGCGGTGAACGATGCGCAGAAGGGCCATCTGTTCGCGCTCATCCAGCGCCACTACGACAAGGGCGAGGATGAGGGCGTGCGCGGCAAGACGTTTGCTGTGTGGGGCCTGGCCTTCAAACCCAACACTGACGACATGCGCGAGGCCTCCAGCCGCCGCCTGCTGGCGCAGCTGTGGGAGAGCGGTGCCACGGTGCGTGCCTACGACCCGGAAGCGATGCACGAATCGCAGCGCATCTTCGGTGAGCGCGACGATCTGGTGTTCTGCGCCAATGCCAGCGAAGCGCTGGAAGGCGCCGATGCGCTGGTGGTGGTGACCGAATGGAAGCAGTTCCGCAGCCCCGATTTCCAGATGCTGCGCGAGCAGCTGAAGGATGCGGTGGTGTTCGACGGGCGCAACCTGTACGACCCGGCCGAGGTGGAAGCCGCTGGCGTGGCCTACTACGGCATTGGCCGGGGGCGTTCGCTGCATGTCTGAGCTGCCTGCTGAACGCGAACAGGCGCTGGAAGCGCGTCTGGTCGAGCTGGAAATGCGCGTGTCCTTCCAGGAACACGCGCTGGCCGAACTGAGCGATGCATTGGCCGACGCCCGCATGCAGGGCACCCGCAACGCCGATGTGCTGCGCGTGCTGCTGGAAGACCTGGGCAAGGTCCGCAACGCACTGAATTCTTCTGATCCGGCGAGCGAACCGCCGCCGCCGCACTACTGATCTGCATTCCTATGAGCGATACCCTCCGCGACCAGCTGATGGGCCTGGGCTTCAAGCCGGCGCCCAAGCCCGAGCGCAAGAACGATGCCCCCCGCCGTGACGGCCGTCCGCAGGGCAAGGGTGGCCATGGCCAGCCCAAGCCGCAGGGTGCGGGCAAGGGTGACACCACGCCCGGCGGCGAGCGCCGCGGCCACGGTCGCGGCGGTCCGGGCAAACCCGGGCAGTCGCGTGGGCCGGGCCAGCCGGGCCCACGCAAGCCGCGCTCTGCCGAAGAGATGGACCTGGCCAAGGCCTATGCCATCCGCGCGCAGAAAGAAAAGCAGGAGCGCATCGAAAGCGAGCGCCTGAAGCAGGAAGAAGCGCGCGTGCGCCGCGAGGCCAAGGCCAAGCTGGAAGAACTGCTGAAGGACAAGAGCCTGAATGCCGAGGCGGCCGAGATCGCGCGCCACTTCCCCTATGGCGGCAAGATCAAGCGCATCTACGTGACGCCGGAACAGCTGACCGCGCTCAATGCCGGTGAACTGGGCGTGGTCCAGCTCAATGGTCGCTACCTGCTGGTGACGGCCGAGGTGCTGGCGCAGTCCGAGGCGGTGTTCGCCGCATCGGTGGCGTTGAAGGTCGATCCGAATGCGCCGGCGGAGGAAGACCCCTACGCCGACCCGCAGTACCAGGTCCCCGACGACCTGGTCTGGTAACACCGCGGCCGAGACGCAGGGAACGCCGGGCCAGTGCCCGGCGTTCACGTCTGCGGCCGATCAGCGCTCGATCGGCTGCCCGGCCTGCCACACCGCGTGGATGCGCTGGGTGTTGCCGATATCGGCCAGCGGATCGGCATCGAGCACCAGCAGGTCGGCGCGCTTGCCGGCGGCAATCCGTCCGCGGTCATCCAGGCCCAGCAGCGCGGCTGCTTCGGCGGTGGCCGTCTGCAGCGCCTGCGCCGGTGTGAATCCCGCGTCGGTCAGCAACTGCAGTTCGCGGTGCTCGGCAAAGCCGATCACCCGCTGCGGCATCGCGCCGGCATCGGTACCGAAGCCGAACTTCACCTTCGCCGCGCTCAATCGGCGCAGGTTTTCCAGGTTCATCGCCACGGCCGCGCGCGCACCGGGAATGTTGCCGCCGCTCAGCTGTTCGCGCTGCCACTGCGGCTGCTGCCAGCGCTCGCGCACCGCTGCGGGCAGTGCATCGCGCAGGAACGGCTGCTGCAGCGCCTGCGGGTTTTCCGCATACCAGTAGTTGGCTTCGTCGATGTTCACCGTGGCGATGTACCAGGTGCCCTGGTCGTGCATCTTCCGGGCCAGCATCGGGTCCACCGCGCGGTCGCGGATGCCGTGGGCGATGATGTCCACGCGTGCATCGACCAGGTCGCGTGCCTGGTCCAGATCATGGATGTGCGCGGCAACCTTCAGGCCGCGCGCATGGGCTTCGGCAATGGCGGCACGGTAGATCTCCGGCGCCATCATCGGGAACTTGCCGCCCAGTGAGTCCACCCAGAGCTTGATCACATCCACACCGTCGGCCTGCTGGGTGGCCACGGCGGCGCGGGCTTCCTCGGCATTGCGCGGGCGCGCCACCGGGTCGTGGGCCAGGCCCATCGCGGCCGCCGGCGGCGCACCGGCGAACGCGCCGATGCCGGCGCCAGCGCCGTACAGCTGCGCGCCCAGCGCAGGCGAGGCGTTCACTTCCTTGCGGATATCGAAGAAGGCCGGGCCGTTCATGCCCAGCGCGGTGACCGTGGTGATGCCGTAACGCTGGAACTGGCGCAGGTCGCGCACCACGTTGTCGCGGGTGTAATAGCGATCGCCGTGCTCCAGTCCGTCGGTGTTGCCGACATGGGCGTGGTTGCTGACCAGGCCGGGCAGCAGGGTCTTGCCCTGGTAGTCGATCCGCTTGGCGGCACGGGCCGCGGCCGGCAGCGGCGCCCCGACATGCACGATGCGCGTGCCGTCGATCAGCACCGGGGTGACGCCCAGGTCGCGGCGGCCGTCGAACACCCGGGCGTTTTCCAGCAGGATCGGCTGCGCGGCGGCGGGGATGGCGGCAGTGGCGGCAAGCAGCAGCGCCCACAGGCGGGTCGGTCGCATCGGCAACTCCGGTCAGGGGGAAGCCCGAGCGTAACCGATGGGCCGCCCGCAGGCGTGTGGGCGGCGTCTATTCGGGGTCGTAGTCCAGGTTCGATGCCAGCCAGCGCTCGGCCTGCGCGCGGTCCACGCCCTTGCGCCGCGCGTAGTCGCCCACCTGCTCGCGGCTGAGCCGCCCGACCACGAAGTACTGGCTCTGCGGATGGCTGAAGTAATAGCCCGACACGGCAGCGGTGGGCAGCATGGCGAAGCTTTCGGTCAGTTCCATGCTGGCGTGGGTTTCAGCCTGCAGCAGGTCGAACAGGCGGCGCTTCTCGCTGTGTTCGGGGCAGGCCGGGTAGCCCGGGGCAGGGCGGATGCCGCGGTACTGCTCGTCGATCAGCGCCTCGTTGTCGAGCGTCTCGGCACGGTCGTAGCCCCAGAATTCGGTGCGCACACGCTGGTGCAGGCGTTCGGCCAGCGCTTCAGCGAAGCGGTCGGCCAGCGCCTTCAGCAGGATCGCGTTGTAGTCATCGTGGTCGGCCTCGAAGCGGGCCACGTGTGCATCGATGCCGATGCCGGCGGTCACCGCGAATGCGCCGATCCAGTCCTGCCGGCCGCTGTCGGCCGGGGCGATGAAATCGGCCAGGCAGAAGTCGGGGCGCTCGGCCGGCTTGTCCACCTGCTGGCGCAGGAAGTGCAGGGTGGTTTCACCGTCGGGGTGCTGCACGCGGACATCGTCGCCCACGCTGTTGGCCGGCCACAGGCCGAACACCGCCTTGGCGGTCAGCCAGTGCTCGTCGACGATGCGCGCCAGCATGGCCCGCGCATCGCGATAGAGGTCGCTGGCCTGTTCGCCGACGATCTCGTCGGTCAGGATGGCCGGGAACTTCCCGGCCAGTTCCCAGGCCTGGAAGAACGGCGTCCAGTCGATATAGTCGACCAGTTCGGCCAGCGGATAATCCTCGAACACATGCAGGCCGGGCTGTGCCGGCACCGGTGGCGTGTAGTTGGCCCAATCACCCTGGAACTTCTGCCCGCGCGCGTGCTCCAGCGTAACCAGTCGCTTGGCATCGCCACGGTTGCGATGGCGCGCGCGGATCTCGGCATAGTCCGCCTCGTTGGCGGCCACGAAGGCATCGCGCAGCTCGCGCGAGATCAGCGACTGCGCCACGCCCACCGCGCGCGAGGCATCCTTCACCCACACGGTGGGGGCCTGGTAATGCGGGTCGATCTTCAGCGCGGTGTGCGCGCGCGAGGTGGTGGCGCCGCCGATCAGCAACGGCAGATCAAACCCCTGGCGCTGCATTTCGCGGGCGACGTGGCTCATTTCCTCCAGCGAAGGAGTAATCAGTCCGGACAGGCCGACCAGATCGGCGTTGTGCTCGCGGGCGGCATCGAGGATCTTCTGCGCCGGCACCATCACGCCCAGGTCGATCACTTCGAAGTTGTTGCAGGCCAGGACCACGCCGACGATGTTCTTGCCGATGTCGTGCACATCGCCCTTCACCGTGGCCATGATGATGCGGCCATTGCTCTTGGCGGTATCACCGCTGCGGGCTTTTTCCGCTTCGATGTACGGCAGCAGGTAGGCCACCGCTTTCTTCATCACGCGCGCGGACTTGACCACCTGTGGCAGGAACATCTTGCCAGCGCCGAACAGGTCGCCGACGATGTTCATACCATCCATCAACGGGCCTTCGATCACGTCCAGCGGGCGGCTGGAGCCCTGCCGGGCCAGTTCGGTGTCTTCTTCCACCCAGGCGTCCAGGCCGTGCACCAGCGCATGCGCCAGACGCTGCGCCACCGGTTTCTCGCGCCAGGACAGGTCCTCGGCTTTCGCCGCGCCCTTCTTGCCCTTGTAGCGTTCGGCAATCTCCAGCAGGCGTTCGGTGGCGTCGCTGCGGCGGTTGAGGATCACATCCTCCACGCGTTCACGCAGGTCCGGTTCCAGCTCGTCGTAGATCGGCATGGCGCCGGCGTTGACGATGCCCATGTCCATGCCGGCGGCAATGGCGTGGTACAGGAAGACTGAATGGATGGCCTGGCGTACCGTCTCGTTGCCCCGGAACGAGAACGACACGTTGGAGACGCCGCCGGAGACATGGCAGTGCGGCAGGGTCTGCTTGATGATGCGGGTGGCTTCGATGAAGTCCACCGCATAGTTGTCGTGCTCTTCGATGCCGGTGGCCACGGCGAAGATGTTCGGGTCGAAGATGATGTCCTGCGGCGGGAAGCCGATCTCATCGACCAGGATGCGGTAGGCGCGGGTGCAGATCTCCACCTTGCGTGCGCAGGTGTCGGCCTGGCCGGTTTCGTCGAAGGCCATCACCACGGCGGCGGCGCCGTAGCGCAGCACCTTGCGCGCGTGCTCGCGGAACAGCGCCTCGCCTTCCTTCAGCGAGATCGAGTTGACCACGCTCTTGCCCTGCAGGCACTTCAGGCCGGCTTCGATCACGCTCCATTTCGACGAATCGACCATCAACGGAATGCGGGCGATGTCCGGCTCGGACATGATCAGGTTCAGGTAGCGGGTCATCGCCGCTTCCGAATCGATCAGGCCCTCGTCCATGTTCACATCCAGGATCTGCGCGCCGCTGGCCACCTGCTGCCGCGCCACGTCCACGGCCTCTTCGTAGCGGCCTTCCTTGATGAGCTTGCGGAACTGCGCGCTGCCGGTGACGTTGGTGCGCTCGCCTACATTGACGAACAGCAGGTCCGGGGTGATGACCAGCGGTTCCAGGCCGGACAAGCGGGTGTAGGGCGTGGTGCTCATGCGGCCTGCGGCTCCTGTGCGCCGGACACGGCGCGTGGTGCCAGCCCGGCCACGGCCTGGGCGATGGCGCGGATATGGTCCGGGGTGGAGCCGCAGCAGCCGCCCACCAGGTTCAGCAGCCCATCCTCGGCGAAGCTGCGCAGCGTGGCGGCCATTTCCTCGGGTGTTTCATCGTATTCGCCGAAGGCGTTGGGCAGGCCGGCGTTGGGGTGCGCGCTGACGTAGCAGTGGGCGACCTGGGCCAGGGTTTCCACATGCGGACGCATCGCGTCGGCGCCCAGTGCGCAGTTCAGGCCGATCGACAGCGGCCGCGCATGCGCGAGCGAGGCGTGGAAGGCTTCGGCGGTCTGCCCGGACAGGGTGCGCCCGGAGGCATCGGTGATGGTGCCGGAGATCATGATGGGCAGGCGCGCACCGCGCGCATCGAAGGCCTCTTCGATGGCGTACAGGGCGGCCTTGGCGTTGAGCGTGTCGAAGATGGTTTCGACCATCAGGGTGTCCGCGCCGCCATCGATCAGCCCATCAATGGCCTCGCGGTAGGTGTCGCGCAGGGCGTCGAAGCTGGTGTTGCGGAAGCCGGGATCATTCACGTCGGGGCTGATCGAGGCGGTGCGGCTGGTCGGGCCGAGCACGCCGATCACGAAGCGCGGCTTGTCCGGCGTAGTGGCCTGCACCGCGTCGCAGCAGGCGCGGGCGACGGCGGCACCGGCCTTGTTCAGTTCGTACACCAGGTGTTCCAGGTGGTAGTCGGCCTGGCTGACCGAGGTGGCGTTGAACGTGTTGGTTTCCACCAGATCCGCACCGGCCTGCAGGTAGGCGGTGTGGATGTCGGCGATGACCTGCGGCCGGGTCAGCAGCAGCAGATCGTTGTTGCCCTTCAAGTCATGGCCTTCCGGCGTGCCATGGTCGCAGCCGGGGCCGTGGTTGTGATCGTAGCCGCCAGCGAAGCGTTCGCCGCGGTAGTCCGCTTCCTGCAGGCTGTGGCGCTGGATCATCGTGCCCATCGCACCGTCGATGATCAGGATGCGCGCGCGCAGGGCGTCGAGCAGGGCGTTGGCACGTTCGGGATGCAACCACGGCAGGCTGGACACGGCGACCTCAGGGCTTGTTGGCGATCAGCGAAATGACTTCAAAATGCGGCGGGCGCTTTTCGCGGGTGACGGTTTCCAGGCTCGATACCTGCAGGCCGGCCTTGTCCACGAACTTGCGCAGTTCCTTGTCGCTGAAACCCAGATTGACATGGCCGTAGGCTTCCACTGCGGCCTTGTGCTCGTGGCGGGCCAGGCTGCACAGCAGCAGCCGCCCTCCCGGGCGCAGCACGCGGGCGGCTTCGGTCACGGCCTGGGCGGGCTTGCTGGCATAGGTCAGTGCGTGCATCAGCACCACCAGGTCGAAGCTGCGGTCCTTGAAGGGCAGGGCGTGCATGTCGCCCTCGCGCACTTCCACGTTGGGCAGGCGGCGCAGTCGCTCGCTGGCCGCAGCCACCACGCGCGCGCTGGTGTCGATGCAGATGTAGCGCTTGGCGTGCGGGGCCACCAGTTCGGCCAGCACGCCATCGCCGGAGGCGATGTCCAGCACGTCGCCGGTTTCCAGCAGAGGCAGCGCGGTGCGTGCCAGCGCTTCCCAGGTGCGGCCGGGGGAGTAGTGGCGCTCCATGTCGCCGGCCACGCTGTCGGCCCAGTTCTGGTCGGCGGCGCGGTGGGCCAGCACCGCGGCCACGCGTTCAGCGTCCTGGCGCAGCAGCGGGTCATCGCTTCCATTGCTCAGGGCATGCCACAATGCGCGCTGCGCCGGGTCCAGCTGGGCCTCGTCGAAGCGGTAATAGGCCGACACGCCCGAGCGGCGGTCGCGCACCAGGCCGGCTTCCTTCAGGCGTGCCAGATGCGTGGACACGCGCGGCTGGGCCAGCCGGGTAATGGCCGAAAGCTCGGCCACGGTCAGCTCCTCCTGCTCCAGCAGCGCCAGCAGGCGCACGCGGGTGGCGTCGGCGAACACCTTCAGGCGGGTCGACCAGTCTTCCAGATCCATAAATATCTACCTATCGCGATATAGAGATATGTTCGCCGACGGGTGCTGTCGTGGTCAAGCCGGCGCACCGGACGAGTCAGCCGCCGATGCCCGCCCGCAGTTACAATCGGGGCATCCGGGGGCGCCGTGTGCGGCCCCCGTCATCATGTACCTGGGAGGGTGTTGTGGATTTCAGCTTTACCGAAGAGCAGTTGATGCTGCAGGACGTGGCGCGGCGCATCGCGCAGGAAAAAATCGCCCCCAGCGCGGAACACCATGACCGCACCGGCGAATTCCCCCTTGAGAACATCCGCCTGCTGGGCGAAAACGGCCTGATGGGCATCGAAGTGCCGACCGAGTACGGCGGCGCGGGCATGGACCCGATCGCGTACGTGCTGGCGATGGTGGAAGTGGCCGCCGGTGATGCCGCGCATTCGACCATCATGTCGGTGAACAACTCGCTGTTCTGCAACGGCATCCTGACCCACGGCAACGAGGCGCAGAAGCAGAAGTACGTGCGCGCCATCGCCGAAGGCGAGGCCATCGGTGCGTTCGCGCTGACCGAGCCGCAGTCCGGTTCCGATGCCACCGCCATGCGTTGCCGCGCAGTGAAGCAGGCCGACGGCACCTACGTGATCAACGGCAAGAAGAGCTGGATCACCTCCGGTCCGGTGGCCAAGTACATCGTGCTGTTCGCCATGAGCGAGCCGGACAAGGGCGCGCGTGGCATCACCGCCTTCCTGATCGACACCGACAAGGCCGGCTTCGGCCGCGGCAAGACCGAGCCCAAGCTGGGCATCCGTGCGTCGGCCACCTGCGAGATCGAGTTCAACGATTACGTGGCGCAGCCGGATGAAGTGCTGGGCAAGGAAGGCGAGGGCTTCAAGATTGCCATGGGCGTGCTCGACGCCGGCCGTATCGGCATTGCATCGCAGGCCATCGGCATCGCCCGCGCTGCATATGAAGCCACGATCGAGTACGTGAAGGACCGCAAGGCCTTCGGCGCGGCCATCGGCACCTTCCAGATGACCCAGGCCAAGATTGCCGACATGAAGTGCAAGCTGGACGCGGCGCTGCTGCTGACCCTGCGCGCGGCATGGGTGAAGGGCGAGGGCAAGCGCTTCAGCAACGAAGCGGCGATCGCCAAGCTGACCGCGTCGGAAGCGGCGATGTGGATCACGCATCAGGCCGTGCAGATCCACGGCGGCATGGGCTATTCCAAGGAAATGCCGCTGGAGCGCTACTTCCGTGATGCCAAGATCACCGAGATCTACGAAGGCACCTCTGAAATCCAGCGCCTGGTGATCGCCCGCAACGAGACCGGGCTGCGCTGAGTCGCATTGGGGCCCGCCCTGGTAGTAGGTGCCAACCTTGGTTGGCACTGAATGGCGGCCTGGCAGGTGCCAACCTTGGTTGGCACGCCTCTACGAGCGCCAACCAAGGTTGGCGCCTACCGAAAGCCCCGACAGTGGCGACACCGCGCGCGCTGACATGGTCAAATGCGATCCGCATTTCGTTGTGGAGACGTTGAATGATCTATCGCGGTTGGGGGTTGATGACCCTGGTGACACCGATTGCAGCGATCCTGCTGCTGGCGTATTTCTTCCCGCACGATGGCCCGAAGGGCAACATTCCGCTGCAGCAGGTGCTGCTGGGCGCCGGCATCGGCGCTGCGCTGAACGTGCTGCTGGGCCTGTGGGTGAACCGCGCGCCGCGGCAGGAGGGTGAGGCCGCGCCGCATCATTTCTTCTTCGTGCCGATGCAGTGGATCGCGCTGCTGATCGTGGTGGTGTGCGGCGTGATTGCGTTGCTGCGCTGAAGCGTGGCCCGTGCCAACCAAGGTTGGCACCTACCGGGCCACGGTGATGGCCCGGCACCAACAAAAAGGCCCCGGATCGCTCCGGGGCCTTTTCATTTCACTCTACCGCCGGATCAACGATCCGGACGGTGTGCAGCTTCTGCGTCGCGCTGGCGTTCCATGAACTCCTTGGACGGTTCGTCCAGCTTGTCGCCCAGCATGCGGCGCACCACCACGAAGAACACCGGGATCATCAGCAGACCCAGCAGGGTGGCGAACAGCATGCCGCCGATCACGCCGGTACCGATCGCGTGGCGCGAGTTGGCGCCGGCACCGGTGGAGATGGCCATCGGGATGACGCCCATGATGAAGGCGAACGAGGTCATCAGGATCGGGCGGAAACGCAGGCGGGCCGCTTCGATGGTGGCATCGCGCAGGGTCTTGCCCGCCGCACGCTGCTCCACCGCGAACTCCACGATCAGGATCGCGTTCTTCGCGGCCAGGCCGATCACGGTGATCATGCCGATCTTGAAGAAGATGTCGTTGGGCAGACCACGCATCATCGACAGGCCAATGGCACCCAGCACGCCCAGCGGCACCACCAGCAGCACCGCCACCGGAATCGACCAGCTTTCATACAGCGCGGCCAGGCAGAGGAACACCACCACCACCGACAGCACCAGCAGCAGGGTGGCCGCATTGCCCGCCAGGATTTCCTGGTAGGACATGCCCGACCAGTCGTAACCGTAGCCGGCCGGCAGGTCGTTGTTGACGATGTCCTCCATCGCGGTCATCGCTTCACCCGAGCTCTTGCCCGGCGCCTGCGAACCGACGATGTTGATGGCCGAATAACCGTTGTAGCGGCTCAGCGACGGCGGGGCCGACACCCACTCGGAACTGACCACCGTGCTCAGCGGGATCATAGCGCTGGTGCCATCGGCATTGGTGGTCAGGCTGGACGGGCTGTAGAAGCTCTTCAGCGATTCCTGGCCGGTGCGGTACGGCGCGTCGGCCTGCATGGTCACGCGCTTGATGCGACCCTGGTAGAAGAAGTCGTTCACGTACACCGGGGCCAGCATCAGCTGCACCGTGCTGTACACGTCCGACACCGACATGCCCATCGACTGCGCCTGCACGCGGTCCACGTGCAGCTGCAGCTGCGGGGCGTTTTCCAGGCCGTTGGGGCGCACGCCGGCCAGCTTGTCGGTCTCCTGCGCGGCCTTGCCCAGCAGCATGTTGCGTGCCTGGGTGAGCTGTTCGTAGCCTTGGCCACCGCGGTCCTGCAGCCACATGTCGAAGCCGCCGAACTGGCCCAGACCCTGCACGGTCGGCAGGTTGACCACGAAGATCTGCGCTTCCTTGATGCCGTAGAACGCGCCGTTCATGTTCTGGATGAACTCCGGCACGGTGACCTTGCGCTCGTCCCACGGCTTGAGGCGGATGAAGCCCATGCCCACGTTTTCGCCGGAACCGACGAAGCTGAAGCCGGCGATCTGCATCAGGCCTTCATAGCCTTCCTGCTTTTCCAGGATGCCGCGCATCTGGGCGAAGACTTCGTTGGTCTGGCTCTTCGGCGAGCCCGGCGGCAGCTGCACGATGGCCAGTGCGTAGCCCTGGTCTTCTTCGGGCAGGAAGCTGCCCGGCATGCGGGTGAACAGGAAGCCGCACAGCGCGGTCAGCACCACGGCCAGGATCATCCAGCGCGGCGCGTGCTTCACCGCCGAGGTGATGTGGCCCACGTAGGTGTTGCTGATCTTGTCGTAGTACTTGTTGAAGGTGCGGTAGACGATGTTCGGGTGGTCGTTGTGGGTCGGCTTCAGGAACGTGGCACACAGCGCCGGGGTGAAGCCCAGCGCCAGGAACGCCGAGAAGCCCATCGAGATGGCGATGGTCAGTGCGAACTGCTTGTAGATCTCACCGGCCGCGCCGCCCTGCAGCGCCGAGGGGATGAACACCGCCGCCAGCACCACGGTGATGGCCACCACCGCGCCGGTGATCTGGGTCATCGCTTTCTGCGTGGCCGGCTTGGGCGCCAGGCCCTCCTCGGTCATGATGCGTTCGACGTTCTCGATCACCACGATCGCGTCATCGACCACGATGCCGATGGCCAGCACCATCGCGAACAGGGTCAGCTGGTTGATCGTGAAGCCAATCATCCACATGCCCAGGAACGTGCCCAGCAGGGCCACCGGAATGACCAGGGTGGGGATGATGGTGGCGCGGAAGTTCTGCAGGAAGATCAGCATCACCAGGAACACCAGCAACACCGCTTCAAACAGGGTCTTGACCACTTCCTCGATGGAGATCTTGACGAAGGTGGTGCTGTCGTACGGCGAGAACCAGCTGACGCCGGCCGGGAAGCTGGGCTGCAGTTCGTCCATCTTCGCGCGCACCGCATCGGCCACGTTCAGGGCGTTGGCGCCCGGCAGCAGCTGGATGGCGAAGGCACCGGTGGGTGCACCGTTGTACTGGGTATCGAAGCCGTAGTTGTTGGCGCCGAAGCCGATGCGGGCGATGTCCTTCAGCAGCACGCGCGAGCCGTCGGCGTTGGCGCGCAGGATGATGTTCTCGAACTCTTCGGGCGAGCTGAAGCGGCCTTCGGCCGAGACGGTGGCGGTGAAGTGGCCATCGGGCGAGGGGTCAGAACCCAGCGAACCGGCGGCGAACTGCACGTTCTGGGCGCGCACCGCCGCCAGCACCTGGCTGGCCGACAGGCCGTAGCCCTGCATCTTTTCCGGGTTCAGCCAGATGTTCATGGCGTACTCGGAACCGAACTGCTGGGTGCTGCCGACGCCGGGGATACGCGAGACCTGGTCGAGCACGCGCGAACCGACGATGTCGTTCAGCGCATCACGGGTGATCGACGGGGTTTCCGAACGCAGGCCCACCACCATCAGGAAGCCGGCGTTGGCCTTGGCCACCACCACGCCCTGCTGGGTCACTTCGGTGGGCAGGCGCGGCGTGGCCAGCGACACCTTGTTCTGCACCTGCACCTGGGCGATGTCCGGGTCGGTACCGGTTTCAAAGGTCAGGGTGATCTGCGCACGGCCGTTGGACGAGGACGAGGAACTGAAATACAGCAGGTGATCAATACCGGTCAGCTGCTGCTCGATCACCTGGGTGACGGATTTTTCGGTGGTGTCCGCGCTGGCGCCCGGGTAGGTGGCCGAGACGGTCACCTGCGGTGGGGCGATGTTGGGGTAGGACTCCACGCCAAGGTTGAGGATCGCGATCACGCCGCTGAGCGAGATCAGGATCGCCACCACCCAGGCGAAGACCGGATGTTCGATGAAAAATTTAGGCATGACGGAAGGGTCCCGTTACTGCTTGTTCGATTCGGTGGCAGCCGGTTCGGCCTTGTCGGCCGCCTCGGCCGGGGCCTTGTCGGCGGCCGGCGCGGCACCGGCGGCGGCCGGCTTGGCGCTGGCGTCCTGGCCCGGGGTCCAGGGCTTGGCCGTGGCCGGTGCCCCTTCCTTGACCTTCTGCACGCCGGCCACGATCACTTTGTCACCGGCGGCGAGGCCGTCGCTGACCAGCCAGTTGCCGCCCTGGGCACCGTCGGTCTTGACGTTCTTGCGCACCACCTTGCCGTCGGCGCCGACCACCATCACGAAGCCGCCCATGGTGTCGCGCTGCAGCGCCTGCTGCGGCACCAGGAAGGCGTTGTTGCGGTCACCCAGGTTGGCCTGGAAGCTGACGAAGGCGCCCGGCAGCAGGATCTGCTGCGGGTTCGGCAGCACCGCGCGCAGGGACACCGCACCGGTGGTCGGGTCAACCGTGGTGGACGAGAAGTCCAAGGTGCCCTGTTCGCCATAGGTGGTGCCGTCGGACAGCTTCACTGCCACGGTGGCCTTGCCGTCGCCGGACAGCGCCAGCGCGCCCTTGGCCTGCTGTGCGCGCAGCAGGCTCAGCTCGTCCACGCTCAGCGAGAAGTTCACGTACAGCGGGTCCAGCTGGTCCACGGTGGTCAGCAGGGTCACGTCACCCTGGCCGACCAGCGCGCCTTCGGTCACCTGCTGCTTGTTGGCCACGCCGCTGATCGGTGCGGTCACTTCGGCATAGCCCAGGCTGATGCGCGAGGACGACACGGCCGCTTCTGCCTGCTTCACCGCAGCCAGCGCGGTGCGCTCGGTGGCCTGGGCGGCATCCAGGTCGGACTTGGACACGTACTGCTGCGGGGCCAGCGAACGGGCGCGGTCGGCGGCGACCTTGGCGTTGGCGTAGGTGGCACGGGCCGAGGCCAGCTGGGCTTCGGATGCATTCAGTTCGGCGCGCAGCGGGGCCGGATCGATCAGGAACAGGGTCTGGCCCTGCTTCACCTGGCTGCCTTCCTGGTAGACGCGCTTGAGCAGCACGCCCGGCACGCGCGCGCGCACGTCGGCACTGCGGTAGGGCGACAGGCGGCCAACCAGCTCACGCTGCAGCGGCAGGGTCTGCGGCTTGGCATCGATCACGCCCACTTCCGGCGGCGGGGGCGTCTGCTGTTCCGGCTTCTTGCAGGCCGCCAGGGCGACGGCGACGGCGAACGTCAAGGCAAGGGTGCGGAGTGGGGCGGTCATCAGGAGAAACTCCGGTGTTGGTTTGTAGACGGGACCGCTGCCGGTTCCGGCGCGAACGCGCGCAGGAAACCGTCAACGGAGAACTCGGCCCAGCGCCTGCGCGCACGCGCGTCATCGCGATGGGGGGTATGGAAGCGTTGTTTGTCGAAATCCTGACCGGCGATCATGCTCAGCAGCAGTTCGGCCATGTAGTGCGGGTCGTCATGCCGGAGCAGGCCACGCCTGCAAACGGTTTCAATCCATTCAGCAAGATGAAGTGTCAGTGCCCCGGCTCCTTCCCGGTACAGCGTACGCGCCTCTTCGGGGAACTGGGATGCATCGGCAGCAATCAGTCGGCAGGCCTGGCCCACGTGGGGCTGGTTGAAGTGCTCCAGGAAGTCGGTGGCGAACTGCAACAGGCTGGCACGCAGGTCGTCACTGCGGAGTGCACGCAGCAGGATGCCGCTGGCATCGCCCACGTGCCGCTGCACGACCCGGCGCAGCAGGTCCTGCTTGCTGCCGTAGCGCGAATAGAGCGTCTGCTTGGAACAGCCGGCCTGCTGGGCCACCGCGTCCATGCTCATCTGCATGCCCTGGCGGCCCAGCAGTTCGCGCACGGCATCGAACACGCGCTCATCGCGCGCGTCCACGGCAACGGGGAGGGTAGTGGGGTTCACGCGGTGGACTATACCGTCCAGTTCAGGATTGTGGAATCGTGCCGATAGTCCTGCCTGTCACCTGCCATGTGGTTTTCCGTAACACGCTTTGCCGATCCTGTCGGCAGCGCAGGGAACGCCGTGCGCGCCATACCGGTGCGAACTGAATAGGCGTCTAAACCGCAGCAAACCCGAATCTGGTTATTCCGTCCTGCAGCAAGGCCTTTACGCGGGATAGGTCTACAATTTCATTTTCCCAACTGAGCAAGCGCATCGCTCTGCCATGAAACCGCAAAAAACCGCAGCCAAGACCGTGAAAAACAAGACCAAGCCAGCTGAGTCGGAGGTCGCAGTGACCGCTGGTTTCTCCCTGGAGCCGGTGTACACGGCCTTGCGCAAGCGTTACCCCTCTGCCGCGCAGGCCGAGGCAGTGGCATTCGCCGCGGATTTCTACAAGCGCATGGAGTCGGACGAGTTCCCGCACCACAGCGCTGACGAGTGGGCCGCGCTGGCCGCCGACACCCTGGAATTTGCCCGCGCCCGCAAGGCTGGCAAGGCCAACGTGCGCGTGTTCAACCCGACCACCAAGGCCAATGGCTGGGAATCGCCGCACACGGTGCTGCAGATCGTCAATGACGATATGCCGTTCCTCGTCGATACCGTCACCATGACCCTGGCCGAACAGGGCGTGGGCGTGCACGTGCTGGGCCACCCGGTGCTGCGCTTCACCCGCGACAAGGCCGGCAAGCTGGCCAAGGTGGGCGAGGGCGAAGCCGAATCGGTGATGCTGCTGGAGATCGACCGCCAGCCGGCCGATGCCATGGCCGCCATCGAGCAGGCCATCAACAAGGCGCTGGACGAAGTGCGCGCCATCGTGCGCGACTGGCAGCCGATGAAGGACAAGGCACTGGCCCTGGCCGACGACCTGGGCAGCCGCACCCTGCCGGTGGACGACACCTCGCGTGCCGAAGCACAGGAATTCCTGCGCTGGGCCGCCGACAACCACTTCACCTTCTTCGGCTACCGCGAGTACCGCGTTGAGAAGCAGGGCAAGGAAGACGTGCTGGCGCCGCTGAACGACACCGGCCTGGGCCTGATGCGCGGCAAGGACAAGTCCGCTGCGCGCCCGGTCAAGACGCTGGCCGCGCAGGGGCTGAATACCACGTCCGGGCTGAAGGACGCGCTGATCCTGACCAAGACCAATGCCCGTTCGCGCGTGCACCGCGCCGGCTACATGGACTACATCGGCGTGCTGGCATTCGACGCCAAGGGCAGGATCATCGGCGAACAGCGCTTCCTGGGCCTGTTCACCTCCAGCGCCTACAACCGTCGCCCGTGGGAAATCCCGCTGGTGCGCCAGCGCCACGAACACGTGATGAAGCAGTCCGGCCTGGCCCCGGCCAGCCACAGCGGCAAGGCCCTGCGCCACATTCTGGAAACCCTGCCGCGCGAAGAGCTGTTCCAGTCCAGCGAGGACGAACTGCTGCGCACCGCCATGGGCGTGCTGGGCCTGCAGGAGCGCGTGCGCAGCCGCCTGTTCCTGCGCCGCGACAAGTACAGCCGTTTCATTTCCGCGCTGGTCTACCTGCCGCGCGAACGCTTCAATACCGATGTGCGCCTGCGCATCGAAGCCATGCTGAAGGAAGCGCTGCACGGCGAGTACGTGGACAGCTCGGTGGTGCTGGGCGAATCGCCGCTGGCCCAGGTGCACCTGATCGTGCGCCCGAAGCCGGGCGAAATGCTGGACGTCGATACCGCCGAACTGGAACAGAAGCTTGCCCAGGTGCTGCGCAACTGGCAGGACGACCTGCGTGAAGCGCTGGTGTCGCGCCATGGCGAAACCGAAGGCCTGCGCATTGCCGCACGCATCGGCAAGGCACTGCCGGCCGGCTACATCGAAGACAACAGCACCGCGGTTGCCGCCAACGATGTCAGCCAGCTGGACGCGCTGACCGGCCCGGACGACCTGCGCCTGAGCCTGCAGGCCGTGCCGCGCGAAAGCGGCGATGGCCTGCGCCTGAAGCTGTACCGCCAGCTGGATGACATTCCGCTGTCGGACGCGCTGCCGATGATGGAAAACATGGGCCTGCGCGTGATCGCCGAGCGTCCGTACCGCCTGTCGGTCGACAACGCGCCGGTGTACGTGCAGGACTTCGAAGTTGAATCGACCGCCGGCGCCATCGATGCCGCGCGCGTGGATGAAGCCTTCGGCGAGACCTTCGCCCGCGTCTGGCACGGCGATGCCGAGAACGACGGCTTCAACCGCCTGGTGCTGGCCGCCGGTCTGCACTGGCGCCAGGTCGCCATGCTGCGCGGCTACTGCAAGTACCTGCTGCAGACCGGTGTGCCGTTCTCGCAGGCGTACGTGGAAGGCACCTTCGCCCGTTACCCGCTGCTGGCGCGCCTGCTGGTGGAACTGTTCGAAGCCCGCTTCGATCCGGCCACCGGCCACGAGAGCAAGGAGGACATCGCCGCTGGCCAGACCCAGCTGAAGGCACACCTCGATGTGCTGGCCGCCGGCGACGAGGCCACCCTGAAGGTGCTCAAGACCGTGGTCGACGCCCGCAAGGGTGACCGCGATGCGCAGATGCAGGCCGCGCGCGATGCGCTGCTGAAGCTGATGGACCGCGTGTCCAGCCTGGACGAGGACCGCATCCTGCGCTCGTTCATGGGCGTGATCGACGCGACCCTGCGCACCAGCTACTACCAGACCGATGCCAACGGCCAGCACGGCCATGTCATCAGCTTCAAGTTCGATTCGGCGCTGGTGCCGGACCTGCCCAAGCCGCGCCCGTACCGCGAGATCTTCGTGTACGGCCCGCGCGTGGAAGGCACCCACCTGCGCTTCGGTGCGGTTGCGCGTGGCGGCCTGCGCTGGTCGGATCGTCGCGAAGACTTCCGTACCGAAGTGCTGGGCCTGGTGAAGGCACAGATGGTCAAGAACACCGTCATCGTGCCGGTCGGCGCGAAGGGTGGCTTCTTCGCCAAGACCCCGCCGGTGAACGGCGACCGCGATGCGATCTTCGCCAACGGCGTGGCCTGCTACAAGCTGTTCATCCAGGGCCTGCTGGACATCACCGACAACATCGTCAACAACAAGATCGTGCCGCCGGTGGATGTCGTGCGCCACGACATGGACGATCCGTACCTGGTGGTGGCCGCCGACAAGGGCACCGCGACCTTCAGTGACATCGCCAACGGCCTGGCCGTCGCGCACGGCTTCTGGATGGGCGATGCGTTCGCCTCCGGTGGTTCGGTCGGCTACGACCACAAGGGCATGGGCATCACCGCGCGCGGTGCGTGGGAATCGGTCAAGCGCCACTTCCGTGCGCTGGGCCGTGACAGCCAGACCCAGGACTTCACCACCGTCGGCGTGGGCGACATGTCCGGCGACGTGTTCGGCAACGGCATGCTGCTGTCGCGCCACATCCGCCTGCTGGCCGCGTTCGATCACCGCCACATCTTCCTGGACCCGAACCCGGATGCGGCCACCTCGTTCGTCGAGCGTGAGCGCATGTTCACCGTGCCGCGTTCCAGTTGGGCCGACTACGATGCCAAGCTGATCAGCAAGGGCGGCGGCATCTATCCGCGCAGCCTGAAGTCGATCGAGATCACCCCGCAGGTGCGTGAAGCGCTGGGCCTGGACGAGAACGTCAAGGCGCTGTCGCCGAACGATCTGATGAGCGCGATCCTGAAGGCACCGGTGGATCTGCTGTGGAACGGCGGTATCGGTACCTACGTGAAGGCTGCCAGCGAACAGCACAGCGATGTCGGCGACCGCGCCAACAACGCGCTGCGCGTGAACGGTGGCGAGCTGCGCTGCAAGGTGGTGGGCGAGGGTGGCAACCTGGGCATGACCCAGCTGGGCCGCATCGAAGCCGCCCAGGCCGGCGTGCTGCTCAACACCGACTTCATCGACAACTCGGCCGGTGTGGACACCTCCGACCACGAAGTCAACATCAAGATCCTGCTCAATGATGTGGTGCGGGCCAAGAAGCTGACCGTTGAACAGCGCAACAAGCTGCTGGCGTCGATGACCGACGAAGTGGCCGACCTGGTGCTGAACGACAACTACCGCCAGAACCAGGCGCTGAGCCTGATGGAGCGGATGGCCGTCAAGCGCCTGGGTTCCAAACAGCACTTCATCCGCACGCTGGAACAGCAGGGCCTGCTGGATCGCCAGATCGAGTTCCTGCCGTCCGATGCCGAGCTGTCCCAGCGCAAGGCGCGCGGCCAGGGCCTGACCCGTCCGGAACTGTCGGTGCTGCTGTCCTATTCCAAGCTGGTGGCGTTCGCCCAGCTGCTCGATTCGGACATCCCCGAAGACCCGTACCTGTCCAAGGAACTGCAGCGCTACTTCCCGACCCCGCTGCAGAAGAAGTATGCCGACGCGATGGAGCGTCACCGCCTGAAGCGCGAAATCATCGCCACTGCCGTGACCAACCAGACTATCAACCGCATGGGCGCCACCTTCCTGATGCGCATGCAGGAAGACACTGGCCGTTCCATCGCCGAGGTCGCCAAGGCCTACACCATCAGCCGCGAAACGCTGGATGCACGCGCGCTGTGGGCGCAGATCGACGCGCTGGACGGCAAGCTGCCCGAATCGGTGCAGATCGACGCACTGGAAGTGATCTGGAAGCTGCAGCGTTCGTTCGTGCGCTGGCTGCTGTCGCGCCCGGGCCCGATGCCGGGCATCACCGAGGCGGTGAACCGCTACCAGGGTCCGTTCAACGACATCCGCGTGGCTTCGGGCGTGCTGCCCGATTCGCAGCGTCCGACCTACGAAGCCCTGGTGGCCGAGTGGAAGGAGAAGGGCCTGCCGTCGGCACTGGCGCAACAGCTGGCCGAACTGCACTTCCTGGAACCGGCGTTCGACATCATCGAACTGGCCCGTACCCGCAAGCTGAAGCCGGTGGACGTGTCCAAGATCCACTTCCGCCTGGGCGATGCCCTGCAGCTGCCGTGGCTGTTCGAGCAGATCGACGCGCTGGAGGTCAACGGCCGTTGGCACGCGGTGGCCCGTGGCGTGCTGCGTGACGAGCTGGCCCACCACCACCGCAACCTGGCCGGCCAGGTGCTGGCGACCAAGGGCGGCAGTGCCGAAGCCAAGGTGTCGGCGTGGATTGGCCGCGACGACAACAGCCTGCGCTTCACCCTGTCGATGCTGGCCGAACTGGCCGAGCAGAAGACCCTGGACTACCCGACCGTTTCGGTCGCGGTGCAGCGTCTGGGCCAGCTGGCAGCACATGGTGCGTAAGTGATGTAGTGCCGGGCGCTGCCCGGCATGCGTGAAACAGAACGGCCCCGCGAGAGCGGGGCCGTTCTGCGTTGCGGGCCGCCGTTCGCCGGGCATGGCCCGGCGCTACCAACGTGCGGGATTGCAGGTAGCGCCGGGCCATGCCCGGCGAGCGCCGCGGCGCTCGGTTATGCTCTTGAACAGCCTTCCCCCGGATCCACCCATGAGCGACACCCCCCGCATCGCGTTCCTGGCCAGCACCACCGAACCTGCGCAAATGGCCCGCGCGGCCATGGTGTCGCGCTATGGCGACCACGCGCCCGACCAGGCCGATGTGCTGTGCCCGCTGGGCGGCGACGGTTTCATGCTGCAGACCCTGCACCGCCATGGCCACCTGGGCAAACCGGTGTTCGGCATGAAGCTGGGTACGGTTGGCTTCCTGATGAACCAGTACCGCGGCGACGATGACGTGCAGGCCCGCATCGCACGCGCCGAGCCGGCCAACCTGCGCCCGCTGGAAATGATCGCGCTGACCGAGTCGGGCACCAGTACCGGTTCGCTGGCCTACAACGATGTGTCGCTGCTGCGGCAGACCCGCCAGGCCGCGCATATCGGCATCGATCTGAACGGCCAGGAGCGCGTGGCCGAGCTGATCGGCGATGGCGTGCTGGTGGCCACCCCGGCCGGCAGCACCGCCTACAACTATTCCGCGCATGGGCCGGTACTGCCCTTGGGTTCGCACACCATCGCACTGACGCCGCTGGCCCCGTACCGCCCGCGCCGCTGGCGCGGCGCCATCCTCAAGGCCGACACCGAAGTGCGCTTCCGCGTGCTGGACCCGTACAAGCGGCCGGTGAGCGTGACTGCCGATTCGCACGAGACGCGCGACGTGGTGGAAGTGACCATCCGCGAATCGAAGGACCGCCGGGTGACCCTGCTGTTCGACCCGGAACACAACCTGGAAGACCGCATCCTGAGCGAACAGTTCGTTTTTTGAGGACAATACGCCGCCGGCCCCCGCCGTCCGCTGCAAGGAACCCCCGCCATGGGCGACAACACCCCCCGTTTGCTGACCGTCGCGGTAACCTCGCGCGCGCTGTTCGACCTGGAGGAGAGCCACGCGCTGTTCGAAAGCGACGGCGTGGCCGCCTATGCCGAGTACCAGCGGCAGCATGAGGACGACATCCTGGGGCCTGGCGTGGCCTTCCCGGTGGTGCGCAAGCTGCTGGCGCTGAACCAGGGCGCCAGCCCGGAGAACCCGCGGGTGGAGGTGATCCTGCTGTCGCGCAACTCAGCCGACACCGGCCTGCGCATCTTCAATTCCATCCAGCACTACGGGCTGGGCATCATCCGCGCCACCTTCACCGCCGGCGAACCGACCTGGCCCTACGTGAAGCCGTTCGGCACCGATCTGTTCCTGTCGGCCAACCCCGAATCGGTGCGCAGTGCGCTGCGACATGGCATTGCTGCCGCCACCATCCTGCCCAAGCCGCCGGGTGAAACCGCCGCGGCCGCCGAGGACCAAGTGGTGCACAGCGAACGCAATGCCGGCCAGCTGCGCATCGCCTTCGATGGCGACGCGGTGATCTTCGGCGATGAAAGCGAGCGCATTTCGCGCGAGCAGGGCGTGGAAGCGTTCGGTCGCCACGAGCGCGAGCGGGCGCGCGAGCCGCTCAGCGGCGGCCCGTTCCGTGGCTTCCTGTCGGCGCTGCACACGCTGCAGGAAGTGTTCCCGGCCGGCGAGAGTGCGCCGATACGCACCGCGCTGGTCACCGCGCGATCGGCGCCGGCGCACGAGCGGGTGATCCGCACCCTGCGCGAATGGGGCGTGCGCCTGGATGAAGCCCTGTTCCTGGGCGGGCGGCACAAAGGCCCGTTCCTGCAGGCCTTCGGCGCAGACATCTTCTTCGACGATTCCCAGCACAACATCGACAGCGCCCGCGAACACGTGGCTGCCGGTCACGTGCCGCACGGTGTCGCCAACGAGGGATGACGTTCGCCTGGCATGGCCCGGCGCTACCGGATGGGCCCTGCGGTGGCAGCGCCGGGCCATGCCCGGCGAGCGCAGCGGCGCGGGGCTTACGGGTTGCCCGACATCCCCAACTGCAGGTCCACCACCTTCCAGCGCAGGCCCTGCGGTTCCAGCACCACCTTCAACGGCGGTTGGCCAGGCCCGCGGTCCACGTCCACCACGAACCGGTCCAGTGCCTCGAAATGGTGTTCGGCGTGCTTCAGGGGTTGCGCCGGTTCGGTCGGCCCGAACGCATCACCGCCCTGCAGTTCGTTGCGGCCACGCTTCCACAGCACGTGGCCCTGCAGCAGGGCGCCGATGCCGGTGGGGGTCACCATCGTGTCCACTGCCGCCCCGCCCAGCTGGTCGCCCAGGCCATACAACAGCGCGCCGAAGGGGCTGCTGGCCAGCTCGGGCCCGGCCTGCCGCACCAGATAGTCGTTCAACTGCGCGCGCAGGCTGCTGCGCACGCGCGGGAAATCCACGTAACGCTCCAGCCGCGCGGTGTCGCGCTGCTCGATGGCCTTGGACAGACCATGCACGGTCAGGTAGGGGCCGCCAAACCACCACGCGCAGACGGCCGCAACTGCCAGGATCAGGACGCCGATGAGTTTCTTCATGCTGCCCAGACTGCCGCAAACGCCGGCCGTACAGGTGAAGACTCAGTGACTGGGCGACCCGCGGCCATCGCCAAAGGCTGCCACCAACCGCTGCCGCTCGGCCGCGCTCAGCGCGTCCACGCGCGTGGCCAGCACTTCGTCCAGGCCGTCCGGGCGGGTGGTGCCCAGAATGCCGCTGGCCACGCCCGGGTGCTGCAGCACATAGGCAAAGGCGGTCTGCGCCGGGCGCTGGCTGTCGATGCTGGCCACTGCACGGCGCATCGCACCGGCACTGCGCATCAACTGGCGACTGCTCGGCTTCAGCCACGCGCGGGCCAGGTACCAGCCGTCGGCCAGGCGCGGCAGGCGCGGGCGGGCCGGCAGCAGGTGCCCCTGTGCCAGCACGGTGCCGGCCAGCACGCCGATGCCGGCCGCGTGCAGCCGATCGATCAGCGGTGCGCGGTCCTGCTGCAGCGCGTTGAAATCCAGCAGCACCACGTCGAAGGTCTGGGGGTGGGCGATCATCCATTCCAAGGTGACCGCCGAGTGGGTGTTGATGCCGGTGTGCCGGATCAACCCGCGTTCGCGCAGGCGTTGCAGCGCTGCCAGCAGATCGTCATTGATGTCGTGCTCGCTGGCGCCGTGCAGCTGGTACAGATCCAGGTAGTCCAGGCCGAGGTTGCGCAGCGAGGCTTCGCAGCTGGCGGTGATCGCGGCGGGCGAGAAATCCCGCTGTTCGGCGCCGCTGATGCCGGCCTGCCCGGTCAGGGTGCCGCCCTTGCTGGAAATGACCAGCGATTCACGCGGGAACCGCGCCAGCAACGGGCGCAGGATGCGGCCCAGGCGCGGTTCGGCATGGAAGCCGGAATAGTTGTGGCCGGTATCGAGCAGGTTCACGCCCTGCGCCAGGGCGCGATCCACCACGGCCGCCGCAGCATCCTCGGCGAAACGTGGGTGTCCCCAGAAACCGGAGCAGCCCAGCCCGACCGGCGAAACCGCCAGGCCGGTACGCCCCAGGGGGCGCCGTTGCTGGGCCAGTGGCAGTGCGTGGTTCATCAGAACTCCAGGTCCAGCGCCGCGCACAGATAATCCACGAACGGTGCCAGGGTGGCCAGGTCCTTGCCGAGGGTGGACAGCAGGCGGGGGCCGGTCATGGTGTCATCGTCCAGCGAGCGCCACATGACCCAGTTGCGATGCTTCAGGTCATCGATGAATTCGAAGTCAGCCGGGAAACCGCGCGGTGGGCGCACCAGCTTCTCGCTTTCTTCGAAGTCGAAGCGCTTGCGCAGGGGCGCGGCATGCGCGGCCGCCTTCCAGCTGCCCGGGTTGTCCAGGATGAAGTGGCGCACGCGGCGCTGGGTTTCCGGTTCTGGGTGCCACAGGCCGGCGCCGACAAAGCTCTCGCCCGGCTGCAGGTGGATGTAGAACGACGGTGCGGCCACTTCGCGGCGGCGTTCGTGGAACAGGCGCGCACCCTGCCAGGTCTTGTAGGGCGACTTGTCGTTGGAAAAGCGCGCATCACGATGGATGCGGAACAACGAACCGCCCACCCCCCGGGTGTCGGCGCGGAAGTGCTCGCTGATCTCGCCCAGTGCCGGCTGCAGGTCGCCCAGCAGGCGCAGGAACGGCTGCCGGACGTGGTCTTCGTACTGCTGGCGGTGGTCATTGAACCAGGCCTTTTCGTTATGCCGCGCCAGGCTGCGCAGGAACTTGAAACTGGCGTCGGAAAAATACGTGCTCACAGGTGCTCCTGCAGGTGGTGGCCCCAGTCGCGCAGTGACTGCAGCAGCTCGCCACGGCGCGCGTCATCGGGCGCTTCGGCAGCCAGCGCGTCGATCTGCTGCTGGTACTGGGGCAGGTTCAGTTCGCCCAGGCCCTGTTCGCCCAGCAGACGCTGCCGCCGGTAGTCGTGCCAGCGTTCCAGCTCGGCTGGCGACAGGGTCTGCGGGTGGTTGCGGGCGCGGTAGCGGAACAGCAGCTCCGGCAGCCGCGGGTCGCGGAAGCGCTCTTCAAGCGCGGCCAGCTGCGGCGGCGGCGTGGTGCGCGCCAGGGCCAGCAGGGGCTTGTCGCCGGCGCCGAGGAAGCCGTCGTACAACGAGGCATCCACATCGGTCAGCATCGGTGGGCGTGGCTGGTTGAACACTTGGCGGGCCTTCTCGGCCAGTTGCGGTGCCACCTCGCGCAGGCGCGCGGCCTTGGCCTCGATCGCGGCCACGTCCAGCCCCAGCCGTGCATGGTCATCGGCACGCAGGTGGTTCCAGGCCACCAGCGCCGGCACCTTGTTCAGATGCACTTCCTTCAGCGGCACGCGGGCCACGCCCTCGGGCAGTTCGCTGGCGCGCAGGTACAGGCGCTGGGCGATCACCTCGGCGGGCAGGGCCAGCAGATCGTCGATCTCGCCGTCCAGGTCGAACACGATGGCGCGGTTGCCGATGGTGGGGTGCATGGCCAGCGGCAGTACCGGCGCCGCACACAGACGGCTGGCCGGGTAGCGCATGGAAATGTGCAGCACCGGCTGCATGGCGGCCACGTCCAGCAGGCTGCCCACGAAGCGCTTGTCGCGCAGCTTCAGGGCGTAGTCCCACAGGCGCGGCTGCGACTGCTTGAACAGGCGGGCCATGCCCAGCGTGGCGCGCACATCGGAAAGTGCTTCATGCGCATCGCCTTCGCGCACGCCATTGGCCTCGGCCAGGTGTTCGAGCTTGAACGAGGTGGCGCCGTCCTCGCGCTGCGGCCACTGGATGCCATCGGGGCGCAACGCACGCATCAGGCGCAGCATGTCCAGCAGGTCCCAGCGCGAATTGCCGTTGCGCCATTCGCGCTCGTAGGGATCGTGGAAATTGCGGAACAGCCCGTAGCGGATGAATTCGTCATCAAAGCGCAGGGTGTTGTAGCCCAGCGCGCAGGTGCCGGGGCGCGACATCTGCTCGTTGATGCGGTCGAATGCCTCGGCCTCGCTCACGCCCTCGGCCATGGCCTGCTGCGGGGTGATGCCGGTGACCAGGGTGGCCATGGGCGAGGGCAGCAGATCATCGGCCGGGCGCACGAAGAAGCTGACCGGCGTGTCGATCACGTTCAGATCGGCGTCGGTGCGCATGGCCGCGAACTGCGCGATGCGGGTGCGGCGGGGGTCCTGGCCGAAGGTTTCCAGGTCGTAGAACAGGAAGCTGTCAGCCATCAGTGCGCGCCCTCCAGCACCGGCAGCTGCGCGTGGATCTGCGCTTCCAGTGCGGCCCAGTCGATGTTGTCCAGCGTGGTGTGGCCGGCCGTGGCCGCCACCAGCATGTCGCGCTGCAGTTCGGTGCGGCGCAGCGCTTCGGCGTACGGCGTGTGCAGGAAGGTGACCATGGTGTAGTGCGGCACGAAGCGGGTCGGCCAGCGCCGTTGCAGTTCCTGTTCCAGCTCGCGCTGCAGCAGGAAGGCCGGGTCGGCCACGCGGTCGCGCATTTCCAGGTAGTTTTCCAGCGCCATCCGCTGGATGGCCTGCGCGTTGGGCTTGCGCTCGGCCTCGAACGCCGCAAAGGCGCCCTGCAGGTCGCCGGCTTCCATCAGGTGCCGGGCCAGTGCCACGCAATCCTCGAACGCGCAGTTCATGCCCTGGCCGTGGAAGGGCACCATCGCGTGCGCGGCATCACCGATCAGCACGGCACGACCATCCTGGTGCCAACGCTCCAGGGTCAGCGTGCCCAGCAGGCCCGGCGGATGCTGTTCCCAGTCGGCGCGCAGGTGCGGGATCAGCGGCAGCGCATCGGCGAATTCGGCAGCGAACAGCGCCTCGGCCTGCGCGCCGGTGTTGACGGTGGCGAAGCTGGGGCTGCCCTGGTTGGGCAGGAACAGGGTGACGGTGAAGGTGCCTTCGTGATTGGGCAGGGCGATGCACATGTAATGGCCGCGCGGCCAGATGTGCAGCGCATTGCGCTCGATGCGGAAGCTGCCATCGGCGGCCGGCGGGATTTCCAGTTCCTTGTAGGAATGGTCGAGGAAGGCGATGTCCTCACCCAGCGGCGCGCGCCGGTTCATTGCCGCACGCAGTGCCGAACCGGCACCGTCGGCGCCGATCAGGCTGTCGAAGCGGATGTCATGCGGGCTGTCATCGCGGTCATCGATGAAGCGCGCGTAGCCGGCGTCGAAATCCACGGTGTGCAGGCGGCGGTGGAAATGCACGGTGGCACCGGCCTCTTCGGCCAGCTGCAGCAGCGTGGTGTTCAGTTCACTGCGATGGATCGACCAGATCACTTCGCTGTCGTCGCGGCCATAGCGCTGCAGCTGCGGCTGGCCGTCGCGCGGGTGGACCATGCGCCCGCGCATCATCACCGCGCGGGCCATCACTTCGTCCTCCACGCCGGCCTGGCGCAGCGCATTGCGGCCGCGCTCGGCCAGGGCCAGGTTGATCGAACGGCCGCTTTCATAATCGGCCACGCGCGGGTCGCCGCGGCGTTCGTACAGGGTGATGCGCCAGCCTTGCCGCGACAGCAGGATGGCCAGCAGGGAGCCGGCCAGGCCGGCGCCGATGATGCTCAGGGAGCGGGAGGCGTGTGCGATCAACGAACTGTCCAGCAGGAGGGGAGGGCGCGGCTTACAGGCCAGCCCAGGCTTCGACTTCCTCGACGAAATGGTGCACGTCCAGGTAGCGGTTGTAGAGCGGGGTGGGCGAGATGCGGATGACGTCCGGTTCGCGCCAGTCACCCAGCACGCCGACGCCGCGCAGGTACTCGAACAGGGCGCGGCCGCGCTCCCGGCCAGCGATCACACGCAGTGACAGCTGGCAGCCGCGGCGCTCCGGTTCGGACGGGGTCACCACATCCAGCACCTGCGGCAGGCGCGCGCGCACCAGCGCAGCGAGCAGACCGGTCAGCGCCAGCGATTTGCTGCGCAGCGCGTCCATGCCGGCGCGCTCGAACAGGTCCAGCGAGGCGCGCAGCGGGGCCAGGCCCAGGATCGGCGGATTGCTCAACTGCCAGCCTTCTGCGCCCACGGCCGGGGTGAACTGCGGGGACATCTGGAAGCGCGTGGCCTCTTCATGGCCCCACCAGCCGGCAAAACGCGGCAGGGTAGTGTCGCGGTGGTGGCGCTCGTGCACGAAGGCACCGGCCACGGCACCCGGGCCGCTGTTGAGGTACTTGTAGTGGCACCACACTGCGAAATCCGGCGCCACGTCGTGCAGGTGCAGCGGCACGTTGCCCACCGAATGGGCCAGGTCGAAGCCGATGCATGCGCCCTGCAGGCGCGCGGCGCGGGTGATCGCGCCCAGGTCGAACACCTGGCCGCTGCGGTACTGCACGCCGGGCCACAGCACCAGCGCCAGGCGTGGGCCGTGTTCGGCGATCGCGCGTTCGATGGCGGCCATCGAAATCGTGCCGTTCGGTTCATCCGGCTGCACTTCCACCAGGCTGTCGGCCGGGTCGAAGCCGTGGAAACGGATCTGCGCTTCCACCGCGTGGCGGTCGGTCGGGAACGCGCCGGCTTCCATCAGGATGACCGGGCGCTCGGCCGTGGGCCGGTAGAAGCTGACCATCATCAGGTGCAGGTTCACGCTCAGCGTGTTCATCGCCACCACTTCGCTGGGCAGGGCGCCGACCACGCGTGCCAGCTGCGCGCTCACCAGGCGGTGGTAGGACAGCCACTGGGTGGGGCCGGTAAAGTGGCCTTCCACCGCCAGCTCGCCCCACTGCTTCATGACCTCCTGCACCGCGGCGTGCGCGCCGCGCGGCTGCAGGCCCAGCGAGTTGCCGACGAAGTAGGTCTGTTCACCGCCGCCATGGCGCGGAATCAGGAATTCGTTGCGCAGCGGGCGCAGCGGATCGGCAGCGTCCAGGGCGATGGCGTGGGTGCGACTGAGCAGATCGGTCATGGGCGGGCAACAGGCTGCAACGGGATCGCCAGTGTAGCGCCTGGGGCCCGCGTGATGCCGCGCGGCGCGCTCGCCGGGCCATGCCCGGCGACCGATCAGCCCGCCGCGGGCGCCGGCAACGGGTCCACGTGCCCGCATTCACTGCACGTGCGCAGTTCCAGGCTGGCCTGGTAATGCGCGAACACCTTGGGCAGATCGGTCTCGATGTTCTGCAGCGTGAAGTACTCTTCGTACAGCTTGTGGTTGCACTGCTCGCAATGCCAGATCACGCCATCGCGCTCGTGCGCCAGGCGCTTGCGCTCCACCACCAGGCCGACGCCGCCGGGCGGGCGCCGCGGCGAATGCGGCACCTTGCCCGGCAACAGGAAGATCTCGCCGGCGCGGATCGGGATATCGCGCACGGCGCCGCCTTCCTGCACCTTCAGCACCATCTCGCCTTCCAGCTGGTAGAACCACTCCGGGCCTTCGTCGTAGTGGTAGTCGGTGCGCGAGTTCGGGCCGCCCACCACCATCACGATGAAGTCGCCGTTCTCGATCATCTTGTTGCCCACCGGCGGTTTCAGCAGATGCCGGTGTTCTTCGATCCAGGCCAGCAGGTTGATCGGCGAGGCGAGCATGGCAGTCTCCGGGCGGTCAGTCGCGCTTGCCGTGGCGGGGCACGAAGGCCAGGGCCTTTTCGTAAGCC
Organism: Stenotrophomonas sp.; assembly: GCF_032056425.1. Lineage (GTDB taxonomy): Bacteria > Pseudomonadota > Gammaproteobacteria > Xanthomonadales > Xanthomonadaceae > Stenotrophomonas. Next base: position 39,766 of record NZ_DAMBCN010000025.1, read on the forward strand.
GGCTTCAGCTCGTCCTGGGCGCCAACGTCGATGCCCATCTCGCTTACCCGGCCGTCCTTCAGGCTGTACACCCAGCCGTGCACCATCAGCTTCTGGCCGCGGGCCCAGGCGTCTTCCACGATGGTGGAACGGCACAGGTTGGCGACCTGTTCGATCACGTTCAGTTCGCACAGGCGCGCGTGCTTGAGTTCGTCATCGTCGATCGCATCGAGGATGGCCGCGTGCTTCTGTGCCACATCGCCCACGTGGCGCAGCCAGTTGTCGGCCAGGCCCACGCGGGTGTTGTGCAGGCAGGCATGCACGCCGCCGCAGCCGTAATGGCCCACGATCAGGATGTGCTTCACCTTCAGCTGGTCCACCGCGTACTGCACCACGCTCAGGCAGTTCAGGTCGCTGTGGGCCACCACGTTGGCCACGTTGCGGTGCACGAACACCTCGCCCGGGGCCATGCCGATGATCTGGTTGGCCGGCACGCGCGAATCGGAGCAGCCGATCCACAGGTATTCCGGATGCTGCTGCTTGGCCAGCTGGTGGAAGAACTCAGGGTCTTCCTTCTCGATGCGGTCGGCCCATTCGCGGTTGTTCTGCAGCAGCTTGTGGATGTCTTTCATGTGCGTGTGTCCCTGACGTCAGGTGGGCGCACGAGGCGGCCCTGCCGGCCGCGTCGTGGTGGGGAAGCGTGCGCTCAGCCGCCGGCGGCGGCCTCGTCGCGGTGCCAGCGCATCCACTGCGCCAGCTCGGTGGATGCGGGGGTATGCAGGTCATCCAGCGCGGCGATCACTGCCTGCTGGTTGGCTTCGGGATGGTTCTGGCTCAACTTCAGCTTCAGCTGCACCTGTTCGACCTGGAAACGGAAGCCGACGATGGCGCGCAGTTCCGGGCCGTGTGCGGGGCGGTCGGCCTCGAACTGCCACGACTGCCCGACGCTGGCTTCAAAACGGTCACTGATGGCACCGACCAGATCGGCCAGCGCGGCCGGATCATCGAACCGCTGCAGCTGCCCGCGCAGTTCGGCGGCGGCGTAGTTCCAGGTGGGAACGCGCGCGGCGGGCTCCTTGTCGGGGTACCAGCTGGCCGACACATACCCGTGCGGGCCATCGACCAGCATCTTGGCCGGGCCGTCGCGGCGCGACTGCGGGTTGGCCCGGGCCCAGTGCCCGCGCAGCTCGATCTGCGCGCCCTGGCGGTGGTACAGCACCGGCACGCGGGTCAGTTCCGGCAGGCCGTCGTCACCGGTGGTCAGCACCGTGACAAACGCATCGCGCGCCAGCAGGCGGTCCAGCCAGCGCAGGTCGGTCTCGGCGAAGGCGCGCGGGGTGAACATCGGCCTGGGCTCAGGCGCGCCCGCCCAGCGACTGCACCATGCGGCCGCGCAGGCCTTCATCGCTGCCGGCCTGCGGCGGTTGCACTTCATGCAGGCTGAAGCCGCGCACCAGCGCGTCTTCTTCGTCCAGACCGTCGTACTCGACGAATTCGGCATCGAACAGCTGCGAACGGGCGGTGTCTTCGCTGTCGTAGCTGAGGGTGTTGCCGTCGCTGTCGAGCACTTCGGCGGTGCCGGCCGGGCGCACGCGCAGGCGGGCCCAGATCAGGGTGTTGCCGAGGCTGGCCAGCCACCAGCTGTCTCGTACGGTGTCATCGTTCATGTGTGTGTTACCAGAGCGAGGCCAGCCAGAGCAGGGCAGCCATGCCCAGTCCGGCCAGCAGGGTCAGCAGCGATACCCAGGCCGGCGTCGCCAGCCCGGACAGCGAACGGTCCGGCTGCTGGCGATAGTCGCGGCGCAGCAGCCAGGCCAGGGCGTCGGGCTTGAGGAAGGCGCCACTGCCAAAGCGTGCGGCAAGCGCCGGGTGGCGATCGCGCACGTGCACCAGGGTCAGCGGCCAGAAGATCACGAAGGCACTGAACCCGGCCACTGCTACGCCAACGAAACAGAGGGCGAAGAACAGGGTCATGGGGGCAGTACCTCCGTGCTCGTATGGGGCTTAGAAGTCCGCGCTGCCCGGGGCGCGCGGGTAGGGGATCGCATCGCGGATGTTGGACAGGCCGCAGACGTAGACCACCAGGCGCTCGAAGCCGAGGCCGAAACCGGCGTGCGGCACCGAACCGTAGCGGCGGAAATCGCGGTACCAGCTGTAGTGTTCGCGATCCAGGCCGAACTGGGCCATGCGCGCGTCCAGCACGTCCAGGCGCTCTTCGCGCTGGCTGCCGCCGATGATCTCGCCGATGCCCGGGGCCAGCACGTCCATTGCGGCGACGGTCCTGCCGTCGTCGTTCAGGCGCATGTAGAAGGCCTTGATGTGCTCGGGGTAGTTGGTCACCACCACCGGGCGGCCGACGTGTTCCTCGGTCAGCCAGCGCTCGTGCTCGGTCTGCAGGTCCAGGCCCCATTCGACCGGGAAGTCGAACTTCTTGCCCGACTTCTGCAGCAGGCTGACCGCATCGGTGTAGTCGATGCGCTCGAACGGTGCGTTGATGAAGTCTTCCAGCTTGGTGATCGCGTTCTTGTCCACGCGCTCGGCGATGAAGGCCAGGTCGTCACCGCGCTCGTTCAGCACGGCACGGAACAGGTACTTCAGGAATTCCTCGGCCAGGCGCGCGTCTTCGGCCAGGTCGGCGAAGGCGATTTCCGGCTCGATCATCCAGAACTCCGCCAGGTGGCGGGTGGTGTGGCTGTTCTCGGCGCGGAAGGTCGGGCCGAAGGTGTAGACCTTGCTCAGCGCCAGGCAGTAGGCCTCGACGTTCAGCTGGCCGGACACGGTCAGGAAGGTTTCCTTGCCGAAGAAGTCGCGGCTGAAGTCGATCGCGCCCTTCTCGTCGCGCGGCAGGTTCACCATGTCCAGGGTGGACACGCGGAACATCTGGCCGGCGCCTTCGGCGTCGGAGGTGGTGATGATCGGGGTGCTGATCCAGTTGAAGCCGTTCTCGTGGAAGAAACGGTGCACGGCCTGGGCCAGGCAGTTGCGGATGCGGGTGACCGCGCCGAACAGGTTGGTGCGCGGGCGCAGGTGCGCCACTTCGCGCAGGAACTCCGGCGACATCGGCTTGGGCTGGATCGGGTAGGTCAGCGGGTCTTCGACCCAGCCGACCACTTCCAGCGCACTGGCCTGGATCTCGAACGACTGGCCCTTGCCCTGCGACTTCACCAGGGTGCCGGTGGCGATGACCGAGCAGCCGCTGGTCAGGCGCTTGATCTCGTCGAAGTTGCCCAGGGTGTCGTTGGCCACGACCTGGATCGGGGCGAAGCAGGAGCCGTCGCTCACATTCACGAAGGCCAGATTCGCTGAACCGCGCACCGTGCGCACCCATCCGCGTACCGTGACTTCGCCGCCTTCCGGGATCTTCCCGGCAAGCGCATGTTCAACGCTGACCACCGTCATGACTTGAATCCTCTGCTGATCGACTCGATCTGTGAACACGGGAGTTTACCGGTTGCAGCGTTCTGCTTGCGAGGCATTTTTCGTGGCAACGGCTCCTTATAATGTCCCCGTACCCTTGGAGTGAGCCTCATGGCCGTCAGCCTGACCCCCATCGCCTTCGAGCGCGTGCAGCGCTTTGTAGCCCAGACCCCCGGCGCCCTGGGCCTGCGCTTCGGCGTGACCAAGACCGGTTGCTCCGGCTGGGGCCATGTGACCGACCTGGCCCGGGACGAGCGCGAAGGCGATACCGTGTTCGACCAGGACGGCGTGAAGATCTACGTCGACGCCAAGAGCCTGGCCCTGGTGGACGGCACCGTGATCGACTTCGGCAAGCACGGCCTGAGCGAGACGTTCACGTTCAGCAACCCGAACGCCACCGCCGAGTGCGGGTGCGGTGAAAGCTTCACCACCGACGCCGACAAGGCCTGACGCACGCTTGTGGCATCCGCCGGGCATGGCCCGGTGCTACCCCGCCGGGGAATGGCCCGGCCAGCCCGCCTGGTAGGTGCCGACCTTGGTCGGCACGAATGGACCCACGGATGGAACGCCCGGTTTTCACCTACCACCCCAACGCCTACGCGACCGCCTTCGAAACGGTCGACGGGGTCTGTGACGGCTGCGGCCAGTCTCGCGCGCTGCGCTACCGCGGGCCGTTCTACGCCGCCCGGAAACCCGACTACCTGTGCCCGTGGTGCATTGCCGATGGCAGTGCGTCGGCACGTTTCGAGGGCGAATTCACCGGCTGGAGTGACATCGAGGGGGTGTCGCCGGACCCGGCTGACCCGCCGCCAAGCATTCCCCGTGAGATGCTGCTGGAGATCTGCGAGCGCACCCCGGGCTACCCGTCCTGGCAGCAGTCGGTCTGGCTCAGCCATTGTGAACGGCCCTGCGCGTTCCTCGGATTCGCCAGCGGCGAAGACCTGCGGCCGATCCTGGACCAGATCCGGCCGGACGTGGCGGCGGTCAACCCGCGCGACGCCGACGGGATACTGGAATGCCTGACCCGTGATGGCGAGATGGTCGGTTGCCTGTTCCAGTGCCTGCAGTGCGGCCAGCACCGCCTTCACGTCGATCTGGGCTGAATACGTCCGCCGGGCATGGCCCGGCGCTACCTACCCCTCGGCAGGCCGGGTTGCCCGCCACCCCCATCTGCGCCATAATGCGCGGCTTCCTGCCTTCCTGGCGGGAACCCTTGCCCCACCGCGGTATCCACGGCGGGGGGCTGTCCGGCCGCAAGGCCACATCCGAAAGGTAGAAAAAACATGAGTCGTCATTACGAAATCGTGTTCATGGTCCACCCGGACCAGAGCGAGCAGGTCCCGGCCATGATCGAGCGCTACAAGTCGCTGGTCGAGAACGGCAACGGCACCATCCACCGTCTGGAAGACTGGGGCCGCCGCCAGCTGGCGTACCCGATCCAGAACCTGGTGAAGGCGCACTACGTGCTGCTGAACATCGAAGCCGACCAGGCCGTGCTGAACGAGCTGACCGAAAGCTTCCGCTTCAACGACGCCGTGCTGCGCAACCTGGTCATCAAGCGTGACGAGGCTGACACCGAGCAGTCGCTGATCATGAAGAGCAAGGACGAGAAGGGTGACAAGCCGGAGCGCGGTGAGCGCCGTCGTCGTGACGACGAAGAAGGCGAGTCCACCACCACCGCTGACAACGAAGCTGGCGACGACGCCGCTTCCGCCGCCTAAGGAGCCTTCCCATGTCCAAGTTCTTCCGTCGCCGCAAGTTCTGCAAGTTCACGGCTGAAGGTGTGAAGGAGATCGACTACAAGGATCTCAACACCCTGCGCCAGTACCTGACCGAGAACGGCAAGATCGTGCCGAGCCGCGTCACCGGTACCAAGTCGAAGTACCAGCGTCAGCTGGCGACCGCCGTCAAGCGCGCTCGCTTCCTGGCCCTGATCCCGTACACCGACAACCACGACGTCTGATGCCCGGCGGGGCGGCCCGGTGCCGCCCCGCTGTGCCAGCTATTCGGACAGCCACAGTTGCGGGGCAGCGCCTCGCTAACGAATAACTTATCTGGAGCACTACCATGCAGCTGATCCTCCTGCAGAAGGTCACCAACCTCGGCAACCTGGGTGACCTGGTCACCGTCAAGCCGGGCTACGGCCGTAACTTCCTCGTGCCGCAGGGCAAGGCCGTGCCGGCCACCGAGAGCAACAAGGCCGAGTTCGAAGCCAAGCGCGCCGAATACGAAGCCAAGGCACAGGCCATCCACGCCGACGCTGAAGGCCGCAAGGCCAAGCTGGAAGGCGCGAGCGTGACCATCGCCGCCAACGCTTCGACCGAAGGCAAGCTGTACGGCTCGGTCGGCGCCCGCGAAATCGCCGATGCCTTCACCGCTGCCGGCCTGGAGCTGAGCAAGAGCGAAGTCATCCTGGGCGAAGGCGCCTTCCGCAACATCGGTGAGTACGACGTCCTGGTGCACCTGCACGCCGACGTGGAAACCACCGTCAAGGTTGTGGTCGAAGCCGAAAAGGCCTGATTCCGGGCCGAAAGGCCGGGTATCACTGCAGAACGGGCGCCCGCAGGGGTGCCCGTTTTGTTTTGGGCGGATGTCGGACCTGTAGAGTCGAGCCATGCTCGACTGGCCAGCCGTCCTGCACCACTGCCTGCTAGACAGCCTCACCCAGGAAGTGGCGTTCGAAATCTGCAAGCGCATTGGCAACGTCCATCCGTAGTTGATCGGGTTGCAGAAGTTCTCCCGCACGACGCGCGCGTTCGATCATCATGTCGATGCAGGTCGCCATGTCTGCTGATACAACAGGTGCGAGAGCGTTCCTGTCGATGGTTTTCCAGGGCTGGCAGGCGTAGACCATATCCATGGTCAGTAGGTGCCTTTTGAGAAACAGCTTCAAGCGGTCTGGTCCATCTGGTTCGAATGTCCGGATCATCCCGGAGACCCGAAGAACGATTCCGAATTTGGTGATGGATCTAAGATGGCTCCCCGTCACATGGCGTTGGAAGCAGGTATTCAGCTGTATCTGGAGTGGGGCAAAAAGGGTGCCTGAGTGCGAATCGCCATACTGGCCGCTGATCTGTATCTGCATGGACCGCTCTCAAGTGGTTTGGATGACAAATCGACCGCAGTCCACTGAAGGTGCGGGAATGTTGCGATCGAGCAACAGGTAGCCCATTCCTCCGGCGAGGATCCCTCGATGTGTGGGTGCTGCCCGGTTCAATCGGGAACCGTTGATCTGGAGGACGAACTCCCGTCCTTCAGCGCAATCGTCCTGAAGCCAAGCAGGAATTCCGCCGATCTTGGCGATTCCGTTATCGGCGTCGTCCGGTATGCGGGCCGCAGCGGTGGTGATCAGACGCGGTTCAAAAGAGAGCATTGCGCTGTCTGCGCCGGGTTCGTGGGGTGCGTAAGCGATGACACGTCCGCCAGTCAGTAGGACGGTTTCGATGTAGGCGTCATCAAGAGCGTCATAAGGCGTGAAGATCGACACGCAGAGATCAGCTCTGATTTCGATCTTCTGGGCATGCGTTTGAACAAAGGGTGCAGGCAGGCTCGCAAGATGAAGCATTGGCTTCCCATTTGCGTCGCAAGGCCAAGGAGTATCGGGAGGCAGGTATGGGTCACCTCCAAGAAAGGCGCGATCCCGGGCCTGGCCAAGATGTTCAAAATTCAGTTCCTGATAGAGCGGCTGGCTAGGGATGTGCATTGGTTAATGTTGGTGCCGGACTCGGTGGCTGGCTAGGCTGGTTCTTGAAATGTATTTTAAAATCAGTCGCTTGGGTTGCGGGTGAGGTGGCTGCGCGGTCCTGAAGCGACATTCAAGCGTGAAACGGAGTGCGTGTATGGGCTTTCTCGGCCGGTCATCCCGCCCGTGGAACATTTGCGCCGTTATACTCATTCCATTGTGTCACCCTTGGCTTCATTGAATTCTTTTGAAATCAATGGCTTGAGGTGCTGGCTGACCTGACATCCACAATGCGGACGCCCTCTGGGCGGCCGTTGGAACCCAATCACGCCATGCGTCTTTCCACGATCAAGCTGTCCGGCTTCAAGTCGTTCGTCGATCCGACCACCCTGCACCTGCCGACCAACATGACCGGCGTGGTGGGCCCCAATGGCTGCGGCAAGTCGAACATCATCGACGCCGTACGCTGGGTCATGGGTGAGAGTTCGGCCAGCCGTCTGCGCGGCGACTCGCTGACCGACGTGATCTTCTCCGGTTCCAATGCGCGCAAGCCGGTGTCGCAGGCCACCGTCGAGCTGATCTTCGATAATTCGGACCACACGATTTCCGGCGAGTACGCCTCGTTCAACGAAATCTCCGTCAAACGCACCGTCAGCCGCGACGGCAGCAGCAACTACTATCTCAACGGCACCAAGTGCCGCCGCCGCGATATCACCGATCTGTTCCTGGGCACCGGCCTGGGGCCGCGCAGCTACTCGATCATCGAGCAGGGCATGATCAGCCAGATCATCGAGGCGCGCCCGGAAGACCTGCGCGTGTACCTGGAAGAGGCCGCCGGCATCTCCAAGTACAAAGAGCGCCGCAAGGAAACCGAAACCCGCATCCGCCACACCCGCGAGAACCTGGACCGGCTGGGCGACCTGCGCGATGAGATCGGCAAGCAGCTGGAGCACCTGAAGCGCCAGGCCAAGCAGGCCAAGCAGTACCAGGCGCTGCAGGAAGAGCGCCGGGTGAAGGATGGGCAGTGGAAGGCGCTGGAATTCCGCGGTCTGGATGGCCGTCTTTCCAAGCTGCGCGAAGGCCTGTTGCAGGAAGAGACCCGCCTGCAGCAACTGATTGCTGAGCAGCGTGAAGCCGAAGCCCATATCGAAACCTCGCGCGTGCGCCGCGAAGAGGCGGCCGACGCCCTGAACACCGCACAGGCGGCGGTCTACCAGGTGGGCAGCACGCTGGCCCGGGTGGAACAGCAGATCCAGCACCAGCGCGAACTGTCGCAGCGGCTGCACAAAGCGCGTGACGAAACCCAGCAGGCATTGGCCGAGCTGGGCCAGCACATCAGCGGCGACGAGGCGCGCCTGGGCGTGCTGCGCGCGGCCGTCGAAGACGCGACCCCGCAGCTGGAAGCGCTGCAGGAAGAGAACGAGATCAAGCAGGAAAGCCTGCGCGAGGCCGAAGACCGCCTGGCCAGCTGGCAACAGCGCTGGGAACAACACACTTCGCAGAGTTCGGAAGCCTCGCGCGCCGGCGATGTCGAGCGCACCCGCGTGGACTACCTGGACAAGCAGATCCTGGATGCCGACCGCCGCCGCGAGGCGCTGGCGGCCGAGCGTGCCGGCCTGGATGTCGAGGCACTGGAAGAGGCGTTCGAGCAGCTGCACCTGCAGCACGACACGCAGAAAACGGCGCTGGACGAGCTGACCGAAGAGGTCGAGCACCGCAAGGAAGGCGTGGCTGCCGTGCAGGAACAGCAGCGCGCGGGCCAGAACGAACTGGTCGAGCTGCACAAACAGGTCAACGGCCTGCGTGGCCGCCTGGCATCGCTGGAAACCCTGCAGCAGGCCGCACTGGGCCAGGAGCAGGGCGCTGCGGTGGCTTGGTTGCAGTCGCACGGCCTGGATTCGGCGGCGCGCGTGGGCGAACGGCTGGACGTCGATGCCGGCTGGGAGAATGCCGTTGAGCGTGCGCTGGGCGAACTGATCGAAGGCGTGCTGGTCGATGATCCGGCACGTCTGGTCGATGCGCTCGGCGAGCTGGGCGAGGGCCGCATCGCACTGGTGTCCAGCGATGACGCCGCACTGGATGTGGCGCCGACCTCGCTGGCCGCGCGCGTGCGTGGCCCGGCGGCAATCCGTCGCCTGCTGGCGCACCTGCATGGTGCCCGCGATCTGGCAGAGGCGAAGACGCTGCAGTCTGGTCTGCCTGAAGGTGATTCTGTCATTACCCAGGACGGCGAGCGCTTGGGCCAGGGCTGGCTGCGCGTGTCGCGCTCCGGCGCCGCGCAGCAGGGCGCCTTGCTGCGCGAACGTGAAATCAACGAGCTGCGCGAACAGATCGAGCAGCTGCAGGACCGTGAAGCCGAACTGGAAGAACAGCTGGCCGGCCTGCGCGAACAATTGCTGGCGGCCGAACAGCAGCGCGAGGATGCGCAGCGCACCTTGTACCAGGCGCATCGCGCGGTGTCCGAACTGGCCGGCCAGTTGCAGGGCCAGCAGGGCAAGGTCGAGGCCGCACGCACCCGCATCGATCGCATCGAAGGCGAGCTCAAGCAGCTGGCGGAGACGTTGGACGCCAACCAGGAACAGGCGCGTGAAGCCCGTTCGCGGCTGGAAAACGCGGTCAGCAGCATGGGCGACCTGGAATCGACCCGGCAGCGCCTGGAGGGCGAGCGCCGCCAGCTGACCGAAGCGCGCGACCTGGCCCGCGATGCGGCACGCGCGGTGCGCGAGCGCTCGCATGCGCTGGCGCTGACCCTGGAGTCGCAGCGCGCGCAGCTGGCGTCGCTGGGGCAGGCGCTGGAGCGCATGAGCACTCAGCGTGGCCAGCTGGATTCGCGGCTGGGCGAACTGCATTCGCAGCTGGACGACGGCGATTCACCGGTCGAATCGCTGCAGGCCGAGCACCAGAGCGCGCTGGAAGAGCGCGTGCGCGCTGATCGGGTGCTGACCGAAGCCCGTACCCTGCTGGACGGCATCGATGCCGACCTGCGCACCTATGAACAGACCCGCCACCAGCGTGACGAGCAGGCATTGGCGCAGCGCGAGCGTATTTCCCAGCGTCGATTGGACCAGCAGGCGCTGGTGCTGAGCGCCGAAACGCTGCAGGCCGCCGTGGAGAAGGCCGGCTTCGTGATGGCCGAGGTGCTGGAGGCGCTGCCGGACGATGCGCGGCTGGGCGAGTGGGAACAGGCCGTGCACCAGATCGACGCGCGCATGCGCCGGCTGGAGCCGGTGAACCTTGCCGCCATCCATGAGTACGGCGAAGCGTCGCAGCGGTCGGATTATCTGGATGCGCAGCACACCGACCTGACCACCGCGCTGGAAACCCTGGAAGATGCGATCCGCAAGATCGACCGCGAAACGCGCGGGCGCTTCAAGGACACCTTCGACCGGGTCAACGCCGGCGTGCAGGCGCTGTATCCGCGCCTGTTCGGCGGCGGCCATGCCTACCTGGAACTGACCGGCGAAGACCTGCTCGACACCGGCGTGACCATCATGGCGCGCCCGCCGGGCAAGCGCGTGTCCAGCATTTCGCTGCTGTCCGGTGGCGAAAAGGCGATGACCGCGGTGGCGCTGGTGTTTGCCATCTTCCAGCTCAACCCCGCGCCGTTCTGTCTGCTGGACGAAGTGGACGCGCCGCTGGACGAGGCCAACGTCGGTCGCCTGGCCAACATGGTCAAGGAAATGAGCGAGAAGGTGCAGTTCCTGTTCGTCAGCCACAACAAGGCGACAATGGAAGCGGCGCACCAGCTTTCCGGCGTGACCATGCGCGAGCCGGGTGTCAGCCGCTTGGTCAGCGTGGACCTGGAAGAAGCCGCGCGATTGGCGGGCGCGGCCTGACGTGCCATTCTAGTTACCTGAATGAACTAGCCGGAGAACCCATCGAATGTCCGACACGGCACTGTTGCGCATCGGCATCCTGGCCGCCGGCCTGCTGCTGGTGGTTGCGATCTTCCTGTTTGGCCGCCCCAAGAAGAAGCCGCAGGGCCGCCGCGTGGACGGCCCCGAGCCGGCTGCAGGCGAGCGTCGCGAACCGGTACTGGGCGAAGACGGCGTACCGCTGGCCGACACCCGCAGCGAACCCGGCCTGGGCGAAGAGGGCCAGCAGGCCGAACTGGGCCTGGCCGATGCAGACGGCGCGGCCAACGACCTTGGCAAGCGCGCCACGCAGGATTTCGACAAGATCGTTTCGCTGTTCGTGGCCGCCCGCGCGGGCGAACAGCTGCGCGGCGAAGACATCGTGGTGGCGGCGGAAAAGACCGGCCTGGTGTTCGGGCACATGAACGTGTTCCACCGGCTGGTGGAAGGCCACCCCGAGCGTGGCCCGATCTTCTCCATGGCCAGCATCATGAAGCCGGGCAGCTTCGACATGGCCAACATCCGCGCCATGGAAACCCCGGCCATCGCCTTCTTCCTGACCCTGCCGGCGCCGCTGACCGCACTCGATGCCTGGGAAAAGATGCTGCCCACGGTGCAGCGCATGGCCGAACTGCTGGATGGCGTGGTGCTGGATGACAGCCGCAATGCCCTCGGCCGCCAGCGCATCGCCCATATCCGTGACGAACTGCGCGCCTACGACCGCCAGCACCAGGCCCCGCCGCTGACCAAGACCCCGCGCTGGTAAACGCGCCAGTCGAGCATGGCTCGACTCTACATGTCGGCGCCCGTCTGTAGAGTCGAGCCATGCTCGACTCAAATTCTTACGGCGCCCGATCAAACCACCTGCACCACGCAAACGGATGATCGCCAAGCTGTGCTGCGAGGCCCGCGCGTACGGGATTGGCGGCGATGTACAGCGCCTGGCTCTTCAATGATTCGTCACACCGTACTGCGTGGTCATAGTAGCCACGCTGCCAGAGTGGGCCGTCGGTCCCAACCAGACGGCTGCAGCGCGACTTCATCATCTGCACCGACGCAGCCAGGGTTCCTGAGCGCAGTTGCATCAACCAATGCACGTGGTCGGGCATGACCGCCCAGGCAAGATTGAGGCATCGGCCCTCCTGCTGGATCCATTGCAGGCCGGCAACGATGATGGCGGCGCGCTCGGGGTCATCAAAGTGCCGGCGGCGCTGATGGGTGACCGTCGTGATCGCATAGACATTCCGCACGTGCGACCAACAACCTTTCAGGAGGAGTGGACTGGGCATGCCTCAGCATTGGCTGGGCAAGGCAGCGGGGGTATCGCTTGAATGCGGGCGGATATGTAGGAAAGGCCCCAGTCGAGCATGGCTCGACTCTACAGATGGGTGTGCTCTGCGTTACGCCGGTACGCCGGCCACCTTCGCAAATGCGCGGCGGAATGCCGCCATCTCCGCGTCGGTTCCCACGGTGACCCGCACCCGCTGCGGCCAGATCGGCCAGCTGCGGCCGATCACTACGCCGTTGTCCGCCATGGCCTTGGCAAAGGCGCTGCCGTCACGCTGCACATCCACCACGAAGCAGTTCGCTTCCGACGGCACGCAACTGAAACCGCGCTTGCCCAGCCAGGCGATAGTGGCCTGGCGTACCTGCGCGTTCTGCAGGCGCCGCTGCGGCACCAGTTGCGCGTCGCCCAGGCTGGCCAGTGCGGCGGCCAGGGCGGGCACCGGCAGGGGGTTCTCGCCCAGGCTGGCCAGTTCTCGCAGGCGCTCGGGCTGGGCGGCGGCCACGCCCAGGCGCAGGCCGGCCATGCCATACAGCTTGGAAAAGGTACGCAGCACGATCAGGTCATCGCGCTGGGCCACCTGGGCGATCAGGCTCGGCTGTTCGCTGTACTGCAGGTAGGCCTCGTCCACCAGCACGCGGGTGCCCACTGGTTTGTTGGCCAGCAGCCATGCCAGTTCGGCCGGCGGGCTGATCGATCCGGTCGGGTTGTTCGGGTTGCAGACGTAGATCAGGCCGGTGGGTCGATCATGGGCCGCTGCCACCATTGCCCGCAGGTCGTGCGCACCGTCCTCGCGCAGCGGCACCTGGGTGACATGCGCACCGCGCGCAGCGGCCAGATCGCCGAGCGCCTCGAAGGTGGGGTCGGCCACCACCAGTGCGGACTTCGATCCAGTCCACAGCGTGGCAGCGCGGTTCAGGGGTTCGCTGGAACCCGGGTAGAGGCGTACATGGTCGGCCGGGACGGCGTTCTGGGCGGCGAAGATATCGCGCACCTGCCCGGCCAGGGCGAACTGATAGCGGCCACTGCCGGCGATGCTGTCGCGTGCGGCCTGTTGGGCGACGGGCGCGGGGCCGTAGGAGCACTCGTTGAAGTTGAGCAGGACCGGGCCGGTGCGGGTGGGCACCGGTTGCGCTGCAGCAGGGCCGGGCAGGCCCGTGCTGGCAACGGCCAGGCCGGCACCGGCCAGTTGCAGGAAATGGCGGCGCGAAGTGGGCAGGGTCACAGGCAGGCTTCCGAGGGGCGTCTGCCGCACGCTAGCGCTGGTGGGGGCAGGGCGGCAAGCGGCTGGCGTGTAGAGTCGAGCCATGCTCGACTGCTGTTGCCGGGCCAGTCGAGCATGGCTCGACTCTACAAGGGCGCCAGCGGCAGTCGAGCATGGCTCGACGCTACAAAATGCGGGGGATACGGGGCGTTGCGGTCGGGCGCGGTAGAATTCCCGGCCATCCCAGAACCACCGGATTCCGATGAGCCCCAGCCCCGCCGAACGCGCCGAGGACCTCCGCCGGCAGATCGCCCAGGCCAACCGCGCCTACCATGAGCTGGACGCCCCGGAGATCCCGGACGCTGACTACGACCGGCTGGTGCGCGCGCTGGAAGCGCTGGAGCAGGAACACCCGGAACTGGCCCGCGCCGACAGCCCGACCCAGCAGGTGGGCGCGCGCCCGTCCGGGCGCTTCGCCGAAGTCGCCCATGCGGTCCCGATGCTGTCGTTGTCCAATGCCTTCAGCGATGAGGAAGTGGCGGATTTCGTGCGCCGTATCGACGAGCGCCTGCGCCGCGGCGCGCTGCGCTTTTCCGCCGAACCGAAGATGGACGGCCTGGCGATCAGCCTGCGCTATGAAGACGGCCAGTTCGTGCTGGGCGCGACCCGTGGCGACGGCAGCACCGGCGAGGACGTGACCGCCAACCTGCGGCAGATCGCCGATATTCCCAAGCGCCTGCAGGGCAGTGGCTGGCCCGACGTGCTGGAAGTGCGCGGCGAGGTGTACATGGCGCGCGCCGATTTCGAGGCCTACAACGAGCGTGCGCGCCTGCACGGCGGCAAGGTGCTGGCCAACCCGCGCAACGCCGCGGCCGGTTCGCTGCGCCAGCTCGATGCGAAGATCAGTGCGCAGCGGCGGCTCAGCTTCTTTGCCTACGGCACCGGCGAAGTGCAGGGCGGCGAGCTGCCCGACACTCATTCGGGCACGCTGGCGCAGTTGGGCGACTGGGGCTTCCCGGTCAGCGAGCTGTGCCAAGTGGTGGAGGGTACCGACGGGTTGCTGGGCTACTACCGCATGATCGGCGAGCGCCGTGACGGCCTGCCGTTCGATATCGACGGCGTGGTCTACAAGCTGGACGACCGTGCCGGCCAGCAGACGATGGGGTTTGTTTCGCGTGCACCTCGCTGGGCCATCGCACACAAGTTCCCGGCGCAGGAACAGAGCACCACGGTGGAGGCGATCGAGATCCAGATCGGCCGCACCGGTGCGGCCACGCCGGTCGCGCGCCTGGCGCCGGTGGCGGTGGCCGGGGTGATCGTGTCCAACGCCACCCTGCACAACGCCGATCAGATCGCGCGGCTGGACGTGCGCGTAGGCGACAGCGTGATCGTTCGCCGCGCCGGCGATGTCATTCCCGAAGTGGTCAGCGTCATTCTGGACCGTCGCCCGCAAGGCACCGCGCCCTGGCAGATGCCGACCCAGTGCCCGGTGTGCGGTGCCGAGATCGTGCGCGAAGAGGGTGCCGCGGCGTGGCGCTGTTCCGGCGAACTGTCCTGCCCGGCGCAGCGCAAGGAGGCCATCGCGCACTTCGCATCGCGCCGGGCCATGGATATCGACGGTCTGGGCGACAAATACATCGAGACGCTGGTGGATGCCGGCATCGTGAAAAGCGTGGCCGACCTGTATCGCCTGAGCCGCGATACGTTGCTGCACCTGAAGCTGGTGCTCGACGCCGAAGACCCCTCGGCGCTGGCCGCATCGCTGAATCTGCATCTGCCCGCCGAGGGCAGTGGCGCGGTGCTCACGGCGGTGCTGAAGCTGGACGGGGCCGATCCGGGCTGGCGTGCGCAGGCGCTGGTACAGCCGGCCAGCTTCGAGTGGAACGCGAAGAAGATCGCCACCAAGTGGGCCGACAACCTGATCGCGGCCATTGATGCCAGCCGTGATGCCACGCTGGAACGCCTGCTGTTCGCGCTGGGCATCGAGCACGTGGGTGAAAGCACGGCGAAGGCGCTGGCGCAGTGGTTCGGCGATCTGGAGCTGATCCGCCACCTGCCGTGGCCGCTGTTCAAGCGCGTGCCGGATATCGGCGGTGAGGTTGCACGTTCGCTGGGGCATTTCTTCGAGCAGCCGGGCAACCAGCAGGCCATCGACGATCTGCTGCAGGTGGGGCAGGTACGTATTGCCGACGCCCATCCGCCCAGCGCCAAGCTGCGCGAAGGGCTGGACCTGGCCCAGCTGCTGGTGGAAGCCGAGATTCCCGGCATCACCCGTCTGCGTGCGGAAAAGCTGGTGGCCGCACTGCCGTCGGCACAGGCGGTGCTGGACGCCGAGCACGGCCAGTTCGTCAACGCCGGCCTGCCCGATGACACCGCCCGCGGGCTGGCGCAGTGGCTGGACAGCGACGGCCATGGAGCACTGCTGCTGGCCGCCGAGCGCGCCATGCAGCACATCCTGGCGCACGCACCGGCCCTGGCCGAGGTGGTGGCCGGGCCGCTGGACGGACAGACCGTGGTGCTCACCGGCACCTTGGCCCAGCTCACCCGCGATGTCGCCAAGGAACGCCTGGAGGCGCTGGGCGCCAAGGTTTCCGGCAGCGTGTCGAAGAAGACCAGCTTCCTGGTGGCCGGCACCGAAGCCGGTTCCAAGCTGGACAAGGCGCAGTCGCTGGGCGTGCCGGTCTGGGACGAAGACCGGCTGCTGGCCTATCTGGCCGAACACGCGTGATGAACCCGCCGGGTGCCGCGCGCGCCCGGCCTGATGCAAGAGAGGACTACCGATGCAGATCGCCCCGCTGGACTTCCGCCTGGCCACCCGTGCCGATGAAGAGGCATTGATTGCCCTGATGCGCGACTTCTACGCCGAAGACAGGATCGAGTTCGATGATGCCCGCGTTCGCCGCGGGGTCGATGCGCTGCTGGCCGATCCGCGCAATGGCGAGGTGCTGCTGTGGCTGGACGAGGCCGGCGAGGTGGTCGGCCACGCGGTGCTGGCGATGGGCTTCAGCCTGGAACAGGGCGGCCATTTCATGCTGCTGGACGAGCTCTACCTGAGCCACCGCGCGCGCGGTCGCGGCCGCGGCAAGCAGGCGCTGGCCATCTGCGAACATCGTGCGCGTGGCCGCGGCGTCACCCGCCTGCGGCTGGAAGTGAATCACCACAACGAGCTGGCCCGCCGCCTGTACCTGGCCAGCGGTTACATCGACGACACCCGCAGCCTGCTGACCCTGCCGCTGGACCACCCGCGCGCCGAGGGTATCCTGTGAATCCGCAGCTGATGCGCGCGCTGCAACAGCGTGCGGCGTTGAATGCGCTGGTGCGCCGCTTCTTTGCCGAACGCGATGTGCTGGAAGTGGAAACGCCGATCCTGTCGGTGGCGGGCAACACCGAGCCCAACATCGACAGTTTCCACACTGATTTCAGCGGCCATGTCGATGCCGGTGGCCGCCGCCGCTGGCTGCGCACCTCGCCCGAATATCCGCTCAAGCGCCTGCTGGCCGCTGGCGTGGGCGACTGTTATGAGCTGGGCCGGGTGTTCCGCAATGGCGAAGCGGGCGGCCGCCATAACCCGGAATTCACCATGCTGGAATGGTATCGGGTAGGCTGGGACCATCACCGCTTGATGCATGAAACCGCCGAACTGGTCCGGCAGGCGCTGGCGATGGTCGGTCGCAGCGCTTCCCTGCGTGTGCTCAGCTATCGCGAGCTGTTCCAGCAGCATGCCGGCGTGGATCCTTTCGTTGCCGACGAGGCCGGGCTGCGCGCGGCGCTGGGTGATGTGCACATCGATCCGGTAGGGCTGACCCGCGACGACTGGCTGGACCTGCTGATGACCCACCGCATCCAGCCGAACTTTGATGACGCGGTGATGACGGTGGTGCATGACTGGCCCGCCAGCCAGGCCGCGCTGGCCCGTGTCCGCGCCGGCACACCGCCGCTGGCAGAGCGCTTCGAGCTGTACCTGGGTACGGTGGAGCTGGCCAACGGCTACCACGAACTGAACGATGCCGACGAGCAGCGCGCGCGCTTCAACAGCGATCTGCAGCGCCGCCACGCGCGTGGGCAGGTACAGCCGGCGCTGGACGAAGCGCTGCTGCAGGCCCTGCCGGGCCTGCCCGACTGCGCGGGCGTGGCGGTGGGCATGGACCGTCTGCTGATGGCCATGAACGGCACGCCGCGCATCGCCGATGTGCTGGCCTTGGACTTCGCCCATGCGTGAGCGTGGCGTGCCGGCGGTCTTCGCGCCGTCGCTGCAACCCCTGAACGAAGCGCGCACATTCCGCGCTTGATTCAGCAACGGCGATGATGCTCTTATCACGCTTGATGCCAGACACTGGCAGCGTGGTTATCGACTCGGTTGGGGAAAGCTTTGGTCAAGTGGTTTGCGGTCGTGGCGGCGCCGGTGTACTCCATGGCGATATGGGGCGCGGTCACGCCGTTGCCGGCGTCGGCGCAGACCGGGTATGACGGCCAGGTCATCACCTGTGAGTCGCGCGACATGGGCTGGGTGCACTGCGACCTGGACGTCAGCAATGGCGTGGACCTGGTGCGGCAGCTGTCCAGCAACAGCTGCATCCGCGGCAGTGAGTGGGGCACCGACCGCAGTGGCGTGTGGGTGACCCTGGGCTGCCGGGCCGAGTTCCGCGCACGTCCGGCCGCCGGTACTGCCGCAGCGACGGCCAGCAGCGATGGCGGCAAGCGCCTCGTGCGCCGCGTGGTGCGCTGCGAATCCAGTGGACGGCCGCAGAGCTGCCCCGTGCGGCTGGACGGCGCGCCAGTGCGGCTGCTGCGCCAGCTGTCGGTGCTGCCGTGCCGCGAAGGGCAGGGCTGGGGCTACAAGCGCAACGAAATCTGGACCAGCCGTGGCTGCCAGGGCGATTTCGAGGTGGCCAACGAACAGGGCCGCTTCGTCGATATGCCGCGCCGGCTGACCTGCGAATCCAAATCCAAGCGGCGTCGCTTCTGCGGGGCCAGCATCAGCGCCGGCGCCGTGGTGTCGCGGCAGATTTCCGGCACCGCCTGCGTGGAAGGGCAGACCTGGGGCTGGAACCGCAACGGGGTCTGGGTGGACGGCGGCTGCCGGGCCGAATTTTCGGTGAATTGACCGCCCGACAGGGCCATGGGGCAGGGGCTGGCCCTACAATGGGCGCATGAACACTGCCCCCGATATCGACTACGCCCGCTACGACCACATCCGCCCGATCCTGTGGACCGGTGACGCGCTGCAACTGCTGGACCAGCGCAAGCTGCCGTTCGTGGTGGAACATGTTGCCTGCCATGACAGCGACGAGGTCGCCGCCGCCATCCATGCCCTGACCGTGCGCGGCGCGCCGGCCATCGGTATCGCCGCCGCGTGGGGCGTGGTGCTGGCCGCGCGCGCGGTGCAGGCCGCTGACGGCGCACACGCCCTGCAGCAGCTGGAACCGGCGCTGCAGCGCCTGAACGCCTCGCGCCCGACCGCGGTGAACCTGGCCTGGGCCTTGGCCCGCATGCGCCGCGCGCTGGCCGCTGCCGGTGCCGACTGGAAAGCGGTGCTGGAAGCCGAAGCGCACGCCATTGCCGAAGAAGACCTGGCCGCCAACCGCCACATGGGCGCGCTGGGCGCCGGCCTGATCGAAGCCGGCAGCGGCGTGCTGACCCACTGCAACACCGGCTCGCTGGCCACCGCCGGCTTCGGCACCGCGCTGGGCGTGATCCGTGCCGGCATGGCCCAGGACCGCATCGCCCGTGTGTTTGCTGGCGAAACCCGGCCGTGGCTGCAGGGCGCGCGCCTGACCGTGTGGGAGCTGCAGCAGGACGGCATCGATGCCACCCTGATCGCCGATTCGGCGGCCTCGCACCTGATGAAGACCGGTGCGGTGCAGTGGGTGATCGTGGGCGCCGACCGCATCTGCGCCAATGGCGATACCGCCAACAAGATCGGCACCTACCAGCTGGCCATTGCCGCCCGCCACCACGGGGTGAAGTTCATGGTGGTGGCGCCGTCGTCCACCGTGGACATGGATACGGTGGATGGCAGCCAGATCGAGATCGAGCAGCGCGACCCGGGCGAGCTGTACGGCGTGGGTGGTACCCGCACCGTGGCCGAGGGCATTGCCGCCTGGAACCCGGTGTTCGACGTGACCCCGGGCGAGCTGATCGATGCCATCGTGACCGAACGCGGGGTCATCCTGAACCCGACCGCGGAGAACATGCGCGCCGCCTTCGGCGGTTGACCCCGGTTGCCCCCCATCCACGCGTGGCCGGGCCGGTAGATCCACGCCATGCGTGGATGGTTCGCCGTTCCGTCGCCCGGCTACCCCTAAGTTCCTGATTTGTGCCGGTAAAACCCCCGTAAACACGGGCGGAAAACGGCCCGTTGTGGTAGTATCGGCAGGTTGAATCGAGGTTCCGGCACGACCCCTCCCGCAGTGGGCTGCGCCGGACTGGACCGCTACCAGACAACGGAACCCGAATGGCAGAAACCGCCAAGGAAATCATCCAGGTCAACCTGGAAGACGAGATGCGCAAGAGCTACCTCGATTACGCCATGAGCGTGATCGTGGGGCGTGCGCTGCCCGATGCGCGCGATGGCCTCAAGCCCGTGCATCGCCGTGTGCTGTTCGCGATGAACGAACTGAACGCGCACAGCAACAAGCCTTACTTCAAGTCGGCGCGTATCGTCGGTGACGTGATCGGTAAGTACCACCCGCATGGCGATCAGTCGGTCTACGACACGCTGGTGCGCCTGGCACAGCCGTTCTCGCTGCGCTACATGCTGGTCGATGGCCAGGGTAACTTCGGTTCGATCGACGGCGACTCCGCCGCGGCGATGCGTTACACCGAAGCCCGCATGTCCCGCCTCGCGCATGAGCTGATGGCGGACATCGACAAGGAAACCGTCGATTTCCAGCCCAACTACGACGAAAAGGAACTGGAACCGACGGTCATGCCGACCCGGTTCCCGAACCTGCTGGTCAACGGTTCGGCCGGTATCGCGGTGGGCATGGCCACCAACATCCCGCCGCACAACCTGAGCGAATCGATCAATGCCTGCATCGCGCTGATCGACAACCCGGAAATCGATGTCGACGGCCTGATGGAGTACATCCCGGGCCCGGATTTCCCGACCGCTGGCATCATCAACGGCACCGCCGGCATCGTCGCCGGCTACCGCACTGGCCGTGGCCGCGTGCGCATCCGTGCCAAGGCTGATATCGAAGTGGCCGACAACGGCCGCGAATCGATCATCGTTACTGAAATTCCTTACCAGGTGAACAAGGCGCGTCTGATCGAAAAGATCGCCGAGCTGGTCAAGGAAAAGAAGATCGAAGGCATCAGCGAGCTGCGCGATGAGTCCGACAAGGACGGCATGCGCATCTACATCGAGATCAAGCGCGGTGAATCTGCCGAGGTTGTGCTGAACAACCTGTACCAGCAGACGCAGATGGAATCGGTGTTTGGCATCAATATGGTGGCGCTGGTCGATGGCCGCCCGCAGTTGATGAACCTCAAGCAGATGCTGGAGGCCTTCGTCCGCCACCGTCGCGAAGTGGTCACCCGCCGCACCGTGTTCGAGCTGCGCAAGGCGCGCGCCCGTGCCCACGTGCTGGAAGGCCTGACCGTGGCGCTGGCCAACATCGACGAGATGATCGAACTGATCAAGACCTCGCCGAACCCCAACGAAGCGCGCGAACGCATGCTCGCCCGCCTGTGGGAGCCGGGTCTGGTCGGTTCGATGCTGGGCGCCGCCGGTGCCGAAGCCTCGCGGCCGGAAGACCTGCCCAAGGGCGTGGGCCTGATCGAGGGCGGCTACCAGCTGACCGAGATCCAGGCCACGCAGATCCTGGAAATGCGCCTGCACCGCCTGACCGGGCTGGAGCAGGACCGCCTGACCGAGGAATACAAGCAGCTGCTGGAAGTGATCGCCGGGCTGATCCACATCCTGGAAGATCCCGACCGCCTGCTGCAGGTGATCCGCGAAGAGCTGATCAACGTGAAGGCCGAGTTCGGCGACGAGCGTCGTACCGAAATCCGCCACAGCGAAGAAGATCTGGACATCCTGGACCTGATCGCGCCGGAAGACGTGGTGGTGACCGTGTCCCACGCCGGTTACGTGAAGCGCCAGCCGGTCAGCGTCTACCGCGCGCAGCGCCGCGGTGGCCGTGGCCGCAGTGCCGCGGCGACCAAGGAAGAGGATTTCATCGAACAGCTGTGGCTGGTCAACACGCACGACACGCTGCTGACCTTCACCAGTTCGGGCAAGGTGTTCTGGCTGCCGGTGTACCAGCTGCCCGAAGCCGGTTCCAACGCCCGCGGCCGTCCGATCATCAACTGGATTCCGCTGGAACCGGGCGAACGCGTGCAGGCCGTGCTGCCGGTGCGTGAGTACGCCGATGGCCAGTTCGTGTTCTTCGCCACGAAGAACGGCACGGTGAAGAAGACCCCGCTGAGTGAGTTCGCCTTCCGTCTGGCCCGCGGCAAGATCGCGATCAACCTGGATGAAGGCGATGCCCTGGTCAGCGTCGGCCTGACCGATGGCGAGCGTGACATCCTGCTGTTCGCCTCCAACGGCAAGACCGTGCGCTTCGGCGAAGACAAGGTCCGCTCGATGGGCCGTACCGCTACCGGCGTGCGCGGCATCAAGATGCCGGCCGGCGAGGAAGTGGTCAGCCTGATCGTGGCCGAAAGTGCCGGTGGCATCGAGGACGAGAACGAGGACGACAACGGTGTCGAGGAAACCGCCGCCAATGGCGATGCGGTGATCGACGGTGCCGACGACGCCAGCGTGCAGTACATCCTCACCGCCACCGAAAACGGCTATGGCAAGCGCACCCCGCTGCCGGATTACCCGCGCAAGGGTCGTGGCACGCAGGGCGTGATCGGCATCCAGACCACCGAGCGCAACGGCAAGCTGGTCGCCGCGGTGCTGATGGGGTCGGGCGATGAAGTGCTGCTGATCTCCGACGGCGGCACCCTGGTGCGTACCCGCGGTTCGGAAATCAGCCGCGTGGGCCGCAACACCCAGGGCGTGACCCTCATCCGTCTGTCCAAGGACGAGAAGCTGCAGGCGGTGGAGCGCATGGACGCCTCGATTGACGAGGACGAGGACGAGGTGGCTGCTGCCACCCCGGCCGAAGCCCCCGCACCGAGCGAGGACGCGCCGCAGGCGTAAGCCCGCCTCGCAACGCCCTCTCGACAACGCCGGCCTCGTGCCGGCGTTGTTGTTTCCGGCCTCACCGCACGCGCACTTCACGGCGACGGTGGGATAACAGGCCATGCTGCCTCCCGGAGATCGCCGATGTCCGCCACGCCGCAGTCCGCCACACCCGTTGTGCCCCGCCACCCGTTGGTAACCGTGCTGGCCCTGCTGCTGGTCGTGCTGGGGCTGGTGATCGGTGGCCTGGGGGCGTGGCTGGGTCAGCTGGGTGGCTCCTGGTACTACGCCATTGCCGGCGTCGGCCTGCTCGCCAGTGGCATACTGCTGTGGGGCAATCGACGCAGTGGCGCGCTGGTCTACGCGCTGCTGTTCCTTGGCACCCTGCTGTGGACCTGGTGGGAATCGGGCGGTGACTACTGGCGCTGGGTGCCTCGGCTGGGCATGGTGACCGCGCTGGGCATCGTGCTGGCATTCGTGGCGCCCACCCTGCGCACGCCGGTGCCCAAGCGGCTGTCGCGCAGCGCTGGATGTGTGCTTATCCTGGTCTTCGTGGCTGCCTTTGCGCTGGCCTTTGCCCCGCATGGCCACGTGGATGGGCGCCAGCCGTACCCCGAGGCCGCGCTCAGTGCCGGCCTGGACCCCACGCGTGACACTACTGGGCTGCAGCCGGCCGACCAACCCGCCGAAGAGGACTGGTCCGCATGGGGTCGCAGCAATGCGGCCACGCGCTTTTCGCCGCTGCAGCAGATCACCCCGCAGAACGTGGGCACGCTGCAGTTGGCCTGGCAGTTCCGCACCGGCGACGTACCCCGCACGCGCTGGGGTGCGGAGACCACGCCGCTGAAGATCGGCAACCGGCTGTACCTGTGCAGTGCGCGCAACCAGTTGATTGCGCTGGATGCAGCCAGCGGCAACGAAGTCTGGCGGTTCGATCCGAAAGTGCGTGACGCCTCCATTCCCTATACCGCCGCCTGCCGCGGCGTGGCCTATTACGAACAGCCCAGTGCACCCACGGTGGCCGATGCCGTGCTGGCCGATGTGGCCGCCGACCTGGCGCTGCCGGCGCCGCCGCCCACGCCGGTCAGCCGCACGGCCGCGGGCGCCAGCCGGCCGTTCTGCAGCGCCCGCATCATCGAAGGCACCCTGGACGGGCGCCTGATCGCCGTGGATGCAGACACCGGCCGACCCTGCGCCGCCTTCGGCAACAACGGCCAGGTGGACATCACCCTGGGCATGGGCGAGGTGCCGCCGGGCTATGTGTCCATCACCTCGCCACCGGCCATCGTGCGCGGCCTGGTCATCACCGGCCACCAGGTGCTGGACGGCCAGCGCCGCGATGCGCCGTCCGGGGTCATACAGGCCTACGACGCAGTGACCGGCAAGCTGCGCTGGGCCTGGGACATGGACCAGCCCGAGCGCAGCGGCCTGCCGCCGCGCGACCAGACCTACACCCGCGGCACCCCGAACATGTGGACCACGGCCACCGGTGATGAGCAGCTGGGCCTGGTCTACCTGCCGATGGGCAATTCGGCCGGTGACTACTGGAGCGGTTCGCGCACTGAAAACCAGAACCGCTACGCCACCTCGCTGGTGGCCCTGGACGTGACCACCGGCAAACCCGCGTGGCACTTCCAGGCCGTGCGCAAGGATGTCTGGGATTACGACCTGGGATCGCAGGCCAGCCTGATCGATTACCCCACTGCAGCGGGCAAGGTGCCGGCGATCCTGCTGCCGACCAAGCAGGGCGATCTGTACATCCTGGACCGGCGCAATGGCCAGCTGCTGACGCCGGCCGAGGAGCGGCCGGTGCCGCAGGGCGGGGTGGAACCGGAACAGCGCTCACCCACGCAGTTGTTCTCGCTCTACCACACGCTGCGCCGCGACCACGACCTGACCGAGCGTGACATGTGGGGGCTGACCCCCATCGACCAGCTGGTGTGCCGCATCCAGTTCCGCAAAGCGCACTACGAAGGGTTCTATACCCCGCCGACCAGCGACCGCCACTCCATCCAATACCCCGGTTACAACGGCGGTTCGGATTGGGGCAGCGTGGCCATCGATACGCGGCGCGGCATCATCGTCGCCAACTACAACGACATGCCCAACTACAACAGGCTGGTGCCGCGCGCCGAGGCCGACCGCAAGGGCTGGCTGCCGCGCGAACAGATCCGCGCCGACAACAAGGGCGGCGCCGAAGGCGCGGGCGACCCGCAGGTGGGCACGCCGTACGCAATCGACGTCAATGCCGGTTGGCGCCTGCCGTTCACCGGCCTGCTGTGCAAGCAGCCGCCCTATGGCGGCATCCGCGCCATCGATCTGCGCAGCGGCAAGCTGCTGTGGGACCGCCCGTTCGGCAGCGCGCGCGGCAACGGCCCGTTCGGTATCCGCTCCGGCCTGCCGATTGAGATCGGCACGCCCAACAATGGCGGCGCCGTGGTGACCGCCAGCGGGCTGATCTTCATCGCTGCCGCCACCGATGATCTGCTGCGCGCCATCGACCTGAAAACCGGCAAGGAACTGTGGCACACCAAGCTGCCGGCCGGCGGCCAGGCCAATCCGATGATGTACGCGCAGAACGGCCGCCAGTATGTGGTGATCGTCGCGGCAGGGCACCATTTCATGGAAACCCCGAAGGGCGATTACGTGATGGCGTATGCGTTGCCGCACTTGCAGGGCGCCGGCGAAGGCGATTAAGTGGTGGCCGTACCCGCTCAGGCGAAGGAGATGCCATGTATTCCACGTTATGTCTGCTTCTGGCAGTGTCTGCAGCAACGCAGGCCGTCCATGCATCGGCGCGGACGCCGCCCGTCCAGGCGCCCGACAACGGGGAATGGATTGCGCTGCAGGGGGGCGACAGGGCGGGTGCGCAGCCGGTTGCTGTGTCGGCGCGCGTTTCCGGCTGTGGGATCCGCAATGGACTGGCCGAGTGCAACCTGACAGCGTTGCGTGTCGAAGTGGACGGCACGCCAGTGCCTGTGGTGGGCGCGCAAGCGCGCATCACCTACGTGGTGCCCGGCGGCGGCTACAGCGCTGGCGCATCGGTGCCCTTGACCGTGCGGGATATCAATGCAGACGGCCATTCCGACCTGCAGGTATGGCAGACCAGCAACGGCAACTACAACGCGCCAATGCATGCCTTCTACCTGTTCAATGCGCAGACCGGGCGCTTTGAGCGAGCGCTCGCACTGGAGGCAGCCATTGGCGGGCGCGAGATCGATGAGATCGCCGGCGGGAAGGTCACCCTGTGGGGCAGGCCAAGCCCCTGCGAGCGCGAGGAAAAACAGGTGCAAGTGCGCGGTAGCGAGGTGACCACCGTGTTCCAGCGCAGATACGACACCTGCAAGGGCGAGGCGCCTCCCGAATGACGTGGCGCTGTCGCGTTGACGGGGCCGCACTGCGATGGGCTAGGATGCGCTGACGCTCCGTTCGCGAAGGAATCGCCATGGCTGTGCGCTGTCGTTCCGCCCGCTTGCTGCAGCGGGCGCTGTGGGCTCCGCTGCTTCTGGCCCTGGTTGCCGTGAACGCGGCGCCACCGGTGCCCGATGCCCGCACCGCCGCCGATGACTGGCTGGCTGCGTTCAATGCCGGCAGCCTGCAGCAGCTTCAGACGTTTGCCGAGCGCTATGCCAAGACCGAAGGCAGCACCGCACAGGACTATCTGGAGTTCCGCGACTCCACCGGGCCGCTGAAGCTGCTGGAGGTAAGGCAGAGCACGCCGATGCAGACGACCCTGCTTGTACTGGGCGAGCGAAGTGAGCGCGCTTTGCTGGTACACGCGCGGATGGATCCGGCCCATCCGGCGCAGCTGAAGCAGTTCCAGCTGGAAGGTACGCCGACGCCGGAGCAATACCAGCCGGCCCGCGTTCCGCTGCCGCAGTTGATGGCCGATGCGCTTGCGAAGCTGGATGCGTTGGCGGCCCAGGATGCGTTGTCGGGCAGCGTGCTGGTCGCGCAGAACGGCCGCGTGCTGCTGGACTGGACCGGCGGCCTGGCCGACCGGGCCGCGAAGACACCGGTGGTGGCGCAGACCCGCTTCCGCCTGGCGTCGTCCAACAAGATGTTCGCCGCGGTGGCCATCCTGCAACTGGTGCAGGCCGGCAGGCTTGGCCTGGACGATACGATCGGCAAGCACCTGCCGGACTACCCGAACACGTCCGTGGCCGCAACGGTGACCGTGCGGCAGCTGCTGAACCACACCAGCGGCCTGGGCGATTTCTTCGCGGATGATTTCGAACAGTACTCGGCATCACTGAAGACGCTGGACGACTACGTGCAGCGCTTCGCCAAGGATGCGCCGCAGTTCGCCCCGGGCAGCCAGGACAGCTATTCCAACTACGGGTTCATCGTGCTCGGGCGCCTGATCGAGGCGGCGTCCGGCCAGTCGTACTACGATTATGTGGATGCGCACATCCTGCGGCCGACCGGCATGACCGGCACCGGCTTCGAGCCGGAATCGGTAGAGGTGCCGCAGCGTGCCGTTGCGTACACCCGGGTGCAGGGGCAGTGGGCGCGCGAAACGAAGACACTGCCATGGCGTGGCATGTCCGCCGGCGGCGGCTACAGCACCGCCGCCGACCTGCTGAAATTCTGCGAGGCGCTGCGCAGCGGCGCACTGGTGGCGCCGGAGCTGCTGCAGCAGGCCACACGTGCACAGAACCACAAGGGCTGGTATGGCTATGGGTTCGTGGTGCAGGGGCAGGACCGCCAGCGCCAGTACGGGCACGAAGGCGGCGCGCCGGGGTCGAACAGTGCCATCGTGGTGCTGCCCGAGCAGGGTTATGTGGTGATCGGGCTGGCCAACGTCGATCCGGACGCGGTGGGCAATGTGGTCAACTACATCGCCCGGCGCCTGCCGATTTGATCAACGCTTGCCGGGCACCGGCGCATCGGCGGCAATCAGTTTTTCCTGCTTCAGCTCGGCCCAGAAATCGGCGGGAATGGCGATGGCCATCGAGGCCACGTTCGCCTGTACCTGCTCGGCGCTGCGCGCACCGGGAATGATCGAGGAAACCACCTCGGGCGCATCGGCGAACTGCAGGGCAGCGGTGCGCAGGTCGATGCCGTGGCGTTCGCAGATGGCGGCGATGCGGGCACGCTTGGCCGGTGCCCACTCGGGAATCGGACTGCCGTACAGGTAGCGCTCGCGGCCGGCCAGATAGCCGGCCAGCAGGGGAGAGCCGACCATGACCGACACGCCTTTCTCGGCCAGCTTCGGGAAGGTGTCGTGCAGGGTGGCTCCGTGGTCCAGCAGCGAGTACTGGCAGGCCAGCAGCATGATGTCCGGATCGGCTTCTGCCACCGCGCGCAATGCGGGCTGCGGGCGATTCACGCCGAAGCCCCAGGCCTTGATCAGCCCTTCCTCGCGCATGCGCGTCAGCTCCGGCATGGCGCCCTTCAGGGCCTCGGCGAAGCGTTGCTCCCAGGGCATGCCCAGGTCGGTGTTCTCGGGCGAAAGATCATGGATCAGCACGACATCCAGCTGCGCCACGCCCAGCCGGTTCAGGCTGTCTTCCACCGAACGCCGCGTGCCAGCAGCCGAGTAATCGTAGGCGTAGCGGAACGGGGCCGGGTCGTGCCAGTTGGTTTTCTGCAACGGTCCGGCGGTGCCGGTCAGCAGGCGGCCGGTCTTGCTGGAGAGCGTGTACTGGTCCGGCGCATGGGTATGCAGCTCGCGGCCCATGCGTCGTTCGCTCAGGCCCAGCCCGTACCACGGCGAGGTGTCGAACGTGCGGATGCCAGCGGCCCACGCGGCGGCCATGGTGGCCTGCGCGGCCGCATCGGTGGTGGGCGCCAGGCTGCCGCCCAGCGGCGCCCCGCCCAACCCCAGGCGGGTCTGCGGGCGGTAGCGGCCACCGGTGTGCGGTGCGTTGCGGGCCAACGTGGCCCCGGGGCGCGGTGTGCCGCGGGTCGGCAGCACGCTGCCCGGCGCAGGCGATTGCGCGAACAGCGGTGTGGTGGCCGAGAGCGCGGCTGCAGCAGCGGCCAGGGAAAGGAAGCGGCGTCGTGAGGTCACGTCAGTCTCCTGTGCGGAAGGCGGGCGGGTGTCTCGCAGAGCCGTTTCACTGTACCGCGCAGGTGTATCGGGCGCGTGCACGCGCGGCGCCCGTTCGCTTGCTCAGCGCTGCGGCACCCGCACCATCCTGTTCATCAGGTGCTCCACCACGCCGGTCGGATCGGCGCTGCGGCCCACGTGCGTGCTGGACATCTGCACGATGGAGCTGCGCTTGGCGGTGAGGAAATGGAAACGCGCGCGTGCGGGCAGCTGCGCGATCGGGCCCGCATTGGCGTCGCCGCGGCAGATCGCCACGATGGCGTCCAGCCACGGCTGCAACGCGTCCTGGTCAAGCGCAGGCGCGAACGCATGCAGGCGCGCCGGGTCGATCTCGATGGCCGCTTCCAGATGGCGTGCGCCGGGGCAGGAGACGATCACCCCGACGTTGATGAATTCTTCGCGTTCCACCCGCGGTACCACGCGGATGACCGCATAGTCATACGTGTGCAGCGTGGGCACCGATGGCCTCCTGCACGAACACGGCACGCACCTTCAGGCGGTGCTTGAGATAGTTGATATAGCCCTGGCGGTAGGCCTGCGGGCTGTCGAAGGCCGGCTCGTTGACCAGCCAGCTGTCCGGTACCAGGCCGACGATGCGCTCGATTTCCGCATCGGGAAGGCGCGCGGCCAGTTCGGCGTCCACCTCGGCGATGCGGCTGGCGAAGGACAGCAGCACATGGTCGCGGATCAGCGTGAACGGCTTCTCGCAGGCATCGGCGGCGTTGTCCCAGTCGTGATGGAAGTACATCGCCGCACCGTGGTCGATCAGGTACAGCTTGCGGTGCCAGACCATCAGGTTGGGGTTGCGCGTGGTGCGGTCCACATTGCTGGTGAAGGCATCGAACCAGACGATGCGCGAGGCCAGGTCGGCATCGACCGGCATGGCCGCCGGATCGTAGTTGATCGCGCCGGGCAGGTAGTCCAGGCCCAGGTTCAGGCCCTCGCTGGCACGGATCAGGTCCTGGATCTCAGGGTCCGGTTCGGTGCGGGCGAACTCGCTGTCCAGCTCCACGAACAGGATTTCCGGAATCGGCAGGCCCACGCTGCGGGCCATTTCGCCTGCGATCAGCTCGGCGATCAGTGCCTTCGGACCCTGGCCGGCGCCACGGAACTTGAGCACGGCCATGCCGTCGTCGTCGGTCTCGACCACGGCGGGCAGGGAGCCCCCTTCGCGGAGTGGGGTGATGTAACGGAGGGCATGGACGGTGCGCATGCGCGCATTCTAGCGTGGCGTGCGCAGGGAGCGCCGGAGGATCGTCCGCTGTGCCGGTGCCCGGCAGCCTCGGAGGGGCTGCCGACCGCCTTCTATTGCACGCTCACCAGGCGAACGCAGTCGTGCGCTGCCTGGCCATTGGCTGCAGAATGTTCCGGGATCGTATCCACCTTGATGCTCAGCTGCCCGCGCTCGAAGCGGTGGTAGATGGTCCGGCCGTGCTCGCCGCGCACCGTTCCCCGGGCAAAGCCCGCCGCATGGAGCGCCGTTGCGAACCGGTTGAAATCCACTTGGCAGATGGCCGTTGCAGGCGCCTTCTGCTGCGGACCGGTGTCGATGAAGTTCAGATCCAGTCGTGCGTCCGGCGTGCCCGCCTGTTTCACTTCCAGGCCATAGCTCCACACAGGAGAGAGCGCGCCGCCATAGCCGAAGTGACCGGGGGCGAAGGTACGGGCGGGCTCGCGCAATGCGGCGGATACGCGCTCGAGGGTCAGGTCGCTTGCGGAGGTCGTGGCCTGGATCAGATCGAGCAGACCCAACAGCAACTGCCCGGCATCCAGTGGCGTGGTTGACAGGGAATCCGGGGCTTTCGCGACCGCGATGCCAGGGCCTTGCGCTGTCGGCGTGGTGCTTGCCTTGATGGTCAAGCCCCGGATGCAACGCTTGTCGCTGGTGTGCTGGGCGCCTGACGCTCGTATCGTATCAACGGATATCTCCATCCCGGGTCTTGCAAATGCCTCGGACACCGGTCTTCCGTGTTCGCCATGGACAGTGGCCTTCGAGAATCCTGACCGCACGAGTTCAGAGGAGGCCTGGTCAAAATCCATTGCGCAGATTGCCTCAGTGCTGGCCGTTCCTGAGGGCGTCGAATCAAAGAAATCGAGGTCCAGCCGTTTGCCCGTCGCTGCAGTTCCAGAAAGCTCCAGTGTGAATGTCCAGTCCGGATCGATTCTGCCGCCGTAGCCAACGCGGCCGTCGCCGAGATCTTCTGCGGGTGAGCCGAGCATGGATGCGAGCGTTTCCCTGTCGATTTCATTCGGGGATGAAATACCAACAGCGATATGTACAGCTTGTCTTGTCAGTTGAAGGGCGTGCAGTGGAGCCATCGCTTTGGATGGGGCTGCTGGTGCAGGGGTCATCTTGTCAGCGCTCGCGGCCGGGTGCCCTTGTGCATAGTGGCTGCAGGCGCTTGTCAGCGTAACGAAAACTGCAGCCAAAAGATTCATGGGTCGCCACCGGATAGCCATTTTTCAATCCCTGAACTGGTCTTGGTGAGCCTGCGCGCGGCCATTGATAGACTACGCGCTATCGGCATGGCGGGATGCGCGTGACATTCGCAGATCTGCCAGATCCAGCGATTACGGCGTGGATGCGCGGGGAAGTGTTGCTCATCGAGTCCCCCTCATTCCACGCTCAGTGCAATCACGCATAGGCGGGCGGGTGCGTCGGATTCCCTGCGCATTCCCACAATGTCTGCAGTCACGACCATCTGCTGACGACGAAAGACCTCGTTGACCGGTCTTCCGTGTTCCCCAAGCAACGTATGGTGCACGTATCCTGCTGCTTCGAGTCGGGTTTTGAACGCGTTGAAATCCAGGGTGCATATGGCGGGTTCGGCGATGCCGCTTTCACCAGAAGTGCTGACGATGTCTACGTTGATGCGTGCATTCGCCGCTCCTTCGTTTCGAAGCGACAGGGAGAACAGCCAGGTCTGATCCATCCTTCCGCGGAATAGGGTTTGGCCCTCTTCCCGGGATACTTCCGCCGAGCGAAGCCGTTCTGACAGCTGCGATGAGGTCACATCCTGCACCGTTGATGTTTCACCCAGCAGGTTCAGCAGGCGCGACAGGAACGCTTCCTGTGGCATGAGGCTTGAAGATGCGCCTGCAGGCGCAATCAGCAACAGCAGGCTCAGAAGCGACGCTCGCATGGTGGACCCGTTGTTGGTTGAAGATTGGGTGAAATGCTGTGACTGGCCGGCGTTGAGTCTTCGCATCATTCACCGTGCATCAATGCGCGCCTGGGCATGCGCCTTCCCTGCGTCGTGATGAAGGCTGACCGTAGGGGCAGCCGGGTGAAGCAGAGGTTAAGCCCAATAGCCGGTGCGGAACACTGCGGCCGTTCAGAACTGAGACCACATCTTCACCTCCCGCTGCCGCAGCCGATGGCAGCATCAAGCCGTGGGGAGACTGAACCGGCCAGGATGGCCGTGGTGTACGCAAGCTGCCATCCTTCAAGCGTTTCCACGATGTACTTGCAGGCGTTGGAGGTGCACCGATGAGCGACGAATCCATTCCCATGCTGCCGCCGCTGGACAATGCCAAGGCGGAGCAG
>NZ_DAMBCN010000026.1:0-67097 GCF_032056425.1 Stenotrophomonas sp.
TGGCCTGGATCTGGCCGACGATCTGGGTCAGCTGGGCGACAGTGGTGTTGGCATCATCGCGCATGCGGGCGAACACACCGTTGAACTGGCCGTCCATGCGCGCAGTCAGGTCGCCCTCGGCAATGGCCTGCAGCAGCGTGGACAACTGGCCCAGGTTGCCGTCAGCGACCTGCATCATGGTGTTGAGGTTGTCGATCATGGCGCGGAAATCATGGGCGAAGCGATCGGTGTCGCCGCGCTGGCTGAAATCGCCTGCGGCCGCGGCGCTGGCCAGCTGCTGGATCTGCGTGTTGATCGCCAGCAGGCTGGACTTGGCCGCATCCATGGCTTCGTGCAGGAACGCACGCGTGCCCGGCAGGCGCCGCGCATCTTCGGTCAGGTTGCCGCCGGCGTACTGGTTCAGCACGTCGATGGCATCGCGGATCGCATCGAGGTGTTCGAAGATGACGGTGTTGATGCCGCTGGCCAGCTGGCCGTACACGCCGGGGAAATCTTCCGGAATGCGGTGGCTGATATCCGGGCCCGCATGCATCTGCGCCATCAGCTGGGTCTGCTCGGAGAAGCGCCGGAGCATGGCGGTCATTTCACTGGTGGCGGCCAGCATGCGGCCGGCCTCGTCATTGCTGGTGGCCTGGGTGGTCACGCTCAGATCGCCGCGTGAAACTGCCTGGATCGCGTGCACGGCCTTGCCCAGCGGACCGGTGACGGCGCGCGAAATCACCACGGCCAGCGCCGCAGCGACCAGCGACAGCAGCACGATGCAGCTGATGATGGCGATGATGCTGTTGCGATGGGTGGCGTTGGCGGCATCGATCTTGCCCTGCATCTGCGTGCCGAGGAAGGCGCTCAATGCCTTGAGGTCGTCAAAGGCCTTGCGGCGCGCGGGTCTGGACTGTTCATCGGAGATCTGCTGCGCCAGCGCGCTGTCGCCCGCAGCGACGGCTGCACGCAACTTGCCATTGGCAACGAAGTACGCATCCACGTTGGCCTTCACTGGCGCAAACAGAGCGCGCTCCTTGTCGCCTGCCGGGATGACCGCATAGGCATCGAGCTGCTCATGTACGGTCCTGGCGGTGTCATCCATGCGCTTGTTGTAGTCAGCTACCTTGTCCGGCTGGTCGAGCATGGTCAGCAGGGCCATCTCATAGGTGCGGAACTCGCCCAGCAGTGAGCGTGTTTCACCCAGGTACTGCACCGAGGGAATATCGTTGGTGGCCATGGCGCGCAGTTGCGCGTTGGCCTCGGACAGGCGCACCAGGGCGAACACGCCCAGGATGACGGTCATCAGGGTGGTCAGGGTGAACCCCACCGCCAGCTTGCGGGCGATGGGCAGATCGTGGAACCACTTCATGCAGGGTGCTCCGGATGGGCAAGTGCCGTCGCGAACGCGTCGGCGAAGGGGGTCGTTGCAGGAGGGAACGGTCGTGCCGGTGGGGGTTCGGTGAAAGCCGTCAAACCGAGATAGCGGCGCTGCTTGCGGGTACTTTATGGACGGATGTCACATTCGCTGGCGTAGGGATGAACGCCTGCAGGCCGTGTGGGCTGGAGCCTTGGGGTGTGTGGGTGGTTGCGGGGGAAACTACTGGGGCGACCGATGTCACGGTTCAGGGGTCAGAGCCATTTCTGCGAAAGGGATCTGACCCCGGGGATGTGGTCCCGCAAACAGAACCGCCGCCCGGGTGGGCGGCGGTGGGGTAACGCGCAGCGCGGTGGGCGGCGGTCAGGCGGCCTGCGGCATGCGCAGCGAGCGCACCAGGCCACCGATGTCCACGATCAGGGCTACGCGGCCATCGCCGAGGATGGTGGCGCCCGATACGCCACCGATGCGGCGGTAGTTGTTCTCGATGTTCTTGACCACCACCTGCTGCTGGCCGACCAGTTCGTCCACTTCCAGCGCGATCTTCTGGCCATCGCCTTCCACCACCACCACCAGCGATTCGCTGTTGGCGCGGCGGTTGCCGTAACCGTAGTACTCGGTGAGCGACAGAATAGGCAGGTACTCGCCGCGCACGCGCAGCACACGGCCTTCGCCGGCCATGCTGCGGATGTCTTCCGGCTGCGGCTGCAGGGCTTCCAGCACGTAGGCCAGCGGCAGGATCAGCGTTTCGCCGGCCACCGCCACGGTCATGCCGTCCAGGATCGCCAGGGTGAGTGGCAGGCGGATGAGCGTGCGCGTGCCGCTGCCGAGGCTGCTCTCGATCTGCACTTCGCCACCCAGCGCCTGGATGTTGCGGCGGACCACGTCCATGCCCACGCCGCGGCCGGACAGGTCGGTGACCGCATCGGCGGTGGAGAAGCCGGGTTGGAAGATCAGGTCCCAGACCTGCGAATCGGTGGGATTGTCGGGCACGCTCAGCCCGCGTTCCTGCGCCTTGGCCAGAATCTTGTCGCGGTTCAGGCCGCGGCCGTCGTCGCTCACTTCAATCACGATGTGGCCGCCCTGGTGCGAGGCCGCCAGGGTGATGGTGCCGGTCTCGTCCTTGCCTGCGCCGCGGCGCACGTCGGGCATTTCCAAGCCGTGGTCGATGGAATTGCGCACCAGGTGGACCAGCGGGTCGGCGATCTTTTCGATCAGGCCCTTGTCCAGTTCGGTGCCCTCACCGATGGTGCGCAGGCGCACCTGTTTGCCCAGGCGGCTGGACAGATCGCGGACAAGGCGCGGGAAGCGGCGGAACACCGCGTCCACCGGCAGCATGCGCACGCCGATCACCGCTTCCTGCAGGTCGCGGGTGTTGCGCTCAAGCTGGTCCAGACCGGCGAACAGACGTTCGGCGTGCACCGGGTCGATGGCGTTGGAAACCTGCTTCAACATCGCCTGGGTGATGACCAGTTCGCCGACCAGGTTGATCAGTGCATCGACCTTGTCCACGCTGACGCGGATCGAGGTTTCGGCTTCAGCGGCAGCCGGCGTGGCTGCAGCGGCGGCAGGTGCGGATGGTGCAGCGGGTGCGGCAACCGCGCTGGCGGCGGGCGTTGCCGGTGCCTGGGTGGCCAGGCTGGGCGGGGCGGCCGGACGGATGTCCAGTTCGCAGTCGTCCAGCACCCAGGCAAAGGTGTCTTCGATCTTGCTGCGCGGCACCTTGCCGACCAGACCCAGGTCCCAGGCCAGGTGCGCTTCCAGCGGGTCCAGCTGGGCAAAGCCCGGCAGGCGATCCATGCGTGCAGCCACCTGCAGCGAGCCCAGGTGTTCCAGCTCACGGATGATGCGCAGCGGGTCATTGCCGCTCATGAACAGCGACGGCGCCGGGGTGAAGCCGATCTGCCAGGCTTCGGGCGTGTCATCGACCGCAGCGGCCGCCGCGACCGGGGCGCTGGCCGCGGCCTGCCCCGACAGCACCGCTTCCAGGCGTGCCTTCACCGCTGCCACCGCGGCCGGATCGGCGGCCTGGCCATGTTCGGCTTCACGCAGCAGTGCGCGCAGCACGTCCACCGAAGACAGCATGGCGTCCACGGCCGTGGCTTCCAGGGCCCGCTTGCCGGCACGCAGCTCATCGAGCAGCGTTTCCAGCACGTGGGTCAGGCTGGCGATGGTGTCGAAACCGAAGGTGCCGGCGCCGCCCTTGATGGAGTGGGCCGCGCGGAACACCGAGTTGATGATTTCCGGATCCTGTTGCCCCGATTCCAGGGCCAGCAGCCCGGCCTCCATGGCGTCGAGGCCTTCGCGGCTCTCCTCGAAGAAGGTGGCGTGGAAGCGTTGCAGGTCCATGCTCATGGCAGAGGTAATCCGGAAACGTGGGGAAGGGGCGGTTCAGGAGTGCGGGGCGATCAGCCCAGCACCTTCTGTACGGTGGCGACCAGCTGTTCGGGGTTGAACGGCTTGACCAGCCAGCCGGTGGCGCCGGCGGCCTTGCCTTCGGACTTCTTGTCCGCGGCCGATTCGGTGGTCAGCATCAGCATCGGGGTGAACTTGTAGTCCGGCAGCTGGCGCAGCTCGCGGATCAGGCTGATGCCATCCATGTTCGGCATGTTGACGTCGGTGACCACCGCGTTGAAGCGCTGGCCCTTGGCGCGGCCCAGGGCCACGGCGCCGTCTTCGGCTTCTTCGACGGAAAAACCAGCCGAGGTGAGGGCGAAGGAAACCATCTGGCGCATCGACGCCGAATCGTCCACCACCAAGATACGTGCGCTCATGCAGCGTTCTCCACAGATTTCAGGTTGTCATGGGGTACGTCCAGGCCCAGGGCCTGGGTGACGCCCAACAGGCGTGCGGCGTCACGGAAGGTTGCGGTGCAACCGTGGAAGCCGGTGTCCAGCCCGGCCTCGCGGCGGGCCTGCACGAAGGCGCACAGCACCTGCACGCTGGCGGTATGGATGCGGCCGACCTGGCTTGCGTCCAGGGTCAGCTCGCCAGCTTCCGCCACCAGCGGCGAAAGGCGGTTCTTGAGCTCGGTGCTGCTCTCGATGCCGAGATCATCACCCAGTTCGACAGTGCTCATGATTGCTCCGGACAAACGGTTCCGAGATCCATAACGGCACACCGGCGGGGTTCTTTAGGGTTGTTTCGGCGGGAGGGCCATCCATGCGTGGCGCGGATCTTCCCGGCAGGCGCGGCCATCCACGCGTGGCGTGGCTCTACCGGGGATGCGGGTATCCACGCAATGCGTGGAGGGGGTTTGGTAGACCCACGCCATGCGTGGAGGGGGGATCACCCCAACAAGCGGGTCGCGTCGAGCAGGATCATCGGCCGTTGGCCAATGCGCGCCACGCCGCGGAACAGCTCGTTGGAAATCTGGCAGATGCGGGCGGTGTCGGGCGGTTCGATCTGCGAATCGGTGAGGTTGGCCACGTCTTCCACGGCCGACACGCGCAGGCCCAGAATCTCGCCGTTCTCTTCCAGCACCACGATGCGGGTCTGCGCATCGTCCTCGGCGGTGGTGGTGCCCAGGTGCAGGCCCAGGTCCATCACCGGCACCACCTGGCCACGCAGGTTCATGATGCCCAGCATGGCCGGTGCGGTTCCGCGCAGCGGCAGCAGGGGTACGGGCAGCACCACTTCCTGCACCTTCAGCAGCTCCAGTGCGTAGGCCTGCACGCCGCAGCGCAGGCGCAGCCAGCGCGAGGTGCGCTCGCCAGCGCGGCGGGCCTGCGGGTGTGGACTGCTGGCCGGCTGGTGCGCCTGCGATTGCAGTTCCTGCCAGCTGGACGGGCGCGCGCCTGCCGGGGCGTTCACTGCCACGCGCGGCGGCGGCGTCACAGCGGCGCGGGCGACCGGGGCTGCGACAGGCGCGGCGGCCGGAAGGGCCGGTGCCACCGTGGCGGGGGCAGGCACGGCTACCGTTTCACCTTCTGCGGCGGCTTCGAAGGCGGCCTGCAGGGCGGGGCTGTCGATGTGGGCCAGGGCGTGGCTGTCGGCGCTGTCGGTTTCGTAGATCACTTCGTCCGGCAGGTCGTCCCAAGTGGGCTCGGGGCCGGTCGGGGCGGCGGCGGGTTCGGGCGCCGCTGCGCTCGCCAGGCGTGGCCCGGCGCTACCGTCGGTGTCTCCGGTTTCGTAGATCACTTCGGCCGGCAGGTCGTCCCAGGTCGGTTCGCGTTCTGGAGCGGCCACGGCCACGGCGTCGAAGGCGGCCTCCAGCGCTGCACTGTCGCTCTGCGCGGCGGCTGGAACGTCTTCGGTTTCGTAGATGACTTCGGCCGGCAGGTCGTCCCAAGTCGGTTCGCGTTCGGGAGCGGCCACGGCCACGGCGTCGAAGGCGGCGTCCAGCGCTGCGCTGTCGCTCTGCGCGACCGCCGCAACGTCTTCGGTTTCGTAGATCACTTCGGCCGGCAGGTCGTCCCAGGTCGGCTCGCGTTCGGGTGCGGCGACGGCGGGTTCGGGCACCGCTGCGCTCGCCGGGCATGGCCCGGCGCGACCGTCGGTGTCTTCGGTTTCGTAGATCACTTCGGCCGGCAGATCGTCCCAGGTGGGCTCGCGCTCGGCGGCCACGGCCTCGGCAACCGGCGGCGGCGCCACGATGGCTTCGCCCAGCAGTTCGTCCAGATAGTCGTCCAGCACACCGGTGGTGGTCATGCCGCCTGCTCCAGTGCGCGCTCGTCCTCACCCAGGATCCAGTTGAGGGCGCGGCGGTAGGCTGCCAGGCCGCGGCCCGGGTAGTCCTCGCCCACGCTGGGCAGGGTCAGGCCGGCGGCATTGCTGATGCGCGTATCCAGCGGAATGGCGTCCTCCCAGACGCGGCCGACGTGGCGGTCCTGCATGCTGCGCAGCGATTCGTTGCCGGCGCGGGTGCGGCGGTCGAACAGGGTCGGCAGGATCGAGATCGGCAGCGGGCGGCGGCGCGAGCGCTCGACCATTTCACCGGTGCGGACCATGCCGTCCAGCCCGTGCAGCGCCAGCGGTTCGGCCTGGGTGGGAATGATCAGGCGATCGGCCGCGGCCAGTGCGTTGATCATCAGCAGGCCCAGGGTGGGTGCGCAGTCCAGCAGGATGTAATCGTGCTGTCCCTGGTGGCGAGCCAGCGCGTTCTGCAGGGCCAGGCCCAGGCCGGGCTGGTTGGCGCTGCGGCGTTCCAGCGTGGCCAGCGAGGCCTGCGCGCAGACGTAGTCCAGGCCGGTGATCGGGCTGGGGTGGCAGAGCGTGGCCAGATCGGCCGGCGGCGCGCCGAACAGTTCCAGCACGCCGGCCGGCGCCGGCTCGACCGGCACGCCGAAGGCGCGGGTGAGCGAGGCGTGCGGATCCAGATCGATCAGCAGGACCCGGTGGCCGAGCGCGGCCAGGCCGCGACCGAGGGCGAGGGTGGTGGTGGTCTTGCCGACACCGCCCTTCTGGTTGGCGACTGCCCAGATGCGCATCGGATTACTCCTTCATTGCAGGGGGAACGGCGGCGCCGACATGGCTGCCTGCCGACACCGGCGGCAACTGCACCGGTGCAAGGGGGGAAGGGGAAGAGGGGCGTGCCGTCGCCGCAGCGGCGGTGCTGGCCGCAGGTGCAGCGGCATCGGTCTGGCCAGTGGCGGCGTTCAGGCGTTCACTCAGCGGGTCCACCGCATGGCTGGTGTCGGCCAGGATGATGACCATGACCCGGCGATTGCGGTTGCGACCCTGCGCGCTGTCATTGGCATCGCGCGGGCGGAACTGGCCGTAGCCGACCATGGCCAGGCGCGAGGGCTGCACGCCTTGGTCGGCGAACAGGTGGACCACGCTGGCGGCGCGGCCGGCCGACAGCTCCCAGTTCGACGGGAAGGTGGCGGTGGCAATGGGCACGTTGTCGGTGTGGCCTTCCACGCGCACGCTGTTGGGCACATCGCGCAGCACCTCGGCCAGGCTGGCCAGGGTCTGCCGTGCATGCACGTCCAGCGCCGCCGAGCCGGTGGGGAACAGGATGTCACTGTTGATCTCCACTTCGATCCACAGTTCGGTGCGGCGCACGCTGATCATGCCGCGGTCGATCAGCGGCGACAGCGCGGCGGTCAGGCGGTCGGCAATGCTGCTGAGCTGGCGCTCGGCGCGGGCGATCTGTTCCTGGTTGTGCACCGAGACGGGCATGCGCATCTGCGAGGCCATCGACGGCAGCAGGGTGGGGTCGTGCGAGGGGGCCGGCGCGGACGGGCCGATCTTGGTGCCGGACTTGATGACCGAGGGGCTGTCCCAGCCGCCGCCCTGCACCTGCTTGTTGCCCACCTGCACGGGATTGATGGTGCGCGGGGCGCCGCCGAAAGCATCGGTGAGCGCATCGGCCATGATGCGGTACTTGCCCTCGTTCACCGAGGAAATGGCGTACATCACAACGAAGAACGCCAGCAGCAACGTCATCAGATCGGCATAGGGGATCGCCCATGCTTCATGGTTGGCGTGCTCTTCGTGGTGCTTGCGGCGGGCCATGTCAGTGCAGGAAGCCGGAAAGGTTGGTTTCGATGTTGCGCGGGTTCTCGCCCTGGGCGATCGAGATCAGGCCTTCGATGACCATTTCGCGGTCGCGCGAGTTGTGGGCGATCACGCCCTTCAGCTTGGCCGCGATGGGCAGGAACAGCAGGTTGGCCGAGGCGATGCCGTAGATGGTGGCGGTGAACGCGGCGGCGATGCCGTGGCCCAGCTTGCTGGGGTCGGCCAGGTTCTTCATGACCGCGATCAGGCCCAGCACGGCGCCGATGATGCCCAGCGTGGGCGCGTAGATGCCCATGGCTTCGAATACCTTGGCGCCGGCCTGGTCCTGGTGCTCCTGGCTGCCCAGTTCGATTTCCAGCATGTGCCGGATCGATTCGGGCTCCACCCCGTCCACCAGCAGCTGCAGGCCCTTGCGCAGGAACGGATCGCGCTGCGCTTCGACCTGCGATTCCAGGCCCAGCAGGCCCTGGCGGCGGGCGATGTTGCTCCATTCCACGATCTGCTGGATCAGTTCGCGACGGTCGCTGTGCGGCGGGCGCACGACCCAGCGCACGATCTTGAAAGCATGCTTGAACACGGCCGGCGCGGTGTGCAGCAGGATGGCGGCCACGGTACCGACGATGACGATCACGAAGGCGGCCGGCGACCACAGCGAGGCCAGGCCGGCGCCCTTCAGAATGCTGCCGCCGACCAGCGAGGCCAGGGCAAGGAAAAGTCCAATGAGGCTGAGTCTATCCATGGGTCCGGTATCGGCGTGTGTGAATGGGACTTGAGACACCGGTGGCGCGTGTACAGACGGTAGTCACAGTTTTCGGGGTGCCGGGCAGGGCCCGGCGGGCGTCATCTCAGGCCATCCACGTCCAGGATCAGGGCCATGCGGCCATCGCCGATCAGCGTTGCACCGGCGTAGCCACGCAGGCCGCGCAGGGCCTTGGGCAGCGGCTTGATGACCACTTCTTCGCGGCCACGCACCTGGTCGACCACCAGCCCGAAACGGGCCTCGCCGGCCTGCAGCACCACGATGGTCAGCAGGCTGGAGGCGGCCGGGGTGACGTCCAGCCACTGCCGCAGATCGATCAGCGGCAGCGTGTGTGAACGACGGTCGAGCACGGCGCGGCCGTCGAACCAGCCCAGCGAGGTGCGCGGTGCATGCAGCACCTCCATCACGCGGGCCAGCGGCAGGGCGTAGACATCCTCGCCGGCCTGCACCAGCAGGGTGGGCAGGATGGCCAGGGTGAGCGGCACGCGGATCAGGAAGCGGCTGCCACGGCCCAGTTCGGACTGGATCTGGATCTGCCCGCTCAGTTCGCGGATACGCGACTGCACCACGTCCATGCCCACGCCGCGGCCGGAAATATCGGTGACCTGCTGCTTGGTGGAGAAGCCGGGCAGGAACACCAGGTGCAGGCATTCCTCGCTGCTCAGGCGGGCGGCGGCCTCCGGGTCGATCAGGCCCTTTTCGCGTGCCTTGGCGCGCAGCTTTTCCGGGTCGATGCCAGCGCCGTCGTCCTGCACTTCAATGCTGACGTAGTCGCCTTCCTGCTGTGCCGACAAACGCACGTGGCCCATGCGCGGCTTGCCCTGCGCCTCGCGCAGGTCGGGCATTTCCACGCCGTGGTCGATGGCGTTGCGCACCAGGTGCACCAGCGGATCGGCCAGTGCCTCCACCAGGTTGCGGTCCAGTTCGGTTTCGGCGCCGATCAGCTCCAGATCGACTTCCTTCTTCAGCGAACGGGCAACGTCGCGGGCCACCTTGGGGAAGCGCGAGAACACCTTGCCGACCGGCTGCATGCGGGTGCGCATGACGGCCGACTGCAGGCGAGCGGTGGCGATATCCAGGGTGGACACCGCACGGTCCAGTTCTTCATCGCGCAGGCGGGTACGCAGCGTCTTCAGCCGGTTTCGTGACAGCACCAGTTCGCCGATCAGGTTGACGATCGCGTCCAGGCGCTTGGTGTCCACGCGCACGGTGTGTTCGGCCTCGGCCAGCGGTTTGGCCGCGGCGGGCTTGGCCGGCGCAGCAGCAGGCGCGGCAGCCGGGCGCGGCGCCGGGGCCGGGGCCGGCGCTGCAGCCACCGGCTTGCTGCCGGGTGCGGCGCCGCCATGCAGCTGGTCCAGCAACGCTTCGAATTCGTCCTCGCTGATCAGGCCATCGTCGGCCTTCTTCGCCGGGGCCACGGCCGTGGGCGCGCCGCCGCCGTGCAACTGGTCCAGCAGGGCCTCGAACTCGTCGTCGGTGATCAGGTCGCTGGTGCCGGCGGCCGGTGCGGTTGCCGCCGTGGTGCTGGCCACTGGCGCGGCGCCGCCGTGCACGTCGAACTGGGCGATCAGTTCCGGCGGGGCGTAACCCGGCTCGGTACCCGATGAAACGGCGTCGAGCATGGACTGCAGGTAGTCCAGCGACTGCTGGGCCGCGTCGAAGTGGTGCGACTGCAGTACCGCCTGGCCGGCACGGGCGGAGCCCAGAGCTTCTTCGGCGGCGTGGCACAGTTCCACCATGGCAGTGATGCCAAGGAAACCGGCGCCGCCCTTCAGCGTGTGGTAGCCGCGGAACACGGCATTGAGCTGGTCGCTGTCCTGCGGTGCCTGTTCCAGCGACACCAGCTGTTCGCCCAGTCGATCGAGGATCTCCTGTGCTTCGATGATGAAATCGGCAGTGATGTCGTCGGCAACCGCGCTCATGCTTACAGCCCCAGGTCCGACAACAGGTCGTCGGCGTCGTTCTGCGAGACCGCGTGGCGGTCCAGTCCCTTCAGTGCCGGCCCGGCCAGTTCCGGGTCGGTGCGATGCTGTTCCGGCGGCAGGCCGAGTGCGCCGAAGCCTTCGTGCACGCGGCGGACGATGCCGACCACGCGCCGGATGATCTGCCCGGTCAGGTCCTGGTAGCTCTGGGTCAGGGCGATCTCGGTCAGGTTGTGGCGGATGCGCTCCAGCTGCACGTCCTGGCCCGGCTGCAGGCCATCGGCGCGCAGCTGTTCGGTCAGGGCGCGGCATTCTTCGGCCAGGTCCAGGGTGCGGTGGGTGGCCTGTTCGGTCATGGCCACCACGTGGTCCAGGCGCGCGCAGGCGTCGTCCAGCTCGCCGGCTTCGTCGGGCACGGTCGGCAGCTCGCCCAGGGCCTGGCCCAGTTCACGGGCCAGCCGCGAAAGGCCGCTCATCATCGGCTGGGTGCGTGCGGCCACCAGGCTGTCGATGCGCTGGCGCCAGGCGCTCTCGTCGCCCGCTTCCAGCGCATCCAGTGCTTCCTGCAGGCGCAGGGCCAGGGCGCTCTTGTCCACCGTGGTATCCATCAGGCGCTGGCCGCCAGGCGTTCGAAGATCTTGCCCAGCTTCTCTTCCAGCGTCTGCGCGGTGAACGGCTTGATGATGTAGCCGTTCACCCCGTTCTGCGCCGCTTCGATGATCTGCTCGCGCTTGGCTTCGGC
Organism: Stenotrophomonas sp.; assembly: GCF_032056425.1. GTDB lineage: Bacteria > Pseudomonadota > Gammaproteobacteria > Xanthomonadales > Xanthomonadaceae > Stenotrophomonas. The sequence goes on from NZ_DAMBCN010000026.1 coordinate 11,244, forward strand.
GGTGACCATCAGCACCGGCAGGGTCTTCAGCTTGGCATCGGCACGGATGGCCTTGAGCAGTTCGATGCCGGTCATGACCGGCATGTTCCAGTCGGTCACCACGAAATCGAAGGGCTGGCTCTGCAGCAGTGACAACGCAGCATGCCCGTCCTCGGCTTCGGCGGTATTGGTGAAGCCCAGATCGCCCAGCAGGTTCTTGACGATGCGACGCATGGTCGAAAAATCGTCAACGATCAGGATGCGCATGTTCTTGTTCAAAGCAGAGTTCCTTTGTTGTTCAATTCTCGAGGCCGGCGTCGGCCGCCTCGAACACTTTCAGTCGGCCACGCAGGCGCAGCACTGCCTGGCCATGGATCTGGCAGACCCGCGATTCGCTCACGCCGAGCACCGCGCCGATCTCTTTCAGGTTCAGTTCCTGCTCGTAGTAGAGCGAAAGCACCAGTTGTTCGCGTTCGGGCAGGTGGCCGATGGCCTTGCCCAGTTCGCGGCCGAATTCGCCGCGTTCCAGCACCTGCTGCGGGGTCGGGCCGCCCTGGGCGATGGTGTCCAGCTCGCCCTGGTCCTCGATGCGCGATTCCAGGCTCAGCACCTGCCCGCGCGAGGCGTCTTCCATCAGGCGCAGGTAGTCCGGCAGCGGCATCTCCATGGCCGCGGCCACTTCGGTAGCGCTGGCGGCGCGACCGCTGGTCTGTTCCAGCCGGCGGATGGTGGCGGCGGCATCGCGTGCACGGCGGTGCACCGAGCGCGGCACCCAGTCGCCACGGCGGATCTCGTCGATCATCGAGCCGCGGATGCGGATCGAGGCATAGGTTTCAAACGAAGCGCCCTGGTCGGCGTCGTAGCTGCGCGAGGCCTCGATCAGACCCATCATGCCGGCCTGGATCAGGTCGTCCACTTCCACGCTGGCCGGCAGGCGCGCGGCCAGGTGGTGGGCGATGCGCCGCACCAGGTCCGAGTGCTGCACGATGACATCGGTGGCCGAGGCGCGCTGCACCTCTTTGTACTGGGCTGCGCCTTTCATGCGGTCACCCCGCGCTGCTTCAGGATGCGTTCCAGGAAGAATTCAACGCCACCGCGCGGCTCGGTCGGAGCCTGCCAGCGCGCGGTGCGGCGGGCGATCTCGGTGATCGCCAGCGCGGCCGGGCTGGACGGGTAGGCCTTCACCACCGGCTGCTGGCGCTGCACCGACAGGCGCAGCCAGTCATCCTGCGGCACGCAGCCCAAGTAGTTCAGCGAGACATCGGCCAAGAACTTCTCGCAGACGCGCGTCAGCTTTTCATACAGCACGCGGCCTTCGTTGGGGTCGCGCACCATGTTGGCCACCACCTGGATGCGGTCCACCCCGCGTTCGCGCGACAGCACCTTGATCAGCGCGTAGGCGTCGGTGATCGAGGCCGGTTCATCGCAGACCACCACCACGGTGTCCTGCGCGGCCTGGCAGAAGGTCAGCACGCCATCAGTGATGCCCGCGGCGGTGTCCACCACCATGATGTCCAGCTCGCGTTCCAGCTCGGAAAACACGTTGACCAGACCCACGTGCTCGGCCGGGGCCAGTTCGGCCATGTGCCGGCGGCCTGACGCGGCCGGGACCACCAGCACGCCGTTGGGGCCTTCGATGATCACATCGTCCAGCGAGCAGCGGCCGGCCACCAGGTCGGCCAGGGTGAAGGTCGGGTTCAGGCCCAGGATCACGTCGATGTTGGCCAGGCCCAGGTCGGCGTCCAGCAACAGGGTGCGCTTGCCCATGCCCGCCAGCGCCACGGCCAGGTTGGCCGACACGTTGGTCTTGCCCACGCCGCCCTTGCCACCGGTCACCGCGATGGTGCGCACAGGGCCCAGCGGCTCGCTGCGGGTGGCCGTCAGCGGGAAGGTGGTGGTCAGCTTGGCGTACTCACGCGACGGCATGGTTCAACTCCGGGTTGCAGGGCATATCGGCCGCTCGGCGCAAATCTTCAAGGCGAAGTACAAGATTGGCTGCAGATGCTCGGTGCAGGTCGTCCGGCACGTCCTGGCCGTCGGTCACCCAGGTGATCGGCAGCTGGTGGTCCACGGCCACCGACAGGGCGTTGCCGAAGCGGCCGGTCTCGTCCAGCTTGCTCAGCACCAGGCCCTGCAGGTTGGCCGCGCCGAAGCGGCGGACTACCTCGTCCATGTCGCCGAAGCTGGTGTTGGCCGGCAGCACCAGCAGGGTGCGGACCTGGCGGGCGGCGCGCAGCCACTGCAGCTGGGCGGCCAGCGCGCGGTCGCGCGGGCCCAGGCCGGCGGTGTCGATCAGCACCAGCTTGTAGTCCTTCAGGCGTTCCAGCAGCTGGTCCAGGTCGGTGCCGCTGTTGGCTTCGTGCACCGCGATGCCCAGCTGGCGGCCGTAGCCGTACAGCTGTTCACGGGCGCCCACGCGCAGGGTGTCGGTGGTGACCAGGGCGACATCGCGGGCGGCATGGGTTTCGGCGAAGCGCGAGGCCAGCTTGGCGATGGTGGTGGTCTTGCCGGCGCCGGTTGGGCCGACCAGCGCGATCACGCCGCCTTCTTCCAGCGGATCGACCGGGGCGATCGGCAGCTTGCGCGAGATCAGCCCCAGCATCAGGCCGCGGCCGCGGTGGGCCTCGGTCTCTGCCGGAATCTGCATGGCCACGTCGCGGGCCAGGCCGGCATCGAAGCCGTACTCGTCCATCAGGTCCAGCGCCGCACCGCGCACGGCGTTGCCACGCAGGCGCTCGTCGGTGAAGCGGTTCATCTCGCGCTCGATCACCTGGCGCATGCCGGCCACTTCCTGGCGCAGCTGGCGGATCTCGGCATCATCCTGGGCCACCACGGTCACCACCGGCGCCGGCATCAGCTGCGGGGAGGGTTCGGGCTGCGGCGCGGTTTCGGCCAGTGCCGGGGCCGGCTGCTCGACGGTCACCGCCGGCTCGGCCGCGATCACGGCGGCGGTGGCTGCTTCGGCTGCTACCGGCAGCGGCGGCGGCAGGGCGGCAGTGTCCTGCGGTTCGTCGTGCGGCGGATCGATCAGGAAGCGGGCGCGGTTGATCGGGGCCGGCGCAGCGGCCGGTGCCGGCGGGGCAACGATGGCCTCGGCGAACGGAGCGAAAATCTGTTCCGGCAGTGCCGGTTCGTTGACGCTGGCGCGAGCAAGGGTGTCGGCGAAGCCGGTGCTGCCACGGGTCGGCACGATCTCGTCGGCGCTGTCCAGGGTGCGGCCGGTGGCGCCGACGGCGGCGCGGGCCAGGGCGGCCACGGCCGAGGTGGTGGCCGCGATCGGTTCCGGCGCCGGGGTGGCGCTGCGGCGGCGGGTCACCGCGGCGATGACCGCATCGGCAGCGGTACGCGGCTTCGGTGCCGGCGGCGGCGCGACATCGCGGCGCGAGGCATCCAGTGCACGCTGCACCACACCTTCGTCGTAATGGGCGGCGGCCACGATTTCGATACCCTCCTCGATCCGGCGGTTGGACAGGATCACGGCATCGGGCCCGTGTTCCTTGCGCACCAGGTTCATGGCCGAGCGCATGTCGGCGGCGACGAAGCGTTTGATTTTCATGCTGTGATCACGGGTCGAAGACGGCGGATTGGCGGTCGGAGAACGCGGGTGGTCGGTGGTCTGCACGGTTCGGGTTCCCCTTGGAATCTGTCGGTTGCTGCAATTGAAAAGTGGTGTCTGTTTTCTGGCGCTACGGTGGGCGGCGTCAGCTGATCGTTCCGACCAGCTTCAGGCGCTTGTCCTCCGGCACCTCGCTGTAGGCCAGGACCGACAGCGACGGAACGCTGTGGCGGACCAGGCGGGCCAGCGCGGCGCGCACCGGGCCCGGTACCAGCACAACCGCGGGCTCGTTGCGGGCTTCCTGCTTGCTGACACATTCGGCCAGGCTCTGGTGCAGTCGCTCAGCGAGTCCGGGTTCCAGCGCGGCGCCGTTGCCCTGCGTGGACTCCTGCAAGACACGTTCCAATTGCGGGTTGAGGGTGAACACCGGCAGCTCCGCCGACATTCCGGCGATTTCCTGCACGATGAAGCGGCCCAGCGCGTTGCGCACGGCGGCAGTGAGGGTGGCCGGGTCCTGGCTGGACGGGGCGTGCTCGACCAGTGCCTCGGCGATCTTGCGCAGTTGGCGGATCGGAATGCGTTCAACCAGCAGGTTCTGCAGCACACGCACCACGGCCGACAGCGGCAGCGCCTTGGGCGTCAGATCTTCGACGAGCTTGGGCGCACTCTTGGCCAGGTTGGCCAGCAGATGCTGCACTTCTTCATGGCCCAGCAGTTCCGGCGCATGTTCGCGGATCAGGTGCGACAGATGGGTGGCGACCACGGTGGCCGGGTCAACCACGGTGTAGCCCAGGGTTTCGGCCTGTGCGCGCTGGTGCGGCTGTATCCAGGTGGCATCCAGGCCGAAGGCGGGGTCCTTGCCGGCAATACCTTCCAGCGGGCCCAGCGCACTGCCCGGGTCCAGTGCCAGTTCGCGGTCGGGGTGGATCTCAGCCGTGGCCACCGGCACACCGTGCACCAGCACGCGGTAGGCGTTGGCGGGCAGTTCCAGGTTGTCGCGGATATGCACCGAGGGAATCAGGAAGCCGACGTCCTGGGTCAGCTTGCGGCGCACGCCCTTGATGCGCGCCATCAGCTCGCCGCCCTGGTTGCTGTCCACCAACGGAATGAGCCGGTAGCCCACTTCCAGCCCCAGCGGATCGACCGGGCGCAGTTCGTCCCAGCTCAGTTCGGCGGTCGGTGCCGGGGCGGCGGGGCGGCCCAGCGCGTTCACCGGGCCGTTCTCGCCGGCCTTGGTGGCATCGTCGGCGGCCGGCAGCTGGGTCTTGCGGTACAGCTTCCACGCGATGAAGCCCAGGATCGCCGCCAGTGTCAGGAAAGCGACGTTCGGCATGCCCGGCACCAGGCCGACCAGGCCGATGATGCCGGCGGTGATCGCCAGCGCCCGGTACTGGCCGAACACCTGGCCGGTCATGGCCTGTGCCATGTCCTGCGAGCGCGAGGCGCGGGTGACCAGCATGGCCACGGCGCTGGACACCAGCAGGGCCGGCAGCTGCGCCACCAGGCCGTCACCGATGGACAGCAGGGTATAGGTGGCGGCCGCTTGACCGAAGGGCATGCCGTGCTGCAGAACGCCCACGGCCAGGCCGCCCAGCATGTTGATGAACAGGATCAGGATGCCGGCGATCGCATCGCCGCGGATGAACTTGCTGGCGCCGTCCATCGCACCGTAGAAGTCGGCTTCCTCGCGCACTTCCTCACGGCGGGCCTTGGCTTCTTCACGCGTCAGCAAACCGGCGTTCAGATCGGCGTCGATGGCCATCTGCTTGCCGGGCATGGCATCCAGGATGAAGCGGGCGGTCACTTCCGAAACGCGGCCGGCGCCCTTGGTGATGACCACGAAGTTGATGATGGTCAGGATCGCGAAGACCACGATGCCGACCGCGTAGTTGCCGCCGATCACGAACTCGCCGAAGGCAGCGATCACCTTGCCGGCCGCTTCGTGGCCGTTCTGGCCGTTGAGCAGGATCACGCGCGTGGAAGCCACGTTCAGCGCCAGGCGCAGCATGGTGGTGACCAGCAGCACGATGGGGAAGATGGTGAAATCCAGCGGACGTTTCACGTAGACCACCGCCAGCAGCACCATCAGCGAGATGGCGATGTTGAAGGTGAACAGCGCATCGAGCACCGGGGCGGCCAGCGGCACCACCACCATGGCCAGCAGGGCCAGCACGATCAGCGGCGCGCCAAGACCCTGGCGGATCATGTCGAGCACGCGGCGGCTGTTGAAACCAGAGGTCTGGGCGTTCATGGGCGGCCTCCAGTGCCGAATTCATCCACATCGATGTGGGGAGTGGACGGCATCGGGCCGGTCCGCCAGCTGCGCAGCTGGTAGACGTAGGACAGCACCTGGGCGACGGCTGAATACAGTCTCACGGGAATTTCCTTGCCGAGTTGACCCTCCCGATACAAGGCGCGTGCCAAAGGCGGGGCCGAGACGATGGCCACCTTGTTGCCGTCGGCCACTTCACGGATGCGCAGGGCGGTTTCGTCCACGCCCAGCGCGACCACGGTGGGGGCGCTCATGCGGCTGCCTTCGTACTTCAGGGCCACCGCGTAGTGGGTGGGGTTGACCACCACCACGTCGGCGGTGGGCACCGCTTCCATCATGCGGCGGTTGGCCATCTGCTGCTGCAGCTGGCGGATGCGCCCCTTCACTTCCGGGCTGCCTTCGCTTTCCTTCATTTCCCGGCGCAGCTCTTCACGGGTCATCTTCAGCTTGCGCATCCAGTTCCAGCGCTGGTACGGCGCATCGATGGCGCCGAGCAGCAACATGGCGCCGGCGGTGGCCAGCAGCAGCTTCAGGGTGAAGCCCAGGCCGTGGCCGATGGCCGACTCGAGCGGCTGGTGCAACAGCCCGCGCAGGGCATCGAAGCTGCTGGCGAACACCAGGGTCGCGGCGGCGCCGACGAAGCCCACGCGCAGCAGCGACTTGGTGAACTCGGCCACCGCCTCGGCACCCCACATGCGCTTCAGGCCGGCAATGGGGCTGAGGCGCTTGGGGTCGGGTATCAGCGATTTGTTCGACCAGCGCAGCCCGCCCATCACCAGCGGCGACAGGAAACTGGCCAGGAAGCACACCACCAGCAGCGGCCAGCAGGCCAGGATCAGGCGCAGGAACAGCCAGCCGAAGTGGCCGAACAGGGCCTGCGGGTTCTGCCACAGGGCCGGCTCGGGGCTGAGCGCGGCGCGCATCCAGGCGTGGCCGCCGGCGGCGATGGAGCTGCTGGTGGCCATGATGGCGATGACCGCCGCACCGAACACCGCCACGGTGGCCAGCTCGCGCGAGCGCGGGATGTTGCCCTGTTCACGGGCATCGCGCAGGCGTTTTTCTGTGGGTTGTTCGGTTTTTTCGCCTGCGTCTTCGTTCTCGGACATCGCGGTGCACTACGGCGGGGAGTGCCGGGGTGCCTGCAAGAACTGTTCCGAAATGTCTCAGCGCATTTCAGCGGTCCATGGTTCCGTCCGCTGACGGCTGCCCTCTATCGGCAGGGCCGGGTGAATCCGACAATCCACTGCGCGAGACGGTGGTGTAGGAAAATACCTACGCAAAGATAATGTTGACAGAAAATAACAGGCGCGATGATGCTCGGTCCTGTGTCACCTGTATTGCTGGAACAAGCAACGTTCTTCCAACGAGGAAATGTAGCCATGGCAGTTCAAGGGATTGATCCTTCGACCATCTCTGTGTCGAAGCAGGGCAGGGTTCGTCATCAGGACCTCTAGGCGAGCGGGTTGGCTGACAACATCGGCACTGTCGTCAAGGCTGGCGGCGCCAATGATGCAGAGGCGTGTGTTCGAAGATCTCGTCGCAATCAGGCACAACAATTACCAGATAACCCTCGACGGCGATGCGGAATGGCACGACAGAACCCGGCTTCTGGCGAACAAGTCCGGCACGTTCGATGTCATCTGGAACAATCTCGTGCAGATGCAGGGGCTCCAGCAGGACTTCCGGATCACGCTGCGCCTTCATGTGCATTCGGAGAACATCGAATCTGTCCGCCGGCTTTACATCAATGTGCAACAGACATTCGGCGCTGATGATCGCTACCAGGTGTTCTTCCACCGTGTGTCAAACCTCAGTGGTGAAAAGGGCATTCCGCAGACATTGCGGTGACGTCGTCCGGTGCCGTGAGCATCACTGACGAAGCAGCACAGTCTCTGCAGCGCAGGGGCGACCGTATCAGCCCCAAGGCGAACAGCGGTTGTTCCAATCCAAGCTGCAACGTCAGCTGCACCAATACCACTGACTGTACCGGTACGAACAACCGGGGCTGCACCAATCGTCATATCTGCTATGTCGAAGATGTCCCGGTTTTCGAATAAGCCACTTTCTGGAGGAATGATCCATGGAAAAATTCGATGATCGTCGTCGCCAACTGCTGAGATTGGCGCCCATGGGGGCCGCAGCATTGCTGGTGGGAGGTGTAGGGACCGCAACCGCTGCACCTGCGGCCAACAGATCCGTAACGGCCAGGCATTCAGGCGCGGTCGCTACGCTGGATTTTCTGGTCAAGGTGGACTCGCTGGATCCGCACGTGCAAGCCCGCAACAGTTCAGTGATTGTCGAGGTCAAGGAGAACCAAGCGTTCAATCTTCTTGCCACGCCGCTGTCGGCGCCCTATCTGCTACGTGTCGCACGCGATGCCGACGCCAGTACCGGAGGGTATGACATGTTTACGGTGTCGCTCCTGGATGCAAAGGGCCGTCCGCTTGAACAGTCCATCATCGATGAGACTTCTACCGCGCGATTTGTTCGGCAGCAGATATCCATCAACCTGCGGGTGAAGTAGCCCGCTGCTGGCTCTGCGCGGAGCATGATCGCCGTCCACACGCTCAGTTCGTGTGGACGGCGACGCCGAAGCAGGCCGGGGGGGCAATCGTTGACCGATCAGTGCGGCGGTGGGTTGGCCAGCTCTACCCGCGGCCGCGGCAGGTCGTGCAGCTGCATGAAACGGGCCGGGTCCACCGGCCGGCCCAGCAGGTAGCCCTGCAGGTAGTCACAGCCCAGCCGTTCCAGATAGGCGCGCTGCGGGGCGGTTTCCACGCCTTCGGCCACAATGTCCATGTCCAGCGCGTGGCCCAGGGCCACGATGGCCGAGACGATCACCACGTCTTCGGGGCTGTGTTCCAGGTCGCGCACGAAGGCGTGGTCGATCTTGATCTCGGTGGCCGGCAGGCGCTTGAGGTACAGCAGGCTGGAATAGCCGGTACCGAAATCGTCGATGGAAATGCCTACGCCCAGCGCCGAAAGGCTCTGCAGCAGGCGCAGGCTGGTGTCGGTATCACGCATCACCGTGCTTTCGGTGATTTCCAGCACCAGGTGGCGCGGGGTGATGGCATAGCGCTCGATCATATCTTCCACATCGCGCAGCAGGTGCGGCGAACTGAACTGCACCGGCGACAGGTTCACTGACATCGACCAGCTGTCATGGCCGCCATCGTGCCAGCGACGCAGTTGCTGGCAGGCCTGTTCCAGCGCCCAGCGCCCGATATCGTTGATCGCGCCGCTGCGCTCGGCCAGACGGATGAAGCGGTCCGGAGGGATCAGGCCCTGTTCGGGGTGGCGCCAGCGGATCAGCGCTTCGGCACCGGCCACGGCCTGCGTGGCCACGCGGATCTTGGGCTGGTAGTGCAGGAACAACTGGTCGGTACCGATCGCCCGGCGCAGGTCGGCCAGCAGGCGGAACTGCTGTTCGGCGCTGTCGTTCATCCAGTCGGCGAACAGCACGAATGCGTTTCGGCCCGATTCCTTGGCCTGGTACATCGCCGCATCGGCGAAGGCCATCAACTGGCGTTCGCTGGCGGCGTGGTCGGGACAAATGGCAACGCCGATGCTGGCGGTCACCTGCATTTCGTTGTCGGCCAGCAGCGGGCCGCCGCCTACCGCTTCCAGGATGCGCCGGGCCAGGGTCGGCAGGTCTTCGTCGTGTTCGATGCGCACCACCAGCACAAACTCGTCGCCGCCCAACCGGGCCAGCATGTCGTTGGGCCGCAGCAGCTGGCGGGTGCGCTCGGCCACGGCCACCAGCAGGGCGTCGCCGGCCTGGTGGCCGTAGGCATCGTTCACCTGCTTGAAGCCGTCCAGATCCATGAACATCACCGCGAAGCGGCTGCCGCCCTGTTCGGCCTCGGCCAGCGCCTGCACGATCCGGCGCTGCAGCAGCAGGCGGTTGGGCAGGCGGGTAAGGGGGTCGTGCAGTGCGGCCTGGGTCAGTTCCTGTTGGGCGTCGGTCAACGAGGTGCTGAGCAGCGAATTGCGCAACCGCAGCAGCTGCGCCTCCACCCGCTGTTCCAGCCAGGACACCACCAGCACCACCGCCAGGATGGCCACGGTCAGCACCACCACCATCACCGCCAGCCAGGTGCTGCGCAGGCCATCGCCGACGGCGGCCCCACACACGCTGCCTTCGGGGAAGCGGGCAGCGGCCATGCCGGTGTAATGCATGCCCACGATGGCCAGGCCCAGCAGGCCGGCGGCGGTCAGCCGATCAACGTTGCGGGTGTTCTGTGCGCGCAGCCGGAAGGCCACGTACAGCGCGGTCCACGATGCGGCCACGGCCACCAGCAGCGACAGCGCCAGCCATACTGGCTGGTAGTCGATGCCCGGCTGCATGCGCAGCGCGGCCATGCCCACGTAGTGCATGCTGGCAATGCCGGTGCCCATCAACACGGCGCCGCCGGCCAGGCGGCCATGCGGCAACGTGCGCTGCGACACCAGCCACAGCGCGAACACCGACGAGGCGATGGCCAGTGCCAGCGATACCAGGGTGATGGGCAGGTCGTAGCCCAGTGGAATGGGCAGGTCGAAGGCCAGCATGCCGATGAAGTGCATGGACCAGATGCCCAGGCCCATGGCGAAACCGCCGCCCAGCCGCCACCACCAGGTGGCCCCGCGGCCGGGTGCGGTAACCGTGCGCCCAGCCATGGCCAGGGCGGTATACGAAGCCATGACCGCCACCAGCAGCGAGGTGACCACCAGCCATGGGTTATACGTGCCTACCAGCATTCGTCAGTCTCCCGGACCTGCCTGTCAACGGAAAAACTACGGTGGGGCAAGGCTACGGCAAACGGCCGTGTGCAGCGTCGGCCGCGTGCGGCGTCCCCCTGGTCGCCGCGCATTCACTGTAACGCGTGACCGGGGGGGCAGGGCAATCAACAAGATGTGATGAAGTTCTCATTGAGTGACGGCGCCGGCGGCCTCGAATGCGGCGTCGAACATGCGCTGCACGGGCGGGCCCATTTCTCCGGCCAGCAGAGTGAGCAGGAACAGGCCCAGCAGCAGCGACACCGGCAGGCCCAGCTGGATGGGGTTCAGTGCGGGCGCCGCGCGGGCCAGCACGCCGAAGGCCAGGTTGACCGCCAGCATGGCCACCACCAGCGGAATGGCCAGGGTGAGGCCACCGCGCATCACCGTCAGCAGGAAGGTGGGTGCGATGCTGAAGAAGGCCTGCGGGTCGGGCAGCGGTGCACCGATGGGCAGTGCGCGGTAGCTCTCCACCACCAGTGAGATCAGTGCCAGGTGGCCGTTGGCAGTGAAGAACAGCAGGCCGAACAGCAGGTAGAACCATTGCCCGATCACGCCAGAGGTACCGCCGCGCAGGGGGTCGCTCATCTGTGCGAAGGCCAGGCCGGTACCCTGGGCCACCAGTTCGCCGGCCAGCGCGCCGGCCTCGAAGATCAGCCGCAGCAGGAAGCCGATGGACACACCGATGGCCAGTTCGCGGGCAATGGTAAGTACAGTGGCGGCGTCGAAGCCGGTCCAGTCCGGTACCGGCGGCAGCAGCGGGGCCAGCGCGATGGAAAGCGTGGCCGCCAGCATTACCCGCACGCGGGCCGGCACCGCGCGGGTACCGACCATGGGCATGGCCATGGCCACCGCGCCGAAGCGCAGCAGGGTCCACAGCACGGTGCCGATCATGCCGAAGGCCTGCAGGCCGTCGGCGGCCATCTGGGTGGCGGCGTCCATCGCGGCGAAGTTCCTAGCCGATCAGGTGTGGAATGCGCTGGAACAGCAGCGTGGTGAATTCGACCAGATGGCCGATCAGCAGGCTGCCGAGCGCAAACAACACGGCGGTGAGTGCTGCGGCCTTGGCCACGAAGGCGATGGTGGGCTCGTTCAACTGGGTCGCGGCCTGCACCACACCCACCACCACGCCCACCACCAGCACGGTCAACAGCAGCGGGCCAGCCACCCACAACACGGTAATCAGGCCGCCACGCAGTTCAGTCAGGGCAAGTTCGGGAGACATAGTTGTTCCATTGGTAGCGCCGGGCCACGCCCGGCGGTGCATGTTTGATTCACGCCGGATTGAAGCTGGCCGCCAACGTACCCACGGTCAGCACCCAGCCATCGACCAGCACGAACAGCAGGATCTTGAACGGCGCCGACACCAGCATCGGTGACAGCATCATCATGCCCATCGACATCAGTACGCTGGCCACCACCAGATCGATGATCACGAACGGAATGAAGATCAGGAAGCCGATCTCGAAGGCGGTCTTCAGTTCGCTGGTAACGAAGGAGGCGACCAGCACCGGGAACGGAATCGCGTCGGGGCTGGCGTAGGTGCCATGGCCGGCAATGCCGGCGAAGGTCATCAGGTCGGTTTCGCGGATCTGCGCCAGCATGAAGGCACGCAGCGGCTGGGTGGTCAGCGTCCAGGCGGTCTGGAAGTCGATATCGCCGTTCAGGTACGGCGCCATGCCGGTGCTCCACGCCTTGTCCCAGGTGGGCAGCATGATCATCGCGGTCAGGAACAGGGCCAGGCCCAGCAGCACCTGGTTGGACGGCGTCTGCCCGGTGCCCAGCGCCTGGCGCAGCAGGCCCAGCACGATGATGATGCGGGTGAACGAGGTCAGCACCAGCAGCATCGACGGAATCAGGGTGATCGCCGTCATCAGCAGCAGGGTCTGCAGCGGCAGGCTGACCGGCGCGCCGCCGATCTTGCCCACGTTTACATCAGGCAGCGACGGCGGTGCGCCCGGCGCGGCAAACGCCAGCGCGGGCAGCAGGCACAGGGCGATCAGGATCAGCCACGGCATCAGGGTGGCAAAGCGGCAACGGGTCACGCGCATGTCAGGGGTCCTTGCGCAGCCGCTGTTGCAGCAGCTGGGCGAAATTCGGCAGGTTCTTCAGGTCCGGCACGCGCACCGGCGCCGGCGGCGGCAGGGGCTCGGACAGGGTGTGCAGGGTATTGATGCTGCCGGCGGTGACGCCCAGCAGCAGCTGCTGGCCGTTTACTTCCACCACCACCACGCGCTCTTTGGCGCCTACGGTCAGGCTGGCCACCAGCTTCATGCCTTCGGCCGGGCGGAAGCCGCTGCCGGGCAGGCGCTTGAGCAACCAGCCCAGGCCGATCACCAGGGCCAGCACGGCCAGCAGGGCCAGCACCGCGCCGAACAGGCTCGGTGCGGTGGCGGCATGCTGGCCGATCTGCGGTGTTGCCTTCGCAGCGGCCTGCGCGGTGGCGAGCAGCAGGCTCAACGCAGTCTCCGGATCCGCTCGCTCGGGCTGACCACATCGGTCAGGCGCACGCCGAAGCGGTCGTTGATCACCACCACTTCGCCGTGGGCGATCAGGGTGCCGTTGACGAACACGTCCAGCGATTCGCCGGCGCCGCGTTCCAGTTCCACCACCGAACCTTGGTTGAGCTGCAGCAGGTTGCGGATCGGCAGGCGGGCGCGGCCGACTTCCAGCGACAGGGTCACCGGCACGTCCAGGATCACGTCCAGGTTCAGGTCCGGACCCTGTGTTTCATCGGCCTGCAGGCTGCCGAACTGGGCCGGGGTCGGTTCGAGGGCGTCGATATCGTTCATTGCGGGTCTTCCTGGAGGACGGGTACGCGCGGGCGGGTCCCCGGCGGATGGGTAGCGGTGACTTTCACGGCGTTCATGCCGTTGGCGATGCCGAATTCGCCGGTGAACACGGGGATGTTTTCAACGCACAGCGGCACCTGGGTGTTCAGCTCGATCGGCAGGATGTCGCCCACCTTCAGCTGGGTCAGGTCACGCAGGGTCATGCGCTTGCTGGCCAGCACACTGGACAGGGTCACTTCGGCGATGTTGAGCTGTTCGCGCAGCATCACGCCCCAGCTGGCATCGCGGTCGTTGCGATCGCTCTGGATGCCGGCGTCCAGCAGTTCGCGGATCGGTTCCAGCATCGAGTACGGCAGGGTGACGTGGATATCGCCGCCACCGCCGTCCAGTTCCACGTGCAGGCGGCACACCACAACGTATTCGCGCGGGGTGACGATGTTGGCGAAGTGCGGGTTGATTTCCGAATTGATGTATTCGAAATCCACTTCCATCACCGGCGCCCAGGCTTCGCGCAGATCGGCGAAGGTCTGCTTCAGCAGCAGGTGGATCACCCGCATTTCGGTGGCGGTGAATTCGCGGCCTTCGATGCGGGTGGGGTAGCGCCCGTCGCCGCCGAAGAAGTTGTCGACGATGGCGAACACCAGGGTCGGCTCGAACACGATCAGGCCGGTGCCGCGCAGCGGCTTGAAGCGGATCAGGTTCAGGTTGGTCGGCACATACAGCGAATGCATGTAGTCGTTGAACTTGATCAGCTCGATGCCGCGCACGGACAGCTCGGCCGAACGGCGGATCAGGTTGAACAGACCGATGCGCCACAGGCGGGCGAAACGCTCGTGCACCATTTCCAGCGTGGGCATGCGACCGCGGATGATGCGGTCCTGGCTGGCGAAGTCGTAGGAACGGGCTTCGCCGGACGGCGGCTCCGGATCGGTTTCGACCGCGCCGCTGTCCACGCCATGCAGCAGGGCATCGATCTCATCCTGGGACAGCAGGTCATTCATCGGTAGGCCCTTACTGGGTCACGAAGCTGGTGAACAGCAGATCGTCGGCGCCGTTGCTGCCGGTCTCGGCCTTCAGCACCTTCTGCACGGCGGCCAGCGATTCGGCCTGCAGCTTCTGCTTGCCGGCCACATCGGCAATCTGGTCGGGGCTGACCTGCGAGAACAGCATCAGCAGATTGGCGCGCAGTGCCGGCGCATGGGTCTTGATCGCCTCCAGCGCAGCGGCATCGCGGGTCATCAGCTGCACTTCCACCTGCAGGTAGCGCGGACCGTCGATCGGACCGTTCAGATTGACCACGAAGGCCGGTTCCAGCGCGAAGTACTGGGCCGGGGCCGGGGTGGCGCCCTTCTTCGGGGCTTCGGCGGTGGCCGGTTCGTGCTTGCTCTGGGTGAAGAACCAGACGCCGGCGCCGGCGGCACCTGCGGCCAGAACGGCCACCAGGGCGGTGATGAGCAGAGGACTGCGCGGCTTGGCGCTCTTGTCCTTGTCGGCGGTCTTCTTGGTTTTGTCAGCGGCTGCGGCCACGGGGTGAAGCTCCTCAGGGGTTGCTTCACAGGGCTATGCAAGGGGTGTGCCGCAAGGGTGGGGAAGGGCGGCGACGGATTTCCGTCGGCACCCCGTTCCCGGTAGTGGCCAACCTTGGTTGGCCTTGCGTTACGCGTAGGCGTCCAGCAATCCGCGCTGGCGGATCAGCTGCGCCGCCGACACCGTGGTGTCGCCCAGCGACGGTTCTCCGTCACCGATGCGGCCGTTGCCGCTGCCGCTGTTCTGGCCCGACGTTCCGCCGTCGCTGTTGTTGTGGTGGCCCACATCGGCGTGGGCCAGCTGGAAGCCCTGTTCGCCCAGCAGTTCGCGCAGGCGCGGCAGGCTGCTTTCCAGCGCCTGGCGCACATCCACGTGCGGGCTGCTGAAGCTGGCGTGCACCTTGTCGCCGTTCATCTGCAGGCGCACGTCCACCGGGCCCAGGTCTTCGGGGTTCAGGGTGATGTGGGCGTGGCCGATCTTCTGGTCCGCCAGCCAACCGACGCGGGCGCCGATGGCCTGGTCGAAGCCTTCATCGCCCAGCACCGGGGTGGGGGTGGGGTCGCCGGTGAACACCGGCGTGCTGGCCAGCGCGGCCTTCAGGTCCTGCAGGGCGGCGGGCAGGGCCACCTGCAGCGGTGCGGTCACGCTGCGATCGCTGCCGAACAGGCTGTCCGCATCGTCCGCGCCATCCAGCGTGGCCTGTGCCAGCACCGTACCGGGCAGTGGCAGTTCGATGCCTTCGCCATCGGTATCGGCTGCGGCGGCCGTCGCCACGCCGGTGGCTGGCGTCGTGCTGGTGGCGGTGGCCGCGGCGGGCAGCGTGGGAAGTGCAGCCGGAACCGCGCTGGGAAGGGCGTCGGCCTCCGCGCCCGCCGCGTTGGGCACTGCAGGCACGCTGGGGTCGGCCACCGGCGGCACCATCAGCGCCAGCCCGGCCAGGCCCAGCGGCGGCCACGGCGCGTCGTCGCTGTCGGTCGGTGCATCCTTGTCGGTGGCCGGGGCCGTGCTGTCGGTCGTGCTGGCGGCGACCCCGGTCGTTGTCGCGTCGGCGTCGGTTGCGTCCGCGGACGTGGCCGGCGGCGTGCGCGCGTCGGCGTTGCCTGCATCGGCGCTGGTCGGCTTGGTCGCCGGCTTCGTTGGGCTGCCTGCGGTCTTGGCGGCAGGCGTGTTGCTGCCGCCCTGCAACATCTGGTCGAAACCGCTGCCGCTTCCAGCGTCGCTGCGGTTGCTGCGCGCGCTGCTGCCGGTGGAACCGGTGGTGCCGGCGGCGGTGCTGTTACCGGTCAACAGGGAAGGCATCACGCGCGGCCTCCCTGCGGGTCGCTGTCCGGATCCGTGGCCTGCGCCAGGCGGGCGCGGCGGGCGCCGATGTCATCCATCTCGCGCTGGTCGCGGCGGTCGGTCACCACTTTCTCCTGGGCGCGGTAGCTGGCGGCCAGCTGTTCCAGCACTGCCTTGTCACGGCTGGCCAGGATCAGGCGCGCGCGCTCGGCTTCCACCTTTTCGCGGTTGCCGTTCACGGTCTGCTGCTGCTGTTCCACCGCGCTGTCCAGGCGGTCCAGGAAGGCACGGCGGTTGAGCAGCTGCGCCGGACTGGTGGCGGCCATCTGTGCGTTTGCATACTCCTCGGCGTAGCGGCGCAGTTCGTCCAGCCGTGACAGATGGGTATCGAGCACGCGCTGGCGCTCGGCCAGGTCGCGGGCCACCGCGTCTTCGTGTTCCTGCGCCCGCTTCAACAGCGGGTCGATGCGCTTGGACTGTGTCATGGCTTAGTTCTCTTGTTCCACCAGGCGTTGCAGCGCGGCCTGGCTGTGCGGAAGATCGGCGGCCTTGGCCACGTCCTGGCCGAGGAATTCCATGATTTCCGGCCAGCGTTCCAGTGCTTCGTCGGTCGCAGCATCGTTGCCGCGCTGGTAGGCGCCAATGGCGATCAGGTCGCGGTTGGCCGAGTAGGCCGACACCAGGCGCTTCAACTTGCGGATGCGCAGGCGCCAGGGTTCGTCGGCGATTTCCGTGACCACGCGGCTGACCGACGATTCCACGTCGATGGCCGGGTACAGGCCACTGTCGGCCACCCGCCTCGACAGCAGGATATGGCCGTCGAGGATGGCGCGCGCCGCATCGGCAATCGGGTCCTGCGGGTCATCGCCTTCGGTCAGCACGGTGTAGAACGCGGTGATCGAACCGCGCCCCTTGGCGCCGTTGCCGGCACGTTCCACCAGTGCCGGCAGCTTGGCAAACACCGACGGCGGATAGCCGCGGGTGGTCGGCGGTTCACCCACCGACAGGCCGATCTCGCGCTGGGCCTGGGCGAAACGGGTCAGCGAATCCATCAGCAGCAGCACGTTCAGGCCCTGGTCGCGGAACCATTCGGCAATGGCGGTAGCGCGGTAGGCGCCGTGCAGGCGCGCCAGCGGCGGACGGTCGGCCGGGCTGGCCACCACCACCGCGCGGCGCAGGCCTTCTTCGCCCAGCGTGGTTTCAACGAAATCGCGTACTTCGCGGCCACGTTCACCGATCAGGCCAACCACGATCACGTCGGCCGCGGTGTAACGGGTCATCATGCCCAGCAGCGTCGATTTACCGACGCCGGAGCCGGCGAACAGGCCCACACGCTGGCCACGGCCGATCGGCAGCAGTGCGTTGATCGCGCGCACGCCCACGTCCAGCGGCTGGGTGATCGGTTCGCGCGCCAACGGGTTGATCGACACGCCGGCCATGCCGACGTGGCCTTCGGCGCGGATCGGGCCCTTGCCATCCAGCGGCACGCCATCACTGTCGATCACCCGGCCCAGCAAGCCTTCGCCCACTTCCACGCCACCACGGCGCGCGGACGGTACCACGCGCGCGTTGGGCAGCAGGCCGTGCAGCTCGGCGCTGGGCATCAGGTAGGTACGTTCGCCGGCAAAGCCGACCACTTCGGCATCCACCCAGCCGCCGTCGACCACTTCCACCTTGCAGCTGGCGCCCAGTGGGGCCTCGCAGCCGACCGCTTCCAGGGTCAGGCCCACCGCGCGGCGCAGCACGCCCTCGCGGATCAGGCCGCGTCCGTGCGCGGTATCCACCCGCAGGCTGTCCAGGCGGCCAGCCAGGCGCAGGTTGCGGGCCACGGTCCAGTCGGCCGGCGGCGGCAGGTGCGAATCGGTGTTCATGCATTGGCTCCGGTCTGGCGGATCACCGCATCCAGGGCGCCGCGCAGGCGTGCTTCCAGGGTGCCATCCACGCGCACCGCTTCGGCGTGCACGCGCAGGTCGCCGCGGCTCAGGCTGGTATCGGGCACCAGCCGCTGCTGCGGTGACAGGGTCAGCAGCGGTGACAGGGCGGCGATGTCATCGGGGTGCAGGCGCACTTCCACCTCGCGGGTGGCGCCGCCGACCGCGTCCACGGCTTCGCCCACCAGCTGCGCCAGCAGGGCCGGGTCGGCCTCGTAGGCGCGGCCGACCAGGGCGCCGGCAATGCGCACGGCCAGCTCGCCCAGCGCACCGACCACTTCATTTTCCAGGCGCACCAGCGGGCGGCTGAAGTTGTCCAGGATGCCTTCGATCTGCGCGACCAGGCGGCGCACCTCGGCCTGGCCCTGGCCATAGCCATCGCTGTGGCCCTGGGCAAAGCCTTCCTTTTCCGCGCTGTCCTGGATCGCCTGGATCTCTTCCAGCGTGGGCAGCTGCAGCACCGGCTCCGGCTCGTGTTCCGGGTCGGGTTCGGTGAGCTCGAACACGTCTTCCTCTTCCAGCTCCGGTTCGGGCTGGGCCAGCAGGTCCGGGGCAAGCCAGCGCACGACGTTGCTCACAGCATGGCCTCCGCGCTGCCGCCGATGGTGACCGTGCCTTCATCGGCCATGCGCTTGACGATGGCCAGGATCTCGCGCTGCGCGCCTTCCACGTCGGACAGGCGCACCGGGCCGCGTGCTTCCATGTCTTCCAGCAGGATTTCGGCGGCACGCTGGGACATGTTGCGGGTGATCTTGTCGCGCACCTTGATGTCGGCACCGCGCAGGGCCAGGCCCAGGCGCTCGCCGCTCACTTCGCGCAGCACCAGCTGCATTTCGCGATCGTCCAGGTCCACCAGGTCGTCGAACACGAACATCAGGTCCTGGATACGGCCGCTCAGCGGTGCGTCGATGCGCGCGATCTCGCCCAGGATCGCCTGGTCCTGGCCGCTGTCCATGAAGTTGAGGATGTTGGCCGCGCACTGCACGCCGCCGATGTTGGACGACTTCAGGTTCTGGTTGCCGGCGAACTGGCGTTCCATGATCTCGTTCAGTTCGTTCAGCGCATTGGGCGGAATGCCGTCCAGCGTTGCGATGCGCAGCAGCACGTCCACGCGGGTACGTTCGGGCAGCAGCTTCAGTGCATCGGCGGCCTGGTCGGTTTCCAGGTGGGCCATCACGATGGCGATGATCTGCGGGTGCTCGTTGCGCACCAGGTCGGCCACCGCGCGCGGGTCCATCCACTTCAGTGCATCCAGGCCGGTGGTGTTGCGGCCCAGCAGGATGCGGTCGATCAGGTTGCCGGCTTTTTCGCTGCCCAGTGCCTGCACCAGCATGTTGCGGATGTAGTCGTCCGAACCCACGCCCAGCGAGGTCTTCGAGCCCAGTTCCTGGCTGAACTGGTCCATCACCCGTTCCACCTGCTCGCGGGTGATGTCGGTCATGGTCGCCATGGCGATGCCGATCTTCTGCACTTCCTTGGGCTCCATGTGGCGCAGCACTTCGGCCGCGTCCAGCTCACCCAGGGACAGCAGCAGCACGGCAGCGCGCTGTACGCCGGTCAGTTGTGCCTCAGTCATTGGCCACCCAGCCCTTGACCACCTGGGCCACGCGCTTGGAGTCGGTCTTTACGGCTTCACGGGCCATGCGCAGTCGTTCCTCATATGAATCCACCGGCAGGGCCAGTGCTTCGGCCCCGCCCAGGCTGGCCCGGTCGGCGCCCAGCGCCGGCAGCGGGGTGCCATCGTCATCCACCAGCTGCACGTCCGCGCTGTGCGGTTCCAGTGCAGCCTCGTCTTCCTTCCTGGTCTGCCCGGTAATGGCGCGCAGGGCAGGGCGCAGCACGCCGAACAGCAGGGCCAGCACCACCACCGCACCCAACAGCATGCGGCCGGCATCGTGCACCCACGGCAGTTCCCACCAGGCCGGGCCTTCCACCGGCGTGGTATCGCGCACGAACGGGGCATTCATCACCGACACGGTATCGCCGCGCTCTGCGTTGAAGCCCACGGCCTGCTTCACCAGCGCTTCCACGCGGGTCAGCTCGGCGGCCGACAGCGGCTGCGGGGCGACCTTGCCGTTGGCACCGGCGCGCGGCACGTTGTCCACCAGCACCGCCACCGACACGCGCTTGATGCGGCCGGCCGGCTGGCGGGTGTGCTGCAGCGTGCGGTCCAGCTCGTAGTTGCGGGTGGCGTTCTTGCTGCTTTCGGTCGGCGTCTGCGCGGTCGGCGGCGCGGCCGGCTGGCCCGGCGGGCTGTTGCTGGTCGCCCCCGGCACGCCCTGCGGGCCCGGCGTGGTGCTGGTGTTCTCGCTCATCTGCTCGCTGCGCAGCTTCTGCGGTTCACCGTTGTAGAGTTCGCGCGCCTCCTCGGTGACCGAGAAGTCCATGTCCACGGTCACTTCCGGATTCACCCGGCCCGGGCCGGTCATCGGCTCCAGCAGTTCGCGGATGCGCTGGTTGAACGAGGTTTCCTGGCGGCGCACCTGTTCGAACTGGGCGGCGTTGACGGCCGCTTCGCTGTTGGGGTCGCTCACGCTCAGCATGCGGCCGCTCTGGTCGACCACGGTCACCCGTTCCGGGGCCAGGTCGGGAATGCTGGCGGCCACCATGTGCACGATGGCATCGACCTGGCTGCGTTCCAGCTGCTGGCCGCCGCGCAGTTCCAGGGTGACCGAGGCGCTGGCCACATCGCGCTGGCGGGTGAATGCGCTGGGCTTGGGAATGGCCAGGTGCACGCGCGAATCGCGCACTGGGCGCAGCGTGTTGATGGTGCGCGACAGCTCGGTTTCCATCGCGTGCTGGTAGCGCGCGCTTTCCACGAACTGGCTGACGCCGAAGCCGGGGTCGCGCTCCATCAGTTCAAAGCCCAGCTTGCCACTGTCGGTCAGGCCGGAGCCGGCCAGCTTCAGGCGCGCATCGTGCAGGTTCTTTTCCGGCACCACGATCCCGCCGGTGGCCGGATCCAGTTCGAACGGAATCTGTGCGGCGCGCAGCAGGTCGGTGGCTTCGGCGGTGGCCTTCTGGTCCAGGCCGGTATACAGCGGCACCATGCCCGGCTTCTGTGCCCAGAAGAACACGGCAAGGCCTGCCGCCACCGCGACGGCGATCATCGCCATCAGGCCCAGGCGGCGGGTGATCTGCAGACTTTGCAGCCGATCGAACCACTGCCCGGCCTTCTCGGCGTTCAGGGATTCCTTGGAGAGCGTCAGTGCCATGCGGTTGGATCCTTACAGCGGCATGTTCATCACGTCCTGGTAGGCCTGGACGAGACGGTTGCGGACTTCCACGGTGGCGCGGAAGGCGATCTGGGACTGCTGCGAGGCGACCATCACCTTGGCCAGGTCGGCGCTGGGGTCACCCATTTCGAAGGCCTTGGCCAGGGCGCCGGAGGTCTGCTGGGCGTCGTTCACGCTGGACAGGGCGCCGCGCAGGGTTTCGGTGAAGCTGGGCGGCTGCACCTGCGGGGCATCCAGCACCGCGTTGGGCAGGGCATTGCTGCGCGGCGCTTCGGCCAGCGGGTTGAGCGCGGGCTGTCCCATCTGGGTCTGATAGGAGCGGATCTGGGAAAGGATCGAAGTGACGGAGTGGGACATCTGCAACGGTTCCAGAAACAGGGATGGGGGCGTTCGTCTGGAAGCAGTGCAAGTGGCGTGCCGAAACCGGTTTTTGATTCAGAGTGGTGAGGGTGGGTGTGTATTTTGCGGGGTTGCACCCCGCCCCCCGCAGAATCAACGGCAACGTCAACGTCAAAAGCGGGTTTCCTGGGGATGGCGAGGTAGGCCCGGTTGCGGGGGACGCCGTGAATACGTCCCTGTAGGCTTGGCCGCGGCATCCATGCCGCGGACACCCCCGCAACCGGACCCACCCCGCCTTCGACAGTTGGTCGCGATCTCATGGTGGGTGCCGACCGTTGGTCGGCACTGCTCGGATGGGGTCAGATCCCGTTGCAACGCAACGGGCTCTGACCCCGGTCGTGGTGTCATTTAACCGGCGTCGGTTTCTTGGCCTGGCGTGGTAGGGGACCGTGGCCGGAATTCTGGCGCTGCAAATGCGAAGGGGTCGGATCCCTTTCCCGCGGAAAGGGCTCCGACCCCTCTGGGATCGCGTGGGGTCAGAGCCCTCCCTTCGGGAGGGGTCTGACCCCGGTGGCTACGCTCAGCTGGCCAGTTCGGCCGGTTCGCGCTCGATGCCGTACTTGCGCAGCTTTTCCACCAGGGTGGTGCGGCGCAGGCCCAGCAGCTGGGCGGCGTGGGCGACCACGCCCTGGGTGCGCTCCAGCGCTTCGTTGATCAGGCCCAGTTCGATGTTGGCCATGTGGTTGCGCAGGTCCAGGCCGTCGTCGGGCAGGGCCGCCGGGGCGTTGCCGCGGTTCACGGCAATGCCATGCTCCAGCGCCGGCTGGCCGCCGCTGCCGGGGGTGTGGAAGGAGAAACTGCGCAGGTCCAGGCGGTCTTCGCTGGTGGCCACGGGCGCCGGGGCCGGGGCCGGTGCTACCGGGGCCAGCGCGGCATCGCCGCGGTAGCGGGCCGGCAGGTCCTGCACGCGCACCGAGCCACCCGGATGCAGCACGGCCAGGCGCTCGACCAGGTTGGTCAGTTCGCGCACGTTGCCCGGCCATGCGTAACCGGCCAGGGCCTGCAGGGCCTCCGAGGTGAAGCGCACTTCGCCACGGCCGGTGCGGGCCAGCTGCGCAGCGATGGTTTCCACCAGCGCAGGCAGGTCTTCGCGGCGCTCGCGCAGGGCCGGTACGTCGATCGGGAACACATTCAGGCGGTAGAACAGATCCTCGCGGAACTTGCCTTCGGCAATGCGGGTCTCCAGGTCGCGGTGGGTCGCGGCGACCACGCGCACGTTGCAGCGGATGGTCTGGTTGCCGCCCACGCGCTCGAAGCTGCGTTCCTGCAGCACGCGCAGCAGCTTCACCTGCATCGGCAGGCTCATGTCGCCGATTTCGTCCAGCAGCAGGGTGCCGCCCTCGGCCATTTCGAAACGGCCCTTGCGCGCGGTCAGTGCGCCGGTGAAGGCACCCTTTTCGTGGCCGAACAGTTCGCTTTCCAGCAGCTCGGCCGGAATGGCGCCGCAGTTGATCGCCACGAACGGACCGTCACGGCGCGGCGAGCGCTGGTGGATGGCACGGGAGACCACTTCCTTGCCGGTGCCCGATTCGCCCAGCACCAGCACGGTGGTGTCGAAGGCGGCCACCTGCTCGATCATGGTGCGCAGGGTGGTCACCGCCGGGCCAGTGCCGGTCGGCCCCTGGTCCTGCACGGCGCCGGCCTGGTGTTCGGCATCCAGCCGCTTCAGGCTGGCGCGGCGCAGCAGGGCTTCCATCTGCGCATGGCGCAACGGGGCTTCCAGCGGCCAGATATTGGCTTCGTGCAGGCCATGCTGGTGGGCGAACGTGGCGGCATCGCCATCGGCCAGCAGCACCGGCGGCGGCAGGCTGCTGCCACCCAGCCACGCATACAGCGCAGTGCTGGCGGGGCTGTCGTCCAGGCTGCCGACGATCACCGCCATCCAGTCGTTCTGGCGCTGGCGGCCCAGGTCGAAGTCGGCCGCGTCGGACACCCAGCGCGGGTTGAAATCCATGAATTCCAGCAGGGCAACGGTGCGCTCGGCGCGCACGGCATCGTTGTCCAGCACCAGGATGCGCGATTCGCTCACGATCGATCCTCCCTGAGGCCTTCCAGGATCGGCATGACTTCCTGGATATAGGACAGCTTGCTGACGAAGTTGTCGGCGCCGGCGCGCAGCGCGTGTTCGCGGTGCTCGACGTCGTCGAAGTGGCTGGCAATCACGATGTAAGGTGCATCGTCCTGCGACTTGATCAGGCGGGTGGCCTGCAGGCCGCCCATTTCCGGCATCGCCAGGTCCATCAGCACCACCTGCGGGCGCAGGCTTTCCGAGCGCTCGATCGCTTCCAGGCCGTTGCCGGCGCTGCCAACGATCTGCAGCCAGTCGATCTTGCGGAAATGACGCATGGCGGCGTTGATGAAGCCTTCATGGTCATCGACCAGCAGCACTGTGAGCTTGTTCATGTCCAACATCCTTTTCAGCCCACCCGGGCCAGCTGGGGTTGCCTGGCGCTGATCCGGCGCCGTTCGCGGGCCGGAGCGATATCCAGTTGTTCGCGGTATTTTGCGACGGTTCGGCGGGCAATGTTCACCCCCTGTCGCGACAGCAGGCCGGCGATGGCCTCGTCGGCCAGCGGGCGACCGGCCGGTTCGGCGTCGATCAGGCGGCGTACCATGGCTTTCACGGCCTGCCCAGACACGCTGGCACCTTCCAGGCGCACGGCGAAAAAGTGCTTCAGCTCGAAGGTGCCGCGCGGGGTCTGCAGATACTTGCCGGTGGTGATGCGCGAAACGGTGGATTCGTGCATGCCGATTTCTTCGGCCACTTCCTTCAGGGTCAGCGGTGCCATGGCTTCATCGCCACGGACCAGGAAGGCAGCCTGGCGTTCGACGATCACCCGCGCGGTGCGCAGCAGAGTGTCGTAGCGCATGGACAGGCCGCGGCTGAACCAGCGGGCTTCCTGCAGCATTTCGCGCAGGGCCGGGGCAGCATCGGCGGTGTCGGCCAAGGCCTGTTCGTACTGGCTGTTGATCGACACGCGGCGGCTGGTGGCCGGGTTCAACGCCACCTTCCACTGCTCGTCGGCATGCCAGGCCACCACGTCCGGTACCACGGCCACGTTGCTGTCGGTCTGCAGGCTGTCGCCCGGGCGCGGCTGCAGGGAAAGGATCAGGCGCACTGCTTCGCGCACGTCGTCCACTTCGGCGTCGTGCTGGCGGGCCAGGGCCGGGTAGTCGTGGGCTGCCAGGGCGTCCAGCGCGCCTTCCAGGATGCGCCCGGCCAGGTGCCGGCCCGGTACCAGGCCCTGCAGGCTGTACAGCTGGGCCAGCAGGCATTCGCGCAGGTCCTGCGCGGCCATGCCGGCCGGTTCGCCGTGCAGCAGCTGCTGACGGATGGCTTCCACGCCTGCGGCGTCGACATCGAACTGGGCGCTGGCCAGCAGGTGCAGCTGGGCCAGCGGGGCCTGCAGGTAGCCGGCGTCATCGCAGTGTTCCAGCCAGAACGCGGCGATGGCCAGGCCACGGTCGTCCAGGTCCAGTGCCAGGCGCTGCAGCACGCGCAGCTGCGGGTCGCTGGATTCGCCGGCGGCAATGCGTGCCATGCGGTCATCGTCGCCGTCCTGCCAGCTGGTGCCGGCCACGTCCCACATCGACGATTCGGGCAGCTCGTCGAATGCCGCCGTTTCCAGGGTGGTGGCGGCGGCATCGCTGGCGTCGGCAACGGGCGCTTCGGCGTCTTCGATTTCCAGCAGGGGATTGGAATCCAGCAGCCGCTGGATTTCCTGTTCCAGATGCAGGCCATCGAGCTGCAGCAGGCGGATCGACTGCAGCAGCTGCGGGGTCAGGTGTAGTTGTTGGCCCAACTGGGCCGAGAGTGCAGCCTTCATCGCGGTTCCCCAGCACCGCTCCCCGGTGCCTTGTGGAACACATCTTGCTTTTGATCCGGCAGGTCCGGAATCGGGGGGTTCCTGAGGCGCATGGTTGAGTTCCCGACACGCTGTAGGGGAATTCCCTACGAAAGCGCGGGAAGTTGACGATGGCCGCGGCTAAATCGTTGATTGCTGGTGAGCAAAGCCGGGCAAAGGTGGCTCGGGCTGTACGGAAACCTGTCAGGGCCTGTCGGGGTGACGGGAAGTCGTCGCCGATGCAGGGCCCGGGTCGGTAGGGTCGACCGTTGGTCGACCGCTACGCAAGGCGCGGGTTTAGCGGCGCTCGATCATTCCAGCTCGTGCTGGTGGCGCGCGGCCAGCAGCAACAGATCATTGGCGCGACGGCAACCCAGCGATTCCATCATGCGGGCGCGGTGGGTCTCCACCGTCTTCACGCTGATGCCCAGGTCGGCGGCGATTTCCTTGTTGCTTTCGCCCTTGCCGATCTGGCGCAGGATCTCGCGCTGGCGCGGCGACAGCGCGGCAATGCCGGTGGGCTTTTCGCGGCCCAGCATGGGCGCCAGCATCTTGGCCGAGATCTGCGGGCTCAGGAACACCTGGCCGGCATGGGCGGCACGCAGGGCCAGTTCCAGCTCCTGCGGCGCAGCGTCCTTGACCACGAAACCGACGGCGCCGCGGTCCAGCGCATCGCGCACGTGGGCAGCATCGTCATGCATGGTCATCATCACCACCCGGGTGCCGGGTGCGCGCAGGCGTATGTCACTCAGCGCTTCCAGCCCGGTGCGGCCCGGCAGGGAAAGGTCCATCAGCACCACATCCGGTGCATGCTGCAAGGCCAGCTGCAGCGCCTGTTCGGCGTTGCTGGCTTCGGCCACCAGCTGCACGTCGGCAAACCCCTGCAGCAGCCGCGCCAGGCCGGCGCGGACCAGGGTGTGATCGTCGACGATGAGAACTCGCACAGGCACGCAGCAGGTCCGTGAGGGGAGTCCACCTTAACTTAGCTGAACGGGCCCGCCAAGGCCCGCCGGCCACGCACTACGGTGACAGCGTTCAGCGCGCCCGGCGCGCTTCGGCAACCTGTCGACGGTGTAGACGGAAAAGGTGGCGCTCCACGGCCATTTCCAGGCCATCGCCCAGATGACTGAAGCGCAGCCACAGGAAGTGGCCGCCGCTGCCGTCGGCGGCTTCGGCCACCACTTCCACCGGCAGGTCGATATAGTCGGGCAGCCAGTCGCTGGGCTGCAGGCGGACCACGCCGGCCTGGCCCGGGCTGGCGCCACTGCGCGGGCCCAGCTGCAGGCGAATGCCGCGGCGCGACCAGCGTACCGGGCGCAGGGGCAGGTCGTGGCCCTGCTGGCGCACCAGCCGACCCAGCAGCACCATGGTCAGGTCCAGCTTGGCTTCCAGACGCTGCAGCTGCAGGGTGGCTTCGCTGCGCTCTTCGTGCTCGTCTACCCGG
Source organism: Stenotrophomonas sp. (assembly GCF_032056425.1). Classification (GTDB taxonomy): domain Bacteria; phylum Pseudomonadota; class Gammaproteobacteria; order Xanthomonadales; family Xanthomonadaceae; genus Stenotrophomonas. Next base: position 38,264 of record NZ_DAMBCN010000026.1, read on the forward strand.
CTGTCCTCCACCAGCGCCAGACTGCGCAGCAGTGCTTCGGCGTTGCCGGTCCTGCCCAGTCCGCTTCCTGCCTGGAACTCGGCAGGCAGGGCCAGTTCACAGCTGAGCGTTTCGTCGAACAGCTCGCTTTCGGCCGGGTGGTGCAGCGAGGTGGTCGGCAGCAGGGTCATGCCAGCGATTCTGCCTGCAGGTATGCATGGGCCGCGCGAAGGGAGCGCTGGCCATCCTGCAGCTGCACGGCCACGGCATCACGGCGCTGGCGCAGCAGGCCCAGCAGGCTCTGCTGGCGTTCCAGCAGTGCCGACAGGGGGGCGTGGTCGGTACCGGTCAGCGGCTGGCTCAACAGCGCATGCAGGGTGCCGTCATGGCCGTCCAGCAGGCTGTCGGCCTGCTCGAAGGCATCTTCGTTCAACGCCTTTTCAAAGGCGTCCAGCTGCGCGTGCAGATCGTTCAGGCTCACGGCGTCACCGCCGCCGGCCGGCGCTGTTCCTGCGGAATCGCGTTCCATGCACCGTCGATCTCGCTCAACAGCTGCAGCGATTCATCCAGGGCCACCCGATCATTGTGCAGGTTCGCTTCGGTCAGCCGCTGCAGCACGTAGTCGTACAGGGACGAAAGGTTGCCGGCGATCTCGCCGCCGGCTTCATGGTCGAGCGAACCGTTCAGGTGGCCGACGATCGCACAGGCCTCACCGATCGCCTTGCCCTTTCCGGCCTGGTCGCCGCGTTCAAGGCTGGCCATTGCACGACGCACGCGTTCCAGCGCACCGGCCAGCAGCAGGGCCACCAGCTTGTGCGGATCGGCATCGGCGACCGCGCTGGTCACACCTACCTGGCGATACTGTTCGGCGTATTGACGGCTGGAACCGTACATTCGTGATTCTCCCTTGCGCTGTGTGCCGCCGACGGATCGTCAGGATCCGTACCGGCGGCACTGCGGTGATTGCTGATGCTTCTGTTATCGGTGCGAACGTGGCCAAACTTGAGCCATGTTCGCCTGCAATCAGCCGCTCAGCTGGGCCAACTGCTGCGACAGGGCGCTGCTGCTCTGCTGCAGCTTGCCCATCAGCGTGTCCAGCGCCAGGAACTGCTTCTTGTAGCGCTCTGCAACGCCTTCCATGCGGGTGTCCAGGTCGGCGCGGCGCTTGTCGATGTCGGTCAGCGTCTTGTTCAGGCTGTTGGTGCGCGACACGAAGGCGCCTTCCTTGCCGACCGTGGTGCTGACATAGCCGTCGACCATCGTGTACAGCTTGCCGGCGCCGCCGGTGTCGCCGGTGATTGCCTGGCGGATCCGCTCCGGCTGGTTGGCCAGTGCGGCAGCGAACTTGGTGGTGTCCAGCACCAGGCTGCCGTCGGCATTGGGGTAGCCGCGCGTCTGCAGGCCCAGGGTCTTCGGGTCCAGGCCTTCGGCTGACAGGTCCTTAAGGATGCTGCTCATCTGGGCGCGCAGCTGGCTCATGGCGCCACGCATCTGCGCATCGCCGGTCAGCGACGACGCTTCCTTGGTTTTCGTGTCGTAGGCGGTTTCGGTGTTGATGGCCGCCAGCGCCGCGTTGTACGCGGTCACGAACTCCTGCATCACCTTGGTGGCGGCAGCGGTGTCGGTGCTGATGGTGACCGTGCTTTCACCCTTCATCTTCAGGTTCAGGGTCAGACCGGGCACCGCGTCAGCCACCGTGTTGCTGGCACTGACAACCTCCACGCCGTCGATGGTCAGCTTGGCGTCCTTCGCCGCAGTGTTCTCTTTCAGGCTGCCGACCAGCGAGGTCAGGCCCGGATCACTACCTGCGTATTCCAGTTTGATGGCGTTGGCCGCGCCGGTTTTTTCCTGGGCGATGGACAGGTACTGGTTGTCACCCGAGCTGATCAGCGTGGTCTGCACGCCTTCCTTGCGGCCGGCGGCATCGATCTTGTTGCGGATCGTTGACAGGGTGTCGCCGTCCTCGACCTCGACGTTCATGGTCTTGGCCTTGTCGCCCACGCCAACTGTCAGCGTCAAGGTTCCGGCGGCGAACGCCTGGGTCTTCGGCACCGACGTTTCGGCAATCAGCTTGTGCGCGGTCGCCAGTTCCAGCACGTTCACCTTGTGCGTGCCGTTGGACGCAGCGGCCTTGGTCGTGCCCACGTCATAGAGCGCCACCGACGCCGTCAGGATCTCGTCAGCGTTGTTGGTGCCGCCCTTGCTGGCGGTCACGGTACGGGTGTCAAAGGCGGTGGAGGCCTTCAGCGCGGTCAGCGAGGTCTTCAGCTTGTCGAACGCGGCAGTGATGGTACCCACCGACGAAAGCTGCAGCTTTGCCTTGGACTGCTGCAGGTTCAGGGCATTGTCTGCCGGCTTGCGGTCGGCTGCCACCAACTGGCTGACCATGCCGGAAATATCCAGGCCCGAGCCAATGCCACCGTATCCAAAGTCTGCCACGTCGTTTCTCCTGGTAGCCGGGCCCGCCCGCGGTGCGGTGGCCCGTCGTCAACGAAAATAGCGGCCTGCGCCGCCGGGTCTTGAGGACTTCGTTGATGCAGGTCCTGTGCCACTGCCTGACAGGCGGTTCTGGCACGCCGGTTGCAGGAGGCAAGGGGCAGGGTGCGGGTGGGTTCACCGCAGGCTGCTAGGGGTCTGCAAAAAACCCTCCCCCAAGGCAGGGGAGGGATCAGGCTACTGACAATCGGGGGGAGACGAAGCCACCCGGTACGTGCAGTCAAAAGTACAGCGCTGAAAGAGAGGTCCGCAGGGGCGGGCGATGCCAAGCCGGTTCGGGGTGTTCCCGGGCCGGGCATGGCCGGCATCTGTGGGTGCCTTGTCCTTCTGGTTGCCGCTACCGTCGGTATGATCCGACGGTAGCGGCACCTTCTTGCCGTGGATCAGCGCAGCAGGCTGAGCACGCCCTGCGGTACCTGGTTGGCCTGGGCCAGCATGGCCGTACCGGCCTGCTGCAGGATCTGGGTACGGGTCAGTTCGGCGGTTTCCTTGGCGAAATCGGTATCCTTGATGCGGCTACGCGATGCCGACAGGTTTTCCGTCGAGGTCTGGAGGTTGGCGACAACCGAGGTGAATCGATTCTGGATGGCGCCCAGGTCTGCACGGGTGCTGTTGATCGCACCCAGGGCCTTGTCGACGATGTCCAGTGCCTGCTGAGCGCCCTTCACCGTGGAGATGTCCAGGTCGGAAGTAAACTTCCTGGCCGGCGGGCCCGCCGGGGGGGTGCCAACGGTCGCATCGTCCACATACGTTGCACCCGTGGCAGCAACGGCGAAGCTCTTGTAAGCGCCGTCCTTGTCGACGCTGTCCTTTACAGAGCTGAGGTCCAGTCCGGTGCCTGCGGCGTTCACTTCGGCGTACACGCCGGTCTCGCCGATCTTCCCGTTGATCTGTGCGGCCAGGGCGGTCGCTGCGGCCTTCTGGGTTGCCGCCGCCGTACCCACTGGCTCAACCTTAAGGGTGTCGAACTTTACTTCATTGCCCTTACTGTCGGTTATGCTCAGGGCGCTGATCGTCGCGGCAGTGGTATCGTCGCCCGGGATCGTAACCGACAGCTTGCCGCTAGCGAACTGGGCGCCGCCCAACGAAGCAGTCTTTGCATCCACGATCTTGTCGATTGCAATGGCTTGGCCAGCGTTGGCGCCAACCTGGAACAGCTGGCTGGAGAACGAACCGTCCAGCAGCTTCGTGCCGTTGAAGTCGCTCTGCTTGGCGACACGGTCGATCTCGCTGACCAGCTGGTTGACTTCTGACTGCAGGGCCTTGCGATCGCTGCTGGAGTTGGTGGCGTTGGCCGACTGCACCGACAGTTCGCGGATGCGCTGCAGGTTGTTGCCGATCTCCGACAGCGAACCTTCTGCGGTCTGGGCCAGCGAAATGCCGTCGTTGGCGTTGCGGATGGCAACGTCAATGCCGCGGATCTGGGTGCCGAAGCGCTCCGAGATCGCCAGGCCGGCAGCGTCGTCCTTGGCGCTGTTGATGCGCGAGCCCGACGAAAGGCGCTGGATGGTGGTGGCCAGCGAGCTGCCACTGGTGCTCAGATTCCGCTGAGCATTCAGCGACATCGTGTTGGTGTTGATGACTTGTGCCATGGTGCATTTCCTTTGGCGGAGGTGGAGCGTGAATCAGGAGCCGGGCGTCCCCATTGGATGGCGCCCGGTCAGCGAACGGAAGCGCTTAGCGCAGCAGGCTGAGCACGCCCTGCGGTACCTGGTTGGCCTGAGCCAGCATGGCCGTGCCGGCCTGCTGCAGGATCTGGGTACGGGTCAGTTCGGCGGTTTCCTTGGCGAAATCGGTATCCTTGATGCGGCTACGCGATGCCGACAGGTTTTCCGTCGAGGTCTGCAGGTTGGCGACAACCGAGGTGAATCGGTTCTGGATGGCGCCCAGGTCTGCACGAGTGCTGTTGATCGCACCCAGGGCCTTGTCGATCACTTCCATCGCCTGCTGTGCACCTGCCACAGTATCGATCTTGACGTCCTTCAGCAGCTGCGTACCGCCAGTTGCAGGGGGGGCAGTGTGAGCAGCTGCTGCATCAATTGCCGTTGAGGTGGCGACGCCTGCCGCTGCAGTGATCTGCAAGCCACTGAACTTCCCGTCCTTGTCAACGCTTTCCTTCACGGAGGTGAGCTTGATCTGCACCGGATCGGTCGGAGCAGCGCCGGCAACCTGCTCAGCATATACGCCGGTCTCTCCGATCTTGGCGTTAATAGCGGCAATAGTAGCTTTGTTTGCCTCTGCCAGATCTTTCGTTGCATCCCCCGTGCTGGTGAAGGAAACCGTTCCGATGTCTACGCCTGTAGTCGGAAGGCCGCCACCGCTGATCTTGAGGCCCGTGATTTTTGCTTCTTGGCCTGCGACACCTGGCGTTCCCGCTGCGAGCGTGATGGTGTTGCTGTCGAATACGCTACTACCGAGCGCATCTGCCTTTGCATTAACAACTTTGTCGATGGCGATTGCCTGGCCAGCATTGGCGCCGACCTGGAACAGCTGGCTGGAGAACGAACCGTCCAGCAGCTTGGTGCCGTTGAAGTCCGACTGCTTGGCAACGCGGTCGATTTCCGAAACCAGCTGGGTTACTTCGGCCTGCAGGGCCTTGCGGTCACTGCTGGAGTTGGTGGCGTTGGCCGACTGCACCGACAGTTCGCGGATGCGCTGCAGGTTGTTGCCGATCTCCGACAGCGAACCTTCTGCGGTCTGGGCCAGCGAAATGCCGTCGTTGGCGTTGCGGATGGCAACGTCGATGCCGCGGATCTGGGTGCCGAAGCGCTCCGAGATCGCCAGGCCGGCGGCGTCGTCCTTGGCGCTGTTGATGCGCGAACCGGAGGACAGGCGCTGGATGGTGGTGGCCAGCGAGGAGCCGCTGGTGCTCAGGTTACGCTGAGCATTCAACGACATCGTGTTGGTGTTGATGACTTGTGCCATGAGGAGAGGTCCTTGAGCGGTTGCACGTGAGTTGGGTCAGACGCCCCCGACGTGCTTCGGGGGCGGCTCATGTCAGCGCTGCAACAGGCTGAGCACGTTCTGGGGTACCTGGTTGGCCTGGGCCAGCATCGCCGTACCGGCCTGCTGGAGGATCTGGGTGCGGGTCAGCTCTGCCGTTTCCTTGGCGAAGTCGGTGTCCTTGATGCGGCTGCGCGAGGCCGACAGGTTCTCCGTCGAGGTCTGCAGGTTGGCGACCACCGAGGTGAAGCGGTTCTGGATGGCGCCCAGGTCGGCGCGCACGCTGTTCACCGATTCCAGGGCCTTGTCGACAATCGACAGGGCCTGCTGGGCACCCTCGACCGTGCTCACGTTGAGGTCTTCGACGTGGCGGGCGGTTGCGCCGGTCAGCGTGCCACCGGCGCCAAGGGCAACCTGCTGCAGGCCGATATTGGCAAAGGTGGCATCCACTGCCGTTGCGCCGGTGGTCGGGGTGGCGCTGACCGACAGTTCATACTCCTGGCCAGCCACAGCCGAGTGCAGGGAGATCTTGCCGGCGTCCAGCTTGGCCATCACGCCGGTTTCACCCAGGCGACTGTTCACGGCGGCAGCCGTTGCGGCGGTGATCGATTCGCCAGCCTTCACGGTGAAGTCGGCAATCTTGATGGTGGTGGCCGCGGCAGCGCCCGGCGGGGTGATCTCGATCTGCAGGCCGGAGAAGGTCGTATCCGCAGCAGCCTTGTCAGCAGCGATGGCCTGGGTGTTGTAGACGTTGGCGAAGGTGGCCGCGCCCAGCGTGTCTGCCTTGGCATCCACTACGCTGTTGATCGCGATTGCCTGGCCGGCATTGGCGCCCACCTGGAACAGCTGGCTGGTGAAGGTGCCGTCCAGCAGCTTGGTGCCGTTGAAGTCACTCTGCTTGGCAACGCGGTCCACTTCAGAGATCAACTGGGTCACTTCGGCCTGCAGGGCCTTGCGGTCGCTGGCCGAGTTGGTGGCGTTGGAGGCCTGCACGGCCAGTTCGCGGATACGCTGCAGGTCGTTGCCGACTTCGCTCAGCGAACCTTCGGCGACCTGGGCCAGCGAGATACCGTCGTTGGCATTGCGGATGGCCACGTCCAGGCCGCGGATCTGGGTGCTGAAGCGCTCCGAGATCGCCAGGCCGGCGGCGTCGTCCTTCGCGCTGTTGATGCGCGAACCAGACGACAGGCGCTGGATGGTGGTGGCCAGCGAGTTGCCGCTGGTGCTCAGGTTGCGCTGAGCGTTGAGCGACATCGTATTGGTGTTGATTACCTGTGCCATGGGGTCGTCTCCTCTTATATGGAACCCGTTGGTGAATGAAACGAAGCGCCGCCTGTTTTTTTTGTTTGGCTGTGTGCTTCGCCGTTGCCAAATGAATAACGGCGCTTTGTCAACAACCTTTAGGCGGGAATTTCGATGAGGCTGTAATTCGTCGCGCGAGGCTGCTTTTTCCGGGGTTTCGCTTGCCCTGGGGCAGCGCGGGGAGGACCCCGGAATGGGCGGTCGGGGATGGTTCCGACCGGCGCCACTGGATGTATCGGCGCTGCATGACGAAGCTGAATGGAGATGTGCTTCGCCGGGCATGTCCTGGCGTTACCGCACACCCGCAACGCAAACGAAAAAGGCCGCGATGCTGGGCATCGCGGCCTTGTCAGGTTCAGCGGGGCAGGGGACGGGCCCCGTCGGCTCAGCCGATCTTGTTGAACAGCGACATCTGCTGCATCTGCGCAAACAGGGTCTGCGCGGCCTGCAGTGCAGTGTTCTCAAGCTGGTACTGGCTCAGCGCATCGGCGTAGTCCAGATCGCGCATCTGCGACAGCGTGGTCTTCAGGGTCACTCCGTTGGATTCACGCATGTCCGCCGCATTGTCAAGCGCCTTCAGTTGTGCGCCCCCCGAGGCACGGGCGTCGATCATCCGCTCGGCCGCACGCGCCACGTCACGCAGGCTGCTCTGCAGCGCGTTCTGTTGTACGGCCAGCTTCTGTGGCGTTCCCGAGTCGGCTTCCAGTGCGCCGATCAACGAATCCAGGGTGCCGAAGATGTCGCGGCTGCTGGACGGTGTGACCGAGAAGCTGTCACCGGCGGCAGCGGTGCCATCAATGTGCAGGCGCACGCCGTTCACCACCAGGTCATCGCCAGACTTCATCGTGCCATTTCCAACCACCGTGCCGCCGGCGTCCAGCACCTCGTAAGTGTCGGCCGCGGTGAAGCGGACGCTGAAGGCCTGGCCATTCCAGTTGTCGGTGCCATCGCGGGTGATGTTGGTCAGCACCCCGGTACCGGTGTTGCCCGCGGCGGGGCCACCATCCACGAAGCCGTCGCCGGTGGGAATGCGCAGGAAGACCTCGCTGCCCGGCAGTGCATCACGCACGTACGTGTCCGGCCCCACTTCCACCTGGCGCTGGGTCTGGTCGCCGCTGTAGACCACGCTGCCGCCTACCTGCGAGAACGGCGGGTTGCTGTCGTTGGTACCGCCGAACAGGTAGCGGCCGGTGCCGTCGCTTGAATTGGCAAGCGACAGCAGGTTGTCCCGGATCGCCTTGATTTCAGTCACCATCGATTGCTTGTCGGCCGGGGCCAGCGCCGGATTATTGGCGTAGATGGTCAGCTCGTTGATGCGGCCCATCATGTCGCCTACCTGCGCCAGGGTATTTTCCTGCACGCCCAGGCGGTTCTGTACGTTGCCCGCGTTGAGTTTCATGCGCTCCAGCGCTGCCAGGGTGCGATCCAGCCCCACGGCGGCGCCGGCGTTGACCGGGTCGTCCTTGGCGGTGACGATCTTGCTGCCGGTGGCGATCTGCTGTTCCAGGTGGCTCAGCTTTGCCTGCTTGGACATCATCAGCGACACCGACTGGCTGAACATCATGCCGGTGGAAATACGGTTGTTCATCAACGCACCGCCTGCAGGATGGTCTGGAACATGTTGTCGGCCGTCGAGATCAGCTGCGAGGCCGCCTGGTAGGCCTGCTGCAGGCGCAGCATGTCGGCCGCTTCCTCGTCCAGGTTGACGCCGGAAATGGAATCGCGCGCGGACTGCGCCTGGTCGGTGATGACCTGCTGGGCGCTCAGCGAGTACTCGGCCGAACGCGCGGCGGCGCCCACCTGGGTGGTCAATCCACCCAATGCACCGTTGAGGGTGACCGTGCCCCCGTTGAAGGCCTTTGCATCTTCAACCTTGGACAGGGCGATGGCGTTGCTGTTGTCCGATGAGCCGGCCGGGGTAGGCGTGATGTTGAACGTATCGCCGGTCTTGGGCGCACCGTCCAGCACGAAGCTCCATCCGTTGGCACTGATCGTCTGGCCGGCCGTATAGGTCTGCGGCGCGCCGCCATCGATGGTGTAGGTGGTGGCCGAGGTGAACACGATCGCGGCAGGGTTGCGCAGACTGGCATTGCCGGCGTCGGTCACGGTCACGCCGCTCAGCTTTCCGGTACCCGTGTTGGCCAGCGCAGCGGCGCCCTTGATGGCGGCGGCGGCAGCAATGCGCGACGCATCGGTGATCGCCACGCTCAGGCTGCCAGCCACGCCAGCGGTGGGCTGCAGCAGGAAGCGATCGTTGGTGGCCGGGGTTCCGCCCACCACCAGTTCCACGCCGCTGATGACCAGCGGATCGGCAGCAGTGCCGGTGCCGGTCATGGGAATGGTGGCGCCAGTATCGGCGCGGCTGGCTTGCCACTGGGTACCGTCGTACTTCAGCACGATGTTCTGCGCGTCCAGCTTGGACAGGTCACCGTAGCTGGCGCTGATGGTCGCGCTGCCGGTGTTGGCCGTATTGCCGGTGACCCGCGGCGTGCCCAGGTTGAAGAAGTCGCCGCCCATCTGCCCGTACAGATCCACGCCGTTGCGGTGGCTGCTGTTGAAGGTCTCAGCCAGGCCGACGGCCATCTTGCCCAGTTCGGCCTGGGCCGGGGTCAGCACGGTGTCGCGGAACTCCATCAGGCCGCCGATCTGGCCACCTACGGCCTTCGGGTCCAGGGTGATGGTGCCACTCTGGGTCTGCAGGGCAAGCTGCAGGCGCTCGGGCAGGTAGGGATCTGCGACCGTGGTCACCTTCGATGCCGTCGTGCCCACCACCAGGGCGTTGCCGCCGGCGGTGTAGACGTTCATGAAGCCGCCGTCCTGGATGACGGCGGTGCCACCGGTGTAGCCCACCAGCTGCGCGACCAGCTGGTCGCGGCGATCCAGCAGGTCAGGCGCAGCGCCGGCGATGTTGGTGCCAATGGCCCCGTTGATCTGCGCGATCTCTGACGCCAGGCGGTTGACCTCGGTGGCGCCGCCGATCAGCCCGTTGTTGACCTCGCCGTTGAGGTTGTTCAGATGGGTGTTGAGCTGCTGGAAGCGGTTGGCCAGCGCGTTGGCGCTGTCGAGCATGTTCTGCCGGTCGGCGGTGCCCGCCGCGTTGGAGGACAGGCCACTGACGGTATCGAAGAAGTTGGACCACATGCCCGATACGTTGGTGGCCGTATCCGAGAACAGCGCGTCGACGCGGTCGGCCATGGTGGAAAGCTGCTGCAGCCGCGCCAGCTCGCCGCTGCTGTCGAGCAGGCGCGAGATCGCCAGCTGGTCTGCGGCGCGGCGGATGTCGACGATGCGGGTACCGTTGCCCACCTGGCCGTAGCCGAAGTTCTGTGTGTCGGCGGTGGCGAAGTCGACCTTCTGCCGGCTGTAGCCGGGCGTGTTGATGTTGGCGACGTTGTGGCTTGTCGTCGCCAGGGCACGCTGGAAGGCGAGCAGGGCGTTGGTACCGGTGGAAAGGACGCTGGACATGGGGTTCCTCAACGGCGGGTGATACCCAGCGCCGCGGTTGCGGTGCTGGCGAAGGTCTGGCCAAGGCGGGCGCCGGCATCGGTCACGGCTGCAACGGCGCGCTCGATGGTCGGGCCGCCGGCGATGGCGGCGATCTTGGCGGCGTAGCTCGGGTCGGTGGCGTAGCCGGCGCGCTGCAGGCCGCGGGCAAAGCCCCGCACGTCGGTGCCGGCCTGCAAGGCCTGCTGGTAGCGCGGGCTGGTCTTCAGCAGGCGCACGTAATCGGCGAAGCTTTCCGCCGGCGAGCTGTAAGCGCGGAAGCCGGCGGTTTCGTTACGGCGCACGCCATCGACGTACTCGTGCGTGCCCGCCATGGCACTCTGGCCCTTCCAGCCGGTGGCCTTGATGCCGAACAGATTGTGCGAGGTGCTGCCGTCGGCATGCTTGATCTGGCGCTTGCCCCAGCCGGTTTCCAGCGCAGCCTGGGCGACCAGGGCGCGGGCATCCACGCCCAGTTCCCTTGCGGCGTTCTGTGCGTGCGGCCAGATGCTTGCCACGAAGCCTTCCGGGGTATGGGCGCCCAGCTGGGCCACGGCAGTGCGGCTGGCCAGCGCGTCGGCGGCGGTGCCGGTACTGCCACGGTTGCTGGCGGTGGGCGCCCACTGGTCGCTGGCGGCGGCCCAGTCGGCACCCCCGATGCTGCCCGCGTAGGGATCCTCGGTGCCCAGCGCACGGTGTGCGCTGCTGCTTTCACGGCCGGCAATCAGGTCCAGCGCCTGTTCCATCGGGGCCACCGACGATTGCGCGCCGTCCTGCACGCCTGCGGACATCTGCTGCAGGATGCGCAGCGCGTTGCTGGCATCCTCCAGCGGCAGCGACGGCGCCTGCGCCGGTGCGTTCAGCTGGTAGGCACGGCTTGCTTTGGCCGGGTCGACGCGCGTATCCAGTACCGGCGCCGCGCCCTGGTTGCCAGACAGCTGCCGGGCAATGCTCTCGTGCAGGCCCAGACCCTTGCCGCGGGTCAGGGTCTCGGCGATCTTCTGGTCGTACATGTCCCGGAAGACCTTGTTCTCGCCCGGAAACAGCGAATCGCCGAAGCTGGCATCACGCATGCTCTTGACCAGCATCTGCGCGAACTGGCCTTCCAGCTGCCGTGCGACCTTGTCGATCTTGGCCGGGTCGTTCTGCTGCGTCGGGTTCAACTCCAGGGCGGGGGTGATACGCATGTCAGATCACCTCAAGCTCGGCGCTCAGCGCACCGGCCTGCTTCAGTGCTTCCAGGATCGCAATCAGATCGCCGGGTGCAGCGCCCACTGCGTTCACCGCATGTACGATCTCGTCCAGGCTGGTGCCGCCGTTGAACTTGAACATGCGGCTGCCATCGTTGGTGGCGGTAATGGTCGATTGCGGGGTCACCACGGTCTGCCCACCAGCCAGCGCGTTGGGCTGGCTCACGTTGGCGTTTTCCTGGATGGTCACGGTGAGCGAACCATGGGAAATTGCCGCCGGGCCCACGCGCACCTGTTGGCCGATCACCACGGTGCCCGTGCGTGAGTTGACCACCACCTTGGCCGGTGCGCTGCCTGGGGTCAGTTCCAGGTTCTCGATGCGTGCCAGCAGGCCGATGCGTGCACCCGGGTCGGTCGGCGCGCGCACGGCCACCGTCACACCGTCCACGGCGCGCGCGGCGCCTTCGCCGAAGGCGTTGTTCAGCGCGCCGACCATGCGCGATACGGTGGTGAAATCGTTGTTGTGCAGGTTCAGGGTGATCTCGCCGTTGGCGCCGAACACATCGGGCAGGGCACGTTCAACGGTGGCGCCGCCGGGAATGCGGCCCACGCTGGGCACGTTCACCGAAACGCGCGAGCCATCCTTGCCCTGGGCGCCGAAGCCGCCCACGATCAGGTTGCCCTGGGCGATGGCGTAGATCTGGCCGTCGGCACCGCGCAGCGGCGCCATCAGCAGCGAACCACCGCGCAGCGACACGGCGTTGCCGATCGACGAGACGGTGATATCGATCGGTTGGCCGGGCTTGGCGAACGGCGGCAGTTCGGCATGGATCGCCACGGCGGCCACGTTCTTCAACTGCGGGTTCACGTTGGCCGGCACGTTCACGCCCAGCTCGCCCAGCAGGTTCTTCAGGCTCTGCACGGTGAACGGTGCCTGGCTGGTGCGGTCGCCGCTGCCATCCAGACCCACTACCAGGCCGTAACCGACCAGCGCGTTGCCGCGCACACCGCCCACCTGGGCCAGGTCCTTGATGCGCTCGGCACTGGCGGGGGCCGCCATGGCCAACAGCAGGATGAATGACCCGTAGAGCGCCGCCGCGCGTCGCTGCCAGGAAGAAGAGGAGAAGAGTTTCATGACAATACTCAGAACGGCGCCAGCGCCGAATTGAAGAAGCGGCTCAGCCAGCCCATGGCGTTGGACTGCGCCACCGCGCCACGGCCGCCGTAGACAATGCGGGCCTCTGCCACGCGGCTGGACGGCACCGTGTTGTCCTGGTTGATGTCACCGGGGCGCACGATGCCCTGCACCTGCACCAGTTCGTCGCCCTGGTTCAGGCGCAGGTTCTTCTGCCCCTGTACCACCAGGTTGCCGTTGGGCAGGCGCTGTACCACCGTGACCGTCACGCTGCCCTGCAGGCGGTTGCTCTGCGCGCTGTTGCCCTTGCCGGTGAACTCACGCTCACCGTTGGCACTGGCGCTCAGAATGTCCTTGCCGCCCAGGGTAACCGGCGCGCCGAACAGCGAGGGTGAGCCGATGGTCAGGCCCGATTCCTTGCTGGTGGCGGTGTTTGCACTGGTCTGCGCGGTGGTGTTTTCCAGCAGGGTGATGGTCAGCAGATCACCGACATCACGCGCGCGGCGGTCGGCATACAGGTTCAGCGTCGGGCCGGCGGCGTAGATGGCGCCGGCCGTGGGCGGTGCCTGCATCGGCACGATCGGCTGCACCGGCGCCATGGCCGGGTAGGGGCGCACGTCGCCGGCGATCACGCAGCCGCCCAACAGGGCAGTAATGGCGCAGCACAGCGCGGTGCGGGCGAGGGTAGTGATGGACGACATGGCGGTATCCCGATGGCCTCGATCAGACGTTCTGGTTCAGGTAGCCCAGCATCGCGTCGGTGGTGGAAATGGCCTTGGCGTTCATTTCGTAGGCGCGCTGGGTTTCGATCATCGACACCAGCTCTTCCACCACGTTCACGTTGCTGCCTTCCAGCGCACCCTGCACGACGGTGCCCAGACCGTTCAGGCCGGGGTTGCCGTTCTGCGCCGGGCCCGAGGCGGTGGTTTCCAGGAACAGGTTTTCACCGCGGGCCTGCAGGCCGGCCGGGTTCACGAAATCGGTCAGGGTCAGCGCGCCCACTTCCACCGATGCGGCGTCGTCGGCCATCTTCACGCTGATGGTGCCGTCGCTGCCGATGGTGACCGACTGCGCGCCTTCGGGAATCTGGATGCCCGGCTGCACCGGGTAGCCGGTGTTGGTCACCAGCTCGCTGTCCTGGTTGATCTTGAACGAACCATCGCGGGTGTAGGCCGAACTGCCATCGGGCAGCTGCACTTCGAAGAAACCGCGGCCGTTGACCATCACGTCCAGCGCTCGGCCGGTCTGCTGCTGGCTGCCCTGTTCGAAGTTCTTCGAGGTGGCCACCACGCGCACGCCGGTGCCCAGCTGCAGGCCGGTCGGCAGCTGCGTCTGTGCCGAACTGGCGCCGCCGGGCTGGCGCACCTGCTGGTACAGCAGGTCTTCGAAGCTGGCGCGGTCCTGCTTGAAACCGGTGGTGTTGGTATTGGCGAGGTTGTTGGAAACCACCGACATGCGCGTCTGCTGCGCATCCAGTCCGGTTTTTGCGATCCACAATGCCTGGTTCATCTTCGGAATCCTGTCTGGCTGAAGCGGGCCGCGCGGTGCGGCCGTTGGTGGAGGTGGTGCAAGCGGTGTGCCAACGCCGGCCGCAGCCGGCGCCGGAATTCCGTCAGCCGCCCAGGCGCAGCAGGCTGTTGGCGCTGCGTGCGTTGTCGTCGCCGTGCTTGATCACCTGCACCTGCATTTCGTACTGGCGCTGCAACTGGATCATCTGCACCAGCGCACCGGCCGCGTCCACGTTGCTGCCTTCCAGCTGGCCGCTGTGCACGGTGGCGCCCTGTGCCTGGGCGAAGGGTTGTTGCGGGTCGTTGTTGCGGAACAGGCCATCCAGTCCGCGCTCCAGTCGTTCGTCCGGCGCCTGCACGATCTTGATGCGGCCGATCATGGCCATGGTCTGCGGGCCTTCGCCCTGCGGAATGATCGAGATCGTGCCGTCGTTGCCCACTTCCATCGCCTGGTAGGGCGGAATGGCAATGGGGTTGTTGTTGTCGTCCAGCACCGCACGGCCGCTGGAAGTGACCAGCTGGCCGTTGGGGGTAACCGACAGCGCGGCCCCCCGGGTGTAGGCTTCGCTGCCATCGGTGGCCTGCACGGCCAGCCAGGTTCCGGTCTGCAACGACAGGTCCAGCGGCTTGCCGGTGATGTGCTGCGCGCCGGCGCTGCGGTTGAAGCCGGCGTCGACGTGCAGCGCATCCACCCGCGAGGCATAGCCCGGCCCACGGATAGGGAAGGCTTCGGTGTTGGCCAGCGCTTCCTTGAAGCCGGGGGTGTCCGAGTTGGCGAGGTTGTGGCTGAGCGTACCCTGCGCCTGCAGGGAGGCGCGGGCACCGGTCATCGCCACGTAAAGGGCTTTATCCATGCGGGGAGTTCCGTGACAGGGTCAGCACCTCATCAACGGATGTTGATGACGGTCTGGGTGATCTGGTCCTGCGTGGTGATCATCTGCGCGTTGGCCTGGAAGTTGCGCTGGGCCACGATCATGTTCACCAGCTGCTCGGTCAGGTCCACGGTGGACGATTCCAGCGCGCCTGCCTGGATCTTGCCCATGTTGGAGGTGTCCGGCGCGCTGGTGCGCGGGGTGCCCGAATCGAAGGTCTCCACCCACAGGTTGTTGCCCTTCTGCTCCAGGCCCTGGGTGTTGTTGAAGGTGGTCAGCGCCACCTGGCCCAGTGCCTTGTCATCGCCATTGGAGTAGCGGGCAAACACCACGCCGGTTTCCGACACGGTGACCTCGTTGAGCTTGCCGGCCGCGTAACCATCCTGCTGGGTGTTGCGCAGTGCGAACTTCTCGCCGTACTGGGTCGACCCGGACACGTCCAGGGTCATGTTCAGGGCGCCGGCGCCGGTGGGCGGGGTGAAGGTGCCCAGGCTGATCTGGCCGTTGGCGGGCACCGTCAGCTTGCCAGCGTTGTCGAAGGTCAGGTTGGTCGGCGTCCCCGCGGCCACGCCATCGACGTAGTTGTGCACACGCCACTGGTTCACGCCGGCCAGCTTTTCGAAGTAGGACACCTGGGTGTGGCTGACGCCCAGCGAGTCATACACGGTGATGCCACCGCTGGAGTGGTTGTAGCTGTTGGAGTCGGTCGGGTCGAACGGGTTGACCGTCGGCACCTTGGCGTTGGCCGGCAGGGTGAAACCCACCTTGACTTCGCTGGTCTGCTTGGGCGGGCTGTCGGTGGTCAGCAGCTGCAGATCGACCAGCCGGCCAGCATCGAAGTTGGTGCCGTCGGCGTTCGGCGCGAACACCTGCAGGCGCGCGCCCTGCGGGTTTACCACGTAGCCGGCCGGATCGGTCTGGAAATTGCCGGCGCGCGAGTAGACCCGCGCACCGTTCATGTTCATGGTGAAGAAGCCTTCGCCGGAAATCGCCATGTCCAGGCCACGGCCGGTCTGTTCGTTGTTGCCCTGGATGAACTGCTGGGCGACGTTGGAGACGCGCACGCCCGAACCTACCTGGTTCTTGGCCAGGCCATAGCTGGTGGCCGAGAACAGATCGGCGAACTCGGCGCGCGATTCCTTGAAGCCGGTAGTGTTGGCGTTGGCGACGTTGTTGGCGGTGACGCTCAGGTCGGAGTTGGCGGCATTGATGCCGGACAGCGAGATGTTGAAGCCCATGGGATGCTCCTGGTAGATGCGGGTTGTGCGGCTCAGCTGACGCGGAGCACGTAGTCGATCGGGGCCGTGCCCAGGCCCTTCAGGTTCAGATACAGGCCGTCAGAGCCGACGGTCACGCTTTCAACCGGCGCCTGTACGTAGGTGGACAGCTTGGTGCTGGTGCCTGCGGTGTCGACGTGGTTGGCGACAATGGAGTACTTGCCCGGCTCCATGCGGTTGCCGTTGGCATCCTTGCCGTCCCACTGGAACGACACCTCACCTGCGGCCTTGGCTTCCACGCTGATGGAGGTGACCTTGGCGCCGTTGGCGTCGGTCACATCAACGGTGACGATGCCAGCGGCGGGGGCGGCAACCGTGCCGCTCACCGTGCCGTCCTCTTCCAGCACCAGCTTTTCTGAAGGCACCAGCACTTCGTGGCCGACCAGGGCGGCGCCACGCAGCACCTGGTCGCTGGCCATGGATTCCTGGAAGCCCTTGACGGTGGAGTTCAGGTCGGTGATGCCCTGCACGGTGGACATCTGCGCCATCTGCGCGACCATCTGCGTGTTGTCCATCGGCTTCAGCGGGTCCTGGTGCTGCAGCTGTTCGGTCATCAGGCGCAGGAAGTCGGCCTGGTCCAGGGTGTTCTTCTTCTTGGTATTGGTGCTGTTGGGCGCGTTCAGGCCGAGTGCGGCGTAGACGTCCTGGTTGGTCTGGTTGTTGACGGCAGTGGTCATGGCGGTGTCCGGTACAGCGGGCCTCAGCGGCCCATGGTCAGGGTGGCCAGGGCCAGTTCCTTGGCGGTGGTCAGCATTTCCACGCCGGCCTGGTAGTTGCGCGAGGTCGAGATCAGGTTGACCATCTGCGCCACCGGATCCACGTCGGGCTGGTAGATGTAGCCTTCGGCGTCGGCCAGCGGGTGGCCCGGCTCGTAACGCTTGATCGGCGCGGCTTCGCTCTGGCTGATTTCCTTGACCTTCACCGAAGTGATGTTCGGATCGGTCTTGCTGGTGACGGCCTGGAAGATCGGCTCCAGCGGCTTGTACACCGCGTCGGCAGAACCGGCGATGCTGTCAGCGTTGGACAGGTTGGAGGCGATGGTGCTCATGCGCACCGACTGCGCCTGCAGCGCGGAACCGGCGATATCGAAGATCGGCAGGTTGCTCATGGCTTATTGCCCCGTGATCGCAGTCAACATGGAACGCACCTTGCTCTCGACGAAGCTGAGCGAGGCGCGGTATTCCAGGGCAGCACGGCCGTAAGCGGCGCGCTCTGCATCGGGGTCGACGGTGTTGCCGTCCAGGCTGGGCTGCACGCCTTCACGGGCCACCTGGAACGGGTTCAGGCCACTACTGATTTCGTAGTGCTGCTCGTGGGTGGTGTTCATCAGGCCGTTGGCATCCAGCCCCTGGGCGTGGCGCAGGGCGGCGTCGAAGTCCAGGTCCTGGGCCTTGTAGCCGGGGGTGTCGGCGTTGCCGAGGTTGCTGGCGATCAGCTTCATGCGCTGTTCGCGCAACGGCATGGCCTGGGCGTGGACGCCCAGGTAATCGGTAATCAG
This sequence comes from Stenotrophomonas sp., assembly GCF_032056425.1. Classification (GTDB taxonomy): domain Bacteria; phylum Pseudomonadota; class Gammaproteobacteria; order Xanthomonadales; family Xanthomonadaceae; genus Stenotrophomonas. The sequence continues at coordinate 55,947 of NZ_DAMBCN010000026.1, forward strand.
GTTGCGCACGATGCACTCCCACAGGAACGTTGCCCGGGAAGCTGCAAGTGGTGTGCCAAACGCGTGAAGGGGTCAGATCCCCGCAGGGGCTCTGACCCCAACGGGGCAGGGGCAGGGCGAGGGGGCCAGAGCCCCTGCGCAGGTCTGACCCCGTGGGCGGCCTCAGGCCGCCATCGCTACCTTGCGCAGGCGGTCCAGCACGAAGTCTGCCAGTTCATGCGGCGAGTACTTGGCCACGAAGGCATTGGCGCCCACGCGTTCGACCATCGCATTGTTGAATACGCCTGACAGGGAGGTGTGCAGCAGCACATACAGCCCGGACAGACCGGCATGGCGCCGGATTTCCGTCGTCAGCGTGTAGCCGTCCATGGCCGGCATTTCGATATCGGAAATCACCATGGCGTACCGCTCAGCCGGGTTTTCGCCCGAGGCGTGGATCTGCAGCAGGTGGTCCAGCGCCTGCTTGCCATCGGAAAGCAGGGTGGCGCCCACGCCCAGCTGGTCCAGCACACTGCGGATCTGCTGGCGCGCCACGCGCGAGTCATCCACCACCAGCACCTGCAGCTGCGGTGCGTCGGCCGGCATGGCCATGGCCGGGTCCAGTACGGCTTCGCTGCGAACCTGGGCAATATCAGCCAGCACGCTTTCCACGTCGATCACCTGGATCAGTTCACCCTGGAAGCGGGTGACAGCCGTCAGGTAACTGGATTCGGCGCCCAGCTCCGGCGGCGGGTGAATGTCCTCCACCGCGATGTTCACGATGCGCTCCACACCACTCACCAGGAACCCCTGGATCGAGCGGTTGAACTCGGTCACCACCAGGTAGCCGGGGGCCGTGTCGGCGTCTGGTTCACGCTCGGGGTGGCCGATGGCCAGGCCCAGGTCCAGCACCGGTACCGAGCGGCCACGCACGTCGGCCACGCCGGCGAACTGGCCGGGCAGGCCTGGCACCTGGAACAGCTCGGGCCGGCGCAGCACTTCCTGCACCTTGAAGACATTGACGCCAAAAAGCTGACGTCCGCCGAGACGGAACAGCAGCAGCGCCAGGCGATTGTGGCCGGCCAGTCGGGTCCGCTGGTCGATCCGGTTGAGCAGGTCATGGGACATGGCTGCTGTATCGGCGTGGTGGCCACCGAACTTGAGGGGAATGTGATGCCGCCCCCCGGTCATAGAGTCGAGCTTGCTCGACTTCCGCCTCTTGTAGAGTCGAGCCATGCTCGACTGATGTGCCGTGCAGTCGAGCACCGCTCGACTCTACAGAAGGACGACGAGCAAGCTCGACGCTGCAGGGGTGGGCTGGCACAGCGCTTGCATCCTTTCGGGCCAGGTCCCAGCGAACCCAGGAGGCGCCATGCGCCGGATGACATTACTAGTAGCCGCTGCGCTTGCATTGGCTACGCCGTGGGCGCAGGCCGCGCAGTGGCAGCCGGTGGCGAGCATCCGCTCAGCCGCCCTGTCCACGCTGCCTGTGGGCAGCGAAGGCGAGGCCGTGGTGGCCGATGCGCTGCGCCTGCCTCTCTGCGGCAAGGCCTTGGCAGTACAGCCCACCGCCAACACCACCGTGGAGGTCAGTTGCCCCGATGCCGGGGGCTGGCGGCTGTTCGTGCCGGTGAAGGTACGGCACAACCAGACGGTGCTGGTGCTGACCCGTGGCATTGCCACTGGAGAAACCCTCAGTGCGGCCGATATCAGCACTGCCCAGCGTGACGCGGCCCGTATTGCCGGCGCGGTGCTGGCTGACCCGGCTGCGGCGGTGGGGCGCATTGCGCGCCGTCCGCTGGCGGCAGGCAGCCTGCTATCGGCCAACGACTTGCTGGCACAACGTCTCATCAAGCGTGGAGACAATGTGGCCCTGGTCGCCCGCACCGGCGCGGTGGAAGTGCGTATTGCCGGCCGCGCCCTCGGCGATGCCGGCCACAACGACCGCGTTTCGGTCGAAAACCTGTCCACCCGCCGCATCGTGCAGGGCGTGGTGGACGCGGCCGGTGACGTAATCGTGGCGCGTTGAAAAAGTTTGGAAAATCCCTAAAGATCACGGCCCAGCGGCCGTTATCCCTTGTGTACGGCAACTCCAGGACACCCCATGAGCCAGAAAATCGACGGCAATCTGCAGATCCCGCAGGCCCTGCGCGGCGTTTCGACCCCGGCCAGCAAGCCCGGCGTGAGCAGCGATTCGGCTGCCCGCCCGGTGGAAGCAGCTGACAGCCTGCGCCTGACCGGCGAAGCCACCAACCTGCAGGCCATCGAGCGCGACCTGAGCACCGCCCCGGCGATCGACGCCCAGCGCGTGGCCGCCGTGCGCGAGTCGCTGCAGAACGGCACCTACAAGATCAATCCGGACGCGATCGCTTCGCGCATGCTCGAGCTGGACCAGCAGCTGCAGGGATGAGCGCGGCGATGAGCGAGCCGCTGCAGCGCCTTGCCGAGGCCCTGGACGTTGAACGCCAGGCCTTGGTTGAGCACGACGTGCATGCGTTGATCCGGGCCACCGGGGCCAAGCTGGAGGCGCTGCGTGCGCTGGAAGGCACGCCGCCGGTGGGGCAGGGCGAACAGCTGCAGGCGCTGGCCGAGCGCAACCGCGCCAACGGCGTGCTGCTGTCGCGCCGCCGCCGCGAGGTCAACTGGGCGCTGCGGCAGCTCGGCCGCACCGAAGACGCCTCGGCCTACGACGCCAAGGGCCAGTCGCACACCGTTACCGCGCGCCGGCCGCTGGCCGTCGCCTGATTCCCGGGCGGCCGCTGGCCGCTGCCGGGCGGGCTGTGGCCCGCAGCCGGAGCGCGTATATTGGGCGCCTGTTCGCAAGCTCCCGAGTCGCCGTGTCTGCCGCCAACGCCCTGGTTACTGCCCCCCTTCCTTCCCAGCCCGTGCTGCAGGCCCTGTTGGAGCGCCTGCGCGAAGGGCTGTTGTTGTTCACTGCCGATGGGCAGGTGGCGCTGGCCAATCCGGCTGCCCAGCACCTGTTGGGCAACGCCGACGGCGCGGCGGCGCCGGCGCAGCGCCTGCGCGAACTGCTGCCGCCTGACGCGCTTGAGCAGGCCCGGCAACAGGGCGCCTGGAGCGGCAGCCTGCCGCTGGGCGAGGGCGTGGTCATCGCCCATCTGTATCACCATGGCGAAGGCGGACAGAGCCATTACCTGGCGCTGTTCCAGCGCATTGAAGGGCAGGAAGACTACGAACGCGAACTGCAGCAGCGCCACGCCGAACTGCGCCAGGCCTATCTGCGCCTGAACGGCACCCAGGAAAAACTGCTGCAGTCGGAAAAGATGGCGTCCATCGGCCAGCTGGCCGCGGGCGTGGCGCACGAGATCAACAACCCGATCGGTTACGTGCACTCCAACCTGGGCAGCCTGCAGGAATACCTGCGCAGCCTGTTCACGGTCATCGAAGCGTACGAGCGCGCCCTGCGCGCGCCCGATCCGAAGGCGCTGATTCCAGAGATCGACGATATCCGCGATCGCCTGGACATCGATTTCATCAGCCGCGACCTGCCCCAGCTGATGGCCGAGTCGCGCGAGGGCATCGAGCGGGTGACCCGCATCGTGCGCGACCTGAAGGACTTCTCGTATTCCGGCCGCGACGAGTCATGGAAGCTGGTGGACCTGCATGCGGGCCTTGAATCGACCATCAACATCATCTGGAACGAGCTCAAGTACAAGGTGACCCTGGAGCGCCAGTTCGGCCAGCTGCCCCTGGTGGAATGCCTGCCGTCCGAGTTGAACCAGGTGTACATGAACCTGCTGCTGAATGCCGGTCACGCCATTGCTGAGCGCGGCACCATCACCGTGCGTACCGGCGTGGACGGGGACATGGTGTGGGTGGAGTTCGAGGATACCGGCGGCGGCATTTCGCCCGAGCTGCGCCAGCGCATCTTCGATCCGTTCTTCACCACCAAGCCGGTGGGCAGTGGTACCGGGCTGGGCCTGTCGATCTCCTACAGCATCATCAACAAGCACCACGGCCGCATCGACCTGGACAGTACTCCCGGGGTCGGCTCGCGCTTCCGCGTGGTGCTGCCGATCAAGCAGCCGCGCTGATCTTGCTTCTGTAGGGTCGAGCCATGCTCGACTGCTTTTTGCCGCAGTCGAGCATGGCTCGACTCTACAGATCGGTCACCGCAGCGGAGAACGGTCCTCGCCGCCCTCCAGCGGTTCGGCCAGCGCCGGGCCCGCATTGCTGCGGCGCTGCTCTTCATACGTACGGAATGCCTGGTGGATGTGCTTGCGCAACTCATCATCGTTCCACGGCTTGGTCAGGAAGCGGTAGATCGCACCCCGGTTGATCGCGTCTGTCACCGTGTTCAGATCGGTATAGCCGGACAACACCAGCCGGATCGTGTCCGGGTAGAGCATCTTCACCCGGCCCAGGAACTCGGTACCGCTCATGTCACTCATGCGCTGGTCGGACAGGATCACCTGCACGTCGTTGATCGCCAGAAGGTCGAAGGCGTCGCGCACGTTGCCTGCGGCCAGGATGCGGTAGCCGTCACGGCGGAACAGGCGCACCAGCGAACGCAGCACGTTCTCCTCGTCATCCAGCAGCAGCAGCGTGCGATCCGGGCGCGTTTCGGCAAAGGCCTCCGGGCGCAGGTAGCGGCGGCGCAGGGTCATGCCGGCGGCATCGGCCGACATCGGCTCGCCGAACAGATAGCCCTGGAACACATCGCAGTCGTTGCGGCGCAGGAAGCCCAGCTGGGCCTGCGATTCCACGCCATTGGCAATGACGGTCATGCCCAGCTGGTGGCCCATGGCAATGATCGCGCGGGCGATGGCGGCCTCGCGATTGCCGGCCGGAGCGCTCTTGATGAAGCTGCGGTCGATCTTCAGTTTGTCCACCGGGTAGCGCACCAGCGCACTCAGGCTGGAATCGCCCGTGCCGAAGTTGTCCAGGCTCAGGCTGATCCCTTCGTTGCGCAGGTTGGCCAGCGTTTCGTGCACGAAGTTCACGTTGTTGGTCAGCGCGCTTTCATTGATCTCCAGCGTCAGCATGTGCGCCGGCACACCTGCGGCCTGCATCAGCGACATCACTTCGGCGAAGAAGTTCGGGCGCAGCAGCTGCAGGGTCGACACGTTCACCGCAATGGTGAAATCGTCGAAGCCCTGGTCGCGCCACAGGCGGGCCTGCTTCAGTGCGCCTTCGAGCACCCAGGTGCCGATCTGCACGATGATGCCCAGCCGCTCGGCAGTGCGCATGAAGCGTTCCGGTACCAGCATGCCCAGGGTGGGCGACTGCCAGCGCAGCAGCGCTTCCATGCCCACCACGTGGCCGTCGCGCGCGCTCACCAGCGGCTGGTAGCGCAGCTTCAGTTCGCCATTGGGAATGGCATCGACGATCTGCCGGGCAATGATGCTTTCACTGTGTGCGCTGGGCGGGGTATCCACCGCATGGATACGCACCGCATTGCCGCCTTCACGCGCGGCCTGGTAAAGCGCATCTTCGGCGTGGTCCAGCAGCCGCGAGGCGCTGCTGGCATGTTCCGGGCACAGGCTCACGCCCAGTTTGCCGGTCATGAACAGCGTGTACGGCAGCACCGACAGCGGCAGTTCCATCTGCTGGCGGATCTCCTCGGCGAAATCTTCAGGCAGCGGCAGGTCGGCGGTACGCGGCACGGCGATCAGGAATTCATCACTGCCGTGCCGCCACAGTTTGCCGCGCCCGCGCAGATACGACTGCAGGCGCTGGGCCACCAGCACCAGTGCCTGGTCACCGACCTCCGCGCTCATGTTCTCGTTCACCGAAGCAAAGTGATCGATGTCCACATGCATCAACATCAGCGGGGTGCCGCCGGAGGCGGCTTCGGCCACCATGGCCTGTAGTTCGGGATTGCCGGCACCCAGCCGGTCGGGGGCATCGTCAATGCTGACCGGGGGCAGATTGGGGTTCCACATGGCTCAGTGTTCCGGAGACTCGACGGCCGCCGTCATGGCGGCCTGATAGGGAAGGTGGACGTCGACCAGGGTGCCGGCGCCGTGTGCCGAAGCAATGTGTACGTGGCCACCCACGCTCTGCGCGCGCTCGCGCATCACGATCAGGCCCAGGCCGCGCGGTCCATCCGGATCGAAGCCCTCGCCATCATCGCGTATCTGCAGGTGCAGGCCGCGCTGGCCCAGATCGCGCAGCTGCAGCTGCACCTGACTGGCGCGCGCGTGGCGCAGGGCATTGGTCAGGCTTTCCTGCGCAATACGGAAGCAGGCCTGCTCGATGCTGTTGTCAGGGCGGGTCGGCAGTGCGTCGATCTCGGCCAGCAGCTCCACCGGCGAAGAGCGAAACAGCACCCGTGCCTGCCAGCTCAACGCGGCCTCCAGGCCCAGTGCATCCAGTTGCGGCGGGCGCAGCAGGGTGGAGATGTCGCGCAGCTTGGCCACGGTGGTGTCCGCCAGGCTGACGATCTGTGCCAGATCCTCGCCCCGGCGGGCAGGGTCCTGTTCATCCTGCGCGGCATAGGCGGAAAGTTTCATGGCGGTGATCGCCTGACCGATATCGTCATGCAGATCCCGCGAGATCGCACGGCGCTCGTCTTCCTGCAGCGAGAACAGGCGACCGGCCATGGCCTGCAGTTCACGGTTGCTGTTCTCCAACGCGCTGCGGGTACGTTCGGCTTCGCTCAGGTCGCGCACGATCAGCAGCTTGCAGTCGCGGCCGCCGTAGCGCACGTCGCCCACCGCCAGTCCCGCATGGAAATGGCGACCATCGGCACGCTGCATGACCGCTACGCTGCTGTGGCCCGGGCTGTGCTGGGGCTGGCCGGCGCGCAACTGGGCGCGCACACGCGCCAGGTCGGCGCCGTTCACCAGCGCCGACAGCGGCTCGCCCAGCAGTGCATGGCTGCCGTAGCCGAACAGGCCCGCGGCCCAGGCGTTGGCATACAGCACGTGTTCTTCGGACAGGATCACCACGCCGTCGGGCAGTACCCGCACCAGTTCACGGAACTGCTCCTCGCGTTCGCGCAGCAGGCGTCGCGACTGCTCGCGTTCGGTCACATCCTGCAGCGTGCCCAGCACGCGTTCGCGGCCGGCTTCGTCGCGACCACTGGCCGCACGCAGGTGCACCATCAACGCACGCCCATCCATGGCCAGCAGCGGCAGCAGCACGTCCACCTGCACCGGTTCGCCGGCACAGAGGTCGGCCAGCAGTTGTTCGGCCTGCGCGGCGGTGGCCGGATCGGCCGGCACCAGCAGTTCATCGAAGCGGTGCCAGCGTCGCGCCTCGGGCGGGCGCCGGCCCAGCAGCCGGTAGACCTGGTTGGAGTAGCGGCCCAGGCCACTGGCTGGGTCCAGTTCCCAGGCGCCGATGCGTGCCAGTTCGTGGGCCTCTTCCACCCGCGCCAGTGCCTGGTCACGGCGCAGCTGGGCCAGGTCCTCGGCGGTGCGGTCGATGGCGATCAGCAGGCGGGCGTTGCGGCCGTCGTAGTCAATGGCATTGGACCGCAGCTCCATCTGCCGCAGGCTGCCATCGCGCAGCTGCAACTGTGCGCGCAGGGTGCACAGCTGTTCGGGGGCCTCGCGGATCGCTTCCAGTTTGGTCTGCAGCCCCTGGTCCTGGCCGGGCGGCCACAGGATCTCGATGGTGCGGGCCAGCAGTTCCTCGCGCTCCCAGCCGAACGCCTGGCAGGCCGCCGGGTTCGCATCCAGAATGGCCAGACTGTCCAGGTCGTACACCAGGATCGGACCAGGGTTGCCTTCGAACATCTGCCGCAGGCGCGTTTCGGACGTCTGCAGGCGGGCATGGGTAGCCAACACATGTTCGGCCAGGGGCCGCAGCAGCAGATAGAGCAGGCCGGCGCTGGCAAAGACGAAGAACGCCCCCTTCACGCTCTGCCAGAAGGCCGCCTGCTGCGGCTCCAGCGCGAAGCCATTCACCGCGCCATCGGAAGCAATGATCCACGCCAGCGCCATCATCAGATAGCTCAGCACCACCCGGCGGCGGTCGCGCCGCAGCGACTGCGCCATCCGCAGGGCGGAATCAGGGTCGGTGCCGGTCGGGTCTGCGGGCATGGGCAGGGGCAGTAGGGAGGGGCGCCAGCCATCTTACCGCGCGGGTGCGCGATGACCACTCAATTATCCCCGCAGCGGGCCGTTAAGGACTGCATGCCCCGCTGTCGGGCGCGTCTTTCCGGAGCTAGATCGCGTGGACCAAGGGATCATCGCCAGCCTGCTGCAGCATCCGCTCGCGTCGGCACTGGTCATCGTCGACCGCAGTGGCCGTCCGCTGGCGGCCAATCCGGCCGCGCGCGAGCATGGGCTGCCGGCCACCCTGGCGGCTTATGCGCCCATGCTGGAAGACCTGCGGCTGCTGGCGGCCGACGGAGGCATCGTGCCGTGCTCGCTGCCGGGCGGGCCGCAGGGCCACTACGATGGCCACCTGCGCGCCGTGCACGATGGCAGCGGCAACCTGATGGCCTTCACTCTGAGTGTGCCCGAACCGGTGCCGCTTACCGGCGGCGGGCGTTGGGCACTGGCCCTGGAGAGTGCAGGGCACAGCCTGTGGGACTGGGACATTCCTACCGACCGCGTGCTGCGCACCCCAGCCCTCGGCGATGAAAATGCCACCGAAATGCTGGGCCGGGTGCATCCGGACGATATCGCCGATGTGCGCGCGGTGCTGGACGAGCACCTGCGCGGGCACAGCGAGCAGTACAGCGCTCAGTTCCGCTTCCGCCAGGGCGATGGACACTGGCGCTGGGTGCTCGATCGTGGCCGGGTGGTGGCGCGCACCGCCGATGGCCAGCCGCTGCGCATGGTCGGCACGCATACCGATATCGAACAGCAGAAGCAGCTGGAAGCGCTGCTGCAGGAACAGCAGCTGCACCTGAGCGAGGCCCAGCGCATCGCCAGCATGGGCAGCTGGTCGTTCGACCCGCAGAACCACCGTTTCTGGTGGTCGCCCGAGCTGCGCTCGCTGCTGGCGCTGGAGCAGGGCAGTGTGCCCGGCCAGCGGCGCTGGCTGAAACAGCTGCATCCACGTTCCCGCGGCGCGCTGCGTGCCGCGTGGCGACGGCTGTGGCGCGATGGCAGGGCCGCGAACCTGGATCTGGAACTCACCCGGGGCAGCGAACCCTCGCAGCACCTGCGCCTGTGGATGCAGCCGCTGCTGGACATGGACGGGCAGCCCAAGCGCCTGCTCGGCCAGGTGCAGAACATCACCGAACAGCACCAGACCGATGCGCTGATCCGATGGCGCACCGAGCTGCTCAACCGCGTGTCCGCGCTGGGACGCATCGGCGGCTGCGAAATCGAGGTGTCGACCCGGAACATGCAGTGGACCGAGGAGTGTTACCGAATCCACGGCCTGCGCAAGGAACCGATCACCCTGGACCAGGCGCTGGCGCTGTACACCGAGGACTCGCGCAACGCGTTCGAGGCCGCGCTCGGCCGCATTTCCAATGGCGGGCTGCCCGAGCAGCTGGACCTTTGCTTCTACCGCCAATCGGGCCTGCGCGTCTGGGTGCAGGTGCTGATCGAACTGGATCGGCGCGACGGGCTGCCGGCGCGTTACGTGGTCCTGTTCCGTGACATCACCCGCGAACGCGAGGCCAGCGAGCGCATCGAGCTGTTGGCCCATTACGATCTGCTGACCGGCCTGCCCAACCGGGTGCTGCTGGGCGAACAGACCGCCGAAGCCATCGAAGAGGCGCGTGACCGGGGCACCTCACTGGCCATGCTATTCATCGACCTGGATGGTTTCAAGAACATCAACGACAGCTTCGGCCACGCCACCGGCGATGCACTGCTGAAGGCCGCCGCCACCCGCCTGCACCAGAACCTGCGCAACAACGACCTGTTCGGCCGTTTCAGTGGCGACGAGTTCATCGTCGTGCTGCGTGACCTGGCCGAGCCGGAGGATGCCGGCCACGTGGCACGCAAGCTGATCGGCTCGCTGGCCGAGCCGCTGCGCCGTGGCGATACCTCGCTCAAGGTGGGCGCCAGCGTGGGTATCGCCATGCTGGGTGAGTCGCAGACCGATTTCGATTCCCTGCTGCGTGCAGCCGATGCGGCCATGTACGCGGCCAAGGAAGCGGGGCGCAACACCTATCAGTACTACAGCCAGGACGCCCTGGCCCGCATCCAGCGCCGCCTGGAGATCGAACACGGCCTGCACGGCGCGATCGAGCGCGAAGAATTCAGCCTGGCCTACCAGCCGCTGCTGCACGCCCACAACGGCGAACCGCCCGCCATCGAGGCGCTGCTGCGCTGGCACCGGCCGGGCATTGGCTACTGCAGCCCGGCCGAGTTCATACCCATTGCCGAGAAGTGCGGCGAAATCGTCCGCATCGGCGACTGGGTACTGAACGAGGCGTGCCGACAAGCGGCGGCGTGGGATCGTGCCGGCCTGTGCTTTGATCGCGTGGCGGTGAACGTCTCGGCCGTGCAGTTGCGCGACCGTGGCTTCGCCGAGCGCGTGATCGACATCTGCCACGCGCACGGCTGGCCGCCGCAGCGGCTGGAGCTGGAACTGACCGAATCCGCGCTGATCCGTGACACCGACGTGCTGCGCCATTGCTTCGACGTGCTGGAACGCCATGGCGTGCCGCTGGCGGTGGACGACTTCGGTACCGGGTTCTCCAACCTGAACTACCTCAACCGCTTCCCGGTGGGGCGGCTGAAGATCGATCGCAGCTTCGTGCAGGGCATGCTGCACGATTCGGGCACCGCCGAAGTGACCCAGGCCATCGTGCACCTGGGCCACGCCCTGGGCATGAAGGTCGTGGCCGAAGGCGTGGAAACGCACCAGGAAGAAGACATGCTGCGCCGCCAGGGCTGCGACGAAATACAGGGTTATCTGTACTCACGCCCGCTCAGCCCGCGCGACCTGGCGCAGTGGCTGCGCCAGCAGCACGCCGGCAACGAAGTCGCCCTGGCCCGCTGACGCCACCCGCGTCGCACCGCTCTGGTAGGTGCCAACCTTGGTTGGCACGCACGCGTGCGCGCGCAATCACCCATCCACGCACGGCGTCAGCCCTGGTAGGTGCCAACCTTGGTTGGCACGCCTGCGTGTGCTGGCATCACGCATCCACGCATGGCGTCAGCTTTGGTAGGTGCCAACCTTGGTTGGCACGCACGCGTGCGCGCGCAATCACTCATCCACGCACGGCGTCAGCTCTGGTAGGTGCCAACCTTGGTTGGCACGCCTGCGTGTGCTGGCATCACGCATCCA
>NZ_DAMBCN010000026.1:67197-70061 GCF_032056425.1 Stenotrophomonas sp.
CGCATGGCGTGGATCTACGGTGGGGCCTTGAACTGCCAGGGAAATTCGTTGCGCACCCTTGCGCGTACTGCTTCGACGACATTGGCGTAGCGCCGGCGCTGGATGTGGTAGCCGATACAGAACAGCGACGGCACCGCCAGCATCGGCCACGCCACGGGGCGTAGCAGCACGATGGGCACCAGCAGCACGGCCAGCACCAGTGCGAACCAGCTGCAGCGGCCGAACACACGTACTTCGCGGCGCCGCGTGTCCACCACGATCTGGCCGTGCATCAGCGGGAAGTAGCGCCCGCCGAAACCCGGTGCGAAGCTTTCGCGGAACGCCACGCTGCCATCGGCCAGCGCGCGGAATGAAAGGCGTGCCCACCGTTCGATCGGCATGTCGCGTTCCAGCCCGCCCAGCGAAAGGTGCTTGAGGTCGTCAGGTGACGCGGCAATGCGCTGGTTGAACAGTACGATGCCGGTGCGGAAGAACAGCGGTACCCACGCCAAAAGAAGCAACAACTCGATCAGCATCAATGCGATCAGGGCGATGGCCATCGGTCTTCCATGAACGGGACCGGGGCATCATGCCACAGCGGCCCAGACGCCATCGCGTCGCGTCAATCCTGTAGATCCACGCCATGCGTGGATGACCTCAGGGTCACCTTGCCGTTACAGGTCAGTCATTCTCCACCAGATCGCTGAGAACCAGAATCTGCGGATCAACGCTGTGCCCGACGACGCGTCGAATCAACCCGGGTCCCTTCCGGAGGGAAAAGGCAAGCATCGTGTGGATGGGATTGAACTCCAGCCATGGACAGGTTGAGTGCCCCACAATGACCGGCATGTTGAAGCTGATGTCCCTGGGGTCGTCCAGCGGCAGGGTCCATTGCCCTCCGTAACGTTCCCTGACGCTATCGCCGAGATAGCGGGCGAAGACCACCCGCAGTGCAGCGCGGTCGTCCTGGGTCAGCGTCGCTGCCATCGACGTGTAAAGACACTCCAGGTGATCGAAGCTCTCCAGACTGCCGTCAAGAACGATGCCGTGGTCCTGGGCCTGCTCGACCAGCCAGTCGATCTGATCATCCATGAGGATCAGAAACTGTTCGAAATCCTCTCGAGCGTCTTCAAGGTTGATCGGCATATCAGGCTCTGGACGGAAGAGCCAAGAGTCTGTGCTTCGTCGAGGAGCCAGGCCATGCAACAAATCCGAAATCACGGATGGCCGCTCAGGCCCATCCACGCATGGCGTGGATCTACAACGCGTCGCCGCCCAGGCCGAGATCCCAGGCCAGGCTCATCAGGGCGTCGGCCTGGGCGGGCGGGACAGGGCGGGCATCGGCCAGACGCTGCAGCTCCTCGATCTCTTCGCGCGCTACATCCTCCAGCTGCTGCAACTGCTCGCGCACACTCGGGTTGCGCGGGCGTTGGCTGGCATCGATGGGGGGCAGGGCGCGGATCAGGGTCATGCTGCGCGGGTCGGCGTGGTCCAGAGGTAGCGTACAGGCAAAGGCCCCGGAACAACCGGGGCCTTCGGCGCTGCCGGAAAAGGCAGCGGACATCAGGATCAGAACAGTTCGACCGTACCGGCGCCCATGTTCTGCTGGGCAACCGGCTTGTGCGGGGGACGTTCCCATTCGCTGCGCAGGTCACGCAGGCGGTTGCCGGTGCGCTGCAGGGCGGTGGCGATCTCTTCGTCGAACACGCCGCCATTGCGGTGCAGCAGCTCCTGCAGGGCCACCGCCTCGCGGTTGATCGCGGTCAGGCGATCCAGATGGGTGTGCACGCCGCCCAGCGCCTGGGTGGCGATGTCTTCGAACTGCAGGGCGCGCACGGCCTCGGCCACGCTGCCATCGATCGAACGGGCGCACTCGGACACTTCGCGCATCCCGTCACCCAGCGACGCGTTGATCTGCGCCACGTTGTCCAGCATCGTCGCCGCTTCCTGGCGGGCTTCGCGGGAGCGGTCCATGTCACGCGAGGCCATGTGCGAGACGGTCTCGCGCACCTTGGCAATGGCGTCCTTGGAGCTGTGCGCCAGCTTGCGGATCTGTTCGTTGAACGTGGTCGAGCGCTCGGACAGGTTGCGCACTTCGTCGGCCACCACCGCGAAGCCACGACCGGCTTCACCGGCACGGGCTGCTTCGATGGCCGCGTTCAGCGCCAGCAGGTTGGTCTGGTCGGCAATCGACTTGACGTCTTCCAGCAGGGCGAAGATGCCGTCCAGGTGCTGCGCCATCTGGTCGATGTGCTGCACGGTGGTGCTGCTCTGGCCGCTGACCTGTTCCAGCGCTTCCACCAGCTGTTCCATGCGGTTGCTGGCGTGCTGGGCGAAGCGGGCGACATCGAGTCCGGCACTGCCTTCGTCGCCGGCGCGGTCGACGATGCGCGACAGGGCCTGGCTCTGCTGGCGGGACTTGCGGTTCATGGCATCGAAGCTGCCTCCCAGGCTGGATACCGCCTGGCGGATCAAGTCACGGGCCCGTTCGACTTCGCCACGCGAGCCGTCGATCTCGTTGCCGACGAAGCTGCGCAGTTCGGTCAGCAGCTGGTCCTGCTCACGCAGGACACGGGCATGTTCCGGGGAACGATGGGCCTGCGCACGGGTGGTCCACCACGCGAAGCCGAGCCAACTCAGCGTCATCGTGGTCAGGATCGCCCAGCGCAGGGCGGCCGGCCATTCGAAGCCGATGGCGAAGGGGAGCAGCAGGGTCAGAGCCAGGGGGGCGGCCAGACGGATGAAAATGCGTGAGTACATGGACGTTCTCGGGAGGTGCACGGAGGATGTATCGGCCGTACCCCCTTTCTCTTTAACGTCGATGTGCTTTCTGAATGCGCCGGATGTCCGACGCCTCGCCGGGCATGGCCCGGCGCTACCCTGGT
>NZ_DAMBCN010000027.1:0-67399 GCF_032056425.1 Stenotrophomonas sp.
CACGAGGGGCTCCGCCGTTGGCCGTATCCGCGCCGGAGGCGCGATGCGCCACACCGCTGGAACTTCCCGGCGTCGGACGGCAAGAGCCGAGTTGTTATCGGGCGGGGAAAGAGGGGTCAGATCCCTTTTCCTGCGGAAAAGGGATCTGACCCCGGAGGTCACCGGCTGTTGCTGTTGCTCTGCTTTTTCTTTTGATCTTCCGTGGCGGCGGCGCACGGAAACTGTCAGAGGCCGGGGCAGTGGGGTCAGGCGGGGTGTCCGCGGCATGGATGCCGCGGCCAAGCCCCCATGGATGGGTTAACGGCGTCCCCGCCTGACCCCACCGCCCCGGCCACGCGCGATAGATCCAATCAGCCGACGCCACGAGGGGCTTCGCCGTTGGCCGTATCCGCGCCGGAGGCGCGATAATGTGCTGATGGAAACCGTCCGCATCGCCACCCGCAAGAGCCCGCTCGCCCTCTGGCAGAGCGAACACGTCGCCGACCGCCTGCGCCAGGCCCATCCCGGCCTGCACGTGGAACTGGTACCGATGAGCACCCGCGGCGATGAGGTGCTGGACCGCTCGCTGGCCGCCATCGGCGGCAAGGGCTTGTTCCTGAAGGAACTGGAGCTGGCCATGCTGCGCGGTGAAGCCGATTGCGCGGTGCATTCGCTGAAGGATGTGCCGATGGAACTGGATGCGCCTTTTGCGCTGCCGGCCATGCTGACCCGGCACGATCCGGCCGATGGTTTCGTTTCCAATCTCTATGCCTCGCTGGATGCGCTGCCGATCGGTGCCCGCGTGGGCACGTCGTCGCTGCGCCGCCAGGCCCAGTTGCGTGCACTGCGCCCAGACCTGCATCTGCTCGACCTGCGCGGCAACGTGAACACGCGCCTGGCCAAGCTGGACAATGGCGGCTACGACGCCATCGTGCTGGCAGTGGCTGGGCTGGAGCGTCTGGGCCTGGGCAATCGCATCGTGGCCCGCCTGCAGCCGCCGCAATGGCTGCCGGCGCCGGCACAGGGTGCGGTGGCGGTGGAATGCGATGGTGGTAACGCGCGTCTGATGGCTCTGTTTGCCGGCCTGGACGATGCGGCCACGCGCGCCTGCGTGGAGGCCGAGCGGGCGATGAACCGTGCGCTGCATGGCAGCTGCCATGTGCCGGTGGCGGCCATCGCGCAATGGCAGGGGGAGGACCTGCACCTGCAGGGCCTGGTCGGCAGCGCCAGTGACGGCCGCGCGGTGCGGGCCGAGGCAGTCGGGCCGGGCAGCGATCCGAATGCACTGGGCCAGCAGGTGGCGAAGATGCTGCTGGATGCCGGCGCCGGCGAACTATTGAACGTCTGACCGGACCGGGATTCCGTAGCGTCGAGCTTGCTCGACTGCTTCTTCTGTAGAGTCGAGCCATGCTCGACTGCTGTTGGCCAGGCAGTCGAGCATGGCTCGACGCTACAGAAGCGTTTCTTATTTGAACTTGTAGACCACGTTCATCGTGGTCAGGGTATCGGTCTTGCGCTTGTCGTCGGCCACGTCGCTGTTGTAACGCGCCTGCCAGCCGGCCTTCAGCGCCAGATGCTCGTTCATGCTCACCGACACGCCGAAGTCATTCTGGCCGAAGGTGTTGTACGAGCCCGATTCCACCAGCAGGTTGTTGATCAGATCGGTGTTGTCGGTCAGCGAATACTTCAGCTCGAACTGGCCCTGGCCGATCAGGCCGGTGCGGGTGCTGTCGTCTTCGGTGCTGTGGGTGCGGCTGACACCCGGGCCGATCAAGGCGTCGAAGGAGAAGCGTTCGGTATTCCACAGGCGGGTGCCGTAGCCCAGGCCGAACGAGCTGCGGCGGTCGTAGGTGGCGAAGTCATCGCGCTCGAATCGCACCTTGGCCGACAGCTGGCGGTGCTCGCCCAGCTGCAGCGCGCTGCCGGCGCTGCCGGTGTAACGGTTGGCCGTGGTGTTGGTGCGGCGCGTGGTGGTGCCGTCGTCGTTGGTTTCGGTCACCTTGGAACTGGAGCGCAGGCCGAACAGGTCCATGGTGTGCACCCAGTCATCATCGGTGTAGCGCAGGCGCAGGCTGCCATTGAAGCTCTCGGTGCTGCTGTTGCCGCGTGCCGACGCGAAGCCCAGCTCGCCGCCGCTGCCACTCCATGGCGAGGTCATCGCCGCAAGCTCGGATGCGTCCTGCGCGTAGGCCAGCGGCGCGCACAGCAGCAGGGGGACCAGCAGGGACAAACGCAGGGACATCAAGGCTTCTCCGAAGCGGTTAACAACCCGTGATGATACTGGATGGCCGATGACAGGCCGACCCTCTTTGCCAGGCGCTTCAGCAGCCGTTGCTGGCATCGCCTATTCAGGGCAGATCGACGCGCAGGGCAGGGTCGTTGAAGCGCGAATAGCGCAGCCGCAGCTGGTAGGGGCCGTCCTGGGCGGTGCCGCTGCGCAGGATCTGCCGCGGCAGGCCCTGGTCGTCCACCCAGTAGTCCAGGTGTTCGCCGGGGCCGCTGCGCAGCCGGTAATGGCGCGTGCTCACCCCGTCCAGCGTCTGGCTGCCCAGGTCCTCCACCTGCAGGGCGGCCGGATCGGCATCGGCCGGCAGTGGGCTGCGCCACTGCTCCAGGGCGCCGGCCGGCAGCGGCACCTGGCGGATGGCGCCTTCGGCCTGCAGGAACAAGGTGTCGCCGATGATGATCTGCGCACCGGCCGGGGTCTGCACGCGGAAGCGGTCCGGGGCCACGAAGTCCATCGCGCTGCGCACCGGGCGCGGGCCGCCGCGCACGTCCAGTTCGGCATGGAAGCTGCGCAGGGCGGCAAAGCGCTGGCTGGCCGCCAGCACCGCCTGGGCGGCGTTGGCGGCGGGAACCGGTGCGGCAGCAGGCGCGGGCGCGGGGGCGCGATCGCAGCCGGCCAGCAGCAGGCAGGCCAGCAGGGGCAGGGCGGGCAACCGGCGCATCGGGGTGTCCATGGGGCAGGGGGCGCCCACGATAGCCCAAAGCCCCCACACAACGCCCGCGACTCGGACATAATCGGGGGTATGGACCGATACGAACGCATCACCGCCCTGCATCGTCTGCTCAAGTCCGCTCGCTACCCGGTGACGGTGGCGACGCTGCAGGACAAGCTGGCGTGTTCCCGCGCCACCGTCTACCGCGATCTGGCCTTCCTGCGCGATGCGCTGATGGCGCCGATCGAGGGCGACGGCGAGGCCGGCTTCCGTTACCAGGCCGATGAAAGCGACCGCTTCGAACTGCCCGGGCTGTGGCTCAGTTCCGAAGAGCTGCATGCCCTGCTGGCCTCGCAGCACCTGCTGGCGCGCACCGGCGGCGGCGTATTGTCGTCGGTACTGGCGCCGCTGCAGCAGCGCATCGAGGGCCTGCTGGCCGCCCAGGCCGGAGTGTCCAGCTGGCCGGTGGACCGCGTGCGGGTCATTCCGCACCGTGGCCGCAAGTTCGACGAAGCCAGTTTCCGCACCGTGGCTTCGGCCGTGCTGGAGCGCAAGCAGCTGGCCTTCGAGTACCGCGCCCGCTCCACCGACGAGCCGACCCGGCGCACCGTGTCACCGCAGCGCCTGACCCACTACCGCGACAACTGGTACCTGGATGCGTGGGACCACGACCGCGAAGCCCTGCGCAGTTTCGCCGTCGATCGCGTGTACAAGGCGCGGGTGGTGGATGAAGGCGCCAGGGACGTGGCCGACACCGAGCTGGACGAACAGCTGGGCGCCAGCTACGGCATCTTCTCCGGCGCGCCCAAGGGCTGGGCGACCATCCTGTTCAGCGCCAAGGCGGCGCGCTGGGTGGCAGACGAACACTGGCATTCCAAGCAGCAGGGGCGTTTTCTGCCCGATGGCCGCTATGAACTGAAAGTGCCCTACAGTGTTTCGCGCGAGCTGCTGATGGATGTGCTGCACTACGGCTCCGACGCCGAGATCGTTGAACCGGTGATGCTGCGCGAGCAGGCCAAGGCGCTGCTTGACCTGGCCCTGAGCAACTACGAAAAATCCTGACCCTCCCCCCCGAGAGATCTCCTGCACCCATGAAGAAGACCCTGTTGCTGCCCCTGTTCGCCGCTGCGCTGGCCCTGACTGCCTGCGGCAAGTCCGGCGAACCCTCACAGAAGCTGGTGGTGGCTGCCACGGCGGTGCCGCACGCGGAGATCCTCGACGTGGTCAAGCCGATCCTGAAGCAGGAAGGTGTGGAGCTGGACGTGCGCGTGTTCAACGACTACGTGCAGCCCAACGACCAGCTGGTGCAGAAGCAGGTGGACGCCAACTACTTCCAGACCGAGCCGTACCTGGACGCCTACAACCGCGATCGCAAGACCGACCTGACCAAGGTGATCGGGGTGCACATCGAACCCTTCGGTGCCTATTCGCGCAAGGTGAAGTCGCTGGCCGAGCTGCGCGAGGGCGCCGACGTGGTCATCCCCAACGATCCCAGCAACAACAGCCGCGCGCTGATCCTGCTGCACAAGGCCGGGGTGATCGAACTGAAGGACCCGACCAACGCGCTTTCGACCCAGCGTGACATCGTGTCCAACCCGAAGAAGCTGAAATTCCGCGAGCTGGATTCGGCCATGCTGCCGCGTGTCCTGGACCAGGTGGACCTGGCGCTGATCAACACCAACTACGCGCTGGATGCCGGCCTGAACCCGACCCAGGATGCGCTGGCGATCGAAAGCAAGGATTCGCCGTACGTGAACTTCCTGGTGGCGCGCCCGGACAACAAGGACGATGCTCGCGTGCAGAAGCTGGCCAAGGCGCTGACCAGCCTGCAGGTGAAGGCCTTCATCGAAACCAAGTACAAGGGCTCGGTGCTGCCGGCGTTCTGATGGTGGGGGGGGCCGCCGGGCGATGCCCGGCGGGTTCGGGATTCGCCGGGCATGGCCCGGCGCTACCGATCTCAATCGACGTGGAAGGCCAGCGTTGCGGCCACCGCCTGCTGCCAGCCGGCATAAAGTTTTTCGCGGCGGGCCGCCTCCATCTGCGGCTCGAAGCGGCGGTCCAGGCCCCACTGCGCGGCAATCTGCTCGCGGCTTTCCCAGAAGCCCACTGCCAGCCCGGCCAGATAGGCTGCACCCAAGGCGGTGGTCTCGGTCAGTCGCGGCCGCAGCAACGGCACGCCCAGGATGTCGGCCTGGAACCCGGCCAGGAAATCGTTGGCGATCGCACCGCCGTCGGCGCGCAGTTCGCTCAGCGCGATCCCGGCGTCGGACTGCATGGCATCCAGCACGTCGCGGGTCTGGTAGGCCATGGATTCCAGAGCGGCACGCGCGAAGTGCGCCTTGCTGGTGCCGCGTGACAGGCCGAACATCGCCCCACGCACGTCGCTGCGCCAGTAGGGTGCGCCCAGGCCCACGAAGGCCGGCACCAGATACACGCCGCCGCTGTCGGGCACCTGCGCGGCCAGTGCCTGGCTCTGGCTGGCATGATCGATCATGCGCAGTCCGTCGCGCAGCCACTGCACCACCGAACCGGCCACGAAGATCGAGCCCTCCAGTGCGTATTCCACCTTGCCGTGCAGGCCCCAGGCGATGGTGGTGAGCAGGCCGTTGCGTGAACGCACCGCCTGTTCGCCGGTGTGCATCAGCATGAAACAGCCGGTGCCATAGGTGTTCTTGACCCGCCCGGGGGTGAAGCAGGCCTGGCCGAACAGCGCGGCCTGCTGGTCGCCGGCGATGCCGGCAATGGGAATGGGGTGGTCGAAGAAGAACTGCGGCCGCGTATGTGCGTACACCGCACTGGAATCGCATACCTGCGGCAGCATGGCGCGCGGGATGTCCAGCAGCGCCAGCAGGTCATCGTCCCAATCCAGCGTGTGGATGTTGAACAGCAGCGTGCGCGCGGCGTTGCTGTAGTCGGTCACGTGGGCCTGGCCACCGCTCAGGTTCCACACCAGCCAGCTGTCGATGGTGCCGAACAGCAGCTCGCCACGTTCGGCGCGCTGCTGCGCACCGGGCACCTGGTCCAGGATCCAGCGCACCTTCGTGGCGGAAAAATAGGCGTCGATCAGCAGGCCGGTGCGCTCGCGCACCAGTGCTTCGTGGCCATCGGCGCGCAGGCGCTCGCAGATGGCCTGGCTCTGCCGCGACTGCCAGACAATGGCGTTGTGGATCGGCTGGCCGGTGGCGCGGTCCCACACCACGGTGGTTTCGCGCTGGTTGGTGATGCCCAGCGCCGCGATCTGGCGCGGATCGATCTGTTCGCGGCTGAGCAGTTCGGTCAGTGTGGCGTAGACACTGGTCAGGATTTCGCGCGGGTCATGTTCGACCCAGCCCGGCTGGGGGAAGATCTGCGCGAACTCGCGCTGCGCGCTGCCGACGATATCGCCGGCGTGATCGAACAGGATGGCGCGTGAACTGGTGGTGCCCTGGTCGATGGCCAGCACGTAGCGGGGCGTCATGGGGCGTCTCCGGTGGCGATGGGGAAATCGTACGGCATCGCCAGGGGCGGTGCGGTGTGTGGGGGTGCCTGGGATGCGGATGGGCTGCGGGGATGCGGGAATGCTTGCGATCTGTAGAGTCGAGCAAGCTCGACGCTACGGGGCCTGCATCCAGGTCTGCAGGCGCGCTACCTGCGCTGAGTCCAGGCGCAGGCCCAGCTTGCTCCGGCGCCACACTACGTCATCTGCGCTGCGTGCCCATTCGTGTTCGCGCAGGAAGGTCACTTCGCGTGCATGCAGGCCCGCACCGAAATCTTCGCCCAGTGCGTGCAGATCGTGCGCGTCCTCCAGCAGTTCGGCGCTGCGGCTGCCGTAGGCGTGGGCCCAGCGTTGCGCCAGACCGGCAGGCAACCACGGCGCGCGCTGCTGCAGTTGCTGGCGGGCCTGCGCCGCATCTCCCCAGTCGCTGCCGGGCAGGGCAGGACCGTGTGCCGTCCAGGCCGGTCCCATCTGCGGCAGGGCGCTGCGCAGCAGCTCCAGGGCCTGTTCGGCCAGCACCCGGTAGGTGGTCAGCTTGCCGCCCAGCACATGCAGCGCCGCAGCACCCTCGTCCTGCAACTGCAGCCGGTAGTCGCGGCTCAGGCGTGCTGCGCGCGGGTCCGGGTCGGCCAGCAATGGGCGCACCCCGGCAAAGTGCCAGACCACCTGCGACGGCGTGGCCGGATTGCGCAGATAGCGGCTGGCTGCGGCGCACAGGTAGTCGATCTCTTCAGGCAGCACCGTGCAGCGGGCCGGGTCGCCGTGGTAGTCGGTATCGGTGGTGCCGACCAGCAGATGGTCGCCGGCGAAGGGCAGCAGGAACACCACGCGACCATCGGGCTGCTGCAGCAGGCAGGCGCTGTGGCCGGGCCAGGGCCGGCGCAGAACGATATGGCTGCCCTGCACCAGGCGCAGGGCCGGGGTACCCCTGTCGCCCTGCATCTGCTGCAGCAGGCTGCCGGCCCAGGGGCCAGCGGCGTTCACCACGGCGTGGGCATGCACGGCGAAGGGCGGTTCGGCGGCGGTCTGCAGCTGCGCCTGCCAGTGCGTGCCGTGCCGCTCTACCTGCAGGCAGCGGGTGCGGGTGAGGACGCGCGCGCCGCGGTGGGCGGCATCGAGCGCATTGAGCAGCACCAGGCGTGCGTCATCCACCTGCGCGTCGGCATAGCTGAAGCCCTGCTGCAGATGCGGCTGCAGCAGCGCGCCCAGCGGGTCGGCCTGGATGTCCAGCGCACGTGCCGCAGGGAAGGCAGGGCTGCGCTGGCCCAGGTGGTCGTACAGCCACAGCCCCAGCCGCAGCATCCAGCGCGGCCGCAGGTGCGGTTCCCATGGCAGTACGAAGCGCAGTGGCTGCACCAGGAACGGGGCCTGGCGGCGAACGACTTCGCGTTCGCCCAGTGCCTTGCGCACCAGCGCGAACTCCCCCTGTTCCAGGTAGCGCAGGCCGCCGTGGATCAGCTTGCTGCTGGCACTGGAAGTGTGTGCGGCCAGGTCGTGTTGTTCGCACAACAGCACGCGCAGGCCACGGCCGCTGGCATCACGGGCAATGCCGGCACCGTTGATGCCGCCGCCGATCACCAGCAGGTCTACCTCGTGCATGGAGCTCCCGTGTGTCCAGGTAGAGTCGAGCTTGCTCGACTGCTGGAGAAACAGTCGAGCAAGCTCGACTCTACAGAAAACGGCAGTCGAGCAAGCTCGACTCTACAGAATGCGGGTGACGGAAACGACGACGGGCCCCGCAGGGCCCGTCGCGTTATTGCAGTGAAGCGGGTAGGTGCTTAGAAGCGGGCACCGATACCCACGCCTACGGTCCACGGGTCGACCTTGGCTTCACCCACCTTCACGCCATCGATCTTCACGTCCGGGCGCGAGCGCATGTAGCGCGCGTCAGCACGGGCGAACCAGGTGGAGTTGATGTTCATGTCCACGCCAACGGTGCCGATCACGCCCTTGGCATCCTTCAGGCGGATGTCCGACGTGGTGCCATCGGACAGCGATTCATTGCTGAAAGCCGACTGGAAATAGCCCACGCCCACGAACGGACGGAACACGTTGTCCGCCTGGCCGAAGTGGTACTGGCCGCTCAGCGCGACCGGCTGCTGCTCGACGTTGCCCAGGCGGGCGTCGCCCGGACCCTTCACGCGGTGGTCGAACTTGTCGGCGGCGCCCCACAGTTCAACGGCCCAGTTGTCGTTGACGTAGTAGCTGAAGCTGACGGTCGGCGCCGGGCCACCATCGACCTTCTTCACGCCTTCAATGGGATCGTTCTTCGGCTGCAGCAGCGTCACGCCGCCAACCACGGCAAAATGCTTGCCCGAAGCGGTGTCGGTGCTGCTGTCCTGGGCGAAAGCGGCCGGCGCAAAGGCGGCGGAGGTCAGCAGGGCGAGGCTCAGAATACGGATGGAGCGCATGGGGGAATCTCCTGATGTTTCTTGTTTTAAGCCCCCGGTTGCGGGGCGAGGACACCGTAGTCGCCCCAACATGAATCGAATCCGACGCGCGTTAAAAAATGGTTGTCCTTGTTCAGCGAGCAGCGCGAAAGTGCTGTTTCAAAGGGGTTTTTGATGCGTCCTGATATTCATGCTGTTGGAGACGATGTGAGTGTCGAACACCTGTGCATCGGCTTTCCTGCGCAGGTGAACGACGACTGTCGCGTGTTGTTGCTCGGTTCGATGCCGGGCGTGGCATCGCTGCAGGAACAGCAGTACTACGCGCACCCGCGCAATCGGTTCTGGCCGCTGCTGGGCGCCCTGTGCGGTTTCGATGCGGACCTGCCGTACGCGCAGCGCCTGCACGCGCTGGCCGTTGCGCGGGTGGGGCTGTGGGATGTGATCGGCCAGTGCCAGCGGCGTGGCAGCCTGGATGCGGACATCGTGCGCGGCAGCGAAGTGCCCAATGCGCTGCCCGCCCTGATCGCGGGCCTGCCGTCGCTGGTGCTGATCGGCTGCAATGGTGCCGCCGCCGCGCAGGCCTTCCGGCGCTGGGTGCTGCCGCAGCTGGTGGCGCCGCCGCCGGTGCTGGCCTTGCCCTCCACCAGCCCCGCCAATGCCGCCTGGTCCTTGCCCCGCCTGCGCCAGGCCTGGCAGCCCGTGGCCGATGCGCTGGCGACATGAAGCGGACATCGACGGGACAATACGCTACCGACTGGAAGGCCGCGCAGGCCCGTGGCAACAGCGTGTCCCGGTGGCGTGCGTACTGAAAACACCTGTAACGGTTGGCGCTGGCCCCCGCTGGCCGCACAATAGACGTTTCCCTACACCAGATTGCCGGAGTTATCCCCATGGCCGAAATCAAGGAAGCACTTGTCCCCGATATCGGTGACTACAGCGATATCCCGGTAATCGAGGTGCTTGTCGCCGTCGGCGATACGGTCAAGAAGGACCAAGGCCTGGTCACGCTGGAAAGCGACAAGGCCACCATGGAAGTGCCGTCCTCGGTCGCCGGTGTGGTCAAGGAAATCAAGGTCAAGGTCGGCGACAACCTGTCCGAGGGCAAGGTCGTGGCGCTGATCGAAGTGGCTGAAGGCGAGGCGGCCAAGCCGGCCGCTGCCGCCCCGGCCCCGGCCAAGGCCGCTGCGCCGGCCGCTGCCACCCAGACCGCGCCGGCCCCGGCTGCTGCTGCCCCGGCCGCCAGCGGCGGTGCGGTGGAAGCCCTGGTGCCGGACATCGGTGATTACACCGACATCCCGGTCATCGAAGTGCTGGTCGCCGTCGGCGATACGGTCAAGAAGGACCAGGGCCTGGTCACGCTGGAAAGCGACAAGGCCACCATGGAAGTGCCGTCCTCGGTCGCTGGCGTGGTCAAGGAACTGAAGGTCAAGGTCGGCGACACCCTGTCGCAGGGTGCCGTGGTCGCCATCATCGAAGCTGAGGGCGCCGCCGCGCCGGCCCCGAGCAAGGCCGCCGCTGCCGCCGCCCCGGCCGCTGCCGAGACCGCCACCAAGGTCGAGCCGGTCGCCGTGCCGGCCCAGCCGGACAAGCTGGCCGCGCGCGAAATCGCCTCGGCCGGTACGCCGACCAGCCCGCCGGTGCAGTTCAACGCCGATGGCGTGCTGCCGGCCAAGGTGCCGTACGCCACCCCGGCCGTGCGCGTGTTCGCCCGCGAACTGGGCGTGGACCTGCTGCAGATCAGCGGCACCGAAAAGGGCGGCCGCATCACCAAGGGTGACGTGCAGAAGTTCGTCAAGGCTGCACTCAGCGGTGGCGTGCCGGCTGCCGGCGGTGCCGCCGCTGCTGCCGGTGGTGGCCTGAACCTGCTGCCGTGGCCGAAGGTCGACTTCAGCAAGTTCGGTGAGACCGAAGTGCAGCCGCTGTCGCGCATCAAGAAGATCTCCGGCGCGAACCTGGCCCGCAACTGGGCCATGATTCCGCACGTCACCCAGTTCGAACAGGCCGACATCACTGACCTGGAAGGCCTGCGCGTGGCGCTGAACAAGGAAAACGAGAAGGCCGGCATCAAGCTGACCATGCTCGCCTTCCTGATCAAGGCCAGTGCCGCGGCACTGAAGAAGTTCCCGGAATTCAACGCCTCGCTCGATGCCAGCGGTGAAAACCTGACCCTGAAGAAGTACTTCCACATCGGCTTTGCCGCCGATACGCCGAACGGCCTGGTCGTGCCGGTCATCCGCGACGTGGACAAGAAGGGCGTGGTGCAGATCGCGCAGGAAACCACCGAACTGGCCAAGAAGGCCCGCGACGGCAAGCTGGGCCCGGCCGACATGAGCGGCGGCTGCTTCTCGATCAGCTCGCTGGGCGGCATCGGTGGCACCGCGTTCACCCCGATCGTCAATGCGCCGGAAGTGGCCATCCTGGGCGTGTCCAAGTCCTCCATCCAGCCGGTCTGGAATGGCAAGGAATTCGCGCCGAAGCTGATGCTGCCGCTGTCGCTGAGCTACGACCACCGCGTCATCGATGGCGCCCTGGCCGCACGCTTCACCACGTACCTGTCGCAGGTACTGGCCGACATGCGCCGCGTGCTGCTGTAAGGCGCCGCTTCGCCCCCACCGTGCGGCCGCTGCCCCCGGCGCGGCCGCGTGAACAGATGCAGTGACAGCCCGCCGGCCACGCCGGGCGGGCACGAGGAAAACCACCATGGCCACGATTGAAGTCAAGGTTCCCGACATCGGCGATTACAGCGATGTGCCGGTGATCGAAGTGTTGGTCGCCGTCGGCGATACGGTGAAGAAGGACCAGGGTCTGGTGACCCTGGAATCGGACAAGGCCACCCTGGAAGTGCCGTCGTCGGCCGCCGGTGTGGTCAAGGAAATCAAGGTCAAGCTGGGCGACACGCTGTCCGAGGGCGCCGTGGTCGTGCTGCTGGACGCTGAAGGCGCCGCCGAAGCCCCGGCCAAGGCCGCCGCGCCGGCCCCGGCAGCGGCCGCCCCGGCCAGCAAGCCGCCGGTGACCCCGTCGCACCGCGCCCCGGCCGAGCCGGCGGCACCGAAGCCGGCGCTGTCCAGCGGCAAGCCGGCCGACATCGAATGCGAAATGGTCGTGTTGGGTTCGGGCCCGGGCGGCTACACTGCCGCTTTCCGCGCCGCCGACGTCGGCCTGGACACGGTGCTGGTCGAGCGCTACGCCAGCCTTGGCGGCGTCTGCCTCAATGTGGGCTGCATTCCGTCCAAGGCCCTGCTGCACGCTGCCGCGGTCATCGACGAAGTGGCCCATGCCGGCGATTTCGGCGTCGAATTCGGCAAGCCGACCATCACCCTGGACAAGCTGCGCCAGTACAAGGAAAAGGTCGTCAACCAGCTGACCAAGGGCCTGGCCGGCATGGCCAAGCAGCGCAAGGTCCGCAGCGTGCAGGGCGTGGGCAAGTTTGTTTCGGCCAACGAGCTGGAAATCACCGCCGCTGACGGCAGCACCCAGCTGCTGCGCTTCCAGAAGTGCATCATCGCCGCCGGTTCGCAGGCGGTGAAGCTGCCCAACTTCCCGTGGGACGACAAGCGCGTAATGGATTCCACCGACGCGCTGGAGCTGGCCGAAGTGCCGGGCTCGCTGCTGGTCGTCGGCGGCGGCATCATCGGCCTGGAAATGGCCACCGTGTATGGCGCGCTGGGCAGCAAGGTCACCGTGGTCGAGTTCATGGACCAGCTGATGCCGGGCGCTGACAAGGACCTGGTCAAGCCGCTGGCCGACCGCCTGAAGAAGCAGGGCATTGAAGTGCACCTGAAGACCAAGGCGTCGGGCGTCACCGCCGATGCCAAGGGCATCACGGTCACCTTCGAGGCCGCCGAGGAGGGCCAGGCGCCGGCGTTGGCGCAGGGTACCTTCGACCGCGTGCTGGTGGCCGTGGGCCGCTCGCCGAACGGCAAGAAGATCGATGCCGAGAAGGCTGGCGTGCAGGTCACCGAGCGCGGCTTCATTCCGGTGGACCGGCAGATGCGCACCAACGTGCCGCACATCTTTGCCATCGGTGACATCGTCGGCAACCCGATGCTGGCCCACAAGGCCACGCACGAGGGCAAGCTGGCCGCTGAAGTGGCTGCCGGTCACAAGAAGGAATGGGTCGCCCGCGTGATTCCGTCGGTGGCCTACACCAACCCGGAAATCGCCTGGGTGGGCGTGACCGAGACCGAAGCCAAGGCCAAAGGCCTGAAGGTGGGCGTAGCCAAGTTCCCGTGGGCCGCCAGCGGCCGTGCGATCGGCATCGGTCGTACCGAGGGCTTTACCAAGCTGATCTTCGACGAAGAGACCCACCGCATCATCGGTGGTGCCATCGTCGGCGTGCACGCCGGTGACCTGCTGGCCGAAATCGGCCTGGCCATCGAGATGGGTGCCGAAGCCGAAGACATCGGCCACACCATCCATGCGCACCCGACGCTGAGCGAATCGGTGGCGATGGCCTCGGAAATCTACGACGGCACGATCACCGATCTGTACATGCCGAAGAAGAAATAACGCGCCTGCGCGTTGCACACAAAAAACCCGGCGAAAGCCGGGTTTTTTGTGGTCGACCGTGAGGCCGACGCGGGCTGGATCGCAGCCCTTCGCTTACCAGATGCCGCAGGCGTTTACCCGGTGGCCCATCGGGATGCGACTGCGCGCCAGGTTTGCAGCCTCGGTCGCAGAGCGCGCCCAGACGTTCGAAATGACGTAAGCCGGGCCGCCGGGCTGCTCGATCACACACTTGTAGTACTGGTATTCGGCCTGGAACACCGCCAGCAGGCCGTTGGTGGGCTGGGTAGCAAGGGCGGGTGCCGAAGCGGTGGCGATGGACAGCGCCAGCATCAGGCCAGCGAGAGAGGGAAGAATCTTCATGGGCATTACCTGCATGTGGAAGGAGCCGCCGACGCGGCGATTCGCATCGGCCCATGCAGTGTAGAAATCGTTCAGGCCGGGGACCGGCCTGAGATCACGGTCGCCTTGTTTTCGCTCCGTTTTAGGACTGCGAACGTCCCGATCCGTGCACTGGGCCGCAGCTCGGTGGTTGCCTCACGCGGCGAACGTGGTGCTTGACCGTGGATGGGCGCGATCAAACGTGCTGATTGCGACGGCTCCGGTTGTTTCCAGCGAACCGGCAGCTGACGCGTCGCGGTAGAGTCGACTATCGCGCGCAGCGCGCGCCTTCAGGCAGTCCCGCGAAGGGCAGTCGACTGACAGGCGACTCAACCGCTCCCCACGCGCACAGAAAACGCGGCGCCGGTTGCCCGGGCGCCGCGTTGGAGAGATCTATCTGAGGCTCGATCAGAAGGTCAGGCTGATGCCAGCGATCGGGCCCTTGAACTCCTGCTTCAGGCCCACGACGCCGTCGCTGCCCTTCTGGTCGACGTCCAGCTTGAACCAGTCATAGCCGGCAAACACGCCGAAGGTCTCGGTGAAGCGGTATTCGACGATGGCATTGGCACGGCTCAGGTCGCCGTCATAGTCGTCGAAGCTGCCCCACTTGGTGTTCAGGTACTGGCCCTGGATGTTGATCAGCCAGCGGTCGGCCGGGGTGAAGCTCAGGCGCGCGCCCACCACCGGTGCCACGCCGCTCTCGCTCTCGTCCAGGAAGCGGCCGTTGTAGACGTTGCCCAGGTCGGCAAAGCCCTTGGCGCTGACCTTGGCCCATTCGGCACCCAGCTGCAGGCCCAGGTCGAACTTCTCGGTGTCCACCACCGAGTAGTCGTACACCAGGCTGGCGACCTGGTACTTCAGCTCGGCCTTGACGAAGCTGCCTTCCGGCACGTTGATCTGGCCGAAGGCGATGCCGTCATCCAGGGTCTCGCGGCGGTCCTTGTCCCACTTGAAGTAGTCGAAGATCAGGCGCTGGCGGTCGCTGACACGGAACACGCCATCAATGCGCGGCTCCCACTCCTTGCCGCCCATCTTGAAGTCTTCGCTGACGTTGACGTCCTGGCCGGCAACGGTGGTGTTGCCACGGATGGTGTTGTCGTTCTCGATGTTCATGGCACCCACGCGCAGCGTGAAGCGCGGATCGCCCTCAGCGGCGTGGGCGGCGTTGGCGAACGAGGCACCGGCGGCGAGCAGCGAGAGAGCGAGCAGGGTGGGTACGGAGCGCATCAGAGGGTCCTTGCAGTGGTTCATTCGGGATGAAGGCCACTGTGCCGGACGCGCGCGTCCACCCTACGTGAACGTATGGTCCACGCCGCGTGGACGGTTCAGCGCGGTCATGACGTTGCAAAGAAGATGGCCCCGGAGCGCGCTTCGGGGCCATCCTGGGACCTGCTGGGCGGAGCATCGACGAGGAAGTGCAGCAGGCAGGTCGAAAGGTCAGACTACCGGCGTGCGGGAAAGTTCCCGCCTGTGCGACCAAAGTTCAATACGCTGCGCTGCAGCATGCGGCGGACGCGATTGTCCCCCCGTTGGGCCCTAAAAAACCTGCCGTTCCCGCAACTTGCAGCTCCCGGGATGAACAGGCAGCGGTTGTCTCGCAAATTGTCCCATTGCTATAATTTGGCGGCTCGATGAGGCACCCCCTGTTTCAGCAGCCTCAGCCATTCACTTGTAACCACGTGGGACGTCCTGTGCTGAACTCCGTTGAAGCGGGTCGGCGACTGATGCTGCGCGCCGCGGTCTACCCGCTGGCTGCAGTCGCTGTGCTGGCTCTGGCCTTCCTTCTGGTAGGGCCGAAGTACGCCCTTGGCGCCCTGGCGTCCGGGGTTGCGATCTCGGCCGGTGGCTGGGTGGCGGCACGGATGGCGCTCAGTGGTGGGGCGGTGGCAGCGGGTTCGGCGATGGCGCGGCTGATTGTCGCGATCGTTGCCAAGTGGGTCGTGGTTTTCGGCGTCCTGCTGGTGGGGTTCCTGGTCTTCAAGCTGCCTGCATTGGCGCTGCTGGCCGGTATCGCCGTCGGTTTGATGTTCCAGGTCCTGGCCATGGCCAGGCGTTGACAAAAATTCAATTAACGAAGGTTCCGGACACATGGCGGGCGAGGCTCTAACCCCTACCAGCTACATCCAGCATCACCTGCAGAACCTGACCGCCCCGGTCGGTAACGGCGAAGGAATGTTCTGGCACATCCACGTCGATACGTTCCTCACCGCTGTCCTGATGGGCCTGGTGATCGTGGTCGCGTTCTGGCTGGGCACCCGCAAGGCCACCGCTGGCGTGCCGGGCAAGTGGCAGGCGTTCGTGGAAATCTGCCTGGAGTTCGTCGACCGCCAGGCCAAGGACACCTACCACGGCAAGAGCAAGCTGGTCACGCCGATCGCCATCACCATCTTCTTCTGGATTCTGCTGATGAATCTGCTGAAGATGATCCCGGCCGATTTCATCGCCAAGCCGCTGGAAATGGCCGGTATCCACTACTGGAAGCCGGTGCCGACCGCTGACGTCAACGCCACCCTGGGCATGGCCTTCAGCGTGTTCTTCCTGATGCTGTTCTTCGCCCTGCGTGCGAAGGGCCTGGGCGGTTTCATCAAGGAATTCCTGACGGCGCCGTTCGGCAAGTGGATGATGCCGTTCAACCTGATCCTGAACATCGTCGAGTGGCTGAGCAAGCCGATCTCGCTGGCGATGCGACTGTTCGGCAACATGTTCGGCGGCGAAATCGTGTTCCTGCTGATCTGGGTGCTGGGTGGTGCCGGTTTCTTCGGTGCCATTGCCGGTGGTGCGTTCGGCCTTGGCTGGATGCTGTTCCACCTGCTGGTGATCCCGCTGCAGGCCTTCATCTTCATGATGCTGTCGATCGTGTACCTGAGCCTGTCGGAAGACGCTCACTAAAGTTCCAAGCTTCAACGCGTTTCAACCTTCATCCGTTTCATCACCCTTAGCAACTTAGTTCCTGGAGATAACCATGTACTTCGCCGTCCTGACCAACTTCGCGCAGATTCAGAGCTCCACCGCCCTTGCCGTCGGCATCATGATCGGCCTGGCCGCGCTGGGCGCCGGTCTGGGTCTGGCCATCATGGCTGGTAAGTTCCTGGAGTCGGCCGCCCGCCAGCCGGAACTGATCCCGGTCCTGCAGGTCCGCATGTTCATCACCGCCGGCCTGATCGACGCCGCGTTCATCATCTCGGTCGCCGTCGGCCTGCTGCTGGCCTTCGCCAACCCGCTGTCGGCCGCCTTCGCTGGCGCCGTCACCAAGGCTCTGGCCGGCTGATACAGCGGTTTGAGACGACCGGGTGCTGATGCACCCGGTTTCGGATGAAGGTCCGGGTGCGCCGCTCCGGCGGCGCATCCACCCCGAAACCAGCGATCGAGCTAACCATGAATATCAATTTCACCCTTCTTGCGCAGGCGCTCGCCTTCGCTGGTCTGATCTGGATCATCGCGACCAAGATCTGGCCGCCGCTGATGAACGCGATCGAAGAGCGCCAGCAGAAGATTGCTGAAGGCCTCGCCGCTGCCGACCGCAGCCAGAAAGATCTGGCCCAGGCGCAGGAAAAGGTCAACGAAGCACTGAAGGACGCCCGCACCAAGGCCAACGAGATCATCGACCAGGCCCACGCGCGCGCCAACCAGATCGTCGACGCTGCCCGTACCGAAGCGATCACCGAAGCCACCCGTCAGAAGGAACTGGCCCAGGCTGAAATCGACGCCGCCGCCAATCGTGCCCGTGAAGATCTGCGCAAGCAGGTGTCCGCGCTGGCCGTGACCGGTGCCGAAAAGCTGCTCAAGCGCGAAATCGACGCCAACGCCCACAAGGCGCTGCTCGACGAGCTGGCCTCGGAGATCTAAGGATGAGCCAGGCCCTCACGCTTGCCCGCCCGTACGCCCGCGCCGCCTTCGCGACCGCGCGCGACGAAGGCACGTTCGCGCCGTGGTCGGACGCCCTCGCGTTCTCCGCCCACGTCGCCGCCGACCCGCGCGTGGCGGCCCTGCTCGCCAACCCGGAGCTGGGCCGTGACGACGCCGTCGCCCTGCTGGCGCCGGTGAACCACGGCGAAAGCTACTCGCGTTTCCTGGCCATCCTGGCCGAATCGCATCGTCTGCCGCTGCTGCCGGAAATCGCCGGCATGTACGACGCCCTGCGCGCCGAAGCCGAACACGTGGTCAAGGCCACCGTGACCTCGGCCGCCGAACTGTCGGCCGGCGAGCTGGACGCGATCAAGGTCGCGCTGCGCAAGCGCTTCAACCGCGAGGTCGATGTGACCACTGCGGTGGATGCCTCGCTGATCGGCGGCGCCGTGATCGATGCCGGCGACGTGGTCATCGATGGTTCGCTGAAGGGCAAGCTGGCCCGTCTGCAGACCGCGCTCGCTAACTGAATTCATTTAACGTCCGGCCCCGCTGCCGGCACTAGGACTTGACGATGGCAACCACGCTCAACCCCTCCGAAATCAGCGAACTGATCAAGAACCGCATCGAGAAGGTCAAGCTGGCCGCGGAATCGCGCAACGAAGGCACCGTGACCAGCGTGTCCGACGGCATCGTGCGCATCTTCGGTCTGGCCGACGTGATGCAGGGCGAAATGATCGAACTGCCGAACAACACCTTCGCCCTGGCCCTGAACCTGGAGCGCGACTCGGTCGGCGCCGTGGTCCTGGGTGACTACGAGCACCTGCGCGAAGGCGACGTCGCCAAGACCACCGGTCGCATCCTGGAAGTGCCGGTCGGTCCGGAACTGCTGGGCCGCGTGGTGAACGCCCTGGGCGAACCGATCGACGGCAAGGGCCCGCTGGGCACCGACGTCACCGCCCCGGTGGAGCGCGTTGCTCCGGGCGTGATCTGGCGCAAGTCGGTCGACCAGCCGGTGCAGACCGGTTACAAGTCGGTCGACTCGATGATCCCGATCGGCCGTGGCCAGCGCGAGCTGATCATCGGTGACCGCCAGACCGGCAAGACCGCGATGGCCATCGATGCGGTGATCAACCAGAAGGGCACCGGCATCAAGTGCGTGTACGTTGCGATCGGCCAGAAGGCTTCGACCATCGCCAACATCGTGCGCAAGCTGGAAGAGAACGGCGCGCTGGCCCACACCATCGTGGTCGCCGCTACCGCTTCCGAATCGGCTGCCATGCAGTACATCAGCGCCTACTCGGGCTGCACCATGGGTGAGTACTTCATGGACCGCGGCGAAGACGCGCTGATCGTGTACGACGATCTGTCCAAGCAGGCCGTGGCCTACCGCCAGATCTCGCTGCTGCTGAAGCGCCCGCCGGGCCGTGAAGCCTACCCGGGTGACGTGTTCTACCTGCACTCGCGCCTGCTGGAACGCGCTGCCCGCGTGTCCGAGGAATACGTCGAGAAGTTCACCGAAGGCAAGGTGACCGGCAAGACCGGTTCGCTGACCGCGCTGCCGATCATCGAAACCCAGGCCGGCGACGTGTCCGCCTTCGTTCCGACCAACGTGATCTCGATCACCGACGGCCAGATCTTCCTGGAAACCGACCTGTTCAACGCCGGCATCCGCCCGGCCGTGAACGCCGGTATCTCGGTGTCGCGCGTCGGTGGCTCGGCCCAGACCAAGATCATCAAGAAGCTGTCGGGCGGCATCCGTATCTCGCTGGCCCAGTACCGTGAGCTGGCTGCGTTCGCGCAGTTCGCCTCGGACCTGGACGAAGCGACCCGCAAGCAGCTGGAGCGCGGCCAGCGCGTGACCGAGCTGATGAAGCAGAAGCAGTACGCGCCGATGTCCATCGCCAACCAGGCGCTGTCGATCTACGCCGTCAACGAGGGCTACCTGGACGACGTGCCGGTCAACAAGCTGCTGGCGTTCGAAGAAGGCCTGCACGCCCACTTCGCCAACACCCAGGGCGAACTGGTCAGCAAGGTCAACGCCACCGGCGGCTGGGACAACGACATCGAAGGTGCCTTCAAGAAGGGCATCGCCGAGTTCAAGACCACCGGCAGCTGGTAATCCAGCGCTCGTAGAGCGGGGCTCGCCCCGCTCAAACGGTTGAACAACGCGGGGCAACAGCCCCGCGCCACGGGAAACAAGAGATGGCAAGCGGACGCGAAATCAAAACCAAGATCAAGAGCGTGCAGAACACCCGCAAGGTGACGCGCGCCCTGGAAATGGTCTCGGCCTCCAAGATCCGCAAGGCGCAGGATCGGATGAAGACCTCGCGTCCGTACGCGCAGGCGATGAAGCAGGTGATCGGCCACCTGGCCCAGGCCAGCACCGATTACCAGCATCCGTTCCTGGTCGAGCGTGAGCAGGTCAAGCGGGTCGGGTTCATCGTGATCTCCTCCGATCGCGGCCTGGCCGGCGGCCTGAACAACAACCTGTTCCGCAAGATGCTGGGCGAAGCCAAGGCATGGCAGGACAAGGGTGCTGAAGTGGACCTGGTGACCATCGGCCAGAAGGCATCGACCTTCTTCCGCCGCGTGAAGGTCAACATGGTCGGCAGCGTGACCCACATCGGCGACGTGCCGAAGCTGGAATCGCTGATCGGTGTGATCAAGGTCATGCTCGACGCCTTCACCGAAGGCAAGGTCGACCGCGTGTACCTGGTCTACAACCGCTTCGTGAACACCATGGTGCAGAAGGCCAGCTTCGATCAGCTGCTGCCGCTGCCGCCGGCTGAAAAGCAGGTCGCCCACCATGACTGGGACTACCTGTACGAACCCGATGCCGCGACCGTGCTCGAGCACGTGATGACGCGTTACATCGAATCGCTGGTGTACCAGGCACTGCTGGAAAACGTCGCCTCCGAACATGCCGCACGCATGGTCGCGATGAAGGCGGCGAGCGACAACGCCAACAAGCTGATCGGCACCCTGCAGCTCGTCTACAACAAGGCGCGCCAGGCAGCGATCACCCAGGAAATCTCCGAAATCGTCGGCGGCGCGGCAGCAGTCTGACCGCGTTCGTTCAAAGCACACATTAGAGGATGCAGCAATGAGTCAGGGCAAGATCGTTCAGATCATCGGCGCGGTCGTCGACGTCGAATTCCCGCGTGAGTCGGTGCCGAAGGTGTACGACGCACTGAAGGTTGAAAACACCGAGATCACCCTCGAAGTCCAGCAGCAGCTGGGCGACGGCGTGGTCCGTACCATCGCCCTCGGTTCCACCGACGGTCTGAAGCGCAACCTGGTGGCCATCAACACCGACCGCGGCATCTCCGTGCCGGTCGGCGCTGGCACCCTGGGCCGCATCATGGACGTGCTGGGCCGTCCGATCGACGAAGCCGGCCCGGTGGCCGCCAGCGACAGCTGGGAAATCCACCGTGCGGCCCCGTCGTACGAAGACCAGAGCCCGGCCACCGAACTGCTGGAAACCGGCATCAAGGTCATCGACCTGATGTGCCCGTTCGCCAAGGGCGGCAAGGTCGGCCTGTTCGGCGGCGCCGGCGTCGGCAAGACCGTCAACATGATGGAACTGATCAACAACATCGCCAAGGCGCACAGCGGTCTGTCCGTGTTCGCCGGCGTGGGTGAGCGTACCCGTGAGGGCAACGACTTCTACCACGAAATGAAGGACTCCAACGTCCTCGACAAGGTGGCGATGGTGTACGGCCAGATGAACGAGCCGCCGGGCAACCGTCTGCGCGTCGCCCTGACCGGCCTGACCATGGCCGAGTACTTCCGCGACGAGAAGGACGAAAACGGCAAGGGTAAGGACGTCCTGCTGTTCGTCGACAACATCTACCGCTACACCCTGGCCGGTACCGAAGTGTCGGCACTGCTGGGTCGTATGCCGTCCGCCGTGGGTTACCAGCCGACCCTGGCCGAGGAAATGGGCGTTCTGCAGGAGCGCATCACCTCGACCAAGAACGGTTCGATCACCTCGATCCAGGCCGTCTACGTTCCCGCGGACGACCTGACCGACCCGTCGCCGGCGACCACCTTCGCCCACCTGGACTCGACCGTCACCCTGTCGCGTTCGATCGCCTCGCTGGGTATCTACCCGGCCGTCGATCCGCTGGACTCCACCAGCCGCCAGATGGACCCGCTGGTCATCGGCCACGAGCACTACGACACCGCCCAGCGCGTCCAGCAGACCCTGCAGAAGTACAAGGAACTGAAGGACATCATCGCCATCCTGGGCATGGACGAACTGTCCGAAGAAGACAAGCAGGCCGTGTCGCGCGCCCGCAAGATCGAGCGCTTCTTCAGCCAGCCGTTCCACGTGGCCGAAGTGTTCACCGGTTCGCCGGGCAAGTACGTGCCGCTGAAGGACACCATCCGTGGCTTCAAGGCCATCGTCGATGGCGAGTACGACCACCTGCCGGAGCAGGCGTTCTACATGGTCGGCGGCATTGAAGAAGCGGTCGAGAAGGCCAAGAAGATGGCTGAGAAGGCCTGATCATGAGCACCATTCGTTGCGACATCGTCAGCGCTGAACAGGAAATCTTCCGTGGCGAAGCGACCCTGGTCGTGGCGACCGGTGAGCTGGGCGAGCTGGGCATTGCGCCCAAGCACGCCCCGCTGATCACCCGACTCAAGCCCGGCAAGGTCGTGGTCACCACGCCGAACGGCGAGCAGCTGGATTTCGCCATTTCCGGCGGCATCCTGGAAGTGCAGCCGCAGGTAGTGACCGTGCTGGCTGACACCGCCATCCGCGCCCAGGACATCGACGAAGCCTCGGTCCGCAAGGCCAAGGAAGAAGCCGAGCGCATCCTGGCCAACCGTGGTGAAGCGATGGAAGTGGCCGAAGCCCAGCAGAAGCTGGCCGAAGCCGTGGTCCAGCTGCAGGCCCTGGAACGACTGCGCAAGAACCTGAAGCACTGAGGTTCATCCGCAGCACCCACGAAAACGCCGGCCCAGTGCCGGCGTTTTTGTTTGTGCCGCTGAAGGGCCGAGGCGCCGTAGAGTCGAGCTTGCTCGACTGCTCTTCGCGCAATGGTCGGCGTAGAGTCGAGCTTGCTCGACTGCCTTTCGTGCGGCGGCGGAAAAGCCCGCGCTGCGCGCGATAGTCAACCGACAGTCGACGCTACCCCGTCCCCCACACGCGGTCGGGGTTTCAACCTTCAGCGGTAGACCACATACCGCATCAACACGAACGACACGCACGCCAGCCCGCCTTCCACCAGCGGCTTGGCCAGCCACGCGTACTGCAGGCCCAGCGCATGGTCGGCGGCGGCCAGCAGCAGCGAGCTGGCCGCGGTCAGCAGCAGCCACAGCGGCAGGAAGCGTGCGAACCGGTGCCAGCCCAACCGCTGGTGGCCGTGGCCGTCGGCGAAGGTGTAGCGCCCGTTGAGCCAGAACCCCAGCAGCATGCCGCCCACGCGCCCGGCAACGTTGGCCGGCACCACCGGCATGCCCGCTGCGGTGCAGGCGACAAATACCAGCCAGTCCAGCAGCAGCTGGGCCAGGCCAACAGCAAGGTAGGAACGTCCCTGGCGGAGCAGGCTCATGGCGGACCGATGGCGCAATGGATGCCCATGTTAACGGCCTGCGTTCTAGAATCGTCGGCAACGACCTTCGGATAGCCGCCCATGACCCAACCCCTGCACGTGATCATCCTGGCCGCCGGCGCCGGCAAGCGCATGAAGTCGGTGCTGCCCAAGGTGCTGCAGCCGATCGCCGGGCAGCCGATGCTGGCGCATGTGATCGCCACCGCGCGTGAACTGCAGCCGGCGGCGATCCACGTGGTCTACGGTCATGGCGGCGATGCCGTTCGCCAGCGCTTCGCCGACCAGCCGGATCTGCTGTGGGCCGAGCAGGCGCAGCAGCTGGGCACCGGCCACGCCGTGGCCCAGGCCATGCCCGAGGTGCCCGATGCCGCGCAGGTGCTGGTGCTGTACGGCGATGTGCCGCTCATCCGCGCGCAGACCCTGCGTGATCTGCTGGCGCAGCCCGGCCGTCTGGCGGTGCTGGTGGCCGAGATGGACGACCCCACCGGCTACGGCCGCATCCTGCGCGATGCCGAGGGCAAGGTCGGCGCCATCGTCGAACAGAAGGATGCCGACGAAGAGCAGCGCCGCATCCGCATCATCAACACAGGCATCATCACCGCCGAATCGACCGCGCTGCGGCGCTGGCTGTCGCAGCTGTCCAACCGCAACGCGCAGGGCGAGTATTACCTGACCGATGTGTTCGCCTTTGCCGCGCATGAGTACACCCCGGCGGAAATGGCGCTGGTGGCCGACGCCCAGGAAGCCGAAGGTGCCAACGATCCCTGGCAGCTGTCGCAGCTGGAACGCGCGTGGCAGCGTCGTGCGGTGCGCGCACTGTGCACCCAGGGCGCACGCGTGCTCGACCCGGCGCGCGTGGACGTGCGCGGCAAGGTGACCGTGGGCAGCGACGTGCAGATCGACGTGGGCGTGATCCTGGAGGGCACCGTGGTGCTGGCCGATGGCGTAAGCGTGGGCCCGTTCACCCGCTTGAAGGACGTGACGCTGGGGCCGGGCACCGAAGTGCGCGCGCACTGCGATCTGGAAGGCGTGGTGACCGAGGGTGCGGCACAGATTGGCCCGTTCGCGCGCCTGCGCCCGGGCACTGTGCTGGCTGATGGCGTGCACGTGGGCAACTTCGTGGAAACCAAGAAGGTCACCCTGGGCGTGGGCAGCAAGGCCAACCACCTGACCTACCTGGGTGATGCGGTGATTGGCAGCAAGGTGAACATCGGCGCCGGCACCATCACCTGCAACTATGATGGGGTGAACAAGTCGACCACGACCATCGGCGACAACGCCTTCATCGGTTCCAACAGTGCGCTGGTGGCACCGGTGCTGATCGGCGAGGGCGCCACCATTGCGGCAGGTTCGGTCATTACCCGCACCGCACCCGATGGCAAGCTGACCCTGGCGCGCGCACGACAGGAAACCATCGATGGCTGGAAGCGCCCGGTCAAGAAGACCTGAGCCACGTGTGCCGCACGCCGATGAGCTCGGCGTGCTGCCAGGCATCGAACAGCGCGCCGGCGAGCTGCTGGAGGGCCATGATGCCTATCAGGTGTTTGCCGGGCATGGCCTGGATCTGCCTGCGCTACACGAAGGTCTGCGGCGCCGGCAGGTGTGGGTGGTGGATGCGGCCGACGGCGGAATCGCCGGTTACCTGCTGGCCGGTGAACTGGCAGGTGAGTTCCATGTGCTGCAGATGGATGTGGATCCCGCGCACGCGCGCCGGGGCCATGGACGTGCGCTGTTGCGCCACGCATTGGCGATGGCCAGGGCAGACGGCTATCCGGCAGCGGTACTGACCACGTTGAGCGATGTGCCGTGGAACGCGGCCTTCTACGCCAGCGAAGGATTCGTCACGGTGCCGGAAGCGGAATGGGGCGCCGGCCTGCAGGCCGTGATGGCCGAAGAGGCTGCGTTGGCGTTTCCGATGCATCTGCGGGTCGCGATGCGTCGGGTGCTGTAGCGGCCGACCTTGATCGGCCTATCCACGCATGGCGTGGATCTACTGCCGCCGGCCATGGCCCTACGCCGGTAGATCCACGCCACGCGTGGATACGTCCAGGTCATCGGCCGTAGATCCACGCCATGCGTGGATACGGCCCCCCGTTCACCCCACCGGCAACAGGATCGACACGCACAACCCGCCCTCGCCGCGGTTCTGCAACGACACCCGCCCGCCGTGCGCTTCCACGATTTCCCGGGTCAGCGCCAGGCCAAGCCCGGTGCCGTTGCGCTTGGTGGAATAGAACGGCATCAGCGCGTTCTGCAGCACCTGCTCGTTCATGCCCTTGCCGCGGTCCAGCACATCCAGGCGCAGCCACTGCGGCAGACGCGTGAGCTGCACGTGCACATCGTCGTTGGGTGGTTCGGCCTCGGCGCAGGCTTCATGTGCGTTCTTCAGCAGATTCAGCAGTGCCTGACCGAACTGCGCGATGTCGATGCGACTGCTCAGGTCCGCGCCGGGCGGGTGGTCCATGGTGAACGGAATCTGCTGGCACAGGCTGGCCAGGAACGGCGCCCAGTGCACGGTCTGCAGCTGTGGCTGGGGCAATTTGGCAAAGCGTGCATAGCTGCGGATGAAGCCTTCCAGATGGCGTGCGCGGTCTTCGATGGTGCTGAAGATTTCCGGCAGGCGATCGAAGCGCTCGCGCTTCACCAGCTCGCCTCCGGAATGGGCCAGCGAGGCGATCGGCGCCAGCGAGTTGTTCAACTCGTGGCTGATCACCCGGATCACCTTTTTCCACGTCTGCACTTCCTGTCGTCGCAGTTCGGCGGTCAGCAGGCGCACCAGCAGCAGATCATGCGGGCGCCCGTTCAGATGGAACGCGCGCCGCGACAGGTGGTAGATCTGTTCGTCGTCCTCATCCACCTCGCTGCCGTCGTCCACCTCCGGGCGCACCGCGAAAAGGCTGTCACCGCCGCGCTCGATGGCATCGCGCAGTTCCACCGGCATCTGTTGCAGTACATCCTGCAGGCGCTGGCCTTCCAGCTTCCAGCCGCCGTGCAGCAGCCTGCGTGCGGCCAGGTTGGAAAACACCACGCGCGCAATGCCATCGCCACCGGCGGCGATCAGCAGCATGGCCACCGGCGTGTTCTGCACCATGGTGTCCAGCAGCAGTTCGCGCTGCACCAGGCCCTGGCGCTGCTCGCGCAGCACATCACCCAGTTCGCGATGGGCCTGCACCAGGTCACCCAGCTCATCGTTGCCCGGCCAATGCACGCTGAAGTTGTACTCGCCATCGCGGTAGCTGCTGGTGGTCCCGGCCAACGCGCGCATCAGCGACCGCACTGGCGCGGTGGCACGGCGCAGCGCCCACCACATCAACGCCAGCAGCAGCACCGTTGACACCAGGGTGATCACCCAACCGTGGTCCAGCCAGTAGGCCAGCAGCCACGGCAGTGCTGCAGCCAGTGCCAGCACCGGCAGCAGGCGCAGGAACAGGCGGAAGGTGAACGAGCGCCGCTTCATTCGCGCGGAATGCCGTGGCGATCCATGCGGCGGTACAACGCCTGCCGGCTCAGACCCAGTTCGGCGGCCGCCTGCGCGATCACGCCGTGGTTGCGCGTCAGCACCTCCTCGATGCGCGCGCGATCGGGATCATTGCCGGTGCTCGGTGCCGGCCGTGCGGCGGCTGGCGCGCGGGGCAGGTTCAGATCGGCCACTTCGATGCGCGGGCCGCTGGCCAACAGTTCGGCACGCTGGATGACGTTGCGCAGTTCGCGCACGTTGCCCGGCCATGGATGGCGCTGCAGGGCCGCAGCGGCGGCGCTGGACAGCGGCGTGCCGGCGGTCAGGAAGCGCTCGGCCAGCGGCACGATGTCGCCGGGCCGCTCGGCCAGCGGCGGCAGCGCCAGTTCGACGGTATTCAAGCGGTAATACAGATCTTCGCGGAAGCTGCCATCGCGGATCATCGCCGGCAGGTCCGCATTGGTTGCGCTGACCACGCGCACCTTCACCTGCCGCTCGCGGTTGGAACCCAGGCGTTCGAAGCGGCCTGTTTCCAGCACCCGCAGCAGTTTCATCTGCCCGCCCAGGGACAGGTTGCCGATCTCATCCAGGAACAGCGTGCCGCCGTCGGCCGCTTCGAACTTGCCCTCGCGTGCCTTGTTGGCACCGGTGTAGGCGCCGGCTTCGGCCCCGAACAGTTCGGCCTCGATCAGTTCCGATGGCAGCGCGCCACAGTTCACCGCCACGAACGGGCCCTTGGCCACCAGCGAGTTGGCCTGGATGATCTGCGCGATCTTCTCTTTGCCGGCGCCATTGGGGCCGGTGATCAGCACCGGCAGGTCCGAGCGCGCCACCTGGCAGGCCAGGGTGATGACTCGTTCGCTGGCGGGATCGGCGACCACCGCGCCGCAGAGATCGTACTTCGCTTCCAGGGCGCTGCGCTGGCGCTGTTCGCGTGCGCGGCGCTGGTCCAGTTCGCGACGCGCTTCGGACAGCTCCAGCAGGTTGTTCACCGTGGTCAGCAGCTTGCGGTCATCCCACGGCTTGGCGAGGTAGTCGGCCGCACCGGCCTTGACCAGGTCCACCGCACTGCTGAGGTGGGTCCAGGCGGTCAGCAGGATGACCGGCAGGTCGGGGTGGCGCGCACGGATCTGCGCGAACAGTGCTTCGCCTTCCTCACCGGACGTGGTGTCTTCGGTGAAGTTCATGTCCTGGATCACCAGATCCACCGGCTGCGATTCCAGCAGGGCCAGCCCTTCGGCCGGGCTCTGCGCCTGCAGGGTGTCGATGTCATGCAGGGAAAACAGCACGTCCAACGCGGTGGCGACGCTGGCGTTGTCGTCGATGATCAGGATCGCAGGCATGTTTCGCAGAAGGGTGGCGCCGGGCATGCCCGGTAAGGGGTAGCGCCGGGCCATGCCCGGCGGACGAGGGTGCAGTAAAGCCGCCGGGCATGGCCCGGCGCTACCGTCACCTTCCCAATATAGCCAAAGTCACGACGCCGCAACGGCCGGCCGCTCAGGTCCCGCGGGTGGCCACAGCGGGGGGCACCGCAGCGGCGCGCCGGGCCGGCCCGAACACCGCGATCTGGCCCAGCACCCACAGCAGCAGCGCGCCCAGCGGCAGGTACAGCAGGGGCATGCGCGGCAGCTCGTACATGTTCATCAGGGCCAGGTTGATGGCATAGGCGGCCAGCATGCCCAGTACGATGCCCAGGGTGGCCAGCAGGAAGTTCTCGGTCTGGAAGTAGCGCAGGATCTGCCCGCGGGTGGCACCCAGCGCACGGCGGATGCCGATCTGCTTGCTGCGCTGCTGCACCCAGAAGCTGGCCAGGCCGACGATGCCCAGGGCCGTGACCACCAGCAGCGCCACGCACACCGTCACCAGCAGGCCGACCATGGCGCGGTCGTTGCTGAAGTACTTCTGGCGCTGTTCTTCATAGGTCAGCTTTTCGCGCATCAAGCGGTTGGCATCGTTGCGGTTCAGTGCAGCCACCGCGGCCTTCAGCACCTCGTCTCGGCGTTCGGGTGCGGTGCGCAGCATGTAGGTGCCGCCTTCATCGAAGCCGCGGCGCAGTGGCAGCAGCATCGATTCGGACCAGTTGTTGCCCCAGCCGGTTGGCGTGGTGAGGGTATCGACGATGCCGATCACATGCAGCGGCTGCTTGCCCATGTAGTAGGTCTTGCCCAGCGCGTTGCCATTGGGTT
The DNA here is from genome assembly GCF_032056425.1 of Stenotrophomonas sp. Taxonomy (GTDB): domain Bacteria; phylum Pseudomonadota; class Gammaproteobacteria; order Xanthomonadales; family Xanthomonadaceae; genus Stenotrophomonas. The sequence continues at coordinate 28,724 of NZ_DAMBCN010000027.1, forward strand.
CCATCTTCGCGGCGGTGGCCTGGGTGAAGATCACCGGGATCGCCTTGTCCTGCGAACCGGCCTTGCTGACCACGTCATAGTCCCGGTATTCGTCGGGCTGGAAGTCGCGCCCGGCGATCACATTGATGCCCATCGTGCGGATGCCATCTTCGGACATCGTGTACATGGACGCTTCGGTGGTCGGCTGTTCCTGGTCCTGCTGGCGCTGGATGCTGCTGCTGGACGAGCCGCCGCGGAACGGAACCTGGTTGATGATGGTGGCGCTGGTGACGCCGGGAATGGCGCGCAGTGCAGCCAGGTCTTCGCGGGTGCGGGCCTGAGCGTTGGTCTGCTTGCCGATGCCGCTGACGCGCACCATTACCAGTTCGTTCTCGGCGATGCCGCTGGGCATGCTGATCTTTTCCACGCGCTGGCTGACCAGGAACAGCGCGTTGCAGACGATGGCGCAGGTCAGGGCGACTTCCAGCACGATCAACGCGGCAGCGGTCTTGTGCCGGCGCAGGGTGCTGAGGATGGGGCGGATGTCCATGGGAGTCCTCGTTCCGGTGCTTACTGCGACTTGAGCTGGATGGCCGGGGTCACCTGCATCGCGCGCCAGGCGGGCAGGAAACCGGCGGCAAGGCTGGCAAACAGGGTCAGGCCGATGGCCAGCAGCAGCATGCTGCCGTCCAGGTGGGCCAGCTTGGCGTAGTCCACCGGCTGCTGGCGCACGGCGAACAGGCCGAGCAACGCCACGCCGATGCCAAGCACGCCACCCACCACGCCCACCGCACCGGCTTCCACCAGGCACTGCAGGAAGATCTGGCCGCGGCTGGCGCCCAGCGCGCGACGCACGCCGATCTCTCCGCTGCGGCGCAGGAACTTGGCCAGCAACAGGCCCACCGTGTTGACCAGGCACACGCCGAGGAAGCCCAGTGCCAGCCACAGCTGCAGGCGCACATCGCTGGGCACTGCACCGTTGAAGTCCAGCCACTCCATCACGTTGCGCAGGCGCACGTTCGGCGGGCGCTGGAAGCGGCCGGCCTCACGCTGCTGGCTGGAGTAGTTTTCCAGGTAGCGGCGATAGTCGTCGGCCTTGGCCGGGTCGACCTCGACCCAGTACTGCAGCCAGGTGCAGGGTGCGTTCAACGAGTAGCTGTTGCCGTCCGGGTTTTCGCCGAAGCAGTTCATGTTGCCGCTGCTTCCCAGCTTCATCTCGAAGGAGGTGCTGACCGGCAGCAGCAGGTCTTCATCCTTGCCATAGGTGCCGGTGGTGAGGTCGAAGAACTGCGGTTCGGGATTCCATTCCTTCATGACGCCAACGATGCGGAAGCTCTGGCCATCCATGCGGATGTCCTTGCCCACGCTGTTGCCGCCCTGGTACAGCTTGTCGTTCAGCGCCTTGGAAATGACCACCACGCGCGCGCGGGCGTCATCGTCCTGGCGGGTCCAGGGGCGACCGTACTGCATGGGCACGTTGAACATCGGGAAGAAATCGGCCGAGGTCCAACGCGTATCGATCGAGAACGGCTGCAGCGTGCTGTTGTCCGGTTCGATGGTGCCGCCGCCGGCGCTCATCAACGCCTGACGTTCGGCCTTGGCCTCGCGCAGCAGTGCCTCACCGTCGAAGCGGGTCATCTGCGGGTTGGGTTCTTCGCCGGGCACGTAGCCACCGCGCTGGCCAGGGTCCAGCTGCACGTAGAACAGGCGATCGCTCTTGTCCGGGATCGGATCGCCGGAAAGCACGTGGAAAACAGTCAGGGTGGTCATCGAGGCACCGATGCCCAGCGCGATGGCCACCACCATCAGCGCGGTCAGTACCTTGTTGCGGCGGAAGCTGCGCGCCGCCAGGCGGGCGTAGTAGGCAAACATGGTCAGGCCCTCACTCGTTCACGGCGACGATGCGGCGCGGGGTGGCCAGCACGGGCTCACGCACCAGGTCGGTCACCTGGCCGTCGACGATGTGCACGTTGCGCTGCGCGCGCGCGGCCAGTTCCGGGTCATGGGTGACCATGACAATGGTGGTGCCGGCGGCGTTGATCTCTTCCAGCAGCTCCATCACCCCGCGTGCCATCTGCGTGTCCAGGTTGCCGGTTGGTTCGTCGGCCAGCAGCAGGCGCGGGCTGCCGGCCAGGGCGCGGGCAATGGCCGCGCGCTGCTGCTGGCCGCCGGACAGTTCGTTGGGGTAGTGCTTCATGCGCGAGCCCAGGCCGACCTGGGTCAGCGCCTTCTCGATGCGCTCGCGGCGCTCGTTGGCGCTCATTTTGCGGTAGCGCAGCGGCACATCCACGTTGTCGAACAGGTTCAGGTCGGGAATCAGGTTGAAGCCCTGGAAGATGAAGCCGATCTTCTGGTTGCGCAGGCGGCTGCGCGCATCATCGCCCAGCGTGCTCACGTCCTGGCCGTCCAGCAGGTAGGTGCCGCTGGTGAAGGTTTCCAGCAGGCCAGCGATGTTGAGGAAGGTGGTCTTGCCGGAGCCGGACGGGCCGGTGACGGCCACGAACTCGCCCTCCTTCACCTGCAGTTCCAGCGAGCGCAGTGCGTGGGTTTCCACCTGTTCGGTGCGGAAGACCTTGGCGACCGAACGCATTTCAAGCATGTGCATGGGATGTCCTCTCTCCAGGATGTGTCAGTTGACGGAGACGCGTTCGGCGTCCTTGAACAGGTCGCTGCCGGAGACCACGATGCGGTCACCCGGCTGCACACCCGATTTGATTTCCACTTCGCCCAGGCTGCTGACGCCCAGTTCCACCGGCCGGCGCACCGCAGTGCGGCCGTCCATCACGTAGGCCACGCCGTTGCCCTGTTCCACGAACGGGCCACGCTCGACTTTCATCACGTTCCGGCGGGTATCCAGCAGCACGCGCACCGACATGCGCTGGCTCTGGCGCAGGCCTTCGGGCTGGGCGGCGGCGAAGCGCACGCGGGCGTTCACTTCACCGTTCACCACCTCCGGTGACACCGCGCTGATCTCACCGGCGAACGGCTTGCCGTTGCCACCGGTCAGCTGCGCCGGCATGCCGATGGCCAGGTCACGGGCGAAGCTTTCCGGCACCTTGATCTCCACTTCGAACCTGGACAGGTCGACCACGCCCAGCACTGGCGCGTTGGCCGCCAGGTTGGTGGCCTGGGTGGCCTGCACCTGGCCCACCTGGCCGTCGAACGGGGCGCGCAGGGTCAGTGCGTCCACCTGGCGCTGCACTTCGGCCACCACGGCCTTCTGGCGGTCGGCCAGCAGGCGCTTGTTGCGCGCATCCAGGTCGGCGCCCTGGCTCTGCAGGCGGGCGTCGGTAGTGGCGTTGGCCAGGGTGATGTCGGCCTTCTTCAGGGTGTCCTGGGCCTTGGCCAGGTCGATCTGCGGCACTGCGCCGCCGTCGTAGCCACGCTGGTAGCGCTGCAGGTCGCGGTCGGCGGCCTGCCGTTCGATGTTGGCCTGGTCGGTTTCCTTGCGGGACTTGGCGCGGGCCAGGGTGGCATCCAGCGCGGCGCGGCTGGCCTCCGCCTCCAGGCCGGCCAGGGTGGCCTGTTCCTGGGCCAGCTTGCTGCGCAGTTCCGGGCTGTCGATGTTCGCCAGCTCCTGGCCCTTCTTCACCACGTCACCGGCCACCACCTTCAGGTCCACGGTACCGGCCGAGATGGCGTACAGAGTGGGGCTGTTGGCGGCGATGACGCGGCCGTCGGCGGCGATGTCGCGCACCAGGTCGCCGCGCTGCACTTCGGCAATGCGCACCCGGCTGCTGTCGAAAGAGCGGCTGGCATTGGACCAGGCATGCACCGCCCAGCCGATGGCGGCCAGCAGGGCGAGCCCGCCCAGCACCGGCCAGCGGTAACGGCGCAGGGCGGCGCCCGAGCGCGAGGTGCCGGCCGGGGCGGGGGAAACGATCTGGTCCTGGGCAGAGGTGTCGCGGATCATCGGGTACGTGCCTGTCGGTGGTAGACAGTACCAAGCACGTCGCGTGCCAACTTTTTGATTTTATGAATCAATGATTTAGCGATGCGGGATCGGTGTCCGGGTGTCCGCGGACACTGTGGCGGACACTTTCGTTAAGCGGACAGGCGGGGGAGGGCAGGCACCCACGCTAGAATGCCGACACCGTCTTCAAGGAAACGCGACATGTGTGGAATCGTAGGTGCGATCGCTGATCGCGATGTGGTGCCGGTGCTGATCGAAGGACTGAAACGACTGGAATACCGCGGTTACGATTCCTCTGGTATTGCGGTAATCGACCAGGGCGAGCGCGAGGACGTGCGCCGCGTGCGGCGTACCGGCCGCGTTTCGGAAATGGCCAACGCCGCCGAGGCCGAAGGCTTCAACGCCAGCCTGGGCATCGGCCACACCCGCTGGGCCACCCATGGCGGGGTGACCGAGGCCAATGCGCACCCGCACATCAGCCACGGCGTGGCGCTGGTGCACAACGGCATCATCGAAAACCACGAAGAGCAGCGCGAGAAGCTGCGCGCGCTGGGCTACACCTTCGAGTCGCAGACCGACACCGAAGTGATCGCGCACCTGATGCACCACCACCTGAAGGGCGGCGACAGTCTGTTGGGCGCGCTGCAGCGCACGGTGAAGGAACTGACCGGCGCCTACGCCCTGGCCGTGGTCAGCCGCGCCGAGCCGGACCACTTCGTCTGCGCGCGCATGGGCTGCCCGCTGCTGGTGGGCCTGGGCGAGGGCGAAAACTTCGTCGCGTCCGATGTCTCGGCCGTGATCTCGGCCACGCGCAAGGTCATCTTCCTGGAAGAGGGCGACACCGCCGATATCCGCCGTGATGGCGTGCAGGTGTTCGACGAACACGACCAGCCGGTGCAGCGCGATACCCACCTGTCCGACGTATCGCTGGCCTCGCTGGAACTGGGCCCGTACCGCCACTTCATGCAGAAGGAAATCCACGAGCAGCCGCGCGCGCTGGGTGACACCATCGAAGCGGCGATCGACGCCGGTGGTTTCCCGGCCGAGCTGTTCGGCAAGAATGCCGAAACCGTGCTGGCCGGCATTGAAGGCGTGCAGATCCTGGCCTGCGGTACCAGCTACTACTCGGGTCTGACCGCGCGTTACTGGATCGAATCCATCGCCGGCCTGCCGTGCAGCGTGGAAATCGCCAGCGAGTACCGCTACCGCGCCGCGTATGCCAATCCCAAGCACCTGATCGTGACCATTTCCCAGTCCGGCGAAACGCTGGATACGATGGAAGCACTGAAGTACGCCAAGTCGCTGGGCCACACCCACACGCTGTCGATCTGCAACGTGCCGGAAAGCGCGATTCCGCGCGCCAGCGAACTGGTCTGCTACACGCGTGCTGGCGCCGAGATCGGCGTGGCCTCCACCAAGGCCTTCACCACGCAGCTGGCCGCGCTGTTCCAGCTGACCGTGGTGCTGGGCAAGCTGCACGGCCGGGTGGATGCAGCACAGGAAGCCGAATACCTGGAGCAGCTGCGCTTCCTGCCGGGCAGCGTGCAGCACGCCCTGAACATGGAACCGCAGATTGCGGCCTGGGCCGAGCGCTTCGCGCGCAAGAGCAGCGCGCTGTTCCTGGGCCGTGGCCTGCATTACCCGATCGCACTGGAAGGCGCGCTCAAGCTGAAGGAAATCACCTACATCCATGCCGAGGCCTACCCGGCCGGTGAGCTGAAGCACGGCCCGCTGGCGCTGGTGGACGAAGACATGCCGGTGGTGGTGATCGCGCCCAACGACAGCCTGCTGGAAAAGGTGAAGTCGAACATGCAGGAAGTGCGCGCGCGTGGTGGCGAGCTGTTCGTGTTCGCCGACCAGGACAGCAACTTCAACGAGTCCGAAGGCGTGCACGTGATCCGCACCCCGCGCCATGCCGGCGTGCTGAGCCCGGTGGTGCACACTATTCCGGTGCAGCTGCTGGCCTACCACACCGCGCTGGCACGCGGCACGGACGTGGACAAGCCGCGCAACCTGGCCAAGAGCGTTACGGTGGAATAAGCCGGAAGGGCTGTGGCCGCCGCGCACGGCGGCCCGGCCCGCATCGGTAGCGCCGGGCCATGCCCGGCGGAATGCCTCAGGCCGCGTGCACCTGCACATCCACATATTCGGCCAGGCCACGGCACGCCAGAAGCAGGCCTTCGCGCACATCGTTGCCAACCTGCTGCGCTTCGTCGCCATCCACGCGCACGCGCTCGCTGGCGTGCAGCCGTTCCAGCAGCAGCGTCAGCCCTGCGTTGGCGCGATTGATGCGCGCCAGCGCCATGCACTGGCCGGTGCTGCGGCCCTTGCGCTGCAGCGGCTGGCCATCGGCAGCGTCTACCTGCCGATTGCGACACCGATTGCCGACGGTCCGTCGAGCATGGCTCGACGCTACAGACGGCGCGAACACCGTTGCGTCATCGTCCACGCACGCGTAGCTTTGTTGCGAACGATTTGCATTTATCGAGTGGTGGTCAAGGAATGAAGGGAAGCAGGGCTGCACGGGCGCAACGCAGGTGGATGCTGGCTGGCGCCGTGGCACTGCTGGCAGCGGCACTCTGCGCACTGGTGATGTTCAGTACACGTGACCACATCGAGCCACCGGCCGCGCCGCCCCGAACGACCGCCCGCGCCGCGTCTGATGACGCTGTACTGCCGGCATCGGCACGCCTCACCCGCTACGAACAGGCCAGGCGCGGGATCGATCCCCAGGTCTTCCAGTCCGTCGGGCCTGGCGTCTATCAGATCATCAGGCTGGGTGCGGCCCGTCCGCCCGGCGACGCGCTCGCGTTCGTGCACAGCCGCGTGCAGCGCGCTCGCGCGGGTGATTTCAGTGCCACGTTCGAGATCTACCTCGCTGTCCGCGATTGCCAGAACTACATCAGCGGTGACGCCGACACGGCGCTCGCGCTGGAGGTGCAGGGCGGGGTGGATCCGCGGGAGTTGAGCACTTCGGAGCGCAAGCTCGCAGAATGCACTTTGCTTGCAGGCAATGCTGCCCTCTGGAACGAGCACTGGCTGGAAATGGCCGCGCACCAAGGCTCGATCGAGGCCCAGCTGATGTATGCAGTGGATGTCACATCGGTGCTGGGCCCGTCTTCGCAGCGACTGGCCAATCCGGAAAAAACGCTGGAATGGAAAGACACGGCCCGGTCGTACCTGGAACAGGTCGCGGCAACGGGAAACCTCGATGCGATGGTGCGGCTGTCGAATGCCTACGCGAAGGGTGTCTTCGTCCAGCGCAGCAGTGAGATGTCCTATGCCTATGCGCTTGCGGCGAACAGGATGAAACCGGGCACGTTCGATGCTGCGTTCATGGTGTCGCTGCAAACGGACCTTTCCGTGCAGCAGCAGGCATCGGCCAGGTCCGCCTCGGCAGAGATCTACAACGCCTGCTGCGCCCATTAGATCGACCCGCAGGGCTCCTGCTGCATCACAGCGTGGCAGCAGTTCGCCCGCGCCAGGTCCGCTGCGATACGTCCGGCCCGATGGGCGCATCGAAGCGGTTGCAGCTCACGTGCCCACGTGGAAGCGGTTGCTGTCTTCGGCCAGCCCCAGGTGTTCCAGCGCGATCTCCAGCCCCAACGCGTAGCTCTGCGCACCGTAGCCACTGGCCACTGCCAGCCGGCGCCCCGCACCGGCCGGAATGCAGGTCTCGCGCTGCGCGCCATCGTCGTGCACTTCCACATAGGCGTTATGCAGATGCGGCAGCAGGCGCTGCAACCGGGCGCTGTCGGCGCACGCACCGGGGTCGAGCAGGGTGATCTCGCCGCGGCTGTGGTCGGCCACGCGCAGTGCGTCCAGCAGTTCCTGTTCGGAACCGCACGCGCGGATGGCGAGGGTGGTGCCGGCGTCGATGGCGCGCTCCACCAGGGCCTTCAATACCGGGCTGGGCAGCGGTGCAGCGGTGCGGATCAGGCGACCACTGGCTTCCGGGCCGCGAATGATGAAGATCGACATGGCTCAGGCCTCCATGGCCAGACGGTGGCGGATGATGCCCAGCGAGAGCGGGTAGCCGCCCTGCGCGTCGCGATGGTCGACCACCACGGCCGCGGGCGCGTGCTGCAGGCGCAGCCGCGATTGCAGGTCCAGTTCGCAGGTGGCCTGGACTTCGATGTACTGCGCCGGCAACTGGTCCAGCGCGTGGCCCAGCGCGGCGGCCTGTTCGCACCACTGCTGCTCGTCCACGGTGCCCAGTTCCAGCACCACCCAGTCGCGGGGCTGGGCGTCGATCTGGCACAGACACTGGCGAATCTCTTCCACGCCACTGCAGTCCCTGCACACCACGGGGTGGTTGCCCAACTGCATGGGCAGGCTCGGCGGCACACTGCTGGGGGTTGCGTGGCGAATCACGATCACGGTCATGGCGGTTCTGGTTTCACACCCTGCGGTGCGGTGATGCCATGGTCGCGGTGGGCTGCGTAAAATCGCCAGCCGCCTTTTCCGTGCCGGGCATAAAATCTGCGTAATGCGCTGCTGGGCGCTGCACCGCCCCCTGCCAGGTGTGAAAAATTTATGCGGATTTTACGCGGCGTATCAGCGCGGGAATGGGCTTTTTACAGGCATCGATTCGACAATTTCGCATCGGCTGAACAGCCATCCTGTGAGTTGTCATTCCATGTCTCTGCATATCTTCCCGGGCCAGCCCATCAGTGCCCAGGTCATTGCCACCCGTAGCCTGGCCGGTCTGGTTCTGTTCGCCGGTGCGGCCTTCAGCAGCCATGCGGCCAGCGTGTCCGGCTCGGCCGCCATTGCCAATGATTACGTGTGGCGCGGTTCCAGCCAGACCCAGGGCGATGCGGCCGTGCAGGCCGGCTTCAAGGCCAGCGCCGAGTCGGGTTGGTATGCGTCGGTGTGGGGTTCCAATGTCGAATTCGCGCCGGACACCCATGCCAGCAGCGAGCTGGATTTCATTGCCGGCTGGTCCGGTGGCGTGTCCGACGATTGGGCGCTGGACGTCAACCTGACCCATTACCGGTACCCGTCCACCACGGTGGATCTGAACTGGACTGAGTTGAACAGCACCGTGACCTGGAAGCAGAACTACTGGCTGCAGGTGGCGTATTCGCCGGACGCCCTGGCCACCGATGAGCGCGGCGTGTATGCGCAGCTGGGTACACGTCTGCCGGTCAGCGACAGCGTCCGCTTCGAGGCCGCCGTGGGCCATTACTGGCTGGAAGACGCCTACAACGACAGCTACACGCACGGCCAGCTGAGCGGCATCTGGGCCTTCAAGGCGCCGTTCGAACTGCGCGTGACCGCGCATGCCACCGATTCGGTGGCCAAGCGCATCTTCCCCGATCTGGCAGGTTCGCGCGTCGAAGCCGCGCTGCAGGCGTCGTTCTGAACTGAGTCCGGCATCGCTGGCGTGCGCCCTCGCACGCACGGCGATCCGACCACAACAAGGTGGGACATCCCATGTTCGAGTTCCTTTCCGTAATTGCGCTGGCCCTGCTGCTGGGCTGGCCCATCGGCCGCTATCTGGCGGCGGTGATGCGTGGCCAACCCATGTGGGGTGACCGCGTGTTTGGCCTGATCGAACGGCCGCTCTATCGCATCCTGGGCGTTGCGCCTGGCCAGGGTATGGGCTGGAAGCAGTACGTTACGGCGCTCCTGGTCAGCAACCTGGTACTGGCCCTGCTGACCCTGGCCATCTTCATGACCCAGGCCTGGTTGCCGCTGAACCCCAACAATGCGCCGAACATGCGCTGGGACCTGGCGCTGCACACCATGGTCTCGTTCCTGACCAACACCAACCAGCAGCACTATTCCGGCCAGGCGCAGTTGTCCTACTTCGCGCAGATGACCGGCATCGTCGGCCTGCAGGTGATTACCCCGATGATGGGCCTGGCCCTGGTGGTGGCGACGCTGCGCGGCCTGTTTGGCGGGCGCAGGCGCGATGTGCTGGCCGCTGCGGGCAACGATCGCGCGCCGTCGGTCGTTGCAAACGATGGCGAAGCCGACCTGGGCAACTACTGGGCCGATGTCATCCGTCCGGCGGTGCGCCTGATGCTGCCGCTGTGCCTGCTGTGGTCGCTGCTGCTGACCTGGCAGGGCGTGCCGTCCACGTTCGATGGCGGTCCGGTGGCTACGCCCATCGACGCGTCTGCGGGCATGGCCGAGCAGAAGATTCCGTTGGGGCCGGTGGCCTCGATGGTGGCGGCCAAGCAGCTGGGTACCAATGGTGGTGGCTGGTATGGCCCCAACAGCGCGGTGCCGCTGGAAAACCCGACTGCGATTTCCAACCTGCTGGAAACCCTGGCCCTGATCCTGATTCCGGTCAGCATCGCCTTCATGGTCAGCGCCTTCACCGGGCGCCGCCGCTTCACCGCCCTGGTGGTGGGCACCATGCTGGCGATGTCGCTGGTCTCCACCGGTGTGGCCCTGTGGTCTGAATCGCTCTCGTCCACCAGCACGAACAGTGCGCTGATGGAGGGCAAGGAAGTGCGCTTCGGCGCCGATGCATCCGCGCTGTGGGCGGCACTGACCACGCAGACCTCCAACGGTTCGGTGAACGCGATGCACGATTCGCTGTCGCCGCTTACCGGCCTGGTCACGATCAGCAACATGCTGGTCAATTCCATCTGGGGTGGCATCGGCTGCGGCCTGCAGCAGTTCATCGTCTACCTGCTGCTGAGCGTGTTCCTGGCTGGCCTGATGACCGGCCGCACCCCGGAACTGTTCGGTCGCAAGATCGAGGCGCCCGAGGTGAAGCTGCTGGCCGTGCTGGTGCTGCTGCAGCCGTTGGTGCTGCTTACCCTTACTGCCATCACCCTGGCCGTGCCCAGCCTGACCGGCAACTCCAACCCGTCCTTCCACGGCATCAGCCAGGTGTTCTATGAATTCACCTCGGCCTTTGCCAACAACGGCTCCGGTTTCGAAGGGCTGGGCGATGCCACCTACTGGTGGAACCTGACCTGTGCGGTGGTGCTGGCGCTGGGCCGCTACCCGGCACTGATCATCCCCCTGGTCATCTCGGCGATGTTGGCGCGCAAGCGTGCCGTTCCGGAAAGCCCGGGCACGCTGCACGTGGAAACGCCGACGTTCGCTCTCACCCTGATCGCGGTGGTCGTCATCCTGACCCTGCTTCAGTTCATGCCGGTTCTGGTGCTGGGCCCCATCGCCGATCACTTGGCGCTCAAGGCCTTCTGAGGATTTCCCAATGACTGATACGTCCATGCATGCGGGGCAACGCCCCGGTCGCCCGGCGCTGCTTGATGCCGCCGGGTTCAAGGCCGCCGTCATTGCGTCCTTCGCCAAGCTGTCGCCTGGCCATGCCTTCCGCAACCCGGTGATGGCCGTGGTGTGGCTGGGCACCCTGCTCACCGCGGGCCTGACCATCGCCGGCAAGGCCGCCACCGGCACCGGTTGGGCGGTCACTGCACTGCTGCTGGTCACCGTGCTGTTCGCCAACTTCGCCGAGGCGGTGGCCGAAGCGCGCGGTCGCGGCCAGGCCGCCTCGCTGCGCCGTGCACGCAAGGATCTGGTGGCGCGCAGGATCAGCGATGCGGCCAAGCCCGGCAGCGCGGTCTCGGTGCCGGCCGCCGAACTGCGCCCGGACGATCTGGTGGTGGTGTCAGCAGGCGAGATCGTGCCCGCCGATGGCGAGATCATCCGTGGCCTGGCCACCATCAACGAATCGGCGGTGACCGGCGAATCGGCACCGGTGCTGCGTGAGGCCGGTACCGACCGCTCCGGCGTGATCGGTGGCACCAAGGTGCTGTCCGACGAGATCGTGGTGCGGGTGACCGCCGAACCGGGCAACAGTTTCCTGGACCGCATGATCTCGCTGGTGGAGGGTGCCAATCGGCAGAAGACCCCCAACGAGATCGCGCTGGGCCTGTTGCTGATCACGATGACGCTCACCTTCCTGATCGTGGTGCTGACCCTGCCGTCCATCGCCGGCTTCGTCGGCATTTCGCTGGACCCGCTGCTGCTGGTCGCGTTGCTGGTCTGCCTGATCCCGACCACCATCGGTGGCCTGCTGCCGGCCATCGGCATCGCCGGCATGAACCGCGCGCTGTCGTCCAACGTGCTGGCCAAATCGGGCAAGGCAGTGGAAGTGGCCGGTGACGTGGACGTGCTGCTGCTGGACAAGACCGGCACCATCACCCACGGCGATCGCCAGGCCACGGCGTTCCATCCGCTGGCGGGCGTGGACATGCAGCGCCTGCGCGAAGCAGCGCTGCTGTCCTCGCTGGCCGACCCGACCCCGGAAGGCAAGTCGATCGTGAAGCTGGCCCGCCAGCCGAACACGCCCATCGAAGAGCCGGCCAACGCGCACTTCGTGCCGTTCAGCGCACACACCCGCATGTCCGGTGTCGACCTGAGCCTGGCCGATGGGCAGGTGCGTGCGATCCGCAAGGGCGCCATCGACGCCATGGTGAAGTACGCGCAGTCGCTGGGCTCGGAACCGTCGCCGGAACTGTCCGCGCGCGTGGAACAGGTGGCCCGCAATGGCGCGACGCCGCTGGTGGTGGCCGATGGTCGCCACCTGCTGGGGGTGATCGAACTGTCCGACGTGGTCAAGCACGGCATCAAGGAAAAGTTCGCGCAGTTGCGTGCGATGGGCATCAAGACGGTGATGATCACCGGCGACAACCCGCTGACCGCTGCGGCCATCGCCGCCGAAGCCGGCGTGGACGACTACATCGCCGAGGCGCGCCCGGAAGACAAGCTGGCCCGCATCCGCCAGGAACAGGCTTCGGGGCGACTGGTGGCGATGGTGGGCGACGGTACCAACGACGCACCGGCGCTGGCGCAGGCCGACGTCGGCCTGGCGATGAATTCGGGTACGCAGGCCGCCAAGGAAGCCGGCAACATGGTCGATCTGGATTCGGATCCGGCCAAGCTTCTGCAGGTGGTGGAAGTAGGCAAGCAGCAGTTGATCACCCGCGGCGCGCTGACCACGTTCTCGCTGGCCAACGACGTGTCCAAATACTTCGCCATCCTGCCGGCGATGTTCGCCGCCCTGCCGTCGATGGCCGCGCTGAACGTAATGCACCTGTCCAGCCCGACCAACGCCGTGGTGGCCGCGCTGATCTTCAACGCGATCATCATTCCGATCCTGATTCCGCTGGCCCTGCGCGGTGTGCGCTTCCGTGCCGCCAGCGCCACCGCGCTGCTGCGCCGCAATGTGCTGGTATACGGCCTGGGCGGCGTGTTGCTGCCGTTCCCGGCCATCAAACTGATCGACATGGCGCTGGCCGCCGTGTCCGGCGCCTGAGGACCTGCCATGAACAACACCATTGAACACGCTCCGTCCCGATCCACCGCTACCCGCAGCGGCGTCTGGCGCGCTTCCATCGGCCTGGCGATCGTTTCACTGCTGGGCTTCGGGTTCGTCTACTCGCTGGCGGCCACCCACCTGGGAAAACTGATGTTTCCCGCCGCCGCCAGTGGCAGCCTGATCGAGCGCGACGGCAAGGTGGTCGGCTCGTCGCTGGTGGCGCAGCCGTTTGCCGATGACCGCTACTTCCAGTCGCGCCCGTCGGCGGCGTCGTACGACGTGATGGCGCTGGCCGGCAGCAACCAGGCGCGCACCAATCCAGACCTGCGCAAACGGGTGGACGAGGCCCGCGCGGCGGTCGCTGCACGCGACGGCGTGGCGCCGGAGGCCGTGCCCAGCGATCTGGTGACCCAGTCCGGTGGCGGTATCGATCCGCATATCTCGCCGCAGGCCGCGCAGATCCAGGTGCAGCGCGTGGCCACAGCGCGTGGCATGCAGGTCGCCGACGTGCAGGCGCTGCTGGCCGAGCACACCGAGGACATGCGCTTCGGCCTCTACGGCGCGCCGCACGTGAACGTGCTGGAGCTGAACCTGGCGTTGGACCAGGTGGCACCGGCACCGTCCAGGCACTGAGCGCGACACGCGCGTATCCTGCCGCCCCTGTGCACGCACGGGGGCGTGCGCCACCCTGATGGAAGCGGGCCATGAACGAAGACCGCAGCGCCAAGGCCGATGCCCTGGCCGGAGAACTCCGTCGCCAGAACAGCGGCCACCTCACCGTGTTCCTGGGCGCCGCGCCCGGCGTGGGCAAGACTTACGCCATGCTGTCGCGCGCACGCGAACTGCGCCGCCAGGGCATCGACCTGGTGGTGGGGATCGTCGAAACCCACGGCCGATCCGAAACCGCTGCGCTGGTGGACGGGCTGGAACTGATTCCGCGCAGGCGGATCGACTACCAGGGGCGGAAGCTGCAGGAACTGGATGTCGATGCGATCCTGGCGCGCCGCCCGCAGGTGGCGTTGATCGATGAACTGGCCCATCGCAACGTGCCGGGCAGCCGCCATGAGCGCCGCTGGCAGGATGTGATCGATCTGCTGGATGCGGGCATCGATGTCTACACCACGGTCAACATCCAGCACCTGGAAAGCTTGAACGATGTCGTCCATCGCATCACCGGCGTCCGTGTCAGCGAGACGGTGCCCGATGCGGTGTTCGACCGCCTGCGCGATATCCGTCTGGTCGACCTGCCCGCGCGCGAACTGATCGAACGCCTGAACCAGGGCAAGGTCTACCTGCCCGAACAGGCGACCCATGCGCTGCAGGCGTTCTTCTCGCCGTCCAACCTGGCCGCGCTGCGCGAACTGGCCATGCAGACCGCCGCCGATCATGTGGAAGAGGACCTGCGTGAATCGCAGATCGCGCGTGGCCTGCCCGGCATCGCTCTGCGCAACCGGGTGCTGATCGCCATCGATGGCATGGGCGCATCGGAATACATGGTGCGCGCGGGGCGCAGGATCGCCCAGCGCCGTGATGCGCCCTGGACGGTGGTGACCGTGCAGTCGGGCAAGCCGGTGGAGGCGGCACGCCAGGCCGAGCTGGACCGCGCGTTCGCGCTGGCCCGCAGCCTGGGCGCGGAGGCGGAGGTGGTGCATGGTACCCACGTGGCCGACGCACTGCTGGACCACGCCGAACGCTGCGGTGCATCCACGCTGATCGTGGGCCGCACCCGCGAGCGGCCGCTGGCGCGCATGGTCAATCGTACGCTGACCCAGCAGCTGCTGCAGCGCGGCGCACATTACGAACTGGTCATCATCAGCTCGCCCGGAGCGCGTGCGCGTGCGCGCCGCCGCCTGCGTATTCCGGACCGCTCGCTGCTGCGGCACGACCTGAGTGCCGCGCTGCTGGCGACGGTGGGCGCCATCGTGGCCGCGTGGATGGCGCAACGCTGGCTCGGCATTGACGATATGTCGATGGTGTTCATCGTGGCGGTGATCCTGGTGGCCACCCGCACTAGCATGCTGGGCGTGGTTGGCACCGCGGCGCTGTGCTTCTTCAGCTACAACTTCTTCTTTATCGAACCCACCTTCACCTTCAGCATCAGCGCCAACCGCGGCGTGGCCACGGTGGTCATCTTCCTGGTGGCGGCACTGGTGTGTGGCAGCCTGGCCACGCGCCTGCGCGCACAGATCCTGGCGCTGCGCGCGGTCAATGCGCAGGCCACGATGATGGAGCGACTGGGGCGCGGCCTGAGCAGCGCCGCCGATCTGGGCCAGGTGCTGCACGTGGGGCGCATTGCAATGGAACGCAGCCTGGGGGTGTCGGTCTGGATCCAGTCTGCCGATCGCACCGAGCAGTCGCCCGGCACCGTACTGCAGGCCACCGATCGGGCGGCGGCGGACTGGTCGTTGGCGCACCGCCAGCAGGCCGGGCGCTTCACCGATACGCTGGCCGCCTCGCCGTGGTGGTTCGTTCCGCTGCTGGCCAACCGCACCGTGGTGGGCGTGGCGGGGCTGCGCTGGGGCGAGGACGCGGGGCGCCTGGCGCCCGAACAACGCCGCCTGGCCGAAGCGATGATCGACGACGTGACCCAGGCCATCATGCGCACCCGGCTGGTGGCCGATCTGGAAAGCGCGCGGGTCAGCAATGAGACCGAGCGCCTGCGCTCGGCGCTGCTGTCGTCGGTGTCGCACGACCTGCGCTCGCCGCTGGCGTCGATGATTGGTTCGGCCAGCAGCCTGGTCAGCTATCCCGATGCCTTGTCGGCTGAGGACAAGGCCAACCTGCTCGACACCATTCTGGAGGAGGGCGACCGGCTCGACCGTTACATCCAGAATCTGCTGGACATGACCCGGCTGGGCCACGATGGGCTGACGTTGAACCGGGACTGGGTGGGCGTGGATGAGCTGATCGGATCGGCCGCCGGGCGTCTGCGCCGGTACCAGCCGGGGGTCACGCTGGATGTGGCCATCGCCGCGGACGTGCCGCCTATCTGGGTGCATCCGGCGCTGGTCGAACAGGGGCTGTTCAACGTGCTGGAAAACGCCGCCAGGTTCTCACCGCCGGGCGCGGCGGTGGATGTGTCGGCACGCCTGCTCGGCGGCACCCTGCAGATCGACGTGCGCGATCGTGGCCCCGGCATTCCCGAGGACGAGCGCAAGCGCATCTTCGACATGTTCTACAGCGTCGAGCGTGGCGACCGGAACCGCAAGGGCACCGGGCTGGGCCTGACCATCGCGCAGGGCATGATCGGCGCGCATGGCGGATCGGTTGAAGCGTTTGCCGGGCCGGATGGGGTGGGCACGGTCATCCGCATCACCCTGCCGATGCTGCGCCCCACGGCGGCGTGAGGAACCGGATGTGACGCAGATTGCCGCCGTGGAATCGGGCATCAACGTGCTGGTCATCGATGATGAGCCGCATATCCGTCGCTTCCTGCAGATCAGCCTGCGTGCGCAGGGCTATACGGTGCTGCTGGCCGAGAACGGGCAGGGCGGGCTGGACGTGGCCCGCAGCTGCAGCGTGGATATCGTGGTGCTGGATGTCGGTCTGCCCGACATGGACGGGCACGCGGTGCTGGCCCAGCTGCGGGCGTTTTCACCGGCGCCGGTGATCATGCTCACGGCCCGCGCCGGCGAGCGCGAGAAAGTGGCCGCGCTCGATGGCGGTGCACATGACTACGTCACCAAGCCGTTCGGCATTGATGAACTGATGGCGCGCATCCGGGTGCTGCTGCGCTCGGCCAGCCGCAGTGGCGATGAGCCGTTCCGCTTCGACGATGGTTGCCTGTGCATTGACGACCAGACCCACGTGGTCACCTTCCAGGGCAGCCCCCTTGCGTTGTCGCGCAAGGAGTACGCGCTGCTTCTGCTGCTGGCCCGCAACGCCGGGCGGGTGGTGACCCAGCCGGTCATCCTGACCGGCATATGGGGGCCCACCCACAACCGCGATGCGCACTACATCCGCATCCTGCTGGCACGCCTGCGGCCGAAGATCGGCGACAGCGCCGCCGCACCGCGTTACATCCAGACGCTGCCCGGGGTGGGGCTGCAGTTCCACGGCAGCGGCTGACAACGGCGCCGGTGCTGCGCCGTTACTGCGCGGCGCCCTTGCCGGGGCCGCGGTAGCGCGACAGCCAGTAGGCGTAGGGCGGCGGCAGCACGCCGGCCGGGTTCTGTTCGCCCAGTGCCAGCGCCAATTGGTAGGGGTAGTGCGGGTTGGCCAGGTGCGCACGGGCGATCAGCACCAGGTCCATGCTGCCCTCGGCCACGGCCTTTTCGGCCATATGCGGATCGTCGATGCACCAGCTTGCGGCCACCGGCATCTGCACATCGCGCTTCAGGCGTGCCGCCACCGGAACGAAGAAGCCCGGGCCCCACGGCGCGCGACTGGCGGCGGTGGAAAAGCCGATGCTGGCGTCGATCAGATCCAGCCCGCCATCGCGCATGTCCCGCACCAGCTGCGCGGCTTCGTCGTAGAAGCGCTCATCGTTGCCGTCGTATTCCACAACGCCGAAGCGCGCGGTCAGCGGCAGGTGTTCGGGCCACACGCGGCGCACGGCGGCCAGGGTTTCGCGCAGGAAGCGGCCGCGGTTTTCAGCGCTGCCGCCGTAGGCATCGGTACGCTGGTTGGCCACCGGCGAGAAGAAGCTCTGTGCCAGATAGCCATGGGCGAAGTGCAGTTCCAGCCACTGGAAACCTGCGGCAAGCGCGCGTTGGGCGGCGGCTACGAAATCGGCCTGCACGCGCGCGATGTCGTCCAGCGTCATCGCCTGCGGCACCTTGCCCAGCCCGCCACCGAAGGCCAGCGCCGACGGCGCCAGTGTCGGCCAGCCACGGCGGTCGCCCTCGGCAATGTGGTCGTCGCCTTCCCACGGCAGGTTGGCGCTGGCCTTGCGCCCGGCGTGGCCGATCTGGATGCCGGGCACCGCGCCGGCGGCCTTGATCGCCGCGGCAACCTGCGCCATGCCTTCGATCTGGCCGTCTTCCCACAGCCCGGCACAGCCGGGGGTGATGCGGCCTTCAGCGGAAACGGCGGTGGCTTCGACGATGACCAGACCGGCGCCACCCCGCGCCATGCCGGCGTAATGGGGGGTGTGCCATTGGCTGAGATAGCCCTCGTGCGCCGAGTACTGGCACATGGGCGGAATGGCGATGCGGTTGCGGAGCGTGATGTCCTTCAGGGTGAAGGGACTGAACAGAGCGGTCATGAAGATCTCGGTAGCGGGGTGCAGCGAACGGGCGGGGAGCGATGGGATCAGCGCGGCGGAAGGGCGCGGGCGGCGCCGACCAGGCCGTCCAGCCAGTCCTGGTGGCCGTTGATCATCGGGTTGGGCTTGGCCGCCTGCAGCGCCTTGGCCGGTGCGCCGTTCTGGGTTTCCTGGGTGAGGATGCGCACGCGTCCAGCGTCCAGGTCTTCCACCAGCCAGGCATGGTGGACATCCAGCCGGTTGGCGGCGCCTTCCTCGCCGGCCCAGCCGTGCCACGCCACCCGGCCCGGCGCGCCGGCGGTGGGCGCACTGTATTCGGTGCAGCGGGCTTCGACCGGGAAGCCGAAGGTTTCGAAATAGAAGTGGTCACCGGCTGCCAGCACCGGGCCACGGCCATCGTGGAAGCGCACGTTGGCCGCGTTGGCGTAGTAGGTCGGCCAGTGCGCCGGGGTGGCCAGCAGCGGCCAGATGTCGGCCGCGGTCAGGCCGGCGACGATGACCTCATTGGAGACAAAATTGTCGGTCAGGCCCGGCAGGTAGCCGTCGGGCCAGTGAATAGCGTTCATTTTCATGGGGGAGTCGCGCAGGGAGGGAAAGGGGGCTGTACAAGCGTAGGTGGCCCGTGCCCATAGGTGGTCTAATGGCGACTTATCCCATGGATAAAATCTGGTTATGCATAATCCGCAGTGGCTCCGCTCGTTCGCCGCCGTGGTTGCCCAAGGCAGCTTCACCCGTGCGGCCCAGCACCTCGGCCTGACCCAGGCCGCGGTGAGCCAACACGTGCGCCACCTGGAAGACGAACTGGGGCCGCTGTTGATCCGCCGGCCGCGGCAGATCGAACTGACCCCGGCGGGCAACGCCTTGCTGGCCTTCATCCAGGACATGGAGCGCGCGCAGGGGCGCTTGCGGGCGAGCCTGTCGCAGACGGTTTCAGACCAGGGCGAGGTCAGCCTGATCAGCCCCGGCAGCGTGGGCCTGGCGCTTTATCCCATCCTGCTGGACTACCAGCGCAACCACCCGGGGCTGATGATCCGCCACCGCTTCGCTCCCGACCCGGAAGCGCTGCAGGCGGTGGTGAACAAACAGTACGAACTGGGCCTGGTGACGCTGAAACCGGACGACCCGCGCGTGGCCGCCTCGGCCTTCACCGAGGAAGTGCTGGAACTGGTGGTGCCTGCCGGTGCGCAGGCCGAAGACTGGGCGGATCTGCAGCGGCTGGGCTTCATCGACCACCCCGATGGACGAGCGATGGCTACGCGCCTGCTGTCGCGGCGTTTCCCGGGCAACCCCGGGGTGGGCACGCTGCCGGTGCACGGTTTCACCAACCAGGTCGCGCTGATCCTGGAGCCGGTGTCGCGCGGCCTGGGCTTCACGGTCATTCCGCGCCATGCACGCGAATCGTTCGCGCAGGCGGCGTTGATCGACACGGTGGAATGTGGCGATCCGGTGCGCGATACGCTGTGGCTGATCCACCGCGCGGAGTGGCCGCTGTCGGGCGCGGCACAGTGGCTGGTGGAGCGCCTGCGCGGGCTGCCACGCTTCCGCCGTGACCGCGCCGCGTAGCGCCTGAACAGGGCTCTATTGCGGCGCAACATCGAAGGCGTACAATCCGCTTCGGCCAGTCGTCTGCTGTAACCCGCCTCCTGCCGTATTCCCCTGCAACGCACAGTGCCGGGGCATTCCGGGGACGTCGCTACGGACCAGCGTACTTCCCAGGACTCACCTGTTCCGCTGTCTGCCTGTTCCGTTGTCGGGGCCGGGCGCAGGCGGGCGCGTGCCTTTCAACCGAACTGCCCTTGTTGTCGTCGCCCCCATGTACGGCTTCCGCGCGCTGCGCGCTTCTGCGTCCCCCCACCTTCCTACCCTGATCGGCGCCAGTGCCGTGCTGCTGTGGAGCCCCACGCTGGGCATGCTGCGCACGATCAGCGAGATCTTCGGTGCCACCGGTGGCGCCGCACTGATCTTCACTGCCGCCGCGTTCTTTTCCGCGTTGATGCTGGGCATGCCGCGGCCTTCGCAGCTGCCGCGCCGCTACCTGCTGCTGGGCGGCGCGCTGTTCATCGGCACCGAGGCGTCGCTGTCGCTGTCCATCGGCCTGGCCCACCACCGTGGGCAGGCGCTGGAACTGGTGATGATCAATTACCTGTGGCCCTGCCTGACCGTGCTGCTGACGGTGCTGACCCGCCTGCAGCGCGGCAACTGGCTGCTGCTGCCGGCCACGGTGCTGTGCCTGTTGGGCGTGGTGATGGTGGTGACCGGCGAGGGCGCCTGGTCGCCGGCGGTGCTGTGGGACAACCTGCGCAGCAACCCGTTGGCCTATGCGCTGGCACTGGGCGCGGCCTGCATGTGGGCCACCTATTCGCTGGTGACCAAGCGCATCGGCGGCACCCGCAATGCGGTACCGCTGTTCATGGCCGCCACCGCTGTGGTGCTGTGGCTGAAGTACCTGCTGGGCGATGCGCCGCCGCTGCACCTGCACTGGGGTGGGTTGGCCCAGGTGGCGGTGTTCGGCCTGCTGACCGCCACCGCCTATGGCTGCTGGAACCATGGCCTGCAGCACGGCAACGTCACCTCGATGGCGATCTTTTCCTACTTCGCGCCGGTGCTGTCGGTGCTGTGGAGCAGCCTGTGGCTGTCGCTGCAGCCGGGCATGGGCTTCGTGCGCGGCGTGGCCTGCGTGACTGCCGGTTCCCTGCTGTGCTGGTGGGCCACGCGCCCACCGCGCGCGCTGCCCCCGCCGGCGCCGCCGGCCACCCATACCGCCTGATATCCCCTGGCTGGGTGTGGCGCCGTGCTGCGCCGCACGATGTTTCAGCCGGATGACACTGTTACGTTGCCTGTCCCCCGGTGTCATCGACTGATGCGCACCTACGACCGCCAGTAGCAGTGATTGCAAGGGATTTTCATGACGCACAGGCTGAATCGCAAAAAGACACCGGTTACCTTCGCCGCCAGCGCGCTGGCCAGCGCCGTGCTGCTGGCCCTGGCCGGCCCGGCCGCCGCCCAGGACAGCGGCGGCAACCCCACCGACCTGGATGCCGTGACCGTGACCGGCTATCGGGCCAGCGTGGAAAAGGCGTTGGACATCAAGCGCTCTGAAAAGGGCATGGTCGACGCGATCGTGGCCGAAGACATCGCCAACTTCCCCGACCTGAACCTGGCCGAATCGCTGCAGCGCATTCCCGGCGTGACCATCACCCGCGACGCCGGCGAAGGCCGCAATATTTCCGTGCGTGGGCTGGGCCCGGATTTCACCCGCGTGCGCATCAACGGCCTGGAAGCACTGACCACCGTCGGTGGCTCGGACCAGTCCGGTGGCACCAACCGCAGCCGCGGCTTCGACTTCAATGTGTTCGCCTCGGACCTGTTTTCGCAGCTGATCGTGCGCAAGACCGCCTCGGCCGACGTGGAAGAGGGCTCGCTGGGCGCCACGGTGGACCTGCGCACGGCGCGCCCGTTCGACTATGACGGCTTCACCTTTGCCGCCAGCGGGCAGGGCAGCTTCAACGATCTGTCGAACAAGGCCAGCCCGCGCGCGGCCGCGCTGATTGCCGATACCTGGGCCGATGGCCGCTTCGGCGGCTTGCTGTCGGTGGCCTATTCCGAGCGCCAGGTGCGCGAAGAGGGCAGCAACACCGGGCGCTGGTACAGCGCCAGCAGCAATGGCGGCTTCAATCCGGCGTCGCCGTTCACCGCCGGCCTGGCCGATGGCGTGTGGCACCCGTATTTCCCGCGCTACACGCTGTTGGAGCACGACCAGAAGCGCCTGGGCGTGACCGCCGCGCTGCAGTGGAAGCCGACCGACAATACCGAGTTCGCGTTGGACGCGCTGTATTCGAAGATCGATACCGTGCGCAGCGAGAAGTACATCGAAGCGATCTCGTTCGCCTACTCGGCGCAGAAGCAGAACATGCTGCTGCGCGATGGCTACATCGATCCCACCTCCGGTGCGCTGCTGTACGGCGTGTTCGACGGCGCCGGCGTGCGCTCGGAGCAGCGCCGCGACGAATGGGCCACCGAGTTCAAGCAAGTCTCGCTCAGCGGCGAACACCGTTTCAGCGATGCGTTCAAGATCAACCTGCTGGCCGGGCATTCCAGTTCGAAGCATGCCAACCCGGTGCAGACCACGCTGATCATGGACAAGGCCAACGTGGCCGGCTACAGCTACGATTTCCGCGACAGCGTCACCCACCCGACCTTCAACTACGGCATCGATCCCACCGACGCCAGTGGCTGGACCCTGGCCGAAGTGCGCCTGCGCCCGCAGTACGCCACCAATACCTTCGACACCGCCGCGCTGGATTTCAGCTGGAACTTCGGGCCGTCGTTCACCCTGAAGGGCGGTCTGCTGGCCAAGGATTACCAGTTCGACACCAGCGAGTACCGCCGGCAGAGCGAGACGGTGGTGCCGGCCTTCGCCGATGGCAGCTACACCGTGCCGGCAGCGATGGTGGACATCGCGCGCCTGGGCGGCGTGGCCGGTGCGCCCGAAGCCTGGGCGGTGCCCGATCTTGCCGCGCTGTCGCAGCTGCTGGGCATCTACAGCCGGCAGGGCATCTACCAGCTGTACGAACGCAATGCGACGCGGCGCAGCGTGGAAGAGCGAGACCGCGGTGCCTGGCTGATGGGTGAGTTCGGCTTCGATATCGGCAGCGTGCCGGTGTCGGGCAACGTGGGCGTGCGCCGGGTGAAGACCACCCAGTCGTCCACCGGCTATTCCACCGTGGACGGGGCGATGGTGCTGACCCATGTCTCGCGCGACTACACCGATACGCTGCCCTCGCTGAACCTGGTGGCCGAGCTGGGCCCCGACGTGATGCTGCGCTTCGGTGCGGCCAAGGTGATGGCGCGGCCGGGGCTGTCATCGCTTACGCCGGGCACCACCCTCAGCCTGTCCAGCGGCCACCGCTACGTGAACGGCGGCAACCCCAACCTGGACCCGATCCGCGCACGCACGCTGGACCTGGGCGTGGAATGGTACTTCCAGGAAGGCGGCCTGCTGGGCCTGGCGCTGTTCCACAAGGACATCGAAAGTTTCGTGCAGGGCACCAGCACGGTCATGCCGTTCACCGCCAGCGGCCTGCCGGCCAGCCTGCTGGATGGCACCGGCGTATCGCCCAACGAGGACTTCACCTTCACCCGCCCGTTGAACACCCCGGGCGGTGACCTGAAGGGCGCCGAGTTCAACTACGTACAGCCCTTCAGCTTCCTGCCCGGGCGCTGGAGCAACCTGGGCCTGCAGCTGAACTACACCTGGGTGGATTCGCAGATCCAGTACCTCACCTCCACCGGTGCGGCATCGCTGAAGACAGACCTGACCGGACTGTCGAAGAATTCGTACAACAGCACGCTGTTCTACGAAGGCGAGAAGCTGGGTGCGCGCGTGTCCTACACCCACCGCGATGGCTACTACACGCAGGTACCGGCCAGCGTGCAGGGCTTCAGCTTCCACGGCATGGATGCGGTGGACACGGTGGATGCCTCGATCAGCTGGAAGATCGATGACCAGCTGGAAATCAGCCTGGAAGCGATCAACCTGACCAACGAAACCAGCAATGAATGGGTGGGCACCACGGCCTGGAAACTGCCGCTGACCTACACCCAGACCGGGCGCGAGTACCTGGTCGGCCTGCGCTACAAGTTCTGACCGTTGCCACGTCCCGCAGGAGCCAACATGCGTATTCCATGCCGTCGTTTTCTTCCCCTGGCGATGCTGCTGTGGTGCGCCAGCCTGCCGGCCACTGCCCGTGACTGGGTGGTGGCCGCCGATGGCAGCGGCGACTACCGCAGCGTGCAGGCGGCCATCGATGCGGTGCCCGATGGCAACCGCACGCGCCAGGTCATCGTGCTGCGCGAAGGCCTGTATCGCGGCGTGGTGAAGGTGCCGAAGGAAAAGACCCGGGTGACGCTGCGCGGCGCGGGCGCCGGCGCGTCCATCCTCAGCTGGAACAACTACGCCGACCTGGTCGATCCGGCCACCGGCAAGGCGATGCGCACCAGTGGCTCGGCCACGGTCTATGTGCACGGCGATGAGTTCATCGCCGAGGACCTGACCATCGAAAACACGGCCGGCAACGTCGGCCAGGCACTGGCGCTGTACGCGGCGCCGCCACGCGGTGGTTTCCGCAACGTGCGCCTGCTCGGCAACCAGGACACGCTGTACACCCACGAAGGCAGCGTGCTGCACTTCAAGGACTGCTATATCGAGGGCACGGTGGATTTCATCTTCGGTGCGGCCACCGCGCTGTTCGATGACTGCACGATCGTATCGAAGGGCAAGCTGGGCTGGGTCACCGCGGCATCCACGCCGGAAGGGCAGCGCTTCGGCTACGTGTTCCGACGCGCGCTGCTGCGTGGCGAAGGTGCCGGCACCACCTACCTGGGCCGGCCGTGGCGGCCTTTCGCGCGCACGGTGTTCCTGCAGTCCAACCTGGGCCCGCACGTCGTGCAGGCGGGCTGGCACAACTGGGACAAGCCCGATGCCGAACGTACCACTTACTACGGTGAGTTCGGCAGCACCGGGCCTGGCGCCTCGCCGGAGGAGCGTGTGCCGTGGTCGCACCACCTGTCGGGCGATGAAGCGGCGCAGTACAGCACCGACGCGGTGCTGGGCAGTTGGCGCCCGTTCCCCTGACTTCGCAGGGTCGGGCGGCTGCGCATGCGTCGGCCGTCGTGGCGCGAACTTTAGCGCTGGCGGGCGGCTGTATTCAGCGCCGGTTTCAGCGCGGGTGCGATTCTCGGAATCGTCGACAGGTTCCACGACGAACTGTCCCACCGGTGCCGGTAGTGGCCGCACAGGGCAGTCGTAGAATCGAATCGACCGGGGCCGTCGCTGCTGCTGCAGCGTCGGTTTCGATCGCGTTGCAGCACGCCACCTGCCCATTGTTTTCACCGGCAGGCAGCATGCGCCAGACGTGCGCTGAAAGGTCTGTTCCCGGGGAGGGGGCGATTCGGAAGAGCACACTTTTTTGACTTCAGTGACCTGTACCAGGAAACAAGAATGAACGTCCGCGAACTCCTGCAATCGAAGAAAGAAGCTGTCATCACCATCGACGCCGAAGACACGATCGGTGCCGCCGCGCACAAGATGAGCGCGAACCGTATCGCCGCGTTGGTGGTGGTCAAGGACGGTGCCCCGGTGGGCATCATTTCCGAAAAGGACATCGTGCGCGTGTTGGCCGACGACGGCCCGCAGGCCGGCCGCCGGGTCATTTCCACGCTGCCCTCCACCGGTCTGGAAGGCATTGCGCCGGACGCCACGCTGAAGCAGGCCATGTCGCTGATGACGTACTCGCGTCGCCGCCACCTGATGGTGACCGAGGGCAACACCCTGGTCGGCATCCTCAGCCTGGGCGATATCGTGAAGAACCTGCTGGGCGAGCTGGAACTGGAGAAGGCCGTTCTGCAGGACATCTACATGGCGGCCCACTGAGGGCAGACATGGTACGAACATGCCGGACGCTGCGTTCGGCATGTTCGACTTACAGCATCATCGATATGTCGCGGGCCGCTGCCGGCGGCAGCTCACCCTGCGTCCAGAAGTGCTCCAGCGTGCCCCGCACGATGTCGAGCGGGGTCGACGCGCCCCTGCGCTCCCCAAACCGCCGCTTGTTGCCTGCCTGCAGCGCCAGGATGGCCATGTCCTGCGCGTTCACCCGCTTCAGGAAGGGCCAGGCCAGCAGACGTACCGCCCACGCCGGCGCCCATCGCCCTTCCACGTGAAGGGCGATGGATACATCGGTCTGCTCCTGCGTGCGCGGGGTGAAGTGCAGATCGATCAGCACCCGGCTGCCATTGGCGTAGACGTATTCCAGGCGGGCGCTGCCCGGCGTGGCAACGTGTGCACGCTCGGCCGTGCGCTTCGATTCGAACAGGCGGTACAGCAAGCCTGACTGCGCGGGCATGCACCGGTAGTCGACGCTGAAACCTTCCTCGTTTGAACGGAAGTGCGCCACTGCCTGCACCCGGGCGGCATCGCGGCGCACCAGTCCGGCATGGACGAAGTGCGTGTGCAGCGGGTCCAGGAAGTTTTCCATGGCATCGACCACGTTCGCCGACCAGCGCGTACGCCACAGGAAGCGGCGGGTCTGCGGGTCGGTGGCGCGGATCATCGCGTGCGGCTGCGCGGCGCCGGAGTCGCCGGGGCGCAACCAGATGAAGCCATCCAGTTCGCAGGCCGCGAAGTGGCGTACGCGCACCCCGGGAAGCGCGTTGTCCGCCGGCAGGCCCGGAATGCGGCATACCCGGCCATCCGCGTTGAAGCTCCAGCCGTGGTAGGGGCAGGCCAGCCGTTCGCCCTCCACGCAGCCAGCAGACAAGGGGGCGTGGCGGTGCGGGCAGCGATCCTCCAGCGCGATCAACGTGCCGCTGCGCGTACGTGCCAATGCCACGTGCGTGTCCAGAAGGGTGACGGCCAGCGGTCGGGTGCCCAGTTCGTCGGCACGGGCGACCGCGTACCAGTGGGTGAACAGGCGTGGATGCCAGGCACTCATAGGCCGAACCTGCGCAGTATCGGGACGCCGGCGCGGCAGGTGAGTGTGGAAAGCGCGGCGACGGCCGCGCGCGTTCGGCGTGGAAGATGCCGCGTGTAGACGGCGCTGTACTCGATGGCGGGCACGCCGCCGCGAAGGCGCTTGAAGCCGGCCGCGCCGGCACTGAAGTTCAGGCGCCAACCGTTGGCCTGGCAGCGACGGTAGGCGCATGCCGTGGCAAGCCGGTACAGGCCCAGCTTCTGCGGCTGGGCGGTGTCGTAGCCGACGATGGGGGCGGTGGCCGTGTGGCCCTGGCGGAAGATGCCCAGCACGCAGGCAAGCCGGCCATCCCGGGTGCGGAACCCTTCGAAGGTGAGCAGGCCGGCACGATGCCAGTGGCGCAGGAACAGCGAGCTGTACACCGGATTGAAGCGCGAATGCTTGCCGATGTAGAGCAGGGCGTAGAGTTCGGCGATGCGCGCATAGTCCTGCTCGCCGATGTCGTGGTCGCTGCAGTGCTGCAACGGCGTCCGCTGCAGCAGGGCCAGATCGGTCCTGAGGTTGCCGTGCCGGCGCGCCAGCGCATCGAAGTTGTCGTACAGGTAGACCTGCCGGCTGGCCACCAGGTGGCAGCCGGCCGCCTGCAGCGCCGCCAGCCAGTCGGCATTGTCGTGTTCGTTGAGCGAGCGGAACCACAGTGTGTGCGCTGGCCAGCGTTCGCTGGCGATGCGCAGCAGACTGGCCGGCGCCGCCTGCGCCAGTGCCGGGTAGAGATTGGTGGACAGCAGCCAGTTGTTGATCGACACCGCGCGGTCGATGCCGCTCCAGCGCAGGGGAGTGCCCAGCGCGGCGATCATCCACCGGGGCAGCGGCGCGGCCCAGCGTGGAAGGTAGCGCGCACCTTCTTCGGCGGCGTAGTCGGCATAGGTGCTGCGCGGCGAACAGACCCAGGCATCGCCCGGGCGGGCATCGTGCACGGTGACCGGCAGGTCGCCCGCCGCGCTGGGCAGGGTTTCGAAGCGCGCATGCAGGTTGGGCACCAGCGCCTGCAACGGCGTGCCTGCGTGGATGCCCGCCAGCGCCCGTGCGCTCTCGGAAAACCCCATCTGCGCGGCCATTTCACCATTCATCCGGCAAGTGCCTCCAGCGGCTCGCCATCCCACTCGATGTCACGGGTGGCGGCTTCGCGCAGGTTGCAGCCCTGCTGCAGTGCCAGCCGCGCGTAAGAGGCCAGGTCGAGCAGGCTGCCGGCCGGCGCCAGGCGATCCCCGGCCACAGCGATCACATCGTCGGCCTGCCGCCAGTCGCGCAGCCAACGACCCGGCTGCCCACGCATCAGCGCATCCTGCAGGCCTGCGGTGGCCATCAGCACAGCGATCATCCTTGCCCTGTCCTGGGCAGGTTCGTGCAGGCTGCCGTCGCCCAGCAGCGCCCCGGGCAGGTCCACGTCATTGCGGAACAGGTGCAGCCCGCTGGTTGCGCGGGGATTGCATTCGAGGGCGCGCGCTCGGTGACCGTCCTGCTCGATCCAGTCGAAGGAGATCTGGCCGCTGTAGTGAGTGCCGGCGACGAAGTCCGCGATGGCGGTGGTGATGGCAGGGCGCTGCACCGGCTGGAAGTAGTAGCTGGAACTGCGCCGCAGGCGGTGCAGGGGACGATAGATGGCATGGGCCAGCAGGCGGCCGCGGTGGGCGATGGCATAGCTGCACAGCTCGTCGCCGTCCAGATACGCCTGCACCACCCAGGCGCCCAACGGTGCCAGCGCGGCGGCATCGGCGGGAATGCCGTGCGGGTACAGCCGCACATGCACCCCGAAGCGCGAGAATTCGGGCTTCAGCACCACTGGCCGCCCCTGCGCCCACTCACGGGCCTGTTCCAGCGTGTGCACGCGGCCACTGTCCGGCACCGGCATGCCGTGCTGGCGTGCAAGGCCCAGGAAGATCCACTTGCTGTGCAGTGCGGCCAGGGTATCGAAGGCATCCACGGCAACGTGCAGCGATGCAGGCAGGGCGGCGCGGTGCCGCGACAGATGCAGCGCTTCCTCGCACGAAGGCAGCAGCAGGTCGATGCGCTCGACACGCACGATGCGGTTGAGGTCGCTGACGAAGCCGCGAGCGTCATAACGCGGGGCGCGCACGGCATGCGTACGGGCCACCGCCGATGACCAACCTGTCAGCCTGCACGGAATGCTGTCGGCCACCTGCACGGTCCAGCCGAGTCGGTGGAAGCGGCGAGCATGGTCCAGGGCCACGGGCGCGCGGCCCCCCAGAATGAGTACGCGGCGCGTCATGGGCAGAGCGCAGACGGGCAGAGCGGGATGCAGCGGGTCACGTGGTGATGCATTCGGCACGTCATCATGCAAAGGTGAGCCGGCACGCACGCCGCAAACGGCGACGGCGTGGGCGGGCGACAGCCAGCGCGGCAAAGGGTAGCAAATGCAGCCGGGCCGCGCGGTGGCTAGAACGTGACCTTCACCGAATCTGCGCTGTAGGTCGCAGGGCCGTGGTAGACCACTTCGATGTTGTTGCCATCGGGGTCGAGCACGAAGGCGCCGTAGTAGCCGGGGTGGTAGGGGCGTTCGCCGGGGGCGCCGTTGTCGGTGCCGCCGGCGGCCAGTGCGGCGCGGTGGAAGGCATCGACGGTGGCCGCGTCACGTGCCTGGAACGCCAGGTGGTGGCGGCCCGTCAGTTGCCCGGCCGCGGCCGCGCTGCCAACGGTGGAAATGAACAGTTCGTCGGCCCAGAAGTAGTCCGGGCCTTCGCCGGCCAGCGGAATGCCGATCGTGTCGAACACCGCCTGGTAGAAGCGGCGGCTGGCGGCCAGGTCGCGCACCACCAGTTGCAGGTGGTCGATCAGGCGGCCGCGGTGCAGCTCCATCGTTTCCATGCGCACCTCTTTGAAAGGGGACCGCTCCAGCAGCGCCGGGGCCATGCACGGCGCTACCGGAACGATACCTTCTTTTGGATCAGGTGTTGGCGATGATCTCGACCCAGTAGCCGTCCGGGTCCTTGATGAAGGCGATGTTCTTCATGCGGCCATCGCTCAGGCGCTTCTGGAACGGCACGCCCAGATCCTCGAAGCGCTGGCAGGCCGCTTCCAGGGCCGGCACCGACACGCACAGGTGGCCGAAGCCACGCGGGTCACTGTTGCCGTCGTGGTAGACCGGGCCGTCCTGGGTTTCAGTGCCGTGGTTGTGGGTCAGCTCCAGCACGCCCGGCAGGCCGGCCATCCAT
This sequence comes from Stenotrophomonas sp., assembly GCF_032056425.1. Lineage (GTDB taxonomy): Bacteria > Pseudomonadota > Gammaproteobacteria > Xanthomonadales > Xanthomonadaceae > Stenotrophomonas. Next base: position 58,776 of record NZ_DAMBCN010000027.1, read on the forward strand.
ACCCTGCGCGTAGTGTCGTCTTCGGGCACTTCCACGCCGGCCGGCACGTACGCCAGGAAGTACAGGCTGAACTGTGCTTCAGCGAAATCGCGCTTGTCGATCAGCTGGTAGCCCAGCACGCGGGTGTAGAAATCCAGCGAGGCGGTGATGTCCTTTACCCGCAGCATGGTGTGGTTGAACACGAAACCGTGGGTTTCGGCCGGGGCCTGGGCAGCTACGCCGGGAATGTCGCGCAGGGCGGGAAGGGTCATGGGAGAAGGTCCTTCAGACAGGGCCGGGAACGGCCGGATGGGTCATTCTAACGGGCGCCTGCGGCCGGTTTGCCGCATACAATGGACGGATCGCACCGTTCTGTCCTGACAACGACTCTCTGCCATGTCTCAGCGTGAATGGGTGGCCGCTGCCATCCGCAAGATCGAAGCCGATTTCAACCGGTCCGCCGATACCCACCTGATCCCGCTGGCGCTGCCCGGGTTTGCCGGAATCGATGTCTATCTGAAGGACGAGTCGAGCCACCCCACCGGCAGCCTGAAGCACCGGCTGGCGCGCTCGCTGTTCCTGTATGCGCTGGCCAATGGCTGGCTGCGCGAGGGGCGCCCGGTGATCGAGGCCTCCAGCGGCTCTACCGCGGTGTCTGAAGCCTATTTCGCGCGTCTGCTGGGGCTGCCGTTCGTGGCGGTCATTCCGGCCAGCACTTCGCCGGAAAAGATTGCCGCCATCGAATTCCATGGCGGGCGCTGCCATCTGGTCGAGCGCGCCTGCGACCTGAACTGTGAATCAGAACGCCTGGCCCGCGAAACCGGCGGCCACTTCATGGACCAGTTCACCTACGCCGAGCGTGCCACCGACTGGCGCGCGAACAACAACATCGCCGAATCCATTTTCAAGCAGATGGCTGAAGAGCCCAGCCCGGTACCGGACTGGATCGTCTGCAGCCCGGGCACCGGCGGCACGGCGGCCACCCTGGGCCGCTATGTCAGCTACCGCCGCCACGACACGCGCATCCTCTGCGCCGATCCGGAAGTGTCGGTGTTCTACGCCGGTTACCAGGCGGCCGTGGCCGGGGAACAGGACTGGCGCAGCCTGACCTGCAGCGGTGGTTCGCGGGTGGAAGGCATTGGCCGGCCGCGGGTGGAACCCAGCTTCATACCCACCAGCGTGGATGCCATGGTGAAGGTGCCCGATGCGTTGAGCCTGGCCGCCATGCGCCATGTCAGCCGCCAGCTGGGGCGTCGCGTGGGCGGGTCCACCGGTACCAACTTCATCGGCGTGCTGCAGGCCGCGCAGTGGATGCGCGCGGCGGGGCGCTCCGGCAGCATCGTCAGCATCCTGTGCGACGCCGGCGAGCGCTATGCGCACAGCTATTACAACCCCGAGTGGTACCTGAAGCAGGGCATCGACGTGGACGGCGCCGATGCGCAGCTGGCCGCCGCAGTGGCCGGGCAGGGCCTGCCTGGGCTGGCGTGCTGCAGCCTGGAAGCGCTGTAACGCAGCGACCTGATCCGCCGGGCATGGCCCGGCGCTAACGCGGTGGGCGGCACGGTAGCGCCGGGCCATGCCCGGCGGTCGCGATGGCGTATCAATACCCCGCCGCCATGAACGCATCCAGCACTGCATCGCGCAGTGCATCGGGCAACGCCTCGATATCCATCGCGCGGTCATCCAGGTGCAGGTGCGGGTCCAGGCTGCTGGCCCGGCCCTGGGCCAGTGCCTGCAGCCACAGCAGCACGCAGATCACGAACTCGCGCTCGTGGCCCGGGTGCAGATGGCTGGCACCGCGCTCGATCACCTCGAAGGGGTACCACTCCTGGGTCTCGCTCAATCGGCCGCCCTGCTGCTGCACGGCCTGCAGCTGGGCAAGATGACGCGGCGCGTCGTCGCCGGCGTCGCATAACGCGGCAATCCAGGCCAGCTCGGTCGCGCTGGCCGTCAGAGCCATCGACCCGGCCGGTACTGCGGTTGGGGCTGGAGCCAGACCTTCCATGTGGGCCTCGTCGGTACGTACCGCTGCGGTCTCCCCCGCGCCGCCAGCTTCGGTCCGCTGCTGTCAGGCCGGTGTGAACGCAGGGCAGGGCGCCCCCTTGTCTGCTGCCGTGGCCAGCGCCATATCGGGGGTGATGCCCGCCCGCCGGGCCTGTTCCCCTGGAGATCTGCTGTGACCGATGCCAACCCCCTGCTCGATTTTTCCGGCCTGCCGCGCTTCGAGGCGATCCGCCCCGAGCATGTGGCACCGGCGCTGGATGTGCTGCTGGCGCAGGCCGAGGCGGCAGTCAGTGCGGCCGAGAAGGTGCAGCCGGTCACCTGGCAGACCTTCGTCACCCCGCTGGACGATGCCACTGAGCGCCTCTGGCGCGCCTGGGGCATGGTGGGTCACCTGCAGGGCGTGGTGAACACCCCCGAGCTGCGCGAAGCCTACAACAGCAACCTGCCCCGGGTGACCCGCTTCGCCAGCGCGCTGGGCCAGAACCTGGCGCTGTTCCGCCAGTACCAGGCCCTGGCCGCCAGCGCCGAAGCGGCGCACTTCGATGCGGCCCAGCGCAAGGTGCTGGACAACACGCTGCGCGACTTCCGTCTGGGCGGTGCCGAACTGGAGCCGGCCGCGCAGCAGCGATTCGCGGCAATCAAGGAGGAGCTGTCGGCACTGTCGGCGAAGTTCTCGCAGAACGTGCTGGACGCCACCGATGCCTGGTCGATGATCGTGGAAGACGAAGCGCGCCTGGCCGGCGTGCCGGACGACGTCAAGGCCGCCGCGCGTGCCGCCGCTGAGAAGGACGGCAAGCCCGGCTGGAAACTGACCCTGCAGATGCCGTGCTACCTGCCGGTGCAGACCTGGGGCGAAGACCGCGACCTGCGCGAGATCCTGTACCGCGCCAGCGCACAACGCGCATCCGAATTCGGCGATGAAGCGCTGGACAACGGCGGCAACATTGACCGCATCCTGGCCCTGCGCGCTGAACTGGCCGCGCTGCTGGGCTTTGCCTCCTACGCCGATTATTCAGTGGCCACCAAGATGGCGCAGGACCCGGCCGAAGTGCTGGCCTTCCTGCGGGACCTGGCCGTGCGTGCCAAGCCGTTCGCCGGCAAGGACCGTGCCGAGCTGGAACAGTTCGCCAGCGAGCAGCTGGGCATCGACAGCCTGCAGGCCTGGGACCTGGCGTTTGCCGCCGATCGCCTGAAGCAGGCGCGCTACAGCTATTCCGAGCAGGAAGTGAAGCAGTACTTCACCGAACCGAAGGTGCTCGGCGGCCTGTTCTCGGTGATCGAGCAGCTGTACGGCCTGCGTGTGCAGGAAGACAGTGCGCCGGTGTGGCAGGAGGACGTGCGCTTCTTCCGTCTGGTCGATGCGCAGGGCGCGCTGGTGGGCCAGTTCTACCTGGATCTGTACGCGCGCGAAGGCAAGCGCGGTGGTGCATGGATGGATGATTGCCGCAACCGCCGCGAGCGTGCCGATGGCAGCGTGCAGACGCCGCTGGTCTACCTGGTGTGCAACTTCGGCCGCGGTGCCAACGGCAAGCCGGCCACTTTCAGCCACAACGAAGTGACCACGCTGTTCCATGAAATGGGCCATGGCCTGCACCAGCTGCTGACCCGCATCGGCGAACTGGGCGTGGCCGGCATCAACGGCGTGGAATGGGACGCGGTGGAGCTTCCCAGCCAGTTCATGGAGAATTTCTGCTGGGAATGGGACCACCTGCAGGGCATGACCGCGCACGTGGACACGGGCGAGCCGTTGCCGCGCGCGCTGTACGAGCGCATGCTGGCAGCGCGCAATTTCCACAGCGGCATGGCGACCGTGCGCCAGCTGGAATTCGGCCTGTTCGACATGTTGGTCCACAGCCAGTTCGAACCAGCGCAGGACAGCGTGCTGGCGCTGCTGGACCGCGTGCGCAGCGAGGTGGCGGTGAACCATCCGCCGGCCTGGAATCGCTTCCCTCATCAGTTCAGCCACATCTTCGCCGGCGGCTATGCGGCCGGGTACTACAGTTACAAATGGGCTGAAGTGCTGAGCGCCGATGCGTATGCCGCGTTCGAGGAAGCACCGCAGGCAATGGCCGAAACCGGTGCGCGTTTCCGCGACGAGATCCTCTCGCGCGGTGGCAGCCGTGCGGCGGCGGAAAACTTCAAGGCGTTCCGCGGCCGCGCGCCGCAGATCGATGCGCTGCTGCGGCATTCGGGCATGGCGTAACGCGGTGGTGCTGTGGTGGGTGCCAACCTTGGTTGGCACGTTCTGGCATTTGTGCGGACCAAGGTCCGCACCTACCGGATAGCGGTGAGGCGGTGGTGGGTGCCAACCTTGGTTGGCACTTTCTGGCATTTGTGCGGACCAAGGTCCGCACCTACCGAGCAGCGGTGCTTCATTCGGCGTAGATCATCTTCCGGGTCATGCCGCCGTCGACGATGAAATCCTGGCCGGTGCTGAAACCGGACAGCGACGAAAGCAGGTACACCGCCAGTGCGCCGATGTCTTCGGGTTCGCCCACGCGCCCGACCGGGTGCTGGCCGTGGTCGGTGGCCGAATAGTCCGGCGCATGCCGGCGCGAGGGCGCCTGCCAGGCCGTGGTGCCGATCCAGCCGGGGCTGATGCTGTTCACCCGCACCGCCGGGCCGGCGCTGATCGCCAGCGCGTGGGTGAAGGCCACCAGCCCGCCCTTGGCCGCCGCATAGGCTTCGCTGTTGGCTTCCGACTGCCAGGCGCGGGTGGAGGCGACGTTGATGATCGAACCGGCCGCGCTGGCCTTCAGCGCCGGCAGCGCATGCTTGCTGCACAGGAAGGCGCCATGCAGCGACGACAGCCGGCGCTGCCATTCGTCCCAGTCCATGTTTTCCAGCGTGGTGCCATGCGGCCCGGCAATGCCGGCGTTGTTGACCAGGCCATCGATGCGGCCGAAGCGCTGCTGCGCCACGCCGATGAACTCGCGCACGCTGTCTTCGTCGGTAATGTCCAGGCGCTGGAACGCGGCATCATCGCCGCGCTGCCACTCGTCCAGACAGGCCTGGCCTGCCTCGGTGTCCAGATCGCCGATCAGCACGCGGCCACCGGCGCCCAGCACCGCCTGCGCGATGCCGCGGCCGATGCCGTTGGCACCGCCGGTGACCAGCGCCACCTTGCCCCGCAGGGGCGCTGCGGGCCAGGCCGCAATGGGCGGTGCCGCGCTCACGACAGGTCATCCCCGCGCAGGCGGCGATACCAGCCGTCCACGCCAATGCGGTCCAGGGTCTGGATGTTGCGCTCCACGATCACGTCCGGATCGGGGAAGGCGTCCACCGCGCGCGCCACGCTGTCTTCGCGCAGCAGGTGCAGGGTGGGGAAGGGCGCCCGGTTGGTGTAGTTGCTGGCATCGTCGGCGGCAACGCCGTCGAACTGGTAGTCCGGGTGGAAGCTGGCCACCTGCAGGATGCCCTGCAGGTCCAACGCCTCGATCGCCGCGTCAGCGTTCTCGAGGAAATCGTTGTAATCCAGGAAATCGACCAGTACCTGCGGATGCACGATGAGCGTGGTATCGATCTGTTCGGCCGGGGTATCGCGCAGCAGCACCAGTTCTTCAGCCAATTGCTCCACCAGCGCCTCCGGCGTGGTGGCGTCGCTCAGCACGAAACGCACCTGCTCCTTCACGTACACGGCCTTGGCGAACGGGCACAGGTTCAGGCCAATCACGATGCGCTCCAGCCACAGGCGGGTGGCGGCGATCGGGTCGTCGGTGGGCAGGGCGGTATCGGTCATGGCGGGCACATCGGCTGGCGGGGCCGCCATTGTAGGCGCGCGGTCACCGCCGCGCTGTTCACTGTCCACGAACTGGACAGCGGCGATGCTGGAAAGCCGTGTGCATTCAATCACCTGGCCGCGCACAGCCAATGGCCGATTGCCGCCCCGGCGGTGAAAGGCGTGCAATGGCCCCACGTAACTGGAGGACCCAACATGACTGCATCTTCCCCGTGGCTGCCGGCCGATCTCTGGTCCGGTGCTTTCTTCGATGGCCAGTGGCGCGCCGCCGCGCAGCAGCAGCCGGTGCGTGAGCCGGCCACCGGCCAGACGCTGGGCCAGGTGGGCCTGGCCGATGCCGCGCAGGTGGCACGTTCGGCCGCGGCCGCCGCGCAGGCGCAGCGCGCCTGGGCCGCCGCGCCCTACGAACAGCGCGCGCAGGTGCTGCGCCAGGCCGCACGCCTGGCCGAAGACAACATCGACACGCTGGTGGACTGGCTGGTGCGCGAGAGCGGCTCGACCCGCCTGAAGGCCGGTTTCGAGGCCAAGGTGACCATCAAGGCGCTGCACGAAGCGGCCGCGCTGCCCTCGCGCAGCACTGGCGAGATCCTCCCCTCCGAACCGGGCCGGCTGAACCTGGCACGGCGCCGCCCGCTGGGCGTGGTCGGGGTCATCTCGCCGTTCAATTTCCCGCTGTACCTGGCCATGCGGGCGGTGGCACCGGCCATCGCGCTCGGCAATGCCGTGGTGCTCAAGCCCGATCCGCGCACGGCGGTGTGCGGTGGCGCGGTCATCGCGCGCCTGTTCGAACAGGCCGGGCTGCCCGCTGGCGTGCTGCACATGCTGCCCGGTGATGGTGCCGCCGGTGCGGCGCTGACCAGCGACCCGCACGTGGCGATGATCCAGTTCACCGGTTCCACCGCGGCCGGCCGCAAGGTGGGCGAAGCGGCCGGCAAGCACCTGAAGAAGGTGTCGCTGGAACTGGGCGGCAAGAATTCGCTGATCATCCTCGACGATGCCGATCTGGATCTGGCCGTGGCCAACACCGCCTGGGGCGTGTACCTGCACCAGGGTCAGATCTGCATGGCCACCGGCCGCGTGCTGGTGCACCGGAAGATCCATGCCGCGTTCCTGGAAAAGCTGGTGGCCAAGGCGAAATCGCTGAAGGTCGGCGACCCGGCCCGCGAAGACGTGGCGATCGGGCCGCTGATCAACGCCACCCAGCGCGACCACGCCGCCCGCGTGGTGGCCGACGCGGTCAAGGCCGGCGCCACGCTGGAAGCCGGCGGCACCCACCAGGACCTGTTCTTCGCGCCCACCGTGCTGGGCAACGTGGCCGCCGACAACCCGGCGTTCAACGAAGAAATCTTTGCGCCGGTGGCGGTAGTGGTGCCGTTCGACGATGACGACCAGGCGGTGCAGCTGGCCAACGACAGCGAGTACGGCCTGTCGATGGCCATCGTGTCCAGCAACGTGGGCCGTGCGCTGAAGCTCGGCGAACGCCTGCGCACCGGCCTGCTGCACATCAACGACCAGACGGTGAACGACGAAGTGATCAATCCCTTCGGTGGCGTGGGTGCGTCCGGCAACGGCACCAGCATCGGCGGCCCGGCCAACTGGGAAGAGTTCACCCAGTGGCAGTGGATGACCGTCAAGGGCGAAGCGCCCGCCTACCCGATCTGATCCAGGAGGAGCATCGCGATGAACAACACTACTGCAGGCCGTGACATCACCGCGGCCGTCGTGCGCGGCAAGGAACAACCGTTCGTGATCGAGCAGGCACGCCTGCGCGGTCCGCAGGACGACGAAGTGCTGGTGAAGGTGGTGGCCACCGGCCTGTGCCACACCGACCTGATCGTGCGTGACCAGTACTATCCGGTGCCGTTGCCGGCGGTGCTCGGCCATGAAGGCGCGGGCATCGTTGAAGCCGTGGGCCCGAACGTGCGCGACCTGAAGGTGGGCGACCACGTGGTGCTGACCTACGGCGCCTGCGGCCACTGCAACCCGTGCCGTGGCGGCCATGGCGCCTACTGCAGGGATTTCTTCGGGCTCAACTTTGGCGGCGACAATGGCCACGGCCATACCGCCATCACCGATGCGCAGGGGCAGGCGCTGCACGATCACTTCTTCGCGCAGTCTTCGTTTGCCACTTTCGCCATCGCCCGCGAGATCAATGCGATCAAGGTGCCCGACGACGCGCCGCTGGAACTGCTGGGCCCGCTGGGCTGCGGCATCCAGACCGGTGCCGGTGCAGTGCTCAATTCGCTGCAGGTGCGCTCGGGCAGCAGCTTCGCCAGCTATGGCGCCGGTGCGGTGGGCCTGAGTGCGGTGATGGCGGCCAAGGTGGCCGGCGCGACCACCATCATCGCCATCGATGTGGTGCCGTCTCGGTTGGAACTGGCGCTGGAACTGGGCGCCACCCACGTGGTCAACAGCCGCGAAACCGATGTGATCGAGGCGGTGCGTGCGATCACCGGCGGTGGCGCGGATTACGCGCTGGAGTCCACCGGTCGCCCGGAAGTGCTGTCGGCCGGCATCGAGGCGCTGGGCGGGCTGGGCATGATGGGTGTGGTGGGTGCGCCGAAGCTGGGCACCACGGCCAGCTTCGATGTGAACAACCTGCTGCTGGGCGGGCGCAGCATCCGCGGCATCGTGGAAGGTGACAGCGTGCCGCAGGTGTTCATTCCGCAGCTGGTGACGCTGTACCAGCAGGGCCGGTTCCCGTTCGACAAGCTGGTGAAGTTCTATCCGCTTGAGCAGATCAACCAGGCGGCCGAGGACAGCACCAAGGGCATTACGTTGAAGCCGATCCTGCGTATCGCCGCGTAAGGGTCGGGTGGGTTGCAGGGCTGCGCCCTGCACCCGCTGCCGTCAACGTCAACGTCAACGTCAACGTCAAAAGCGGGCTATCCGTGGGATGGCG
>NZ_DAMBCN010000028.1:0-62946 GCF_032056425.1 Stenotrophomonas sp.
AGCCTACAGGGACGTACTTGCGGCGTGTCCTGCCCACCCACACCGCCCCGCCATCTCAGGGAATGCAGCTTTTGACGTTGGCGTTGACGTTGACGTTGACGTTGACGTTGCTTGAGCAGGTGCAGGGCGCAGCCCTGCAGAAAACCTACTCCACCCAGCCTGCAATCTCGCCGTGCGCGAACGGCCCCAGCTTGGCCTTGACCATGCGCCCGTCCGCATCGAACAACACGCTGTAGGGCAGCAGGCCCTGCGCGTTGCCCAGCTGCACGCTGGCATCACGCGGACCCGGGGTGTCCAGCACGATGGGGTAGTGCACCGGAACCCGTTGCAGGAACTCGGCCACGCCCTCGGGAGTATCCAGCGCCAGCCCCAGCACCTGTACGCCGGCATCCCCTTGTGCCTGGGCGAAGCGCTGCAGTTCGGGCATCTCTTGCACGCAGGGGCCACACCAGCTGGCCCAGACATTCACCAGCAGGGGGCGCCCGGCGAAGCGCTGGCGGATGTCCAGCGGCTGCCCCGACGGGTCGGGCAGAACCAGGGCGGGCAATGCATCGCCGGGGCGCAATGTGGGCGCGCTTGCCGAAGCAGCATCGGAAGGCGCGCGTGGCGCCACCGGTGCCGGCGTCAGCCGGTGCCCGGCCCACAGGCCCAAGCCGGCGGCCAGCACCGCTGTCCACAGCAGTGCGGGCCGCTGCCACTTCATCGGGCAGTACGCAGCAGGGCTTCTTCCACCACCGCCTGGGTCAGCAGCGTGGGCAGCACGCTGGGCGGCGCGCCGGGGCCGTACACCACGTACAGCGGCACGCCCACGGCCTTGTGCTCTTCCAGGAAGTCAGTGATCTGCGGATCGACGTTGGTGTAGTCACCGCGCATGTACACCGCATTGGTACGGCGGAGCAGGTCCTTGAATTCCGGACGCGACAGCACCGCACGTTCGTTGGCCTTGCAGCTCACGCACCAGTCGGCGGTCATGTTGACGAACACCACGCGGTTGTCGGCGCGCAGGCGGTCCAGCAGCTGCGGCGAATACTCCACCACGTTGTCGGTGCTGGCCTGGGCCGCGCGCGCCGGCAGGGCCAGCTGGGTCACGCCCCAGACCGGCACCAGCGCGGTCAGCACCAGCAGCACGCCCAGCAGGATGCCGCCGCGCTTGCTGCGCCAGCGGCTGGTTTCGAACAGCCACAGGCCGCCCGTCAGGACCAGCAGGCCGCCCAGTGCCAAGGCCATGCCATCCACGCCGCGCTGCTTGCCCAGCACCCACAGCAGCCACAGCGCGGCGGCGTACATGGGGAAGGCCAGCACGTGCTTCAGCGTTTCCATCCATGGGCCGGGCTTGGGCAGTCGCCGCGCCAGCGCCGGCACGAAGCCGATCAGCAGGAACGGCAGGGCCAGGCCCAGGCCCAGGAACAGGAACACCAGCATGGCCGACACCGGCGGGGCCACGAACGCGTAGGCCACCGCCGGGCCGAAGAACGGTCCCACGCAGGCGCTGCCGACCACGCAGGCGAGCACGCCGGTGAAGAAGTCACCGGCAGGTCCGCTGCGGCTGGCCAGTGACTGGCCGAAGTTGCCCACGCCGCCGCCCATGGTGAACACACCGGACAGGCTGAGGCCCACGGCAAACATCACGTAGGCCAGCACCGCCACCACCGCCGGGTGCTGCAGCTGGAAGCCAATACCCACGGCGTTGCCCAGCATGCGCAGGCCGACCATCGAAGCGCCAATGACCGCGAAGGCAACCAGCACGCCCAGCGTGTACCACAGCGCGTGGCTGCGGGCGCGTTCGGCACTTTCACCGCTCTGCGCCAGGCTCAGCACCTTCAGCGACAGGATCGGCAGCACGCATGGCATCAGGTTCAGTACCAGGCCGCCGCCCAGGGCCAGCAGCAGCACCCACAGCAGCGAACTGTCGGTCTTCGGCACGGTGCCCGGCGGCTTGGTACGCAGTGCGTTGTCCGGGCGCGCATCGGCGGCGAAGGGGGTTGCGGTGTCTGCGGTGCCGGCCTGCGGATCGTTCGGCACGGTGGGCAGCAGGCGGCGCGGCGCGCCATCACCGGCTTCCCGCGATGCATCGGCCGCCGAGCCCGGCAGCGGCTGGATCACTTCGCTGCGCGCGGCGGTGGCCGACGCACTGGCGTTGACCTTGCCGGCGGGAATGGCCAGCTTCACCCGGCGGGTCATCGGCGGGTAGCAGATGCCGTCGGTCTGGCAGCCCTGGAAGGTGACCACCAAAGTGCCGTCCACCGCGTCGGCACGGCTGCGGCGCAGCGGCAGCGGCACTTCCACCTGGTTGAAGTACACCGAGACATCGCCGAAGTGCTCATCGCGGTGCGACTGCGCCTTCGGCCAGCGCGGGGTGTCGGCCAGCACGCCGCTGCTGCCCTCCAGCTTCAGCGAGGTGCGGTCGCGGTACAGGTAGTAGCCCGGCGCCGGGCTGAAGCGCAGCAGCAGGGTGTTGCCGTCGCTGGCGATGGCGTCGAAGGCGAAGGCCTGTTCCGACGGCAGCGGCAGGGCCTGGGCATTGCTGGCGCCGGGCAACGTCAGCCCACGTGACGTGCCGGCCCCGGCCAGCGGGTTGTTGAACGCCGGGGTGTTGCCGTTGCGCAGGGCGGGCGCGGCCGCACTGTCGCCGCCGGGCAGGGCGACCTGCACCACGCGCTTCTGCGGTGGGTAGCACACGCCGGCGTCGGCGCAGCCCTGGTAGCGCACTTCCAGGCTGATCGTGCCTGCGCCATCGGTGGGGGCGCCGGGCAGGGTGGCCACCAAGCGCTGGCGGTAGGTTTCCACCTCACCGAAGAAATCGTCGTGGTGCTTGTCACCGGCCGGCATCTGCAGCGCGCCGGCATTGAAGGCAGTGTCGGCCTTCACGCTGGTGCGGTGGCGATACAGGTAATAGCCGGGGGCGATCTTGAACTGCAGTTGGATCTGGCCACGTTCGGGCGCACTGGCGGTCAGCGCGAACGCCTGGTCCACCGGCAGCAGGTCCTTTTCGTCCAAGGCGAAGGCCGGCAGGGAAAGCCACAACAGGGCGCACAGGGCGGCGCCACGCGCAAACAGAGTCTTCAAACGGTGTCCTCCCGGGTCTGCGCCCGGATCCAGTCCAGATACGCCGGCAGGCCGGCCCGGCTTTCGACCGCAATGCATTCCGGGAGTTCATACGGATGCAGGGCGACGATCCGGGCGATGGCCGCATCGACCCGGCTGGCCGTGGTCTTCACCAGCAGTTGCAGTTCGGCATCGGTGGTGACCTGGCCTTGCCAGCGGTAGGTCGAACGCGCGCCGCCCAGGCGGGTCACGCAGGCAGCCAGCTGTTCGCCCACCAGTGCGTGGGCGATGCGGTCGGCACTGTCCGCGTCGGGACAGGTGGTGAACAGCAGCAGGACGGGATCGGCGATCGACATGACCGCCGAGTATAGGGCCCCTGTCCGGCCGGGTCAGGGCCGGACAGGGGAATTGCAACTTTCTTTAGCTTTGCTTAGTTCGCCAGCTGGCAGGTGGCCGGCTTGGCCGAGGTGAACAGCGCCGGGGTGGCCCATTCCGGGTGGTCGATGAACGGGTTGCGGTTGCCCTGGAACGAGTAGATCACGTCATTTCGGGCGCGCTCGGCGTCGCTCGGCGGATCGGCCAGGTGCCAGTCGATCAGGGTGGACAGCAGGCCCATGTAGGCCGGCGAGCTGCTGGTCTTGACGATCTTGCTGCGGTCGTCGGTCAGCTCCAGGTCCGGTTCGGATTGGCCGGTGGCCGCATCCTTGCCGCCCTCATAGCGGATCGCCATGTACATCACCGCGCGCGCCATGTCGCCCTTGCGCTGGCCCCAGACCTCGAAGGTGCCGGTGTTGCCGTCCGGGGTGCGCACCCAGTTGGAATTACCCGGGTAGCCGCCGCTGCCGCCGCCCTGGCCGTTGTTGGCCTCGGTGGCGCGTTCGCCGCAATTGGCATCGCACTTGCCGAACGGCTTGTTGCCGCGGTCGGCGTTCCACTGGGCGTCGGTCAGGTACAGCATGTGGGTGTCGGTGTACGGCGCGTACGGCAGGCCCTTGTCGCCGGTGGTGCTGGCAAAGCCCAGCGAGTTCGGCCAGGTGTGCTCGCGGTTGTAGGTCAGGCCGCTGCCCGTGCCCGCACGGCTGCTCACCTTGGTGTAGCTGTGGTTGCGGTAGGCGTCGAGGATCTTGCCGCTGTTGTTCGGGTCTTCGTCGGCGATTTCCAGGATGGTCCAGGTGCTGGTGCCCGAGCCGCTGTACGGGTACGCGGTGTGGCCCTTGATGGTTTCATGCAGCGAGCAGCGCAGCTGGCTGGGGCTGCTGGTGTTCACCTTGGAATAGTAGCCTTCCGGGGTGCCGGGATTGCCGGGGTTGCCCGGGTCCGGGTTGCCGGTGGTGCTGGCCACGGTGAAGGCGATGCGGCTGTCGGCGGCCGGGTGTGCGCCCTGGCTGTCGGTGATGCGCGAGGCGCGGATGTCGAAGCGGCAGGCCTCACCGGCCACCAGGGCGGTGTTGGTCGACAGCTTCACGGTCTTGCCGCTGCCCGGGTAGGTCAGCGGCACGCTGCCGGAGGTCCCGCAGCTCAGGGCGAAGGCGCCGCTGGCCAGGTTCACCGTCTCGCTGAAGACCACTTCCAGATCGGCCGCGGCCGGGAAGGTGCTGCTGCCCTGCGCCGGGATGGTGGTGCTGACCGACGGCGGGGTGTTCGGGCCCGGGGTGCCGCCACCGCCGGTGAAGGTCTGGTTGGTGTTGCAGCGGCCGAAGGTCTGGCCGGCCGATTCGGCCCAGGTGAAGTGGGCGTACTGGCTGCCGCTGCCGGTCAGCTGCAGCGAGGTGCCCGGGGCGGTGCTGTTGGTTTCGGCTACCGGAATGTTCTGGCTGGTCATCCCGGCCGCCGGGCCACCGGCCGCGGTGATCGTGCCCTCGTAGCTGAGGAACTGGACCACCTTGCCGCTGGCGTCGACCAGGGCAATGCCGTCGTTGGGGCCGTTCTGGATGCCGTTGGTGGGGTAGGTGACCACCGCGAGGGTGGCGCTGCCGCAGCTGGCGGCGGTGCCGGCCGGCACCGGGTTGTTGGCGTACACCGCCGCGGCTGACGGGTTGCTGCCGTTGTACAGGTACAGGCGGTAACCGGACAGATCCTCACCGGCGGTGGCGACCACTTCAATGGCCTCGCCCACGTCACCGGCCGGGGTGCTGTCGTCGTAGTGCAGTTCGTTGATGAAGACCTCGGCCTGGGCCGGCGCGGCGACCAGCGCCAGCAGGCAGGCGGCGGCGAGCGGGGACAGCAATCGCATCGACTACTCCTTGTGATTGGGAATGCCGGGCGAGCCTAAGGCCGAACGCGTGACACTTTGTCGTAACTGAACGTCAGATATCTGACACTGCGACGTGGGTCACCAAAAATGCGTGAACCTGCGGGCGCAGCCGTCTGCCCGCCGCCGCAGCGCACCGTCGAAAATTTTTCCATGGCGGGGCTTGAAAGGCCCGGGGGCAGCTCCATCTCTGTCCTGCTCCCGACCTGTCGGGTTTTTTCGCGAGCAATGCTGGCAGTCGCCTGGGGTGAGTGCTAACATCGCCGGACTTTTTTAGACCAATCAACAACTTAAGAGGTCCCTATGAACATCAAGCCGCTGCACGACCGCGTTGTGGTCAAGCCGATCGAAGCTGACGAAATCTCCGCCGGTGGCATCGTCATTCCGGATTCGGCCAAGGAAAAGTCGACCAAGGGTGAAGTCGTCGCCGTCGGCCCGGGCAAGGCCTTGGACAACGGCACCGTGCGCGCTCCGTCGCTGAAGGTTGGCGACAAGGTCATCTACGGCCAGTACGCCGGCAGCTCGTACAAGAGCGAAGGCGTCGAGTACAAGGTCCTGCGCGAAGACGACGTGCTCGCCATCATCGGCTGAGCCTCGGCGCGACCTGCTTTCCTGTAAGACATCCCTTTTCGTCGCCGGGCCCGGCCCGGCGCAAACATCGAGGTAATCGCAATGGCTGCCAAGGATATTCGTTTCGGTGAAGACGCCCGTTCGCGCATGGTGCGCGGCGTCAACGTTCTCGCCAATGCCGTCAAGGCCACCCTGGGCCCGAAGGGCCGCAACGTCGTGCTGGAAAAGAGCTTCGGCGCGCCGACCATCACCAAGGACGGCGTCTCCGTCGCCAAGGAAATCGAACTGGCTGACAAGTTCGAGAACATGGGCGCGCAGATGGTGAAGGAAGTGGCTTCCCGCACCAACGACGACGCTGGCGACGGCACCACCACCGCCACCGTGCTGGCCCAGGCCCTGATCCGCGAAGGCGCCAAGGCTGTGGCCGCCGGCATGAACCCGATGGACCTCAAGCGCGGTATCGACAAGGCCGTCGTGGCCGCCGTCGCCGAGCTGAAGAACATCTCCAAGCCGACCGCCGACGACAAGGCGATTGCCCAGGTCGGTACCATCTCGGCCAACTCGGACGAGTCGATCGGCCAGATCATCGCTGATGCGATGAAGGAAGTCGGCAAGGAAGGCGTGATCACCGTTGAAGAAGGCTCGGGCCTGGACAACGAGCTGGACGTGGTCAAGGGCATGCAGTTCGACCGCGGCTACCTGTCCCCGTACTTCATCAACAACCAGCAGTCGCAGACCGCTGACCTGGATGACCCGTTCATCCTGCTGCACGACAAGAAGATCTCCAACGTCCGTGACCTGCTGCCGGTGCTGGAAGGCGTCGCCAAGGCCGGCAAGCCGCTGCTGATCGTGGCCGAAGAAGTCGAAGGCGAAGCGCTGGCGACCCTGGTGGTCAACACCATCCGTGGCATCGTCAAGGTCGTGGCCGTCAAGGCTCCGGGCTTCGGCGACCGTCGCAAGGCGATGCTGGAAGACATGGCCGTGCTGACCGGCGGCACCGTGATCTCCGAAGAAGTTGGCCTGTCGCTGGAAAAGGCCACCATCAAGGACCTGGGCCGCGCCAAGAAGGTGCAGGTTTCCAAGGAAAACACCACCATCATCGATGGCGTGGGTGACAAGGCTGCCGTCGACGCACGCGTCGGCCAGATCAAGACCCAGATCCAGGACACCTCTTCCGATTACGACCGCGAGAAGCTGCAGGAACGCGTGGCCAAGCTGGCCGGCGGCGTTGCCGTGATCAAGGTCGGCGCTTCGACCGAAATCGAAATGAAGGAAAAGAAGGACCGCGTCGACGACGCCCTGCACGCGACCCGTGCAGCCGTTGAAGAAGGCGTGGTCCCGGGCGGCGGCGTTGCCCTGGTCCGTGCGGTTACCTCGCTGGCAGGCCTGAAGGGCGCCAACGAAGACCAGAACCACGGCATCCAGATCGCCCTGCGTGCGATGGAAGCCCCGCTGCGCGAAATCGTGGCCAACGCCGGTGAAGAACCGTCGGTCATCATCAACAAGGTCAAGGAAGGCACCGGCAGCTTCGGCTACAACGCCGCCACCGGCGAGTTCGGTGACATGCTGCAGTTCGGCATCCTGGACCCGACCAAGGTGACCCGTTCGGCGCTGCAGAACGCTGCCTCGATCGCTGGCCTGATGATCACCACCGAAGCCATGGTTGCCGAAGCTCCGAAGAAGGACGAGCCGGCCATGGGTGGCGCCGGTGGCATGGGCGGCATGGGTGGCATGGGCGGCATGGACTTCTAAGTCCCCGCGTTCCCGATGTAATGAAAAACCCCGCCGAAAGGCGGGGTTTTTTTCTGGGCGCGGAGCGCGATGCCTTGGGGGTAGATCCACGCCATGCGTGGATGAACCGCCCGCGGCCTCAACCGCGCAACGCGCGCCGATCCAACCAGACCTTGGCGATGAAAAACGTCGGAACACCGCCATACAGCACGCCCTTCACCCAGGGCAGCCCCGACTGGCAGGCAATCAATCCGCCTGCGGCCATGCCGACCAGGCCGATGGCGGCCGCCCTGCGCTGGCGCTGCAGCTGCTGCATCTCCTCCTGCTGGCGCGCGGCGATCTCGTCACGCCGGTGGTCGGGCTGCATCACGGCGCTGGCAATGGCATCGGCTTGCGAAGGGGTCATGCGGGATCCAAAGAGACGAGGACTGGTTTTTATACTGCGCCGCCCGCCACGGTCGCGTAAATCCCGCGCCGCCTGGGTCCGGCGCCCGGTAGATCCACGCCATGCGTGGATGAAACCTACTACGCAACCAGGTAGCGCCGGGCCATGCCCGGCGGCTCCCCAGTCTTCCGCCAGTGCCTGATTACTGCGGTCGCACCCGCTCGGCCGCGTGCGTACCCCGTTCCAGGCAAGCCATCATCAGACCTTCCATCACGCGCGGGCCGACATCATGCTCCGGGCCTCCGTTCTGGCCGCTGCGCTCGGTGGTCAGCATCAACTCGTGCACGATGCGCAGCCCGGCCAGGGCGCAGTCGCCATCGGCCGCACCCCGCGCCTATCGCTGCAGGCAGATGCGCTCGGCCCCTGCACTGATGTCCACTTGGCCGCCCTGCATGACATCCGCCCCCAGGATCACAGCCGGGCGCTGCTCCAGCCCGATCGCCCGGAACACCGGCAGCTCGCTAATGCGGACCTCCACCGCCGGGTGCTGCCAACCGACGCTGGCCAGTGCGGGCAGGGTGTGCAGCCACGTCGGTGTCGGCCTGCCACCCAGCCCCTCGCTGCCCTTGCCGCGCGCCCGCACGCGCGCATCGCTGCCATCGGTGCGCAGGCCCAGCGCACGCGACGCTGCATTGTTGAGAATGGTCTGCGCCGCACCGGTATCGACCACACCGATGGCCTCCACGCCCTCGCTACCCAAGCGCAGGTTGACGAAGCCGAAGCCCTTCAGCACGCCGGCGCGATCGGGCAGGGCGTTGCCCTGGCAATACGGCGCCGTGGTTGGCAGCGTCTGCGCGGGCCACAGCATCAGGCGCCCATGGGCGAAATCCCAGCGGGTATCGAAACGCGCCGTGATGTCCTGGCCGATGATGCCGTGCAACGGTGCGCCCCCTGCCGACGACAGGCTGGCCAGGTCGGCCTGCAGTGCCGCCACCTGCAGCTGCAGGCTGCCCAGCGCCATCGCCACGCTGCGCGTGCTGCGCAACGCCAACCCGCCCGCGCTGGCACCCTGCGCGTCGTGATTGCGTGCGTTCGGGTCCTGCAGCTGGAAGCGCCGCACCACGTCCGTATCCAGCAGCGTCGCGCTGGCCGCGCTGTCCACCACCAGCTGCAAGGGCTCATTGCCTCCCCCCAGCGTGCCCAGCACGGTGGGGTGGCTGGCTCGCATCGTCATCGGCAGACTGTGCAGGGCAGCGGGTTCGGCTGCTGCGGGCAGTGACATGAACAGCAGGGGCAACAGGGCCAGACGCATCGGGATACTCCTCGGGAAAGAGTGGCCATTTGGCCGCAGGCGCGTATCGCCGTTTTGTCTCTGTTGATACCGGAACGATACACAGCGCCGTCATACTGCCAGCATGAATGCTACCGCCACCCTTTACGTCGTGGATGACGATGCCAGCATCCGCGACGCCATCGCCGATCACCTGCTGATGCACGGTTATCGCGTGCGCGTGGCCGCCGATGCAGCTGCCCTGGACGTGCTGCTGCAGGCGGAACGTCCCGACGCCATCATCCTGGATTGGATGATGCCCGGCGAGGATGGCCTGTCGGTGTGCCGCCGCCTGCAGTCACGCGCCATTCCCATCCTGATGCTGTCGGCCATGGGCGGCGCACCGGACCGTGTGATCGGTCTGGAAATGGGCGCGGATGATTATTTGTCCAAGCCCTTCGACCCGCGCGAGCTGCTGGCCCGCGTACGTGCGCTGCTGCGCCGGCAGGACAAGCTGCGCGCACAGGCGCCGCTTGAACTGCGGTTCGATGGTTGGCGTCTGCTGCCCGAGCAGCGTCGGCTGCTGGCCCCTGACGGCAGCGAGGTCGCGCTCAGTCGCGGTGAGTTCGTATTGCTGCAGGCGCTGGCCGAGCGTCCCGGCCGCGTATTGGACCGCGAACGGTTGATGCAGCTCACTCGCGGCGACGACAGTGACAGCGTGGACCGTGCCGTGGACCTGGCCATCAGCCGCCTGCGCCGCAAGCTCGCCCACGCCGCCAGCGGCGGCGATGGCCTGGTGCAGACCCTGCGGGGTGAGGGCTATCGCTTCGGCGCAGCGGTGCAACGCCTGTGAGCACGCGCTGGGGCACCCAACGTTGGAGCACCGCCCGTTGGATCGCAATGCTGGCAGTCAGCAGCGTGCTGCTCGCCACGGCCGTCAGCATGGCGGTGGTGGGCTGGCTGCCGCGCCCGGCGGCACCGCAGATGCGGCTGGACCAGGCCATGCAGGTGCTGCGCGGCGAGCGCGCGGCTGACAGCGTGGGGCTACGTGTGGACGTGCGTGCACGGGCTCCTGAAGGAACCGGCCCTGCGCACTTGCTGCACGTCGCCGCGGAAGGATTGCAGCGGCCAGGGCAGCACGTACGGCTGGTGTGGCCGGGCAACGGCAAGCCGCCGGACATTCATGTCATCGCTGCCGGTGCGGAGCAGGACAGTGGCGGCGATACGGCAGCACTGGACGCCGCGCAGCAGGTGTTGGCCAGCCTGCCGTGGCCCCCGTTTGAGCTGGCCGTGCAGCAGGCCGATGGGCGCTGGCGCGTGGTCAGCAGTGCCCACAGCGATCTGGCGGCCTGGCGAAGGCAGGTGCTGCTGGCCTTGCTGGGCGGCATGGTGCTGCTGGCGCCCATAGCCGCGTGGGCAGCCGCGCGACTCGGCCGTCCGCTTCGGCGTCTGGCCGATGCCAGCGCCCATCTCGACCTGCACGCACCGACCCCGCTGCCCGACGACGGCCCACGCGAAGTGCAGATGCTTGCCGTGGCCCTGGATGCAGGCCGCACCCGCCTGCGCGAGCAGGCGCAGCAGATGACACGCATGCTGGCGGCAGTCGCACACGATCTGCGTACGCCGCTCACCGGCCTGCGCCTTCGCGCCGAATTTGCTCCGCCCGCGCAGGCCGCACGCATGGTCGCTGATATCGAGCGCATGAATGCAATGATCGAGCAGGTGCTGGATTACGCCCGTGGCGAACTGCAGCCTCCGCAGCTGCAGACGATGGACCTGATCCCACTGCTGGAAGACTGCGCGCAGGCCGCGCGCCTGCGCGGCATCGAGGTTGCTGCTGAACTACCCGTCACCCTGCCTTTGCAGGCCGATGCCCTGCTGCTGCGTCGCGCGCTGGACAATCTGATCGACAACGCCTGCCGCTACGCCGGAGCGGTGGAACTGAGCGCGGCACGGGTGGATGCGCTGCTGCAGGTGGACATCATGGACCGTGGCCCTGGCATTCCCGCCGATGATCGCGAACGCCTGTTGCAGCCTTTCCAGCGCAGCGAAACCTCGCGCAGCCGCACAACCGGCGGCACCGGCCTCGGCCTCGCCGTGGCCGCCAATGCCGCCCGCAGCCACGGTGGCCAACTGCAGCTGCTGCAGCGCGAAGGTGGCGGCCTGATCGCCCGCCTGCAGCTGCGCCAGTAGATCCACGCCATGCGTGGATGAATTTTCCCACTCCACTTGCAACAAACATTCATGCCTTAATATGATAAGGCGCCTAATTATTGCATGAATCGAAGTGCTGGAAGCCAAACACACCGCCCTCATCGACGAAGCCGCCAGTCGCGGCCACGCCAACCTGGCGCAGCTGCGCCTGTGCTTCCAGCTGCTTTCGCTCTCCACCGCCATCGACCGCGACTGCGCCACCCGCCTCGCACCGCATGGCCTCAGCGAAGGCCGCTTCATCGTGCTGTTCCTGCTGCATGGCGCCGGCGGCACGCTGCCCCCGCACGAACTGGCCGAGCGCGCAGGCGTCACCCGCGCCACGATCAGTGGCCTGCTGGACGGGCTGCAGCGCGAGGGCCTGCTGCAGCGCAGGCACGATGCCGAAGACGGCCGCCGCCTGCAGATCGTGCTGACCGCACGCGGCAAGCGCCTGGCCGAGGAACTGTTCAGCCAGCACACGCACTGGATCGTTGGACTGTTCAACGGCCTGGATGCCAGCGAACAGGCGCAGCTCTCGCAGCTGCTGGCCAAGGTCTGGCAGCACACCGACAGCGGTCGGGACGCGACGCCGTGAGTCAGGCCATCAGCGCGGCGCGGCAGCACGAACTCGGCACCGGTCTGGTCGCCAGCACGCATCTGGCCGAGTGCCTTGCGGTGGACTTCGCCACGTTGCTGCAGACAGTTGCGGCGCTGCCAGACGCCGCCGTGCAGCGCATGCGCGATGCCGCCAGCAAGGGCATCACCCAGCGCATGGCGCTGGCGTCAACACTGTTGCGCAAAGCGGGGCAGGGCGATGTCACTTACTGGCAGTCACATCCCTCCGACACCGTGCGCGGTTGGGCGTGCTACCTCATCGGCACTGATGCCACGTTGGACCTCAGCGAGAAGCTGCAGGCGATGCAGCCATTGGCTGATGATCCGCACTTCGGCGTGCGCGAATGGGCCTGGCTGGCGGTACGAGGCGACCTCGTAGCCGCGCCGCTGCGGGCGCTGACGCTGCTGCTGCCGTGGACAAGCGCAGCCTCGCCGTACCTGCGCCGCTTCGCCTGCGAAGCACTGCGCCCGCGCGGCGTCTGGGCCACCCATATCGCGCTCTTCAAACAACAGCCGCAGCATGCACTACCGCTGCTGGAAGCACTGGCCAACGACCCCGAACGCTACGTGCAGGACTCGGTGGGCAACTGGCTCAACGATGCCAGCAAGACGCAACCCGGGTGGGTGCGCGACCTCTGCGCGCGCTGGCAACACGAACACAGCAGCGCAGCAAACGCGTACATCCGCAAGCGCGCCCAACGCTCGCTCCGGTAGCGCCGGCCGATAACCGGCAACGCCACCACGCCGGTAGCGTCGGGCCATGCCCGGCGGATGCTACAAGCCCATCAATCCAAGGAAGGCCCGAATGCCCCACATCCTCATCGAGCACTACACCGCCACTCCCGCCTGGGCCGCACTCCCGCTGGAGCAACGCAACGCCTTCTTCGCCCGCATCAGCGCCGGCATGCAGCAGTTCGACGCGGCGCGCATCACGCCGCTGGCCATGGGCCGCATCGCGCGCGATGTACCGCATGGCCGCGCCGAACAGTTTTACGCAGTCTGGCAGTGCGCCAGCCGCGCCGACGCCGATGCACTGGTCTCCGGCATCAGCGCCACAGGCTGGCATGAGTACTTCACCACCACCAACACGGTAGGCGCCGTGGATGCCATGCCGCAGCACCTGCAGGACCTGGCTGCGATCTGATCCGGCCACCCATGCTGTTGCCATGACGCAATGGCGGCACATGCGCCTGTCACCAATACGCGGTAAACATGACGGCTGCCCATGTCCACCCGCAGGGAAGTCGATCATGCAGAG
This sequence comes from Stenotrophomonas sp., assembly GCF_032056425.1. Classification (GTDB taxonomy): domain Bacteria; phylum Pseudomonadota; class Gammaproteobacteria; order Xanthomonadales; family Xanthomonadaceae; genus Stenotrophomonas. The sequence continues at coordinate 13,319 of NZ_DAMBCN010000028.1, forward strand.
CAAGCTCCAGGTCACGCTGTACGGAACCCTCGGCGACACCCCGGCATTGCAGGTGCCGGGGCTGGAAGGGCCATCGGTGGCCATCCTGGAATCGACCCTGCGCCGGCTGGTGTCCGATCTCTACACCGCACGCTCCCTGCTCAATCCGGAACAACTGGATGAAGCCCGGCAGGAACTGGACCGCGTGGTGGAGCGCTGGGTGGATATCCACGAAGGCCTGCTGCTGGATGTGGAAGTGCACGGCAAGCGCTGAGGCGAGCCCCGCCTGAACCGCTCCCGCAGTTGCCGATGAAACATTTTGCACTGCGCAAAAGCTGTGCTATCAATACACCTCATGAACGCAGTCCACGCCAACTTTTATTGGTATTACTTTCCGAAGCCCACGGCGGAGGAAGGACTGCGCTCACCCTGAAGAAGCCTTCAGACGCATTCCCGAAAGCCGCCAGCGAACCTGGCGGCTTTTTTCTTGTCGCCACGCTGCGGACCCCCCACGTTCCGTAGAGAGCCCCCGCCATGCCTCCGCACACCGACGACCTGCGTATCCGCACCATCGAACCGCTTACACCGCCTGCCCAGCTGCTGGCGATGCTGCCCTGCGACGATGAAGCCTCCGACACCGTCAGCGCCTCGCGCGCGGCCCTGCACCAGATCCTGCACGGCCGTGACGACCGCTTGGCCGTGGTGGTAGGCCCATGCTCGATCCACGATCCGCACGCCGCCATCGAGTACGCCCAGCGCCTGAAGCCCCTGCGCGATGCGCTGGCCGGCGAACTGGAAATCGTCATGCGCGTGTACTTCGAAAAGCCACGCACCACGGTGGGCTGGAAGGGCCTGATCAACGACCCGGACCTGGATGGCAGCTTCAAGATCGACAAGGGCCTGCGCATCGCCCGCGGCCTGCTGCGCGACATCAACAAGCTGGGCCTGCCGGCCGGCGTCGAATTCCTCGATGTGATCTCGCCGCAGTACATCGCCGATCTGGTCGCCTGGGGCGCCATCGGCGCACGCACCACCGAAAGCCAGGTGCACCGCGAACTGGCGTCGGGGCTGTCCTGCCCGGTGGGCTTCAAGAACGGCACCGATGGCAACGTGAAGATCGCAGCCGATGCAGTGGGCGCGGCCTCCAACCCGCATCACTTCCTGTCGGTCACCAAGCAGGGCGGCACCGCTATCGTGTCGACCACCGGCAACCCCGATTGCCATGTGATCCTGCGTGGCGGCAAGCAGCCGAACTACGACGCGGCCAGCGTGGGCGAGGCCTGCCAGGCGCTGGCCAAGGCCAAGCTGCCGACCCGTCTGATGATCGATGCCAGCCACGCCAACAGCCTCAAGAACCCCGAAAACCAGCCGAAAGTGATCGAGGACATCGCCACCCAGCTGGAAGACGGCGAACAGCGCATCGTCGGGGTGATGGTGGAAAGCCATCTGGTCGGCGGCCGCCAGGAACTGGTCGAAGGCCAGCCGCTGGTCTACGGCCAGAGCATCACCGATGGCTGCATTGATTGGGACACCACCGTTGACGTGCTGGAGCGCCTGGCCGCTGCCGTGCGCGCCCGCCGTGAAGTAAAGGTGTCCGAAGCCGCCTGAGTGCGGCACGTGTGTGGATGGCGGCCAGCGCCTGCGGGGGTGCGGCCGCGATCAGGGTCGGTCGGAGTTGGAGACCGGCCCGTCCGCACCGGCGATGCGCCTGGCGCTGCGTAAGTGCGACAGCGCCAGGTACATCGCCGGGGTGGTGATAACCGTAGATCCACGCCATGCGTGGATGAACCGCCCGCCTGCCAATGACGGCTACGACCCGTTGGCGGCCACGCCAGCGCCGACAGCGCGCTCCCGGCTATCGATGATCCTGCGTCTGACAGGCCTCCATCGAAACCGTACTTCACTGATTCAACTGAAGAAACTGCAGGCTGCAGACGGCCCTCGCCCGTGCCCGGCGCTCTCTGCCGCAAACGGCAATTCCCCTTGTCCTGCCTACGCCTCACGGTTGTCCATCCGGAAGCCGCCGACCCAAGGCGGCGGGAGCGGAAGACCGGTCATGGACTTGACGAAAATTATCACGGTGATAAATTGAACCCGGTGCTGTGGAGGGTTGACCCAACACAGTTGCAGCGGCTCCAGGATTCCGGGACGTCGCGCCGGGCGATCAGTGTCCGCGGCTCACCCTTGATTGATCTGTTGGTATTGCAGCAGTGCGTCCGCACAGGCGCGTTGCAGCCTGACGACGTCTGGGTAGCTACCCACAAAGCACAACGGGATCTGGAGAACCTGCGCTGGACATTGGGTGATCTGCTGGACTGCCTGTTGTGCCTGCAGGCGGAGGACTACAAGGGATCAGAGTGGTGCAAGGATCAGCGGGGCACCTGGCATCCATGTGATTCCTACGCCGTCCGCTACGACGATGTGCGGAAGCGTCGGCTCCACCATTCGGACATCAACTACTACCTCAAATTTTCCATTGGCAAGGACGGAAGTCTGCGAATCGTTCTTCTCAGCTGCCACTTGTAGCGCGCCATACGTCTGACCGGAGCACGCCATGAACAAAGCCAACCCTCGGATGTGTCCCGCCTGCCAGCAGGCGCAACTGGTCGCATCCACGCGCGAACGTCACTTCACTCCGCGCGGAAATCCTGTGGTCGTCGAGCTGCTGGCGATGGAGTGTCCTGCATGCGGCGCAACGGCAACCAGCGCCGCACAGCAGATCGAGAACCTCAAGCGGCTTGCCGCGCGGCGTGAGCACTACGGCGGCCTGTTGCTCGGCGAAGACGTCCTGGCATTCCGCCGCCGCTATGGCTTGACCCAGCGCGCAGCGGCCATGCTGTTCGGAAAAGGCGCGATCGCATTCTCCCGCTACGAGAACGAGACGACCTATCCGGACGATGCCACCACGATGCTGCTGTCATTGGCCATCGAGAAGCCCGAAGTCGTTCGCTGGCTTGCCGAGCGTACCGGCACGGTGGTGCCGTTGCTGGACCCGCCGCGGGAATCTGCACCCAAGCCTGCGCGGCGTGTGGCGCGAAGCCGTCGTGCCGCACCAGGCACGTCAGGTAATCCACTCCGCTCCACGCGGTGAACGGATCCACGCCATGCGTGGATATGGGCGACAATCCGGAATCCTGTCGCTTCGGCTGCCGCCATGAATGAACTGCTCATCCCTGACGCTGCACAACGCGACGAATCGTCCGTCGAGATGATCCGCGTGTGGATCGCCGAACGCGGGCTGCATGCTTCGTTGAAGGTGGGGCTGTATGAGGATCGTCCCGACATCCAGGAAGAACGTGCCTGGGGCCGGGTCCTCGCCGATGTTGCCCAGCACGTGGCCGACGCGCTGGTGACCAGCCAGGGCATGGACCGGGACGTTGCCATCGCGGCCATCAAAGCGGCATTCAATGAAGAGCTGCAGGCGCCATCCAGCGGCCGGTCCGGCGGGTTCGTCGTGCGCCACTGACGGATACGGGGATAGCGCCCTTCTGTAGAGTCGAGCCTTGCTCGACTTATGCAAAAAGCAGTCGAGCATGGCTCGACTCTACATGGCTCTTTTCGCGCGGACCCTCGCCAACGCCAGATACATCGCCGGCGTCGTGTACAGCGTCAGCCACTGGCTGACCAGCAACCCGCCCACAATCGCGATGCCCAGCGGCTGCCGCAGCTCCCAGCCCTCGCCATTGGCCAGCATCAGCGGCAGCGTGCCCAGCAGCGCCGCCAGCGAGGTCATCAGGATCGGCCGCAGGCGAAGCCGTGCTGCGTCCATCACCGCGTCGTGCGCACTCAGTCCACGCCGCTCGCCGGCCAGTGCGAAGTCCACCAGCAGGATCGTGTTCTTCATCACCACGCCCACCAGCAGGAACAACCCCAGCAGCGCAATCAGGTTCAGTTCGTTGCCGAACAGCCACAGGGCCAGCAGCGCGCCGATGCCGGCCGAGGGCAGGGTGGACAGGATCACCAGCGGCTGCAGGAAGCTCTCGTACAGGATGCCCAGCACCAGGTAGACCGCCAGCGTCGCGCCCAGCACCAGCCACAGCTGCCGCGCGCGCAGGCTGTCCAGGCCACCGGCTTCGCCGGACAGCTTGGCCTCCACCGTACGCGGCAGCATCAGTTTGGCCATCGCGGCGTTGATGGCCTGCGTGGCCTGCTCCAGGCCGACGCCCGGCGCCAGCGAGAACTGGATCCAGATCGAGGCGAACTGTTCGCTGTGGTAGATGCGGTCCGGCGCCATGCCATAGCGCCAGCTGGCGATGGTCGACAGCGGAATGCGCTGGCCGCTGCCGTCCACTACCTGCAGGCGCGCAAGCGTGCCTGGGTCCTGGGTGTGCTTCGGGTCCAGCTCCATCACCACGCGGTACTGGTTGAGGCTGTCGTACAGGGTGGCGACCTGGCGCTGGCTGAAGGAGTTGTTGAGCATGTTGGCCACGGTCTTCAGGTCCACGCCATGGCGCGCGGCGGCCTCGCGGTCGATGTCCAGCACCACCTGGCGCATGCCGGCCTCGCCCTGCGCTTCCACGTCCACCAGCTCGGGCAGGGCACGCAGTGCGGCACCGACCTTCGGGGCCCACTCGCGCAGCGGTGCCATGTCTGCCGACAGCAGCTGGAACTCGTACTGGCCGCTGCTGCCGCCGCCTTCCAGGCGGATGTCCTGGTCGACCCACAGGTACAGGTTGCCGCCGGGCAGCTTGGGCAGGCGCGCGCGCAGGCGATCGATCACCTCCTGGCTGGACACCTTGCGCTCGGCCAGCGGCTTCATCTTGATCATGATGAAGGCGTTGTTGACCCCGTTGCTGCCGCCGATATAGCCGATGATGTCCTCGATGGCCGGGTCGGACAGCAGCAATTTGCGGTAGGTATCGATCTTCGGCTGCATGGCCTGGAACGAGAGGCCATCGTCGCCACGGGCGAAGCCGCGCAGCTGTGCCGTGTCCTGCTTGGGCACCACGCCCTTGGGCACCTGCTGGAACAGCCAGGCGTTGAGCGCGATGACCGCCACGAAGGCCAGCAGCGGCCAGCGCAGCCGGCGCAGGCTGGCCTGCAGCGTGCGCAGGTAGGCGGCACGCACGCGCTCGAACAGTGCGTTGCTGCCACGCTGCCAGCGCGAGCTGTGCTGCGCATCGTCCACGAACAGGCGCGCGCACAGCATCGGCACCAGGCTCAGGGCCACCACCACCGACACGCCCATCGCCGCCACCAGGGTCAGCGAGAACTCGCGGAACAGGCGTTCGACGAAGTCATCCAGGAACAGGATGGAGACGAACACCACCGCCAGTGCGAGGTTCATCGAGATCAGCGTGGCGCCCACTTCCGAAGCGCCGCGCACCGCCGCCTGCCAGCGGTCGGCGCCCAGTTCGCGGTGGCGCGCGATGTTTTCCAGCACCACGATGGCATCGTCCACCACCAGCACTGCGGCCACGATCAGTGCCATCAGGGAAAGCGTGTTGAGCGAAAAACCCATCAACGCAATCAGCGCCAGGGTGCCGAACAGCACCACGGGAATGGCTACGCTGGGCACCAGCGCGGCACGCCAGTGGCCCAGGAAGGTCAGCACCACCAGCACCACCAGCACGATGGCCAGTACCAGCGTCAGCTCAGCCTCATGCAGGGTGGCGCGGATCACCGGCGAGCGGTCCATCACCAGGCGCATGTCCACGTGGGTGGGCAGCAGTGCATGCAGTTGCGGCAGCTGCGCCTGGATGGCATCGACGGTGGCGATGATGTTGGCGCCGGGCTGGCGGCTGACGATCAGCAGCACGGCCGGGCGCTCGTTGTGGAAGCCGCTGGCATAGCGGTCTTCCACCCCATCGGCGACGACAGCCACATCACCCAGCCGCAGCGTGCGGTCATCGCTGACCTTCAACGCCAGTGCCTGGTACTGTGCGGCCTGGCGCAGCTGCAAGGGGGCTTCCAGCTGCCACTGCTGGCGGTCATCGCCCACCGCGCCGAGCGGGCGCACCGCATTGGCGCGGGCGATGGCCTGGGCCACGTCTTCCAGCGCCAGGCCGGCATGGTTCAGTGCGTTCGGGTCCAGCGATACGCGCACGGCGGGCAATGCGCTGCCACCCACCTGTACTTCGCCCACGCCCGGCACCTGGGACAGCTTCTGCGCCAGCACGGTGGAGGCCAGATCGTACAGCTGGCCCGGCGGCAACGTGTCCGATGTCAGTGCCAGGGCCAGGATCGGCGCCTGCGAGGGATTCACCTTGCGGTACTGCGGCATGCCCGGCATGCCACTGGGCAGCTGCCCGCGCGCCAGGTTGATGGCCGCCTGCACTTCGCGCGCGGCTTCGTCGATATCGCGGCCGAGCACGAACTTCAGCTCCACCGAGGTCTGCCCCTGAGTGCTGGCCGAATCGATGCGCGAGATGCCGGGCAGGCTGCCGAGCGCGCGTTCCAGCGGCGTGGCCACGGTAGCGGCCATTGATTCGGGCGAGGCACCGGGCAGGCTGGCGCTCACTTCAATGGCGGGGTAGTCCACCTGCGGCAGCGGTGCCACCGGCAGCAGGCGCAGGGCCAGCAGGCCGGCCAGCACCAGCGCCACGGCCAGCAGGATCGTGGCCACCGGTCGTTGCACGCAGGCCTGGGCCAGGCGCGCGATGGGGCTCATGCGCGTGCCTCTGCAGCCCCGACCGCGGCGGCCGCGCGACCGCGCTGCAGACGGTCGAAGGCCAGGTAGATCACCGGCGTGGTGAACAGGGTCAGCACCTCGCTGACCAGCAGGCCGCCCACCATCACCCAGCCCAGCGGCTGCCGCAGTTCAGCACCCGAGCCACTGGCCAGCATCAGCGGTACCGCACCGAACAGGGCGGCCAGGGTGGTCATCAGGATCGGGCGGAAGCGCAGCAGCGCGGCCTGGTGGATTGCCTCGCGCGGGGTCATGCCTCGCGTGCGCTGCGCATCCAGTGCGAAGTCGATCATCATGATCGCGTTCTTCTTCACCAGGCCGATCAGCAGCACGATGCCGATCACCGCGATCAGGTCCAGGCTGCGCCCGCTCACCCACAGCGCGGCCAACGCACCGACGGTGGCCGAGGGCAGGGTGGACAGGATGGTGATCGGGTGCACGAAGCTCTCGTAGAGCACGCCCAGCACGATGTACATCACCACCACGGCGGCCAGGATCAGCCACAGCGTGGACGACAGGGAACTGCTGAACGCTGCGGCCGCACCCTGCAGGCGCAGTTCGATGCTGGCCGGCAGCGCGATGGCCGTGCGCGCGGCCTGCACCGCGGCAACGCCTTCGCCCAGCGATGCACCGGGTGCCAGGTTGAACGACAGCGTCGCCGCCGGGAACTGGCCCACATGGTTGCGCAGCAGGGCGGCCGGCCCCAGCTCCACCCGCGCCACCGCGCCCAGCGGCACGGTCTGACCCGCGCTGTTGCGCACACGCAGGCCGCTGATGGCCTCGGGCCCGGGCTGCCGCGCCGGATCGGCTTCAAGCACCACGCGGTACTGGCTGGCCTGGGTGAAGATGGTGGAGATCTGCCGCTGCCCGTAGGCGTCGTACAGTGCATCGGCCACCGCTTCCACGCTCACGCCCAGGCGCGCAGCGGCATCGCGGTCGATGTTCACCCGCGCCTGCCGGCCCTGCATCTGCAGATCGCTGGCCACGTCGCGCAGCGCCGGCTGTTGGCGCAGCGCCTGCAGCAGCCGCGGTGTCCAGGTTTCCAGCGTCTGCTGTTCAGGAGTGGTCAGGGTGAACTGATACTGCGTGCGGCTGATGCGGTCTTCGATGCCCAGTTCCTGCACCGGTTGCAGGTACAGGGTGATGCCGGGAATCTTCGCCACGCGCTGCTGCAGGCGGGCCATCACCACGTCCGCTGGTTCGCGGTCGCCGTGCGGCTTCAGTTCGATCAGCAGGCGGCCGGTGTTGAGCGTGGCATTGTTGCCATCCACGCCGATGTAGGACGACAGGCTGGCCACCGCTGGATCAGCTTCAATGGCCGCTGCCAGTGCCTGCTGGCGCTCGCGCATGGCCTGGAACGAGATCGCCTGCGGCGCTTCGCTGATGCCTTGCACCAGGCCGGCATCCTGCACCGGGAAGAAGCCCTTGGGCACCGCGAAGTACAGGGCCACGGTCAGCGCCAGCGTGGCTAGGGTGGCCAGCAGCATCAGTGGCTGGCGTTGCAGCACCCAGTGCAGCTGGCGGTCGTACACCGCGATGATGCGGTCGAACACATCGCGCTTCGGCGGGGATGGGGTCAGATCCCCTTGGGGCTCTGACCCCACAGACCCGACCGGGGTCAGATCCCCGTGGGGCTCTGACCCCTTCGCATGTGGTTTCAGGAACCTCGTGCACAGCATCGGCGTCAGCGTCAGCGAGACCAGCAGTGAAATGCCGATCGCCACCGCCAGCGTCACCGCGAACTCATGGAACAGCGCGCCCACCAGGTCGGCCATGAACAACAGCGGGATCAGCACCGCGATCAGCGAAACGGTCAGCGTCACCAGGGTGAAGCCGATCTCGGCCGCGCCCTTCAGTGCCGCTTCCTGCGGGCTTTCGCCTTCTTCCAGATGGCGGGAAATGTTTTCCAGCATCACGATGGCATCGTCCACCACGAAGCCGGTGGCGATGGTCAGCGCCATCAGGGTGAGGTTGTTGAGCGAATAGCCGGCCAGCAGCATCACCGCAAACGTGCCGATCAGCGACAGCGGCACCGCCACGCTGGGAATGAGCGTGGCCGAAGCGTTGCGCAGGAACACCCAGGTCACCAGCACCACCAAACCGATGGCCAGCACCAGTTCCTTCTGCACGCCACGTACCGAGGCGCGGATCGATTCGGTGCGGTCGCTCAGCACGGTCATCTGCACGCCGGCGGGCAAGGTGGCCTGCAGCTGCGGCAGCATCGTGCGCACCTGTTCGACCACGGCAATCACATTGGCGCCGGGCTGGCGCTGCAGGTTCACCAGTACCGCGGGCTTGGTACCACTCCATGCCGCCAGCTGCCGGTTCTCGGCGCCATCGGTGATGGTGGCCACGTCGCCCAGGCGCAGCGGCGCACCCTCGCGCCAGGCCAGCACCAGTGCACGGTACTCGTCCGCGCTGCGCATCTGGTCGTTGGCGTCCAGCATCACCGCACGGATCGGACCGTCGAAGCTGCCCTTGGGCAGGTTCACGTTCGCGGCAGCAATGGCCGTGCGGATGTGGTCCATTCCCAGGTTGTTGGCGGCCAGCGCAGCCGGGTTCACCTGGATGCGTACCGCCGGCCGCTGGCCCCCGGCCAGACTGACCAGCCCTACGCCGGGCAGCTGGGCCAGGCGCTGGGCGATGCGGGTATCCACCAGATCGTGCACCTGCGGCAGCGACAGGCCCTGCGAAGTCACCGCCAGGGTGATGATGGGCGTGTCGGCCGGGTTCACCTTGCGGTACACCGGCGGCACCGGCAGGTCGTCCGGCAGGAAACTGCCGGCGGCGTTGATGGCGGCCTGTACATCCTGCTCGGCCACGCCCAGCGACACGTCCAGGCCGAACTGCAGGGTGATGACCGAGGCCCCGCCGGAGCTGGTGGATGACAGCTGCTTCAGCCCGGGAATCTGCCCCAGCTGGCGTTCCAGCGGCGCGGTAATGGTGCGCGTGGTCAGTTCCGGGCTGGCACCCGGGTACAGCGTGGTGATCTGGATGATCGGATAATCCACCTGCGGCAGCGCGGCCACCGGCAGCAGCCGGTAAGCCAGCACGCCGGACAGCAGCAGCGCCACCATCAGCAGCGTGGTGGCCACCGGGCGCAGGATGAAGGGGCGCGACAGGTTCATGCGCCGGCCTTGGCCGCCTTCGCCTGCGCAGCGGGTTCGGCCACGATCTCCACGGCGGTGCCATCTTCCAGGCCATCAATGCCTTCGATCACCACCTGGTCGCCGGCCTGTAGTCCCGAACGCACCGCCACGCGACCATCATCGGCCGGGCCCAGCACCACGTTGCGGCGTTGCGCCTTGTTGTCCTTGTCCACGATGTGCACGTAGTTGCCCTGGCTGCCGAACTGCACGGCGGCATCGGGAATCAGCAGCGCCGGGTGCTCGCCCAGCTGCAGGCGCACGTTGACGAACTGGTTGGGGAACAGTCCCTGGTCCGCGTTGTCGAACTGCGCGCGCAGCTTCAACGTGCCGGTGGCGGTGTCGATGCGGTTGTCCACGCTGGACAGCGCACCGTGCGCCAGCTGCGTGCGTTCTTCGCGGTCCCAGGCTTCCACCGCCAGTGCCGGCTGCGCCTGTACTGCATCCAGCAGCGCGGGCAGTTCCGGTTCCGGAACGGTGAACAGCACGCTGATCGGCGCGGTCTGGGCCAGGGTGACCAGGCCTTCGGTGTCACTGGCCTGCACCAGGTTGCCCACGTCCAGGCGGCGCAGGCCCACGCGGCCGCTTACCGGCGCCACGATGCGGGTGTACTGCAGCTGCAGGCGCGCTTCGTCCACGGCGGCCTGGTCGCTGATGCGACGGCCCTGCAGCTGGCGCACCTTGCTCTGCTGGTCGCTCAGTTCCTGCGCCGACACGAAGTGCTGGCGTTGCAGTTCGCGGTAACGCTGCAACTGGCGCTCGGCGTTTTCCAGCTCCGCCAGATTCTGCTGCTGGGTGCCCTGTGCCTGCGCCAGCTTCACTTCATACGGCCGCGGGTCGATCTGCGCCAGCAGATCGCCAGCCTTCACCTGCTGGCCTTCCTGGAAGTGCAGGCGCATCAGCTCGCCGTCCACCCGGCTGCGCACCACCACGCTGTGCAGCGGGGTGACCGTGCCCACCGCTTTCAGGCGCAGTACCAGTGGCTCGGCGCTTGCCCGGGCCACGCGCACCGGTACCGTCTTGCCCGGGCTGCTGGCGGCCGCGCTTGCATCGGCCCGTGGCCAGGCCCACCAGGCCAGCGCGGCGGCGGCCACGAGCACGGCGGCGATCAGCCACGCGCGACGGAAACGGGGCGGGGTGCTACGGGGCGAATCGACAGCGGACATGGGGCATCCTGCGCCCTGCGCACGCGCAGGGACATGTACGCCCGCTCACGCATCGTGCGCGGCGGGCAGCGGGGGAGGGGAGTTGTCTGGCGGGGCCGCAGCGCGGCGTGGCTGGATGCCATCGCGCGTGCGACGGGGTGCCCATGGTAGCCAATCAGCCTGCCGATTGCCGCATGACCAAGGTCATGCCGTGGCTGTGGACGGCGTGGATGCGTGCGGCTGACGATGCTGCTTGGCGGGGCCTGGATTCGTGCGGTGTGCGATGGTGCTTGGCGGGGCCTGGATTCGTAGAGTCGAGCTTGCTCGACTGCTTTTTCCTGGAGCAGTCGAGCAAGCTCGACTCTACGAAGCACAGCACCGCAGTCGAGCATGGCTCGACTCTACAATGCATGGCCATCGAGCTACGCGCCGTTCAATGCACTTCGTCGTGGTACACGAACTTGGGCATTTCCCAGCGGTAATGGATCGCCAGCAGGCGCAGCGCAAAGCCGCCCGCCAGGCAGCACAGGATCGCGGTGGCGTCGGCCACGCCCCAGTGCAGCAACAGCAGATACACCGCACCGGTCAGCAGCGAGATGATCGCGTACAGCTCTTTCTGGAAGATCAGCGGCACTTCGTTGCAGAGGATGTCGCGCAGCACGCCCCCGAAGGCGCCGGTCAGCATGCCGGCAATCAGCACGATCGGCATCGCGTGGCCGGCCTCGCGCGCGATCGCGCAGCCAATCAGGGTGAAGGCGATCAGGCCCAGGCCATCGAGCACCAGGAAGGTGCGGCGGAAGTGGTGCATCCAGCGCGCCACCCAGGTGGCGATCAGCGCCGCACACACGGTGAAGGCCAGATACTCGGGGTGCTTCACCCAGCCCAGCGGGTAATGGCCCAGCAGGATGTCCCGCAGCGAACCGCCGCCCAGTGCCGTTACGCAGGCAATCATGACCACGCCGAACAGATCCATGCGGCGGCGGCCTGCAGACAGGGCGCCGGTCATGGCTTCGGCGGAAATGGCGATCAGGTAGATGATGGACAGCAGCATGGGTCAGGCTCCGGGCGCGGTGGGGCCGGCCATGCGCGTATACCGCCACTGCCTGCGCAATGACGGAATGACGATGACCGGTGCCGCTCCCGCTGTCCTTTTGCCTGAGAGTTCAGCGGGGTGAACCGCGTGCCCCTTCGGCGGATCGCGGCGGGCGTACCCGGCGACCTCTCTCCAGCTCGGCGTGTCGAATGCATGGTTGGTAGGGTTCCAGCCCACCGGCCTGAGCGATCATGGGAGCCTGCGCCTTCGGCGGGCGCCAGCGCGGCGCCTCTCTCCTGCATTCGGGCCGCAGTATATCCGCTGCAGTGCAGCACGGCATAATCGGCGGCATGGCCCCGTCCCCCCGCCCGTGGTTCCTGTACCTGCTTGAATGCCGCGACGGCAGCTACTACGCCGGCATCAGCACCGATGTGGCGGCCCGTTTTGCGGCCCATCAGGCCGGCAAGGGCGCACGCTACACCCGTGCCCGCCCGCCCCTGCAGATCCTGGCCGTGCGCGAGTACCCCGACCGTGCGGCCGCCTCCCGTGCCGAATGGCAGCTCAAGCAGCAACCGCGCGAGCGCAAACTGGCGTGGCTGCAGGCCGCGATCCAGTAGATCCACGCCATGCGTGGATGGGATACGCCAGCCATGCCACCATCGCCCCACGCCCAGCGCTGGAAAGGACGAACTGGTCGCGCTGACGAAGCAGGGCGCGCTGAAAACCCCGAAAGCGCAATGGGACCGCCGCTGCACGGTGCTCGACGTGACCGGCAACGCGGCCTCGGTGCGGTTGGAAACCCCGTGGTTCGTCGACTACTTCCACATGGGCCGGTTCAACCAGCGCTGGGTCATCGTCAACGCGCTGTGGTACCCCAAGCCGAAGAAGGAATGACCGCGATGCGCGCTGCGGGGAAGGCGTGGCGCTCCATCATCCGGCCTGTGCCCTGCGGTGCCGTGCTCATGGGCTGTGTTTCTTGTCGTCGGCGGTGCGTCCGCATCTCTGCAGCGTGTCGCGCACGGATGCGATGAGCGCAACGTACTCATCCGCCGCAACCGGTGACATCCCGTCGGTGATCTCGTCATCGCTGCGCCCGGCGTCCTCGGCATAGGGCGACAGTGCCGCCCGGCAGGCATCGTTGTTTCCTGCCTCGTGCTGGGCCGCGGCGATGGCCAGCCGGATATCGCCGATCGTGGTCAACGAGAGCGTGGCCGCGCAGGACGCCTGCAGGGCGTCAAGCCTGCTGGCGGTGCCAGCGGAAGACGGCCCGGTCGTTTCAGCGGCCTTGCGCAGCGCGGCGGCAACGTTGTCTGTGCTGCAAGCGTCGGTCACAGCCAGGTAGTGGCCCCTGAATCCGCCGTTGCTGCCGCAGTAGGCGGCGCAGGCATCGACCGTGCGCGTCCCCACCTCGATGCCCTGGGGCGTAGGGCGCAGCGTGAGCAGGCATTGCGCCGCGCCGGGTGCGGGATCCACCTTGACGGACTGCAGATCGTCGCCCAGCGTGCCCGCCAGGCTGCATCCAGCACCGGAGGATTCGGTCTCCAGATGGAACTGCAGCGCGGTACTGCCAGGCCGCGCCTGTAATTGCAGTTGCCCCCACCCTCGTTCTGTCGCGTACGTACCGGCAGACAGGCGCTGAGAGGCGGCTGGCGCGGGGGCGGAGGCTTCCGCCTGCGAGTGCCCTGCCGGACAGCCGCAGAGCAGGGCGGCTGCGGCCAGGGCGGGCAAACATTTCAGCAGGTCCATCCGGCTTCCTTTCCTCAGCGACCCGCCTACGCTAGCAGTTGGCAGGTGAGGGCCGCAGGGACCCAGGCCTAGCGTCTGGGCCGCCGGTCTTCCTGGTCATCACCGAAGATGATGCGCGCGCTGCGCTGGTAGCTCCAGTACGCCACGGCCCAGTTCAGCAGCACCACGATGCGGTTGCGGAAGCCGATCAGGAAGAACACGTGCGCGGCCAGCCAGAACCACCAGGCCAGGATGCCCGACAGCTGCAGCTTGCCCAGGTGCACGATCGCGGCCATGCGGCCGATCGTGGCCAGGTTGCCGTAGTCGGCGTATTTGAACGCCCCGGGTTCGGTCTTGCCGTGCAGGCGCGCGCGGATGGTTTCGGCCACGTGCTTGCCCATCTGCTTGGCGGCCGGAGCAACGCCGGGCACGGGGCGGCCATCGGCCTGGCTGACCGCGGCCAGATCGCCAGCCACGAACAGCTCGGGGTGGCCGGGCAGGGTCAAATCCGGTTGCACCTGCACCCGTCCGGCGCGATCCAGCGGCACGTCCAGGGTTTTTGCCAGCGGCGAGGCGGCCACGCCCGCGGCCCACACCACGGTGCGCGCGGGCACGAACTGGTCGCCCAGCTTGAAGCCTTGGCTGTCGATATCACTGACCGGGGTGCCGGTCAGCACTTCCACGCCCAGCTTTTCCAGCTGCCGGCGCGCCTTCAGTGAAAGCACTTCGGGGAACGAGGACAGCACGCGTGGGCCCGCTTCCACCAGCCGCACTTTGGCGCTGGCCGGATCGATATGGCGGAACTCATTGCGCAGGGTGTGGCGGGCGATCTCGGCCAGCGTACCGGCCAGTTCCACACCGGTGGGGCCACCGCCGACCACTGCAAAGCTCAGCCAGGCGGCCTTCTTCTCCGGGTCCGGCTCGGCTTCGGCGCGCTCGAAGGCCAGCAGCAGCTTGCGGCGCAGGGCGATCGCATCGTCCAGCGTCTTCAGGCCCGGCGCATCGGCGGCCCACTGGTCGTTGCCGAAGTAGGCGTGGGTGGCGCCGGTGGCCAGCAGCAGGCTGTCATAGCCCAGCATGCTGCCGTCGGCCAGAGTGATTTGGCGAGCCTGTTTTTCGATGCCCACCACTTCGCCCAGGCGCACTTCCACATTGCGCTGGTGGCCCAGGATATGCCGCAGCGGCGCGGCGATATCGGGTGCGGACAGGCCGGCAGTGGCGACCTGGTACAGCAGGGGTTGGAACAGATGGTGGTTGCGGCGGTCGACCAGGGTGATCCTGATCCGTTCGCGTGCCAGGGCACGGGTGGCCCAGAGGCCCGCGAAACCGCCGCCGATGATGACCAGGTGGGGGACTGGTTCGCGGCTCATCGACGTACTCCGGAGGGGATGGATGTCGCCCGGCATCATCGCACGTCACATGCCCGCCCAACGGGATCGGCGATACTCGGTTCAGGCCGCAGCCCCTTCGCCGAGGAACCCATGTCCGAACCGGAAAAGCGCATTGCCCTGCTGATCGATGCCGACAACGCGCCGGCATCGAAGATTGACGAAGTGCTGGCCGAAGTGGCCCGGCATGGCGTGGCCAACGTGCGCCGTGCCTATGGCAACTGGAAAAGCCCGCGTTTGAAGGGCTGGGAGGCGGTGCTGCACGAGTACGCCATCCGCCCCATCCAGCAGTTCGCCTACAGTAAGGGCAAGAATGCATCGGACATGGCCATGGTGATCGACGCCATGGACCTGCTGTACGCACGGAACCTGGATGGCTTCGCCATCGTGTCCAGCGATGCCGACTTCACGCCCATGGTCATGCGCCTGCTGACCGACGGGGTGAAGGTGTATGGCTTCGGCGAAAAGAAGACGCCCGAGCCCTTCGTCAACGCCTGTTCCAAGTTCACCTACCTGGAAGCGCTGGGCCAGGCCCACGCCAGCGTGCCCGATGCCGACACGCCCGAAGTGGAGCGGACTGCCAGCGAACAGGCGGCCAGCGACGAAGCGCGGCCGCGCAAGAGCGGCGCGGAAATGCGCAGCGATACCCGCCTGGTAAAGATGTTGCGCCGTGCGGTGTCGTCGGCCGAAGGTGAGGATGGCTGGTCGCACCTGGGGCCGGTGGGCAGCCAGATCGGCAACCAGGCCTCGTTCGACCCGCGCAACTACGGCTATGGAAAGCTCAGCGACCTGTTGGCGGCGATCGGTCTGTTCGAGCTGAAGAAGGACGGAAAATCGTCCTACGTGCGCGCGTTGCCGAAGAAGAACCGGTAGCGCAGCACAGCGCGTTTGATCGGCGTATCGTAGCGGCTCCGCGCCAGCGTGGCGCACTGCTGCAGGCAAGGAACAAACGCATGTTGAAGATCTGGGGCCGCCGCAATTCCAGCAACGTCCGCAAGGTGCTGTGGTGTGCCGAGGAAATCGGGCTGCCGTACGAATCGATCGAGGTGGGCGGCAGCCACGGCGGCACGCAGTCGGCCGAGTACGTGGCGATGAACCCGAACAGCCTGGTGCCGGTGATCGAGGACCACGGCCTGCCGCTGTGGGAATCGAACACCATCGTGCGCTACCTGAGCGCGCGCTACGCGCTGGGTACGTTGTACGCCGAAGATGCGATGGAACGTGCGCAGGCCGAGAAGTGGATGGACTGGAGCACCTCGCGGATGGCGCCGCTGTACTCCGAACTGATCTGGGGCATCATGCGCACCGCCCCGGCCGACCGCGATGAAGCCCGCATCAGTGCGGCCATCGTGCGTGCCGGCGAGTACCTGGCCCTGGCCGACGCCACGCTCGCCACGCAGCCCTGGCTGTCGGGCGACCGCTTCGCGATGGGCGACATTCCGTTGGGCTCGCTGGTGTATGCCTGGTATGAGCTGCCGATCCAGCGCCCGGACCTGCCGCATGTGGCCGACTGGTACGCGCGCCTGCGCGAACGCCCGGCCTACCAGCGCGGCGTGATGTCGCCGTTGACGTAAGCGCACGTTGCCTGGGGTCGGATCCCACCCGACGGGGGGGCTCCGACTCCACACCGTCGGCCACCACGGTAGCGCCGGGCCATGCCCGGCGGAGGCCACCCCTCAATACAGATCCGTCGGGTCCACATCCAGCGACCAGCGCACCTTGCGTGCTTCCGGCAGCGCGTACAGCTGCGGCACCAGCTGCGCCAGCACCCCATGCAGCGGCGGCCGCTGCAGCGCGGACAGCAGCAGCTGCGTGCGCTGGTAACCGGCGCGACGCGGCATCGGCGCCGGCATCGGCCCATAGGCCTCCACCAGGTTCTGTTCGCCCAGCAACTGCCGCGCCGCCAGCAGGAAGGCGTTGGCATGCTCGACCTGCTGCGCTTCGGCACGCATCAGTGCCAGATGCGCGAAGGGTGGGAAGCCGGCGGCCTGGCGCTGGTTCAGTTCGGCCTGTGCAAACGGGTGATACCCACCGCTGACGAGCGTTTCCAGCAGCGGGTGGCCCGGGTGATGGGTCTGCAGCCAGACTTCGCCGGGATCACGCGCGCGGCCGGCGCGGCCGGCCACCTGGATCAACTGCTGGGCCAGCTTCTCGCTGGCACGGAAATCGGCCGAGAACAGCCCTTCGTCGATACCCACCACCACCACCAGGGTCAGCTTGGGCAGGTCGTGGCCCTTGGCCAGGATCTGCGTGCCGACCAGGATGCCGGGCTGGTCGCCCAGCTTCGCCAGCTGCTGTTCCAGCGCATCGCGGCGCGAGGTGGTGCCGCGGTCGATGCGTACCACCGGGTAGTCGGCAAAGGCACTGACCAGATGTTCTTCCAGTCGCTCGGTGCCGATGCCCTGCGGTTGCAGGGCCAGGCTGGCGCAGGCCGGGCAGGCCAGCGGTGCGGGCTGGCGGGCGCCACAGTGGTGGCACTGCAGGCGACGGCCGCCGCCATGCACGGTCATCGGCGCATCGCAGCGCTGGCACGGTGCGGTCCAGCCGCAGTCGTGGCACAGCAGAACCGGCGCGTAGCCGCGGCGGTTCTTGAACACCAGCACCTGCTGGCCGCGCTGCAGGTGTTCGCCAATGCCGGCCAGCACTTCGTCGCTCAGCCCATCGCGCAGCGGCCGCTTGCGCACGTCCAGAATGCGCACCCGCGGTGGCCGCGCATCGCCGGCGCGCTGTTTCAGGCGCAGGTGCGTGTAGCGGCTGCCATAGGCGTTGTGCAGGGTTTCCAGCGAGGGCGTGGCGCTGCCCAGCAGCACCGGAATGCCCAATGCCTTGGCCCGCACCAGGGCGAAGTCGCGCGCGTGGTAGCGGATGCCGTCCTGCTGCTTGTAGCTGCCGTCATGTTCTTCATCCACGATCAGCAGGCCGGCCTGCGGCAGCGGGGTGAACACCGCCGAACGCGTGCCGACGATCACCCGTGCTTCGCCGCGCGACGCAGCGGCCCACACGCGTGCGCGCTCGTTGTCATTCAGCCCCGAATGCAGCGCGTGCACCGGAATGCCCAAGCGCCCGCGGAAGCGCGCCAGGGTCTGCGGGGTCAGGCCGATTTCCGGCACCAGCACCAGCGCCTGCCGGCCCTGTGCCAGGCAATGGATGATGGCCTGCAGGTAGACCTCGGTCTTGCCGCTGCCGGTTACCCCATCCAGCAGGAACGGCTGGAAGCCGTCAGCTGCAGTGATTGCGGCCACGGCTTCGGCCTGGTCGGTGTTCAAGGTCGGGCCGGGCAACGGCTGCGCATGGCGGGGTGCCACCGCCAGTGCCACCCGTTCGGCCAGGCCGCGCTTGGCCAGGCTGCGGGCGGCCGTGCGCCAGTCGGGCATGCGGGCGGCCAGCACGTCTTCGTCCACCACGGCGTCGGCCAGATGTTCGGCCAGTTGTCGGGGGCGGCTGCCGGCGCGCAGTGTCCCGCGCTGGGTCTGACCGTCTTCCGTCAGCTGCCAGCCCCAGTGGTGGGTGTCAGGCAGGGGCTCGCCATGCCGCAGGGGGCCGGGCAGGGCGGTGCTGACCACCTCGCCCAGCGGCGCGTGGGTGTAGCGCGCCAGCCACTGCAGGCTCTGCCACAGCTCGCCCTGCAGCAGCGTCTGCGGGTCCAGCCAGGCCAGCCCCTGGCGCAGCCCCTGGGCATCCTCTACCTGGCCCTGGCCGGCCACCAGACCCACCAGCTCACGGTTGCCGAAGGGCACCTTCAGTCGGCAGCCCACCACATCAGTCGGCGCCTGGCCGTCCGGGGCCAGGTAGTCGAACAGGCGGGGCAGGGGAACAGGCAGAGCGACCTGCAGGGTCGGAATCGGTGCGGGCATCGGTGCAGTGTAGCGGCCCATGCGCCCGCGCATGGCCAGCCACTGACCGGGGCCGACGCGTTGCGTGATTCATAAATGTCACCTAAATGTAGGCGGCTATTAGAGATTCAGTCTTATCCACATCTTCTGTGGATAAGTTTGTGCGTTACCGGCCGGCGATGCGTCGGGAAGCTGATGGCGACAGCCTCACGCTTGCGTTGGTCAAAAAATAGCCACAATAAAAATGCAAGCAAAATCAGTAGTTTGCGTGTGAAACAATGCTGAAACACGGTGAATCAGCCCATCCATCCCGCACCTGCCAAGTCAGGTCTTGATGCTGTGCACAACCTGCAGCACGAAGTGCCCACGGGCGCAAGCCCTGCCGGTGGCCAAGGGCCTGCCGCTATCATGCCGGCAGACCTTTGGAGTGACCGATGACGGCTGTGCCCGCCCCTGTTTCCTCGACCGCGGCCGGCGCGCTGTCGGCGTTCCTGCGTGGCGTCGAGCGCCGCGCGCTGGTGGTTGCCGAGCTGCAGTGCGGTGACCCCGCCCGTGCCGAACAGACCCTGGTAGCGGTCATGCGTGCCTTCGCCGCGGTGGCCAGCGACCTGCCCATGGCACAGTGGCCCACCCGTTTCTGGACCCTGCTGGGCCAGCGCCAGGCCCTGCGTGAGCCGTCCGCCGGGCAGTGGCCGCCGTCGTTGGCCGCGCTGGGGGGCATGGATCCGCTGCCACGCCTGGCCCTGCTGCTGCGGGTGGGCGGCAGCCTGGACGAGCACATTGCCACGCGGGTACTGGATACCGATGAGAACGGCTACCAGCAGTTGCTGGCTGCGGCCTGCCCGCGCGACGCACAGGGCCAGCCCGATGCCGTCGCCTGGCGCGGGCTGGCCGAACAGGTGCAGCTGCGTATCCGTGATCTGCCGGCCAAGCGCCTGCAGCAGTTGCAGCAGCCGGCCGCGTCGGCCAGCAACCCGCAGGGCCCCACCAGCAGCTGGCGCGCGCCCGAACGCGATGAACGCACGCCCGCGGCCGGCAAGCGCCGCCGCCCGAACACGCGCCCGCGCTGGCGCGGCCCGTTGATCCTGCTGGTGACCGTCGCCGTGCTGTTGGCTGCGGCGCTGGGCTGGCGCCACTGGCAGGGCCAGCACACTGCCAGCGACGCGCCACTGCCGGAGGGTGTGGTGGCCGAAGCGGGCCCGGTAACAGTGGAATCCCTGCCGCCTACCGACGTGCCGGCAGCGGCCGCGGTCGACAGCCACGCAACCGATGACGCCGCCATGCTGGCTGACCGCGACTATCCGCTGGTGGCCGATGCCGATCTGTACGCGTGGAGCGCCGCCGGCGGCCCGCTGCCGGTGGATGAATCCGAACCCAAACCGACCCACCCCGAACCGGTGGGTGCCGCGCTGGAAACCTCTGCCGCCGATGAATAAGTTCCTGTTGGCCAGTGGGCTGCTGGTCCTGCCACTGTGCGCCGCCGCCGCGCCCAATACCCTGACCCTGACCCTGCCCGCGCCCACGGCCGAGCCGGCACGCGCGGTCGATGGTGCTTCCCCGGCCGGCTTTGCCAGCCTGGACGTGGCCACCCAGCGCCAGCGCCGGGCCGACTACGCGGCCTGGCGTGCGCTGCCGGAAGGCGAGCGCGAGCGCATCCGTGTGGCCGCTTCGCGCTTTGCCGCGTTGCCGGCGGCCCAGCAGCAGCACCTGCGTGAGCAGTTCCAGGCGCAGGACCAGGCGTTCCGGGAAGGCTGGCGACTGGGGCCCGAGCTGGGCCAACAGTTCCCCAAGCTGCACGGGCTGTTCGGCTTCGTGCCACCGCAGCAGCGTGAAGCGGCGTTGGCGGTGCTGCGCGCGCTTACCCCGGCGCAATTGTCGCAATTGACCCTGGTGGCCCAGCGCACACCGCCGCAGGAACGCGATGCGGTGCGCAGCGCCTTCCTGGCCCTGCCGGCGGCCGAGCGTGACAGCTGGCTGAAGCGCCAGGCCGGGCAGTAGCGCCGGGGGATCCGCCCCGGAATCGGCGGGGATCTGATGGGGAATGGGCGGGGTAGAGTCGACCGCTGGTCGACTACCGCGCGCAGCGCGGCTCGAATGAAGAGCGGTCGACCAACGCTCGACGCTACCGGGGCGAGCGGTGCAGGGCCATTTGGCCGTAAGATGGCGGCCCGCAACCCGGTGCCTGTGCCCTTCGCGCGCAACCGTAGTTGGCGTTCTGTACTTCCCATGTCTACTGCAACCTCCACGCCGCGCTTCAGCAAGGAAGTCGGCGCGACCGGTCTGCTTGCCCTGCCGTTGGTGCTGGGCCATGTCTCCACCGGCCTGATCTCCTTCGTCGACAACGTCATTGCCGGCCACCACGCCACCGCCACGCTGGCGGCGGTCACCATCGGCACCGCGCTGCTGTGGCTGCCCATGCTCATTCCGATCGGCACCCTGATCTCGCTCACCGCTTCGGTGTCGCAGCTGCATGGCGCCGGCCGCGAGCGTGAGATCGGCCCGCTGTTCCGCCAGGCGCTGTGGCTGGCGCTGGGCCTGGGCCTGATCATGTTCGCCTTCCTGACCCTGGTGCCGCCGCTGCTGCCGGCCTTCGGCATCGCGCCGGACATCGTGCCGGGGGCCACCGCCTTCCTGCACGCGGTGCGCTGGGGCGGGCCGGCGCTCACTCTGTATTTCTGCATGCGCTATCTCAGCGAGGGCATGCACTGGACCCTGCCGACCATGCTGCTCGGCTTCGGTGGCCTGCTGGTGCTCGCACCGATGGGCTACGTGCTGGCCAACGGCAAACTGGGCTTCCCGGAAATGGGCGCTGAAGGGCTGGGCATCGCCTCGGCGGTGATGATGTGGCTGCAGGCCATCGCCTTTGCCACCTACCTGTGGTTCACCAAGCGCTTCGCCCACCTGCAGCTGTTCTCGCACTTCGAAGGCCCGCGCCCGGCGGCAATCTGGGACCTGCTGCGCACCGGCCTGCCGATCGGCATCACCGTGCTGATGGAAGGCGGGCTGTTCATCGTCACGGCGCTGCTGATCGGTCGGCTGGGGGCCAATGAAGCGGCCGCGCACCAGATCGCGATCAATGTGGCGCAGCTGTGCTTCATGATCCCGATGGGCGTGGCGGAGGCGACCACCGTGCGCGTGGGCCATGCGGTCGGCCGCGGCGATGGCTTCGGCGTGCGCCGTGCCGCCTGGGCCGGCTACGCCATCATCATGGGCACGCAGACGCTGTCGGCGGCGGTGCTGCTGTTCGGCCACGATGCCATCGTCGGTGTCTACACCAACGATCTGGCGGTGGCCGGGCTGGCCTCAACGCTGTTGCTGTACGCCGCCACGTTCCAGTTCCCCGATGGCATCCAGGTACTGTCGGCCGGCGCACTGCGCGGGCTGAAGGACACCCGCGTGCCGATGTTCATCGCCATGTTCGCGTACTGGGGCCTGGGCATGCCGCTCGGCGCCGGGCTGGGCCTGGGGCTGGGCATGGGGCCGCAGGGCATGTGGATCGGCCTGATCGTCGGCCTGACCGCCGCAGCCATCCTGATGGGCTGGCGCCTGCGCCGCAGCAGCCTGCGCGTGGGCCAGTCGGCCCTGTCCTGATCCCGCGCGTCCGTCACGGCCGACCGTGACGGGCGATCCCCTGACTTGTGTCCGGTGCCAGCTCACACGGCACCGGCTATGCTGGTACCACGGCAAGAAGCCATCCGGAGTGCTCCATGAACCAACCCGTGCCCCCGCTGCCCCCGGCACGTCGCAACCCCGTCGCCAGTTTCTTCATCGGGCTGTGGGACGTGATGAATTTCACCCGCCGGCTGATCCTGAACCTGGTGTTCTTCGGCCTGCTGCTGGTGTTTGTGGTGATGTTCATCGTCGCCGCGGGCATGGGTGCCGGTGCCAGCAAGACCCTGCAGGACCGCACCACCCTGGTGATCGCGCCTGAAGGCCGCCTGGTCGAGCAGTTCAGCGCCGATCCGGTCAGCCGCGCGCTGGCCAAGGCGGTGGGCGACAACAGCGCCGAAGAAGTGCAGCTGCGCGATCTGATGCGCGCCATCGAAGCGGCCAAGGGCGACAAGAAGATCGAACGCGTGGTGCTGGAACTGGACAAGCTGCAGCCGTCCGGCTTCGCCTCGCTGCGTGAAGTGGCCGCCGCGCTGCAGGACTTGCGCGCGTCGGGCAAGCAGGTGGTGGCCTTCAGCCAGAGCATGGGGCAGTCGCAGTACCTGCTGGCCGCGCAGGCCGACGAGGTCTACCTGGACCCGATGGGCTCGGTGGTGCTGGAAGGCCTGGGCCGCTACCGCCAGTACTTCCGCACCGGCCTGCAGGACAAGCTGGGCGTGGACGTGCACCTGTTCAAGGTGGGCGAGTACAAGTCGGCTGCCGAACCCTATGTGCTGGATGCGGCGTCGCCGGCATCCAAGGAAGCCGATCTGTTCTGGATGAACGATGTCTGGCAGCGCTACCTGGGCGATATCGCCAAGGCACGCCGCCTGGACCCGGCACAGCTGGCCGCCGGCATCGATACCCTGCCCGAAGGCGTGGCCGCCGCCGGTGGCGATCTGGCCAAGTTCGCCCTGCAGCAGAAGCTGGTGACCGCGCTGAAGACCCGCGAAGAATTCGAGGATCTGATGATCGACCGCGGCGTGGCCGATGAAGACGCCGACGGTGGCTTCCGCAACATCGATTTCGGGAGCTATCTCAACCAGCTCGATGCGCGTCGCAGCCCGGTGGACAGCCGTCCGCAGGTGGCAGTGGTGGTGGCGTCGGGTGAGATCAGCGGCGGTGACCTGCCGGCCGGCCGTATCGGCGGCGAGTCGACCTCGGCCCTGCTGCGTGCCGCGCGTGACGACGAGCACGTGAAGGCCGTGGTGCTGCGCGTGGATTCGCCCGGCGGTGAAGTGTTCGCCTCCGAGCAGATCCGCCGCGAAGTGGTGGCACTGCAGGCCGCCGGCAAGCCGGTGGTGGTGTCCATGGGCGATCTGGCCGCGTCCGGCGGCTACTGGATCAGCATGAATGCCGACCGCATCTATGCCGACCCGTCCACCATCACCGGGTCGATCGGCATCTTCGGCATGATCCCGAACTTCAGCCGTGCGCTGGACAAGATCGGCGTGCATACCGACGGCGTGGGCACCACACGCTTTGCCGGCGCGTTCGATGTCACCCGCGAAATGGACCCGGCCGTCGGCCAGGTCATCCAGTCGGTCATCAACAAGGGCTATGCCGATTTCACTGGCCGTGTGGCCGAAGCGCGCAAGAAGCCGGTGGAAGCCATCGATGAAGTGGCCCGGGGTCGCGTCTGGAGCGGTGCCCAGGCCAAGGAACGCGGTCTGGTCGATGCATTCGGTGGCCTGAAGGATGCCGTGGCCGATGCCGCCGGCCGCGCCAAGCTCGGCAATGCCGACAAGTACCGCGTGCGCTACATCGAAAAGGCCGCCACGCCGTTCGCGCAGTTCGTCAGCGGATTCGCTGGCAGCCGCGCCGGTGCCTGGATGCTGTCCGATTCGGGCATGGCCCGCCTGATGCTGGCCCGCACGATGCCGGAAGTGGATACGCAGCTGCGCTTCGTCGAAAACGCCGCCCGCGAAAAGGGCAACGGCGCCCCGGTGAAGGCGCTGGCCTACTGCTTCTGCGGTTTCTGACCGGCAATCGCGCGCTACGAAAACGCCCGGCTTCGGCCGGGCGTTTTTGCTTGTGCGGGGTCGGATCCCTTTGCATCGCAAAGGGCTCCGACCCCAGGCGTCATTGCGTTGCTTCAGCCTCGGCCTTGCGCTCGCGCTCGGCACCGGCGTCGACGGTCTTCTGCACGTCCTTGGCGCGGTCCAGCGGCTGGTTGATGGCCTTGGCCAGCGCCTGCGGTTCCGGTGGTTTTTCCGGGTTCGGTGGGGCAGGGCGCTGGCACCCGGCCAGCAGCGCGGCCGACAGACACAGTGGAATCAACAGACGCATCGCGGCTCTCCGGGGTGGGCGATGGCGCAGTGTCGCACCGTCGGCAGCCGCGCGCTGTGACGCGTATCCTTTGCGCATCGAAATACAGCGGCTGCGGCCCGGAGGACACATGACCCAGCAACGATGGCGCCTGGACGGGCAGACCGCACTGATCACCGGCGCCAGCGCCGGTATCGGCCTGGCCATCGCCCATGAACTGGCCGGTTTCGGCGCCGACCTGATGATCGTGGGGCGCGATATCGACATGCTGGAAACCGCCCGCGACGAACTGCTGGATGTGCACCCGCAGATGCAGGTGCATGCGCTGGCCGCTGACGTGTCCGATGATGAGGACCGCCGGCAGATCCTGGACTGGGTGGAAGACCACAGCGATGGCCTGCACATCCTGGTGAACAATGCCGGCGGAAATGTCACCAAGGCGGCTACCGAGTATTCCGAGGATGAGTGGCGGCAGATTTTCGAGACCAACCTGTTCTCGGCCTTCGAGCTGTCGCGCTATGCGCATCCGCTGCTGGCCCGGCATGCGGCGTCGTCCATCGTCAACGTGGGCAGTGTGTCCGGCCTGACCCATGTGCGCAGTGGCGTGGTGTACGGCATGACCAAGGCGGCCATGCACCAGATGACCCGCAACCTGGCGGTGGAGTGGGCGGAGGACGGCATCCGGGTGAACGCGGTGGCCCCGTGGTACATCCGCACACGCCGCACCTCCGGGCCGCTGTCCGATCCGGATTACTACGACGAAGTGATCGCGCGCACGCCCATGGGCCGCATTGGTGAACCGGAAGAAGTGGCGGCGGCAGTGGGCTTCCTGTGCCTGCCGGCGTCGAGCTATGTCACCGGCGAATGCATCGCCGTGGACGGCGGCTTCCTGCGCTACGGGTTCTGATCGCTTCGCCGAGGTCAGATCCCTTTCCAGAGGAAAGGGCTCTGACCCCCTTGGCAACCCCCTCGGCAGCTCACTCAGGCACGGCGCAATCACTGGCCGCCAGCACCGCCTGCAGCCGCTCGCGTTCGCCGCGTGCAGCATCGCGGTTGTCCGGCGTGGCGAAGCGTTCGCGACCGCGTGCGTTGCGGAAGCGCTGCTGCCAACTGCCGCAGCGTTGGGCCTGGCTGACTTCGCTGCAGCGGTCGGTCACCACTTCGCAGCTGGCTGCATTGGCCGGCGTCACGCCGCCCAGGCCTTGCACCTGCAGCAGTTCGCATCGGCCGGGTGCGGCCTCGTACTCGTGCAGGTAACCGCCCCCCTGGGCGTCGATGCACTGGAAGATGGGCGGTAGCGGCGGCTTCGGTGGTGCACTGCCGTCTGCCTGCGGGTGCGCGTCGTCGCGGGGCAGCTGCGCGCTGTCCAGGATCAGGTTGTCGTCGGCGCGCTCGACCATGCGCGCTTCGCTGATGATGCGTTCTTCGCCGGCCTGTGCCGGTACCGCCGCGGGTGTGGCGGTGGTGGCAGGCTCGGCCGCAGGCGGTGCGCTGGGCAGCGCCGCCGAAGGCGGGGGCTCGGCTGGCGGTGTGGGCGCCGCAGGTGCGGATCCAGGAAGACGCACGATCTCCTGCCGCAGGCCCTGCGCGCAGGGCACGCGCTGCACGGTTGGAACGTCGCTGCTGCCGATGCAGCGATAGATCACCTCTGCCTCGGCCGCAGCTGCGGTGGGCAGCAGGCACAGGGCCAGCCAGAACAGTTTCTTCATGCGAGCAGCGTACAGCGACTGCCCACCAAGGTGGGCAGCTACCAAAGCAGACTCCCCCGGTAGTGGCCAACCTTGGTTGGCCGCATGGCAACGGCGCGGGGCGTTTCAGCCGCCGCAATCGCGGCCCAGCCGCGCGTCAATGCCGCGCTGTTCGGTGGTGATGGCCGTGCGTTCGCTCTGCAGCGCGCTGTTGTAACGGCGGTCCAGCTCCCAGCGCCGATCACGCAGGCGTGAACAGACCTCCTGCGCTGGCAACGGCGTGCAGGTATCGCGCACCAGCACGTTGCCGGCCGGCAGGCTGAAGCCGACCGGTGGCGGGCGCCGGTCGGGCACGGTGCCGCCGATCGGCGGGCCGATGCTGTTGCCGGCGGCGGGGCGCGGCCCCGGGGGCGGGCTGTAGCCGGGGCCGGGCCGGCCGCGCGGATACCAGACGTTGCCCCACACCGTCACCCAGCGCGGGTTCCCTTCGTTGCTGTCGCTGGTATAGCGGCTGCCATCCTCGGCCACGCATTCGTACATCGGCTGCGGCGGCTGCACGTAAACATGGCGGACTTCACGCTCACGCAGGGTGGGGGTATCGGTACGCTCCTGCGGCGTGGCCTCGGTGCTGACCACGCGCGCGGGCGGGTCCTTGGGGCGCTGCATGTCGCGCACTTCCTGACGGCCGCTGCTGCACGGCTTGTCCTGCAGGGCGACCGCGCCGTTGCTGCCCACGCAGCGATAGACGCGCACGTCGTCGGCCGCCAGCGCGCTCAGCGGCAGCAGCAGGGCCAGACACAGGGCGGGTTGCAGCAGGTACATGCGCGCAGCGTGCGCCAAGCCGGGCGCCGCTGCAATCATCGGCTCAGGACCGCAGCACATTGCCACTGAGTGCGTCCCGGATCGGGGTGGGCTGGGCCAGCCCGCCGGTCTCGCCGTCCAGCACGCCGTCCAGCAGGCGCAGCAGGCGCGGGTCCAGCTCCTGGCGGGTACGCGCGGGCGGTTCGCCGGCCAGATTGGCGCTGGTGGACACCAGCGGGCCACCCCAGGCCTGGCACAGCGCGGCCACCAGCGGGTGCGCACTGATGCGCACGGCAATGCCACTGTGTTCACCGGTGATCCACGGCTGGGCACGCGCCCCGGCCGGCAGGATCCACGTGTTGGCGCCGGGCCAGCTGGCCAGCACTGCGCGCTGCCGTGCGTCGGGCAGGGCGTCCAGCCGCACCCAGCCCTGCAGCTGGGCAAGGTCGGCGGCGACCAGGATCATGCCTTTCTCGATCGGGCGCTGCTTCAGGCGCAGCACCATGTGCACCGCCGCCTCGTGCGAAGGATCGCAACCCAGCCCCCAGACTGCTTCGGTCGGGTAGGCGATCACGCCGCCCGCGCGCAGCGTGGCTACAGCAGTATCGAGGGTGAGTTCTTTCATGGGGAAGGCCAGCCCGATGTGGGGATTCATTATCCCCCCGCAGCGTGCAGACGGGGTGGAACCTGCCACCTCAGGTGGGTGCGGACCGGTGGTCCGCACATCCAGCTACATCATCCACGCATGGCGTGGCAGAGCATCCACGCATGGCGTGGATCTACTTTGCGGCTTTTTTCACTGCTTTCTTGGTGGCTTTCTTGGCCGCCTTCTTCGCCGGGGCCTTCTTGGCAGCGGCCTTCTTCGGTGCGGCTTCCTTCTTCACCGCCGCCTTCTTGGCCGGGGCCTTCTTCGCGGCCGCCTTCTTGGCGCCGAAGCCCTTGCGCACGGGCTTGCCGGTTTCTTCCATCAGCTGCTGCACCTCGGCCAGGGTCAGCGATGCCGGCTCGCGATCCTTGGGGATCTTGCCGTTCATCTTGCCGTCGCTGATATACGGGCCGAAGCGGCCGTTCAGCACCTGGATGTCGCTGCCCTCGAACTCCTTGATGATCCGGTTGCGCGCGATCTCTTCCTTCTCTTCGATCAGGAACACGGCGCGGGCCAGGTCGATGGTGTACGGGTCGTCTTCCTTCTTCAGCGAGGCATAGGTGCTGCCACGCTTGGCGAACGGTCCGAAGCGGCCGATGCCGACGCTGACCGGTTCGCCGTTGTCCTCGCCCAGCGCGCGCGGCATCAGGAACAGTTCCAGCGCGTCTTCCAGGGAAATGGTGTGCATCGACTGGCCGGGGCGCAGCGAGGCGAACTTGGGCTTTTCCTCGGCATCTTCGGCGGTGCTGCCGATGGCGGCGTAGGGCCCGAAACGGCCCAGGCGCACGCTGACCGGCTTGCCGGTCTTGGGGTCGGTACCGAGCTCGCGCGCGCCACTGGCTTCGGCGCGGTCGACCGATTCCTTCTTGTCTTCCACCAGTTCCTTGAACGGCTCCCAGAAGCGGGCCATCAGCGGGATCCACTCTTCTTCGCCGCGCGAGACGGCGTCGAGCTCGTCCTCAAGCTTTGCGGTGAAGTCGTAGTCCACGTACTGGGTGAAGTGGCTGGACAGGAACTTGGACACCGCACGGCCGACGTCGGACGGGCGGAAGCTGCGACCTTCCATTTCCACGTACTTGCGGAACAGCAGGGTCTGGATGATCGAGGCGTAGGTCGAGGGACGGCCGATGCCATACTCTTCCAGCGCCTTCACCAGTGCCGCTTCGGTGTAGCGCGGCGGCGGCTGGGTGAAGTGCTGTTCGGCCAGGATGCGTTCCAGCGGAATGCGGTCGCCCGGCTTCATCGCCGGCAGCTTGCGGCCTTCGTCCTCGTCCTCGGCGCTCTTGTTGTCCTTGCCTTCTTCGTACACGGCCAGGAAGCCGGGCACCACCACGGTGGTGCCGCTGGCGCGGAACACGTGTTCGCTGCCGGCGGACAGATCGACACTGACGGTGTTGAGCGTGGCCGGAATCATCTGGCAGGCCACTGCACGCTTCCAGATCAGCTCGTACAGCCTGCGCTCGTCGTCGGTCAGGAAGCGCGACACCTGCGCAGGCGTGCGCAGGGCCGAGGTCGGGCGCACCGCTTCGTGCGCTTCCTGGGCGTTCTTCGACTTGGTCTGGTAGGTGTTGGGCTGGTCGGGCAGCGAGGCGATGCCGTAATCACGGGCAATCACGTCGCGGATTTCGGCCAGCGCATCCTGCGACAGGTTCACCGAGTCGGTACGCATATAGGAAATGAGGCCGACGGTGCCTTCGTCGCCGATCGCCACGCCTTCATACAGCTTCTGCGCCACCTGCATGGTCTTGCGGGTGGTGAAGCCCAGCTTGCGCGAGGCTTCCTGCTGCAGGGTGGAGGTGGTGAACGGCGGGGCCGGGCGGCGCTTGCGCTCCTTGCTGGCCACGTCGGTCACGTGCAGCGAGCCCTGCGCGGCCTGCTGGATGCGCAGGCGGGCGGCCTCGGCGGTATCGCCGTCGGTCACGGTGAACTGTTCGAACTTCTGCCCGTCCAGCTTGATCAGCTTGGCGTTGAAGTGCTGCGACGGGTGCGCGCATTCGGCGCCGATGGACCAGTATTCGCGGGCGATGAAGGCTTCGATCTCCTCCTCGCGCTCGACGATCATGCGCAGCGCCGGGCTCTGCACGCGGCCGGCGGACAGGCCACGCTGCACCTTGCGCCACAGCACTGGCGACAGGTTGAAGCCGACCAGGTAATCCAGCGCGCGGCGCGCCTGCTGCGCGTCCACCAGGTCACTGGCGATGGCGCGCGGCTGGTTGATCGCTTCCTTGATGGCGCGCGGGGTGATCTCGGTGAACACCACGCGCTGCATCGGCTTGTCCTTGACCAGCCCGCGTTCCTTCAGGATCTCGGCGATGTGCCAGCTGATCGCCTCACCCTCGCGATCCGGGTCGGTCGCCAGCAGGATGTCATCGGCGCCCTTGGCGGCCTTGGCGATGGCATCGACATGCTTCTCGTTCTTGTCGATCACGTCGTAGTGCATGGCAAACCCGTTGTCCGGGTCGACCGCGCCTTCCTTCGGGATCAGGTCGCGCACATGCCCATACGAGGCCAGGACGGTGTAATCCTTGCCGAGGTATTTGTTGATCGTCTTGGCCTTGGCCGGCGATTCGACGATGAGCAGGTGCTTGGGCATGTCGGGAAAGGTCTGTGGGCGGACCGGGGGAAGGGGCCGCTAGGGTGGAGCAAACGGCCGCATTAGTGAAGCGGCCACGGGAAATTCCATAAACTGAACGCCCGGTAGTGTGCCGGGCGTTCAGGTTTCCTTATTAGAGGAATCATGTCCGGGCGGCCGGTGTCAAGCAGCGCGGCGTGATGACCGCTGCCGGAAGGCCGCCCGGGCAGGGCCGGTCAGCCGGCCATCTTGGCGATCATGCCAATGGCGAAAATCATCAACGCGAAGCCCGCCAGCATCAGCACGCCGCCGATCACCAGCACCACGATGGTCACCGTGCCCAGCTCGTGGCGCTGCATCTGCGGCTGATCGGTGAAGGCCCAGCGGTCCACCACCACGGTGTCGCAGATCAGGTCGTGCAGGGCCTGCTTGCGGTCGGTGAAGGCGGCCATCAGATAGCCGATCAGCAGGGTCAGGCTGCTGAGGATGGTGGCGAAATAGCGGCCGATACTGCGGCCCAGTGTCAGGCGCTCGCCGTTGCCACGCACCACTTTGATGCCGATGGCCATCTTGCCCAGGGTGGCGCCGCCGCGCGAGGCGTGGAAAAAGCCGTAGTACAGCAGGGCGATGACCAGGCCGGACAAGCCACTGATGATCTGCGCGGTCACTTCGGCGGCGGTGCCGGCGGTGCCGGTCGCACCCAGGCCTGCGCCAATGCCCACGCCCAGGATGGCGCCGATGATCCAGCTGGGAATCAGCAGCACGAAGTAATCGATCAGGTAGGCAGCGAAGCGCTTCCAGAAGCCGGCATAGACCACTTCGCCGCCCTGTACGGCCTGGCTGTAGGCGCCGCTGGACGTGCCAGGAGCGGCATAGGGCGAACTGCTGATCGCGCCGGTGCCGGGCAGCGCCGCGGTGCCGTTGTCGATGGCGGCGTAGTCGCGGCGCAGGTCGAAGCCGCCACTGGCGCTGGACGCACTGGCATCGGCCAGGGTCTGCAGGCCCAGCTCATCCACCACCTGGCGCAGGGCGGCCCATTGGCCCATGCCTTCGCGCCAGACCAGCGTGTCCAGGGTCAGCTGGCCGCGCTGGAAGCGCTGGCGGATCTCGGCCACCGGCAGCGGCCCCTGCCGCTGCTGTCCTTCTGCGTAGTACCACTCGGTCATTGCATGTCCCCTGTTGGGTCGTCCTTGGTTGTGAAGGCCTGTGCCGCTCAGCCGCGGCAAGCGACGGGCAGGTACTTGTCGTCGCTTTCCCCGCTGCATTCCCAGCGGCCGCTGTCGCGGTCGTATTCCTGCCACAGCAGGTCGCCATCGAGGGTCTTGCCCGGTACCGACAGCGTGGCTTCAATGCCGCAGTGGCCGTTGTTGAAGCGGCCGATATGCACGGCCGACAACCCGTGCGCGGCGAAATCCCCGGCGCCCGGGAAGCCGGCATCGTTGGCGCCTGGGCAGCGGCCCTCGTCGTCGGCGAAGTGCTGCACCTGGTCCTTCAGCGGCTGCAGCGCGGTGATCGCACCAGCCACCTTGGCCTTGAGCGTGTAGTCGTTGTAGGCCGGCAGCGCGATCGCGGCCAGGATGGCGCAGATGGGAATCAGGATCAGCAGCAGCCCACCGCCGATGATGGCGGTGATGGCGCACCCGGAAAGCCCCTTCTTCGGGACCGGTGCGGCGGCGGCCGGGGCCGCCGCATACGGCGTGGCCGGCGGCAGGGTGGGCGGCAGCGGAACCTCCGGCGGCGCCGGCGGAGGAGGCGGAGGTGGTTCGACGGATGCAGGTGCATCCATCGCCGGCACGATCAGCCCCAGCTCATCAACCACGCTGCGCAGCGGCTGCCATTGCGGCAAGCCGTCACGCCACACCAGGGTGTCCAGGTTGATCTGGTTGCTGCGGAACAGCGCGATCAACTGTTCCGCAGGCAACGGGCCTTGCTGGCGATTGCCTTCTGCATGGAACCACTCACTCACGGGGGACGCTCCTGAATGCGCACGGCCCCCAAGTGTACGGTCAGTGCAGGGGTTCTGGCTCGTCCACGAACATCTGGGTTTCCATCCAGGCGTAGGCCGCCTCGGCGCCGGGCTGGTTGAACAGCACCATCAGCACCACCCATTTCAGGTCATCCAGGTCCAGTTCGTCCTGGTCCAGGGCCATGGCACGGTCCAGCACCAGCTCGCGCTGGTCGGCATCCAGGATGCCGTGCTGCTCCAGATACAGCAGGAAACCGCGGCATTCCACGTCCAGCTTGTCCAGCTCGGGGCCGTGGTAGATGCGCACGGGGCCATCGACCCGGGCCTGCGAAACGCTGGGCCGCTGGGCGGCCAACGCGTCGAGCCAGTCGAACGCCTTGTTGATCTCGGTGGGGCTGAAACCGGCCTGTATCAGGCCATTCTGCAGCGAGTCGCGATCACGGATCAGGTCAGCATCTTCGCTGAAATAGTGTTCAAACAGGTACAGCAGTACGTCCAGGATGCTCTCTTTCATTGCCCCTCGGCCTGCGTCGGGCGACGCTGTGGAGGTGAAGAAACTAGGGAGTTCGACAGTAGCGGCCGTGTACGCACACCACGATTCCCGCCAGTTCCATGGCCAGCAGCATGGAGGACACCTCCGGCGCCGTCAATCCACAGCGCGTGATCAATGAATCCATACTGATTGGGTCGTGGTCCAGTGCGCGCCACAAGGTCTGGTAGTTGCGGTCACCGGCCCAGTGGGCCGGCAGAGCCGTCGAGACTGCCTGTTCAGTGGGGGCCGCCAGCCGGCTTTGCAAGCCCGGCAGGTGCTGGCGCAGGGCCGGGGCCAGCAGTTCCAGTACCTCTTCGGGGCGCTCGACCAGGGCGGCGCCATCGCGGATCAACCGGTGGCAGCCGGCCGCGCGCGGGTTCAGCACCGAACCCGGCACCGCGCAGACCTCGCGCCCAGCCTCGGCCGCCAGCCGCGCGGTGATCAGCGCGCCCGAGCGCTGCGCGGCCTCCACGACCACGGTGGCCAGCGCCAGCCCTGCCACCAGCCGGTTGCGCGCCGGGAACTGGCCGGGGCGGGCCGGCGTGCCCGGTGGGTACTCGCTCAGCACCGCACCTTCGGCGGCGATGCGCGCCTGCAACCGAGCATTGCCGGGTGGATAGGCGCGGTCCGGCCCGGTGGCGATCACCGCTACGGTACAGCCGGCCGCCTCTAGGGCGGCGGTATGGGCGGCCGCGTCGATGCCGGCCGCCAGCCCGCTGCCGACGGCCAGCCCGGCATCGGCGAAGCAGGTGGCAAACCGTGCGGCCAGCGCCCGGCCGCCGGGCGTGGGCGAGCGGCTGCCGACCACGGCCACCGATGGTCGCCAGGCCAGGCTGGGATCGCCGGCCACGAACAGGGCCAGTGGCGGGTGGGGCAGGTCCTGCAACAGCGGCGGCAGGGCCGGGTCGGTGCAGGCCAGCAGGTGGCGGCCCGGCGCGTCCAGCCACTGCCGGGCGGTGGTCAGCGCGCGGGCATCCGGGCAATGCAGTGCCGCGCATTGCGCAGGCGTGCAGCCGTGCGCGCGCCAGCCAGCCACGCCCAGGGCCAGCGCCGCTTGTGCGGTGCCGGCACCGTGCAGCAGGGCGCGGCGCGGTGCCAGCGGCCCTTCGGCCAGCACCAGGGTCAACAAGGCGAGGGTTTCGTCCATCCGCCGACTATCGGCCACACACGGCAACGGCGCCCTAGGGCGCCGTCGCATGTGCGTGTCAGGGGATGCCGGGCGTGCCCGGCCCGCCCCTACTTCGCGTCAGGGTGCAGCGCGCTGTAGCCCACCTTCACCGGCTTCACGCCCTGCATCACCAGGGCATAACTGACGTTGTCGAAGGTGCGGAACACCATGGCATGGGCGGCGTACTCGTCCGGCAGGGTGACCCGGCCGGCGCCGGTGCTGTGCGAATCGTCCATGCGCGACGAGTTCGGGTACTTCATGCGATGGGCCACATGGCTGCCCTGGCGCCACAGCGAGAACACCGTGCCGTTGTCCACGCCCTGTGCCTTGCCGGCAGAAATGGCGATGACATCGCGCGGGCCGCCGGCATCGAACATGTCGGTGACCGCCAGTACGCGCACGTCCACGCCTTCCACGCTGGCCGCCGGCACGTGCGGGAAGAACTGCAGGTCGTACGGCTGCGCTGCCACCGGCACCAGGCGGTCGCCGGCACGCACTTCGCGGCCGTTGGCGTTGTTGTCCAGTACCAGGGTGGAGGCTTCGGTCTTTTCGCCGGATACCTGGGTGATGGTGCCCAGGCCGACCTGCGCCAGTTCATAGCCCAGCACGCCGCGGCGGTGGTTGGGCGCGTTGAAGGCTTTCCACAGGTTGCCGCTGCCCGGGGTCACGTCGCCATTGGCGTTCAGGTCCTCGGTGGGCTTTGGCTGGGCATAGCGCACGGTCGGGCGGACCACGGCCCAGCGCTGGCCCGGCTGGGCGTCGGCCAGGCGCACATAGGCGGTCTGGCCACCGGTGGCGCGCAGGCGGTTGTCTTCCAGACCGACCACGTAGGGCAGGCCGTCGATGCTGTCCACCACGCTCAGCTGCTTCAGGAACGGCTCGACCTGGGCCAGTGGCACGCCGGTCACGGGGGCTTCCTGGCGCGGGCCGGGCGTGGCCGTCACGCGGTCCAGATAGGCCAGGCTGAGCACGTCACCCGGGTAGATCAGGTGCGGATTGGCGATCTGCGGATTGGCTTGCCAGATTTCGGGCCACAGCCAGGGTTTCTGCAGGAATTTCCCTGCAATGTCCCACAGCGTGTCCCCTTTGCGGACCACATAGGTGTCCGGGTGCCCGCCATTCACTTCAACGGCGGTAGCATAGGCAGCCACGGTCAGCATCGCCGCGGCGAGGACCGTACGAAAACGAAGCAACATAGGTGCGAAGCCCTGATTCCCCAACAGGTTGGCGCACTATAGTCCAGAAACCGGGGCGCAAGGCAAGCGTTGCAGATAGAATCTGCGACGTATGCCGGCGTTGCCCCGGCCCCCTACCCGGAAACTGCCATGGCTCTGCTCCCCATTCTTGAGTTCCCCGACCCGCGCCTGCGCACCAAGGCGGCCCTGATCGAGGCCACCGAGGTCACTACGCCGGCCTTCCAGGAACTGATCGACAACATGTTCCAGACCATGTACGAAGCCCCTGGCATCGGCCTGGCCGCCAGCCAGGTGGACGTGCACAAGCGCTTCATGGTCATCGACGTGAGCGAAGAGAAGAACGAACCGCGGGTGTTCATCAACCCGGAAATCGTCGCCAAGGATGGGGGCCAGGTGTACCAGGAAGGCTGCCTGTCGGTGCCGGGCATCTTCGCCGACGTCACCCGTGCCGACACCATCACCGTGAAGTTCCTGGACCGCCAGGGCCAGCCGCAGGAGCTGACCACCGACGGCCTGCTGGCGGTCTGCGTGCAGCACGAGATGGATCACCTGGACGGCAAGCTGTTCATCGACTATCTGTCGCCGCTGAAGCGCGAGATGGTGCGCAAGAAGCTGGCCAAGCAACGCAAGCACGTGGCGTGATCGCCACGCCGGGCCGGCCCCTGCGCCGGTCCGCGCCTGCGCCCAGCGCGCGGGCTGCACGGCGCCTGACCATGGCGCCGTTCTTTTTTCTGCATGAAATCATCCTGCAAGTGGGGTCGCCATGAGGATTGTCTTTGCCGGTACGCCGGAATTCGCGGTGTCGTCGCTGCGCGCCGCTGCCCGCCACCATGAAGTGGTGGCGGTCTACACCCAGCCGGACCGCCCGGCCGGCCGCGGCCGTGGCCTGGCACCGTCGCCGGTGAAGCTGGAAGCCGTGGCCCGAGGCATTCCCGTCCACCAGCCGGAAACCCTGAAGGATGCAGCGGCCCAGCAGCAGCTGCGCGATCTGCAGCCGGACCTGATGGTCGTGGTGGCCTATGGCCTGATCCTGCCCAAGGCGGTGCTGACCATTCCGACCCACGGCTGCTGGAACGTGCATGCCTCGCTGCTGCCGCGCTGGCGTGGCGCCGCGCCGATCCAGCGCGCCATCCAGGCCGGCGATGCCAGCACCGGCGTGTGCCTTATGCAGATGGAAGCGGGCCTGGACACCGGCCCGGTGCTGCTGCACCAGGAACTGCCGATTGCCGCCACCGATACCGGCGGCCAACTGCATGACAAGCTGGCCGAACTGGGCGCGCAGGTGCTGTCCGACGGGCTGGGCCTGCTGCGTGCGGGCATCAAGCCGGTGGCGCGGCCGCAGCCGGAACAGGGCGTGACCTACGCCCACAAGCTGGACAAGGCCGAGGCGAAGCTGGACTGGGCGCAGCCGGCCGACGTGCTGGCGCGTACCGTGCGCGCCTTCAATCCTTGGCCGATCGCCGAGGCCACACTGGCGGGCGAGCGCGTGCGCATCCATGGCGCGGTGGCGCTGGATCTGGCCCATGGCCAGCCCCCCGGCACGGTGCTGGTGGCCGGCCGCGAGGGCATCGACATCGCTTGCGGCCAGGGCGCGTTGCGCCTGCGCGTGCTGCAGCGCGAGGGCGGCAAGGCGATCACCGCCGCCGATTACCTCAACGCGCGCCGCGATCTGCGCGCAGGGGGGTAAGCGGTGGGCAAGCAGAACGATTTTTCGGTGGCCAAGGCCGCTCCGGGCGCGGCCACCCGCATGCTGGCCGCGCGCGTGCTGGCCCAGGTATTCACCCGCGGCCGTTCGCTGAAGGCCGAGCTGGCATGGGCGCTGCCCAAGCTGGCCGACACCCGCGACCGCGCCCTGCTGGAAGCCCTGTGCTTTGCCGTGCTGCGCCGGCGCAGTACCTACGACGCCGCCCTGCAGGGCTGGATGCAGAAGCCGCTGTCGGCGCGTGATGCCGACCTGCGCACGCTGCTGATGGTGGGTTTTGCCCAGCTGGATGTGCTGGAATTGCCGTCCCATGCCGCGCTGTCGGCCACGGTGGATGCCGCGCGCGCGCTGGGCCGCGAGCGCCAGGCCGGGCTGGTCAATGCCATCCTGCGCCGCGCCCAGCGTGAAGGGTTCCCGCCGCAGCCCGCCCGCGATGCCTTCCCGGAATGGTTGGCGCAGGCCGTCGAACGCGATTGGCCGGCCCAGGCTGGCGCCATCTTCGAGGCCAGCCTGCAACCGGCGCCGTTGTGGCTGCGTGCGAACCGGCAGCAGGGCGGGCGTGACAAGGCGCTGGCGGCGCTGGCCGAGGCCGGCATTGCCGCCGAGCCCAGCCTGGTCTGTGCCGATGCCCTGCGCCTGTCGGTACCGGTGCCGGTGAACCAGTTGCCGGGGTTTGCCGACGGCGCGCTGTCGGTGCAGGACCTTTCGGCGCAATGCGCTGCCGACGCGCTGGCGCCGCCGCCGGGCGCACGCGTGCTCGATGCCTGTGCGGCGCCGGGCGGCAAGTCGGCCCACCTGCTGGAACGCGACCCCAGCCTGCGCCTGCTGGCGCTGGACATTGACGCCCGACGCCTGGCGCGCGCGCGCGATACCTACGCCCGCACCGGGGTGGGCGAGGGCGCACAGACCCAGGTGGCCGACGCCAGCGACACGGCGGCCTGGTGGGACGGCGTCCCGTTCGACGCCATCCTGCTGGATGCCCCGTGCTCGGCCACCGGTGTGATCCGCCGCCAGCCGGACGTGATGTTCCACCGCCGGGCCGAGGACATCGAGGCGCTGGTAGGGGTGCAGGCCCGCCTGCTGGAAGCCTGCTGGTCGATGCTGCGCCCCGGTGGCGTGCTGCTGTACGCCACCTGCTCGATCCTGCGGGCCGAGAATGTGGACCAGGTGCGGGCCTTCCTGAAGTGGCATCCGGACGCGCAGGCTGCGCCGCTGGGTGACGCTTTCGGGCTGGATTGTGAGGGCATCGCCCGCCAGCGCCTGCCCGGCAGCGATGATGCTGACGGATTTTTCTACGCGCGTCTGCTAAAAACAGCCTGACCTCTTCAATCGCCGAGTTCCCATGCTGAAAACCCGCGCATCACGCGAGACGTGGCTGTTCGTAGTGATGGCCCTGCTGGTGCTGGGCGCCGGCCTGGGCCTGCGTGACCCGTGGCCCTCGGACGAACCCCGCTTTGCCCTGGTGGCCAAGCAGATGGTGGAGAGCGGCGACTGGCTGTTCCCGCACCGGGGCCTGGAGCTGTATTCAGACAAGCCGCCCATGCTGATGTGGTGGCAGGCCACGCTCTACAGCGTGATCGGCAACTGGCGGGTCGCCTTCCTGCTGCCCTCGCTGATTGCCGCGCTGGGCACGCTGTGGTGCGTGGTGGACCTGGGCCGCCGCCTGTGGACCCGGCGCGTGGGCCTTTACGCGGGCTGGGCGCTGCTGTTCGCGCTGCAGTTCACCTTCCAGTCGAAGAAGGCGCAGATCGACCCGCTGGTGGTGCTGTTCATCACCTTGGCCAATTACGGTCTGCTGCGCCACCTGCTGCTGGGCCCGGCGTGGCGCTGGTGGTGGCTGGGCTGGTTCTTCGCCGGCATCGGGGTGATCACCAAGGGCGTGGGCGTGATCGCCCTGCTGATGATCGTGCCGGCCGCCATCGCCTCGGCGCTGCACTGGCCGCGGGTGCGCCTGCACGTGCGTGATGTGCGGTTCTGGCTGGCGCCGCTGGCGTTCCTGCTGGCGGTGGCGCTGTGGCTGCTGCCGATGGTGCTGACCGCGCTGGCGACGAAGTCGGGCGAGTACCACGCGTACATGAACGACATCCTGTTCCGGCAGACGGCCAAGCGCTATGCGCAGTCCTGGGACCACCACCAACCATGGTGGTATTTCCTGGGCACCATGCCGTCGATGTGGATTCCGGCGTTCCTGGTTGTGCCGTGGGCCATTCCGGCGTGGCGCCGGCGCCTGCAGCGGCGTGATGCACGCTATCTGCTGCTGCTGGGCTGGTGGGCGCTGATCGTGCTGTTCTTCTCCATTCCCAATGGCAAGCGCGACGTCTACATCCTGCCGTCGCTGCCGATGTTCTGCCTGGCGCTGGCACCGCTGCTGCCGGGCCTGCTGCGCCGGCGCGATGTGCAGTGGCTGCTGGGGGCGTTCACCCTGCTGCTGGCCGTGGTCACCCTGGGCGGTGGCCTGGCCGCGCTGCTGGGCCAGCCCAGCTTCGAGGTGCGCCTGCAGCAGGCGCGCGGCATGGCGCCGGGGGTCATGAACCAGTTGGCCTGGGCCGCACTGGCCATGGGCGGCTGGGCGGTGGCCAGCCTGCTGGTGTTCGGCCGCCGCCGCTGGCACGTGGCGCTGGTGTCCACGCTCACGGTGGTCTGGGTGCTGTACAGCCTGGTGGGCTATCCGCTGTTGAACGATTCCAGCTCGGCGCGGGGCCTGATGCAGGCCGCCGGCAAGCGCATCGGTCCGCAGGCCGAACTGGGGCTGGTGGCGTGGAAGGAACAGAACCTGCTGATGGCCGACCGCCCGGCGGCGACGTTTGGCTTCAAGGTGCACTGGGATGAACAGCTGGTGGCCGGCGTGCGCTGGCAGCAGTTGGCGCCGGAGCGGCGTTGGCTGCTGGTGCTGGAAGACGCCCTGTTGCCCTGCATCGACCGCGGCCAGGCCGAACTGGCCGGTATCGCCAACCGCCGCCGTTGGTGGTTGGTGCCGGCCACGGCCGTGCAGGGTCGCTGCGTGGCCAATGCCGCCGAGCGGGAACGTGAACGACAACAGCAGGATGATGAGTAAGTGTTCGCAGTCTGGTTTGTCCAGACTGCCCACGGGGCCGGAAACACAGTAAAAGGTAAGGGCGGGAGTGGCCTGGCCACTCTTCGGTAATTTCAGCAGGAACGCAGTGATCGCTCTGAACGTGGCAGCTTCACCGGACAACCAGGACGCGCGGGCCGGCACCGTGCTGGCCGCCCCCACCGTGGGACGCCACGGCGTGGCCCATTGGCTGGCCCAGATCGGCCTGTTCTGCATGCCGGCGCTGGTGTTGACCATGCCCAGCAACCTGCTGGGCTATGCCGTGCTGCTGCTCATCAGCACCTTGCTGGCCCCGGAACTGCTGTGGCGGGCCCGGCGCATGGAGCGTTCCACGCTGAAGCAGCTGACCGTGCTGATGCTGGCCGTGGTGGTGCTGGGCGTGTGCTCGATCCTGCTGTTCCAGCAGGGCCTGCGCGACGTCGACAACCGCTCGCGCTTCCTGGTCATCCCGTGGCTGGTGCTGTGGGTCTGCGCCCTGAGGCCGGATATGCGCTGGCTGTGGCGCGGGGCACTGGCGGGGCTGCTGGGTACGTTCGTGCTGGCGCTGGTGCAGGTGCTGCAGGGCGCGCCACGTGCCGAACTGTCCACCAATGCGATCGTGCTGGCCGACATCGTGGCCATGCTGATGGTGCTGCTGGTGTTCTGCCGCCCGTCCCGGCGCTGGTCGCTGGTGATCGTGGGCATGGCGGCCGGCTGCGGCACCATTGTGCTGACCGGCAGCCGCGGCGTGTTCGCCGCCCTGCTGGCATTGCTGGTGGTGCTGGCGCTCAGCCTGCGCTGGCGCACCGGTGCGGCACGCCTGTCGGTGCTGGGGGTGATGCTGGCGCTGGGGGCCACGCTGATGCTGTCGGTGCCCGAACTGCGCCATCAGCTGCGCCTGACCGAGCTGCACAGCGATGTGCAGCGCCTGGAGCAGGGCGATGCCGATTCTTCGGCCGGTGCCCGCGTCGAACGCCTGCAGGTGGCCTGGGAGGCGTTCAAGGACCATCCGTTCACCGGGGTGGGCATCGGCCAGTTCGATACGGCCATGCAGCGTTTGCCGGTGTGCCGTGCCGACCCGGCCGAACTGCGCTGCCACCTGGGCCATGCCCACAACGATCTGGCCGAATGGAGCGCGACCCAGGGGCTGCCGGGCCTGTTGCTGCTGCTGGCGGTGTACGGCGTGCCGCTGTGGGTGTTCGTGCGCCTGCACCGGCGCAGTGGCCGCGCCACGTTCCGCGGGCCGGCGGCGGCCGGCATCATGATCGTGGTCGCCTACGTGCTGTGCGGCCTGACCCAGTCGATGTTCGCCCACCAGATGACGGCCAGCTTCTACGTGACCATCGTCGGCCTGCTGGCCGGTCTTTCCATGGTGGAAGGCGCGCGCCACCGGGCGGCCATTGGACGGTAGCGCCGGGCCACGCCCGGCGTGTCAATCGGCCGGTGGGTCGGCCACGGCTTGGCCGTTGCCCAGCATCCACAGCATGATGGTCTTCTGCCGCACGTAATTGGCGCGCACATAGGCGTAGACCAGGCCATGCCAGCCATCGCGGAAGCCGCCGCGGAACACGAAGCCGCGCCAGAACCGCCAGGCCGGTGCCAGCACCAGCTTGCCCAGGGTGGCGCGCTTGCCACGCGCGAACTCATGCTCGGCCATCATCCGCGCGTACTTCTCGGTCTTGGCCAGCTGCTGCTGCAAGGACCGGTACGGGTAGTGGATGAGATCGCCGCGCAGGGTGCCGACGCTGCCGTCCACGCTGGCCGCTTCATGGATCTCGCGCTTGCCGCGCCAACCGCCGTGGCGCCGGTCGAACAGGCGCAGCACGCGGTCGGGGTAGGCATTGCCATGGCGCAGGAACTTGCCGAAATACTCGGACAGGCGCGCGAAGCGGTAGCCGGTGTGGCCGCTGAAGCCGCCGTCGCGGGCGGCCTCGATGGCCGCGCGCAGTTCCGGGCTGATCCGCTCGTCGGCGTCCAGGCACAGCACCCAATCGTGCTGCGCCTGCGCCACGCAGAACGCCTTCTGGCTGCGGAAGCCGTCGAACGGCCGCTGCAGCACGCGGGCCCCGGCGGCCTCGGCGATGGCCACGGTGGCATCGGTCGAATAGGAGTCCACCACCACGATCTCATCACAGAAGGCCAGCGAGGCCAGGCAGTCGCCGATGCGCCCGGCCTCGTTGAACGCGATAATGCACGCTGAGATGCGAGGCCGTTCGATGGGAGCGGTCGTGGAGGACATGATGGCCGGGTACCTGTTGTTTGCGACGGAGCGCTATGCGCTGCCTATTCTCGCCCCGTTGGCGCAGGCGTTGCACGCCTCGGGCCAGCAGGTCAGTGCCTGGTTCGAAGGCGGCGCCGCGGGCAGCCAGCTTCCCGGGGTGCCCACGGTGGGTCTGAAGCAGGCCCTGGCACTGCGCCCGCGCGCGGTGTTCAGCGCGGCAAACTGGGTGCCGACCTTCCTGTCCGGGGCCAAGGTGCAGCTGTTCCATGGCTTCAACGTGGAAAAGCGCGACAGTGCGCGCGGCCACTTCCGGGTGCGCGGCATGTTCGATCTGTACTGCACCCAGGGCCCGGCCACCACCGCACCGTTCCGGCAGATTGCCGACCAGCAGGGCCATTTCGCGGTGGCCGAGACCGGCTGGCCGAAGCTGGATCCGCTGTTCCGCGACGATGGCGGTGAAAGCGCGGCGCTGCGCGCGCCCGCTGCGGGCCGCCCGGTGGTGCTGTTCGGTTCCACTTTCACCGAGCGCCTGAGTGCGGCCCCGCACCTGCACGCGCAGATCGCGGCAGACATCGTCGCAGGGGATCGCTACTGGCTGCTGACCCTGCACCCCAAGTGCCCGCCGGAGCTGTTCGAGCGCTACCGCGCGCTGGCCGGTGCCAATGCGCGCTTCATCGAACCCGAGCAGGTGATGGCCGCGCAGCGTGCGGCCGACGTGCTGGTGTCGGACACTTCGTCGATCGTTTCGGAGTTCATCGTGCAGCACAAGCCGGTGGTGACCTTCCGCAACCGGGTGCCGAAGCCGCACATGATCGACTTCGATGCCGCCGAACAACTGCCGGCGATGCTGCAGCGCGCGCTGCACCCCGATGCGGCACTGACGGCGGAGATCGTGCGCTATGCCGATGCCATCCACCCGTACCGCGATGGCCGTTCCAGCGAGCGGGTGATCGCCGCCACCGAAGATTTCCTGGCCGGCGAGATGGGCGCGCTGCGGCGCAAGCCCTTCGGTACCTGGCTGCGCGATCTGCAGATCCGCAAGGATCTGGGCTACTGGGGCCCGGCGCAGCGCTGAGGGGGGGGGCGATCGGGTAGCGTCGATCGTTGGGTTGCCACGCGCCCGCCAGTAGATCCACGCCATGCGTGGATGGTGTGTGTCTGGGGTCAGAGCCCTTTCCTGCGGAAAGGGATCCGACCCCGTGTCACCAGCGCAGCTTGCGCCGGGCCAGCGCCTGGGCCAGCTGTTCCATCACCTGCTGCGCGCGGTCCTGCGGCAGGTAGCGCAGGGTCAGCGCCACATCGCCGTGTGCGCCGGCGGTATCCAGCTGCAGGCTGGCGGTGCCCAGCAGCTTGTCCAATGGCGTGCGGTGCAGGCGCAGGGCCTGCACCTTGTCCAGTTCGGCCCAGCGCCACCAGCGCTTCCACCAGCCGCCGCGCACGGCCACGAAGTGGTCGTCCAGGTACCAGCCCATGCGCGCCATCTGCCGGTGCGCGGCCAGCAGGGCGATCGGCAGCCAGGCCAGCACGGCCAGCCCGAACGTGCCCCAGCGCCAGTACGCTGCAGCGGCCAGCAGCGGCACCAGCAGCAGGCTGCCCAGCGCCAGCCGCCACCAACCGCGCTGGCGTACCGGCTGCCACTGCGGCGGTGGCCAGTGCAGCTGCGGCAAGAGGTGCTGCACCAGCCCGTCGCAGGTTGCCGCCGGCGCCAGCGGCGCCAGTTCGCGCAGCGCGCGGTCATCGTCGCGCGAGGGCCCACCGGCGGCGCTGTCGATGCGCAGCTGGCGCAGCCCGAACCAGCGGTGCAGGGTGCTTTCGCGCAGGGTCCAGGCCTGGATGCGGCGCCGCGCCACGCTGCTGCGGGTGCGGCTGAGCAGGCCGGTGGCCACGGTCAGGCGGCGCTCGCGCTCG
The DNA here is from genome assembly GCF_032056425.1 of Stenotrophomonas sp. GTDB lineage: Bacteria > Pseudomonadota > Gammaproteobacteria > Xanthomonadales > Xanthomonadaceae > Stenotrophomonas. The sequence continues at coordinate 57,564 of NZ_DAMBCN010000028.1, forward strand.
CTCAGGGTGAAGCCGTGGTAGCGCAGCAGGGTCAGCGCCACCGACAGCACGCGCAGCGCCAGCCAGCCCAGCAGCAGCACGCTGGCGGCCAGCAGCAACGCACCGGTGGTGCCGGGGTGCAGGTGGCTGACGAAGCCGAAGGCCTGGCGGCCGCCGCGCTGGATCGCATCGTCCATCACCGGCCGTGGCACGGTCTGGAACAGCAGGCCGAAGGCGGCCACCGCCAGCGCCCAGCCGCGGTTGGACAGCAGCCCCATGCGCAGCACGTCCCAGCTGGACAGGCGCAGCAGCACGTGGTCCTGCGCATCGTCCGGTGCGACCGCCTGCGGTTGATCGTCGGCCACGGCCTGTGGCGCCTGGCCGCGCTGGCGCACCAGTTGTTCCAGCGCCAGCGCCTGGTCCAGCCGCAGCACGCGCATTTCCGCTTCCGGGCGTACGCCGCCGGCCGATTCCAGGCGCAGTTCGGCCACGCCGAACAGGCGGTGCAGCGGGTTCTGCCGCACTTCCACGTTGTGGATGCGGGCGAAGGGAATTTCGCGCCGGTTGCGCGCGAGCAGGCCGCTGCGCACGGTGATCGCATCGGCGCCGATCTGGTAGCGGTAGCTGAGGTACTGCAGCACCGACACCAGCACCAGCGCGACGATGGCGCCCAGCGGAATCAGCTGCGCCCACATCGGGTCGCGGTCGCCGCGCTGGCCGAACACCAGCAGCGCGACCAGCGGCAGGAAGTAATGGCGCAGCTGCATCAGCAGCACGAACAGCCACGACCAGGGGTGCAGGCGCTGGTCCTGGCCGCCGGTGGGCAGCGCTGCAGGCAGGGGCGGCGGCTGGCTCACAGGGCGTCGGCGTCCTGGTCCAGCTGGTGGGCCAGGGTGTCGCGCAGGCGTTCTGCATCGGCCTGGTCCAGACCGTTCACGGTGACCGCGCTCATGCGCGTGCCCGCGGTATGCACGATCAGCGTGGCCAGGCCGGCGCGGCGCTCCAGCGGCCCGCGGCGCAGATCCAGATGCTGCACGCGTGACACCGGCACCCGTGTTTCCAGCTGCCACATCAGGTCGCGACGCAGGCCCAGTCCCTGCGCGTCCAAACGCCAGCGCGTGCGACGGGTGCGGCGGTGGCCGATCCACGCGCCGAACAGCACACCGACCAGCAAGGCCGCACCGGCACCCCACAGCCCACCGGGCGCGTCGAAGAACCAGCAGGCGGCGGCCAACGGGGCGCCGGGAATGAACAGACCGCCGAATGCGCCTTCCAGCGCGGCCAATGCGGCCGCGCGCGCAGGCAGCGGCTGCCAGTGGTCCAGGGGCGGCGCAGGGTCGGCAATCGGCAGGTCGGTCACGCAGGCATCCGTCGGGCAGCAGGGCGGGCGATGGCGGCCGCAGCCGCACCGCGCTGACGGTAGCAAATCGGCCGCGTTACTGGGCGGCCTGGATCAACGCATCCACGTCCAGCAGGTGGCCGGCGCGGTCGGCCTTGGTGCGCAGGTACTGCTCGTTCTCGGCGGTGATCTCGCCAGTGACCGGAATGCAGTCCAGCACTTCAATGCCGGCATTGCGCAGGCGCTGCGCCTTGGTGGGGTTGTTGCTGAGCAGGGCCACGCGGGTGATGCCCAGGCCGTGCAGCATGGCCACCGCGCTGCCGTAGCGGCGCTCGTCGGCACCGAAGCCAAGCTGTGCATCGGCGTCGATGGTGTCCAGGCCGTCGTGCTGGTAGCCATAGGCGCGCATCTTGGCGGCGATGCCGGTGCCGCGGCCTTCCTGGTCCAGGTACAGCAGCACGCCGCCACCCAGTTCCTTCAGCTTGCGCAGGCCGCGCCGCAGCTGGTCGCCACAATCACACTTGAGCGAACCGAACAGGTCGCCGGTCAGGCACGAGGAATGCACGCGCACCGGCACCACGGCCGACAGGTCTGGCTCGCCGACGATGATCGCCACCTGGTCGCGCTGGGCCACGCCACCGCGGAACACGGCGAAGGTGGTCATGCCCACATCGCGCAGCGGCACCGGCGAACGCGCCACCAGTTCGTAATCGTGAGCGGCATGGGCAGCGCCTTCGGCCAGATCGCACAGGGCCACTTCGGCGGCGCCGTCGAAGGTACGGTCGTCGTCCGCCAGGCGCACCGCCACCATGGCCGGCAGCAGCAGGCCCAGGCGGGCCAGTTCCACCGCTCCAGCGTCGAAGGCATCGCCAGCGCTCCAGCCCTCCGGCATCGGGCCCGGCTCGCGCAGGTAGCCCAGCGACGGCAGCGCATCGAAGGCGATTCCGGCCAGCGGCAGGCGCGCGCCGTGCGCGGCGTCCACGCCCAGCACGCGGGCGCGGGTGGCGGTAAGGAACAGGTAATGGCGTTGCTGCGCGGCGTTGGCGAAGGCGGCGAAGCTGCTGGCGGTGGCGCTGTCCAGCGCGATCACCGCCAGGCGCTGGCCCTGGCCATCGTGCAGCAGGACCGGGCGACCGGCACGCAGTTCGGCCACCGCGCGTTCGCAGCGGATCGCGGCAGGGTCGCCGAACAGGGAAGAAGCAGGCATGGCAGGACCGGGGGAGGCGGACATCGCAGTCTCTATGGGGGCGCCGGCGTCGTATTCAACATAGCGCGATCGCTGGCGTCCCGCCGTCAGTGCGGGTGCTTCTCGGTGGCGTAGGGGTCGTCTTCGCCGCTGCCCGGCGGCCGCAGCGTGTAGCGCTTGTAGGTCCACTGGTACTGCGCCGGGTCGCGCCGGGCAATGCGTTCAATGCCGGCATTGAGCGCGGCCACGGCCACCTGTGGGTCCGGGTCGGCCACGGCCGGGTCGGTCGGTTCGATGTGCAGGGCGAATTCCATGTCCGGACCGATGCGTTCGCACCAGCCGTACAGCACGGTGGCGCCGGTGCGCTCGGCCAGCCGGTTGACCAGGGTCATGGTCAGCGCCTGCACGCCGAAGAACGGCACGAACACGCCGTCGCCGGCCTTGGGCTGCTGGTCGGGCAGGATGCCGGTAGCGCCGCCGTCCTTCAGCACCTTGAACAACTGGCGCACCGCCGGGCCTTCGGCGCGCACCTGCTGCACGTTCTGGCCGCCGCGCACCAGCTGCAGGAAGGCATCGCCGGCTTCGTCTTCCGGTGGCTTGTAGACGATGGCGATCTGCCCGCGCGAGGCCAGCCACTGGTTCAACAGCTCCCAGTTGCCGAAGTGCGGGGCGGCCACGATCACGCCCTTGCCGCTGGCCAGGGCGGCGTCGTACAGGGTCTGGCCGTGGCGCTCCTTCAGGTGCAGCCGCAGGTTGTCGGCCGGGCTCTGGCTCCACAGGCGCAGGGTTTCAATGGCCTGCAGCGCGGTCGAGCGCAGCACCTGGCGATGCAGAGCGGTGCGGGTGGTCGCGTCCAGTTCCGGGTAGGCCAATTCCAGGTTGCGGCGGGTCACCCGGCTTTCGCGGGCGTCCAGGCGGATCCACGCCCAGGCCAGGGCGTGCGCGAACCCCCGTAGCAGCGGCCAGGGCAAGCGGGCGAACAGGGTGGTGGCGCGGTAGACCAGCCGGGCTTTGCGTTGCGGATTCATCGCCCCCAGTTTAGCCAAGGGCGCTGCTATCGTGGCCGGCCGTGTTCAAAGGAAGCCCCCGCATGCTCGTCCTGATCCAGCGCGTCAGCCAGGCCGCCGTCCACGTAGAGGGCGAAGCGGTGGGGCAGATCGGCCCGGGCCTGCTGGCCCTGGTGGGCATGGAACCGGGCGACACCGAGGCGCAGCTGCAGCGCATGGCCGAACGCCTGCTTGGCTACCGTGTATTCGCAGATGAGGCCGGGCGCATGAACCGATCGCTGCGCGACACCGGCGGCGGCCTGCTGCTGGTCAGCCAGTTCACCCTGGCCGCGGACACCCGTTCGGGCATGCGGCCCAGCTTCACCAGCGCCGCCCCGCCGGACGAGGCTGAACGCGGGTTCAATCGATTTGTCGATATCTGCCGTGAAAATCATGCCCCGGGGGTGGAAACGGGCCGATTTGGTGCCCATATGGTCGTCAGCCTGGTCAATGACGGTCCCGTGACCTTCCTCCTCAGGCCCTAGGCCGCCGGGACCACCGCCCGGCAGGCCGGGCCCCGGGCTGGTATAATGCTACGTTCCCTATTTCTCCCTAGCCGGTGGCGCGAGCACTACATGGCCAACGAACGTCCTGCCCAATCCGAAATCAAGCAACTGATCAGCAAGGGCCTGGAACAGGGCTACCTGACCTACGCCGAAGTCAATGACCATCTGCCGGACGACATGGTCGACCCGGAACAGATCGAAGACATCATCGGCATGATCAACGGCATGGGCATTGATGTCCATGAAGTTGCGCCGGATGTGGAAACCCTGCTTCTGAACGACGGCAACACGGGCAACCGTGAGGTCGACGACACTGCGGCTGAAGAAGCCGCCGCAGCGCTGAGCGCGCTGGACACCGAAGGTGGCCGCACCACCGACCCGGTGCGCATGTACATGCGCGAAATGGGCACCGTCGAGCTGCTGACCCGCGAAGGCGAAATCGCCATCGCCAAGCGCATCGAGGAAGGCCTTTCGCAGGTGCAGGCCGCGCTGGGCCAGTTCCCGGTGTCGGTCGAATCGCTGCTGAGCGATTACGAAGCGCACAAGGAAGGCAAGAAGCGCCTTGCCGAAGTGATCGTCGGCTTCAACGACCTGGCCGACGAAGAGCCGGCGCCGCCGGCTGCCGCCGCCGCCGATGACAGCGACGACGCTGACGCCGATGGCGACGAGGACGAGGACGATGATGTCGACGGTGGCGATGAAGAAGCCGCACCGACCGGTCCGGACCCGGAAGAAGTCGCTGCGCGCATGCAGGCGCTGAGCGATGCCTTCAATGCCTTCAAGAAGGCTGCCGGCAAGAACGACAAGAAGAACCTGCCGCGCCTGCGCGAAGAAATGTCGGCCGTGTTCGTCACCCTGAAGCTGCCGCTGCCGCTGACCGACGTGCTGACCAAGCAGCTGCGCGACACCATGGCCAGCATCAAGGGCCACGAACGCCGCGTGCTGAACCTGGCCACCGTCACGGCCCGCATGCCGCGCAAGGACTTCATCCGTTCCTGGGAAGGCAACCAGACCAACCTGGAATGGGTGGAAGACGCACTGAAGCGCAAGCAGAAGTGGTCCTCGGCCCTGCGTGAAGTGAAGGACCAGATCATTGCCGAACAGCAGGCAACGATCGACATCGAGAAGCTGACCCAGCTGGACCTGGAAGAGCTGAAGGAAATCAGCCGTGCCATGGCCTACGGCGAAGCCAAGGCACGCAAGGCCAAGAAGGAAATGGTCGAGGCCAACCTGCGCCTGGTCATCTCCATTGCCAAGAAGTACACCAACCGTGGCCTGCAGTTCCTCGACCTGATCCAGGAAGGCAACATCGGCCTGATGAAGGCGG
>NZ_DAMBCN010000029.1:0-57864 GCF_032056425.1 Stenotrophomonas sp.
GCCAAAATCCCATCCCACAACACAGTTGCTACACGGACGTACTTGCGGCGTCCCCTGCCCAGCCCACCCGCCCGGCCAAGCGCGGCTTCTGCTCTACGCGACCAACCAACCACCCACGAGGGGCTGCGCCGTTGGCAGGACACTACGCCGAAGGCGCGGGCTTCTGCTTCAGCAGGCTGATGGCCAGACCACCGACCACCAGCACGCCCAGCCCCAGCAGCGCCCACAGCAACCATGCCTTCCAGTCGCGCTGTGGCTGCAGCGCCGCCTCTCCGGCCAGCACTTCCGGGCTGCCTTCGAAACGCGCCAACGTGGGCTGCCAGGCCGGGTCGTTGCGCTGGCGCAGCTCTTCGATCAGCACCGTGATCGGTGCTTCGGCGCGACGTGCCGTGGCGCTGCCCACGGCCAATGCATACGGCGCAGCGCCCTGGCTCAGGAACACCATCACTTCCGGCTGGTAGCCCAGGCGCAGCGTCGGCGTGCCGCCGGTCTGCGCGGGATCGGCCACCAGCTTCCAGTAGCGATCGCGCCAGGTGCCCGCCAGCGGCTGCGAGGCCGACTGCTGGCGCTGGCCTGCCGCGCCCTGCTGCAACTGGTAGGCGATCCACGGCGCGCTGCGACGTTGCCATTCGGCATCAGCATCGTTGCGGCTGTATAGCGTCCACTGCACCAGGCTGTTGCCGGTGCTGGCCACATCGGCGCGCGATACCGGGAAACGGCCATCCAGCTCAAAGGTGAATTCGCCCTTGCCCTGCGTGCGCGGCTGCAGCGGCACCCATTCCCAGGGCACCGTGGCCGGCGCCGGCGGCAGTTCGGCCAGCACGCTGCGCAACGCCGGCAGTGCCGCACTGCCCTGCGGCAGGATGCGCAGGTAGCGGGTGGTGCCATCAATCTGCAGGCGACGTTGCAACAGGCGCTTGCCGGCACGCTGCAGGTCCACCAGCGGTACGTCGCGCGCGACCGCACGCCAGTGCTGCAGATCGTCGCTGGCGTCCACCTGCACCTGTGCCTGCAGTGGCTGGTCACTGTCGGCCCAGTCCAGCACCAGCGCCGCCAGCGGCTGCTGGCCCAGCACGCTGGCGTCCACCAGCCAGCCGCCCTGCCCGCTCGCGGCCGCGCCAGCGCCCACGCGCGCTTCCACCCGACGCACGCGGCCGTCGGTATCGCGCTCGGTCAGCAGCTGCAGATCGTTGCGTTGTGCGTCTGCCAGCGGCGGCAGGGCGAACCACGGAAGTTCGCGCTGCACCGGTGCCTGCGCCAGTGGCTGGTCCGGAGCCAGCAGCGCCGACGGCAGTGCCTGCCCGGCCGCGTTGAACACCTGCAGGTCGGCCAGATCGGCCGTTCCCGCACGGCGATAGATGGCCGGCTCCAACACCACCCGGTAAGCACCGGACTGCGCGCTGGACAGGCTCAACGGCCATTGCTCGGCGTAATGCAGGCGGTAATCGCTCGCCTGTGCGGCAACGCTGCCGGTGACGGCCAGCAGCAGCGGCAACAGCACTGCGCTCCACGTTTTCATGCGTTTTTCTCCACGGATGGCGCCGCTGGCGGGGCCGGCGCCAGATAGCCCACGACCGTGCACAGCAGGCCGTAGGCAATGAACGATGCGATACCCAGCAGGTTGCCCAGGTGCTGGCGATCAACAAGCACCAGCTTGGCCAGCACCACGCCCATCAGCACCGCGCCCACCATCCACAGCACGCGCTGGCCGCGCTTGGAGCCCCACACCCAGGCAATCACGCCCAGCACGCTCCACAGCACCGTCAGACTGGTCTGGGCCAGGCTGGAATGGGCCATGCGGCTGTTCCACGACAGTCCGCCCCAGTGATGCACGCCGTGCAGCACGGTGCTGGTGAGGGTGACAAAGCCGACCACGGCCAGCAGCGGAACCCGCAGCTTCCGCAGTTCGATCGGCGCCTCGTCGGTGTAGAGCCAGTAAGCCCCCAGCAGCAGCCCCAGCCACTGCGTCAGCTCGGCCGGGTTCAGCACCGGCAGCCAGGCCAACGGTGCCGCATCGCCCGGCTGCAGCAGCGCCGCTACCCAGGCCACGCCCAGCAGCGCAAACACCAGGGTCTGCAACGGCGATCGTGCGCCTGCAAAGGCCTCGCCCAGCGGCCAGCTCAAGGCCCGCCAGCGCCACAGCGACAGCGCCGCCAGCAGCAACCACGGCAGCGCCACCAGCAGGGTGGTCCAGCCCTGCGCCAGCGCCGCAGCATCACCGCCCCACAGGGCCAGCAATGACACCAGGGTCGGCCACAGCAGCAGCCACAGGAACTGGGCGATGGACGCCACCCAGCCTTCGCCGCGGCGCAGGCACAGCAGCGAACGCACGCCGAGCACCGCGAACACGGCCCAGGCCAGCGCACCGTAACCGGCAAACGGCTGGTGATGGGCATCGCTTTGCCACAGCGCCACCGGGAAGGCCAGCGCCAGCATGCCCAGCGCGGTCAGCCCCAGCGCGCGCGCGGGACGACGGTACTGCACTTCGGCGGCCAGCCAGCCGGTCACCGCCACCAGCACCAGCAGCGCGTCAGCCTGCGACAGCAACGGCAGGAACCGGGCGATGTCATGGGCAGACCCCCCAAACCACCACAGCAGGCCCCACAGGTAATAGACCAGCGCCACGTCATGGCGGCTGCGCTGCTGGTAGCTCGATGCCGAGGCAAACCCGGCCAGCGCCAGCAGCAGCGCGCCGATTGCCGTGGGGTTGAGCAGGAAGCGGCCATCGTCGTGCCAGTAATCGGCGCCCACCACGAAGGCGAAGGCCGCGCCCAGCTGCAGCAGCGCGCCAGCCACCTGCGGCAGCCAACGCTGCTGGCGCAGCCCCAGCCACGCCAGGCCCGCCCCTTCCAGCGCGAACACCGCGCCGGTGGCACGCGCCGACAGCGCCAGCGGCACCGCCAGCGTGGCAAAGCCCACCGCCAGCACCGCATGCGACTGCGCCAGCACGGTGTAGGACGCGCGCGCCAGCAGCGCACGGGCCAGCACCGCATAGATCGCGGCCAGGCCCAACGCACACAGGGCCAGCGTCATCGGCTGGGTGTGCAGCATGCCGGCCTGCAGCGAGAACGCCACCAACGGCGTGCCGAACACCAGGCTGCCATCGACCAGATCACGCCGCGCCGCCGGCTGGCGCCGTGCGTACAGCAGCGGAATCAGCAGATAGAACGCGAAGAACAGCAGCAGGAACGGCTCGGTGCTGGCGAACTGCTCGGGCCGGTACTGCAGTACGCCCCAGAACGTGCCGATGCCGAAGGTGAAGGCGAAGCCGAGCAGGTTCAGCGCGCGCCACGGGCGGAACCAGGCAATGGCGAAGATGCCGGCATTGAGCACCGCGTAGTAGCTGAACAAGCCCACATGGTTGCCGCTGCCGGTGGACAGCCACAGCGGCGCCATGAACCCAGCCAGGATGCCCAGCACCGCCAGCGTGCGCGAGTTCTGCAGCACCGCCAGTACGCACAGCCCCGCCACCAGGGCGATGGAGCTGCCGAAGGCGAACCCGGCATTGAGCAGTTCGTAGCGCTTGAATGCCGCAAACACGGTCAGCAGCAGCACGCCGATCGCCCCGCCCTGCAGCGCCAGGGCGAACATGCGGCGGCGCTCGCGCTGCTGCCAGCCGAAGCCGAGCAGACCCAGCGCGGCCACCGTGATGCCGGCCAGGCGCAGCTCGATGGGCACCACCAGCCAGCCCTGGTCGCTGACGTACTTCAATAGCGCCGCAACGCCCGCCAGCAGCACCAGCATGCCGATCTTCACCGGCACGTTGCCTTCGGTGAACCAGCGTTTGACGGCGGCGGCCGCGCGTTCGATGACGTTGGGCAGTACCGGCTCGGCCGGCAGTGGCGGCAGCGCGGGCTCAGGCGGTAGCGGCGGCGGCGGTGCGGGTCTGCGCGGCGGCACCGCAGGCTGTGCGGGCGCGGCGGGCGCGACGGCGACAGGCGCTGGCGCTTCGGCCATGGCGGACGCAGCCGGACGCGGCACGGGCTTGGCCACTGGCGGTTCCGTAGTCGACACCGCAGGCTTGGTGGCAGCAGCCTGTTCCAGCGCGGCCACGCGGCGGCGCAGCCCGGCAATCATCACCAGGGCCACCACCAGCAGCAGCGGGATGGCCAGCAGTGCCAGTACCGCCAGAACGATCAAGGCTTCCATTGCGTGTCTTTCCTCCGCACCCGCGCCCCAACGGCAGCGGTCGACCCCGCCATGCTACGGCATGCCCGGCCCGCATAAACGACGAACCCCGGCCAGGCCGGGGTTCGTTCGGCGATCTTCGCGGGCCTTACTTGGCCGCGACGACCTTGGCCATTTCCAGGCACTTGTTGGAATAGCCCCACTCGTTGTCGTACCACGACACGAGCTTGACGAAGGTGCCGTCCAGGGCGATGCCGGCGTCGGCATCGAACACCGAGGTGTGGGTTTCACCGACGAAATCGGTGGCCACCACCTTGTCTTCGGTGTAGCCCAGGATGCCCTTCAGCGCGCCTTCGCTCTGTGCCTTCACTTCGGCGCAGATCTCGGCGTAGGTGGCTTCCTTTTCCAGCTCGACGGTCAGATCGACCACCGACACGTCCGAGGTAGGCACGCGGAAGCTCATGCCGGTCAGCTTCTTGTTCAGTTCCGGGATGACCACGCCCACGGCCTTGGCCGCACCGGTGGACGAGGGAATGATGTTTTCCAGGATGCCACGGCCGCCGCGCCAGTCCTTGTTGGACGGGCCGTCAACGGTCTTCTGGGTGGCGGTGGCCGCGTGCACGGTGGTCATCAGGCCGCGCTTGATGCCCCACTTGTCGTTGATGACCTTGGCCAGCGGGGCCAGGCAGTTGGTGGTGCACGAGGCGTTGGAGATGATCGCCTGGCCAGCGTAGGTCTTGTCGTTCACGCCGAACACAAACATCGGCGTGTCGTCCTTCGACGGGGCCGACAGGATGACCTTCTTGGCGCCTGCATCGATGTGCTTCTGCGCGGTTTCCTTGGTCAGGAACAGGCCGGTGGCTTCCAGCACCACGTCGGCGCCGACTTCGTCCCACTTCAGGTTGGCCGGATCGCGTTCCTGGGTCAGGCGGATCTTCTTGCCGTTCACCAGCAGGTCGTTGCCCTGCACGGCCACGTCGGCCTTGAAGCGGCCGTGCACGGAGTCGTACTTGAGCATGTACGCCAGGTAGTCCGGCTCCAGCAGATCGTTGATGGCCACGATTTCGATGTCGTCGCCGAAGTTCAGCACCGCCGAGCGCAGGACGTTACGCCCGATGCGACCGAAACCGTTGATACCAACCTTGATTGCCATGTTCTCAAGCTCCTGCGGCCGCGACAGGTGCGGCGGGATGGATAGGGCCCACAAGTCTAGCAAAACGGGCCTGACCACCGTGGGCCAGACGCCCTGCTGGCGGGCGTCGCCGCGGGGATTTGATCCGGATCAAAGCGTTAGCGCGGCGTGAGGCCGACACTGGCCCCATCAACCCCGCAACGAGAACACCCCCATGCGCACGCACTCCCCCCTGATCCTGGCCAGCCTGGCCGCCGCCCTGTCACTGGCTGCCGCCCCGGCCATGGCCCAGTCCAAGGGCGACTGGACGGTTTCGGCCGGCGTCCACCAGGTCGCACCGAAGTCCAACAACGGCTCGCTGGCCGGCGGCACCCTCAAGGTGGACGTGGACAATGACGTGAAACCGACCATTACCGGCGAGTACTTCATTGCCGACAACCTGGGCATTGAAGTGCTGGCCGCGCTGCCGTTCAAGCACGACATCAACATCAACGGCCTGGGCCGGGTCGGCAGCACCAAGCAGCTGCCGCCGGTAGTGACCCTGCAGTACCACTTCAACAGCAAGGGCAAGGTCTCGCCGTTCGTGGGTGCGGGCCTGAACTACACCACCTTCTTCAGTGAAGACACCACCGGCGCGCTGGCCGGCAGCAAGCTGAAGCTCGAAGACTCCTGGGGCCTGGCCGCGCATGCCGGCGTGGACTTCGCCATTGGCGAAAAGGGTGCCCTGCGCGTGGACATGCGCTGGATCGACATCGACAGCAAGGTGAAGCTGGACGGCGAGAAGATCGGCACCGTGAACATCGACCCGCTGGTGTACGGCGTGTCGTACGTCTTCAAGTTCTAAAGCGGTGTGTTGAGTGCGGGGGCTTCGCCCCCGCTCCCCCGCTACACGCAAAACCCTCGCAGCATGTTGCCCCGGTGATTGCCGGGGCTTTTTTGTTCCTTGGACTGAAGTGGTTCCGGAGCTGGGGCAAGGCGGGGAGCGGAGCCCATTCCCATCACCGCGCGCGTGCCAGCTCAAGCAAGAGCAGGAGCAACGCCCGGTCATTCGAAGCGCAATGGCGCTGCAGCCAGCACCCAGCAGACAGGAACGCGCCGCTCTTCAATCCACCTACCCCGCTAGAATGGGCGGATGAAAGCCCTGCACTCCCTGCTCCTCGCCGCCGCGCTTGCCCCGGCCCTGCTGACCCTGTCCGCGCCCGCCCATGCCTGGGGCGCACAAGGCCACCGTCTGGTGGCTGAAGTGGCCGACACCCGGCTGAACCCTACGGCCCGTGCCGAAGTGGACCGCCTGTTGGCCCTCGAGCCCGGCGCCACCCTGGCCAGCATCGCCCCCTGGGCCGACCAGTTGCGCGCCAAGGACCCCGGCCTGGGTCGTCGCTCCGCTGGATGGCACTACGTCAACATCGCCGAGGAGGGCTGCCAGTACGCGCCGGCCACGCACTGCAAAAACGGCAACTGCATCGTCGAGGCACTGAAAGCGCAGAGCGCGATCCTCGGCGACCACAGCCTGACCGACGGCGAGCGCCTGCAGGCACTGAAGTTCGTCGTACACATGGTCGGCGACGTGCACCAGCCGATGCATGCCGGCTATGGCCACGACAAGGGCGGCAACGACTTCCAGCTGCAGTTCGGCAACCGCGGTACCAACCTGCATTCGCTGTGGGACAGCGGCATGCTCAACATCCGCAAGCTGGATGACGCCGGCTACCTGCCGGTGCTGCGTGCGTTGCCGGCACCGAAGCTGGCGCGCCAGTCCAATCCGCAGCGCGACCCGCAGCGCTGGGCCGAAGCCAGTTGTCGCATCTCTACGCAACCGGGCGTTTACCCGGCTTCGCACAAGATCGGCGATGAATACACCGCGCGTTACCGTCCGGTGGCCGAGGCGCAGCTCCGGCTTGCCGGTGAGAACCTGGCCCAGCTGCTGAACCGCGTGCTGGGCACCCGCTGAGGAGGCGCCATGTCGGTCCAGGTCCAATCCTTCTTCCACCGCGACAGCAACACCTTCAGCTATCTGGTCAGCGATCCGGCCAGTGGCGAGGCGGCGTTGATCGATCCGGTCCTGGACTACGACCCGGACACCGACGCCAGCAGCGACGCGCCCGTGCGCCCACTCCTGCAGGCCCTTGAACAACAGGGCCTGCAGCTGCGCTGGTTGCTGGAAACCCACGCCCACGCCGACCACGTGTCGGCCGGGCGGCGGCTGAAGGCACGCTTCCCGCAGGCCACACTGGCCATCGGCGAAGGCATCCGCGCGGTGCAGGCCACCTTTGCCCCACGCTACGGTCTGGACATGCCCGCGCAGGGCGCGCACTTCGACCACCTCTTTGCCGATGGTGAAACGTTTGCGCTGGGCACCGTGCAGGGCCGCATCATTGCCGTGCCGGGCCACACCAGCGACAGCATCGCCTACCTGATTGGCGATGCGCTGTTCACCGGCGACTCGCTGTTCATGCCCGATGGCGGCACCGCACGCTGCGATTTCCCGGGTGGCGATGCGGCGCAGCTGTACCGTTCGATCCAGCGCCTGCTGGCGCTGCCCGACGCAACCCGCGTGTTCGTCTGCCACGACTACGGCCCGGGTGGGCGCGCGATCGCCAACGAAACCACGATCGGCGCGCAACGGGCACACAACATCCACGTACACGACGGCGTGGATGAAGCCGGCTTCGTGAGCGTGCGTGAAGCCCGCGATGCCACCCTGGCCGAACCGAAGCTGATGCAGCCGGCGGTGAAGGCCAACATCCAGGGCGGGGCCTGAGGGCGGCGGTCAGGGTCCGCCGGGCATGGCCCGGCGCTACCTGCCCTGCGTACGCACCCTGTGCTGGCCTTTGACGATTTCAAAGGTGAAGGCGTACTGCAGGGTAACGGCAACCGGTTCGATGCTGTCGGCACCCTGGCAGTCACCGCGGTTTGCCGGCACCTTGCCTGCAGCAAACTGGCAGACCGCCGCCGGGGAATACTTCCACTGCGCGACCGCCTCCTGTGCCGCCTGCAGCAGAGGGGCATTCTCGGTGGCCGAACCTGCGCTGCACTCACGGCGGTCGGTCAGCGGCATGCTGCGTTCAACCAGGCCCTGCGCATCCACCACCACCTGCAGGCAGACCGTGGTCGGTGGCAATGCGGTGCGTGGGTCGCGCTCGCCCACCACCGGGTCCGGTGCGGCATACAGCTGCGGCATCCGGTAGCCTTCGCTGGCGCCCAGCGTGTAGGCCTGTATCTGTCCCGCAGTGCCGGCTGCAGCAGGCTGCAGGCGCTGGTGGCCGACATTCTCGTTGCGCGTGTCGACCGTGGTCAGGTGCTGCTGGCTGGCACAGCCGGCCAGCAGCGCCGCCAGCAACAGCGGGGCACGCCTCATCGGCGGCCACCGCCGGCGTCATGCTCGTCCATGGCGAAGGTGATCGGCACCTTCGCCGCAGCGGCCACCGGCACGCCATTCTTCAGCGCCGGCCGGTAGGTCCAGCTGCGCGCGGCGGCCAGGGATACCGCATCGAACACACCCGGGTTGGTCGCGCTGAGCACCCGTGCATGGGTCAGCTGGCCTTGCGCGTCCACCTCCACCCGAAGGGTGACCACGCCGGTCTGGTTGTTTTCGAACGCCGAGCGCGGATAGCTGGGCGGCGGCATCTTGTCGATCTGGATATCGCGATCCATCGCAGCGGCTGACGTGCCGCGCTCAACGCCGCCGCCCCCCTGCTGCGCCCAGGCCAACGCCGCAACGCCCATGCACAGGCCCGCCAGCAACACCTGGCCGGACACCCACGGCAATGCCTTCCGCTTTGACTGCTTCAACATGGCAATACGCTCCTTCAACACGGGTTGGCTACGCCAATGGCAGGCCATCGGTGCAACCGGGTGGACCAGCTGCGCCTTCAGCAGCGTGCTGGCGTAAAGACGGCGCTGCGCGGGCTGCGCGGCGACGGTGCGCGCATCGCAGGCCAGTTCCTGGTCGCGCAGGAAGCGGCGCGCGGCCCAGGGCAGCAATGGGTGGAACCAGAAGACTGCGCGCGCCAGCAGCAGGCCACCATTGGCCCAGTGATCACCGTTGCGACGATGGCTGCGTTCGTGCAGCAGGATCAGGGCCTGCTCTTCGGCGTCGAACTGCTGGTCGAACGCCGGGCCGACCACGATGCGCGGCCGCAACAGCCCCACCAGCGCGGGCAGACCCGGGTCGGCATTGGCCTGCCAGCTGCCATCCGCCCGCGCCTGCAGCCTGCCCAGGCCCCGCTCGAAGCGCCGCTGCGCACGCAGCGCGCGCAGCAGGCACATGCCGGCGCCCAGCCCCCAGGCCAGGGCCAGCAGCCACGACCACGACGCTGGCTGCGCGGCGGGCCCTTGCACGGTGCCCGGCACTACCTGGAACGGAAGCGTGGGCACGTGCTGCAGCACCGGCAACGCCGGCAAGGGCAGCAGCACGGCCACCAGCAGCAGCGGCAACAACCACCAGCTGCGATACGCCAGTTCCGGACCGCCCAGCGTCACCAGCACCGGTCGCGCGGCTGCCAGCAGAGCGGCGCCCAGTGCCAACCACAGGCTGGCCTGCCACAGTCCATCAAGCAGCTCATTCATCATCCATCTCCTGGATCAGCTTCTTCAGATCAGCGATGTCCTGTGCCGTCAGCTGTCCGCGCTCGCTGAAATGGGCGACCAAGGGCGCCACCCGTCCATCGAACACACGCCCGATGAACGCCTCGCTTTGTGCTTCCACCCACGCCTGACGCTGCAGCAGCGGCAGGTACAGGTAGCGACGGCCATCGCGCTCGGCGGCAATCACGCCCTTGGTCAGCAGGCGGTTGAGCAGGGTCTTGATGGTCGGCTCGGCCCAGTTGCGGTGAGCCAGCGCGGCGACGACGTCCTCCGCACTGCGCGGCGACTGCTGCCACAGCACCTCCATCACAACGGCTTCGGCTTCACTGATCGCGCTCATGGTTTACATCCGTAATCGACGATTCGATTACGCGCGTAATCGATCCCCTTGTCAAGCCCCTCGACATACGGTTCATACCCGGGGAGACAGCATCGACCCCACCGTCCACGGAGCCCGCATGAAGCCACTGCGCAAGAAGGACTTCCCCGTCGAGGCCGCGCGCCGGTTTCTGGAGCCGGGCCCGATCGTGCTGGTCAGTACCGCGGCACAGGGCCAGCGCAACCTGATGACAATGGGCTGGCACATGGTGATGGGCTTCTCGCCTTCGCTGGTGGCCACCTATCTGTGGAGCGGGAACCACAGCTTCGCCCTGGCGCGGGACAGCGGCGAATGCGTGATCAACCTACCGGGTGTGGAGCTGCTGGATACGGTGGTGGACATTGGCAACTGCAGCGGCCGTGACCTCGACAAGTTCGCCCACTTCGGGCTGGACGCACTGCCAGCGCGGGACGTGGCCGCGCCGCTGGTAGGCCAGTGCCATTCCTGCTTCGAATGCCGCCTGTACGATGACAGCCAGGTCGCGTCGAACCATCTTTTCATCTGGCAGATCGTGCGTGCGCACGTGGCACCGCGGCCGAAGCTGCCGCGTACCTTCCACTACCGCGGCGATGGCCAGTTCATGCTGTCCGGGGCCGAAGTCTCGCGTCGACGGCGGTTCAAGCCCGACATGCTGTAATGCCCGCACTCCCCAGCCCGCAGGATCTTGCCGCATGACCGAACACCTGACCGACCTGGACGCCGCCATTGATTGGCTCTTCGCGCGCGTGGACGGGCCGTTGCGGGTGGGTGCGCCACTGGCGCTGGGCAAGCCACACCGCCTGCTCAACGCCCTCTACGCGCGCGTGGCCAGCGATCCATCGCGACCGCTGGAACTGTACACGGCGCTGTCGCTGAACCCGCCCAAGGCGCGTGGCGATGGCCTGGAAGCGCGCTTCATGGCGCCGTTTGCGCAGCGTCATTTCGGTGAAGACTTCCCGCGCCTGGCCTATGCCGATGCCATCGCCCGCGATGCATTGCCGCCACATGTGCAGGTGGAAGAGTTCTACATGCAGTCCGGCGCGCTGCTGGGTTCGCGCCAGGCGCAGTCCAGCTACACCAGCTTGAATTACACGCACGCCGCCGATGCCGTGGCGCAGCGCGCGCCGCAGGTGATCGTGCAGAAAGTCGCGATGCGCCCGGATGATCGCCGGCTGTCGTTGTCCTGCAACAACGACATCACCCAGGACACGCTGGATGCCATTGCCGCACGCGGCCTGCCGCGCCCGTTGCTGATTGCCGAGATCGATCCGCAGCTGCCCTACCTGGGCGGTTCGGCCACGGTGGATGTGTCCTTCTTCGATCTGGTCATCACCCCACCACCGCCCTACCCCGCGCTGTTCGGCCTGCCGCGGCAACCGGTGGCCGACGCTGACTATGCCATCGGCCTGTACGCCAGCACCCTGGTGCGCGATGGCGGCACGTTGCAGATCGGCATCGGCACCCTGGCCGATGCACTCAGCCACGCGCTGGTGCTGCGCCACACCGACAACGCGCGTTACCGCCGCGTGCTGCACGCGCTGGACCCGCAGCTGGCCAGCCACCCGCTGGTACAGGAAATCGGTGGCCTGGAGCCGTTCGAGGTCGGCCTGTATGGCTGCAGCGAGATGCTCAATGAAGGCTTCCGCCGGCTGGTGCAGACCGGGGTGATCAAGCGCAAGGTGCACGACGATCTGGCGCTGATGCAGCGCATCGAAAACGGCAGCACGCTGTCGATCGACCACGCCACGCTGGCGGCTGAGGGGGAATTCCTGCACGGCGCGTTCTACCTGGGGTCACCGGAATTCTACGAATGGCTGCGCACGCTGCCGGAAGACGAGTGCCGCGCCATCGGCATGCGCCGCATCAGCGAGATCAACCAGCTGTACGGCGGCAACGAGACGCTGGAGCGCCTGCAGCGCCGCCACGCGCGCTTCTTCAATTCCTGCATGATGGCCACTGCACTGGGCGCCGCGGTGTCCGACGCACTGGACGATGGGCGTGTGGTCTCCGGCGTGGGCGGCCAGTACAACTTCGTGGCCATGGCCCACGCGTTGCCGGAAGCGCGCAGCGTGTTGATGTTCCGCGCCGCGCGCGACGACAAGGGCCAGCGCGCCTCGAACGTGCGCTGGAACTACGGGCACACCACCATTCCACGGCACCTGCGCGATATCTATCTGAATGAGTATGGCATTGCCGATCTGCGCGGATTGACCGATGCGGACTGCGTGCAGGCCATGACCGCCATCACCGAGGCACCGTTCCAGGCCGGGCTGCTGCAGCAGGCACACGCCGCGCGCAAGCTGCGTGCAACACAGCCACCGGACCCGCAGCGCCTGCAGCGCAACACGCCGGCGGCGCTGGCAGCGGCATTGGCGCCGTTCCGCGCCGATGGCACCCTGCCCGACTACCCGCTGGGCAGCGACTTCAACGAGATCGAACAGGTGCTGGTGAAGGCACTGGGGTGGTTGAAGGCCAACACGCAGACACGCAGCGCGACCCTGCGCACGGTGTGGGCGGCGCTGCGCCAGCCCGCCGGTGACGGCGACGCGGTGTACCTGCAGCGCATGGGTCTGCAGGCACCGAAGGATTTTGGCGAGCGATTGAACGCGCGGCTGCTGCGCCTGGCATTGGCGCGCACCGCCTAGTCGCGGCGACGGTAGCGCCGGGCCATGCCCGGCGGAACAGCTTCAGTGCCAACCCAGGTTGGCACCTGCCAGAGCACGACGGCAGGCACCCAGCAGAGCGGCGCAGCGTGGCGGCACGCTATGCTGTGGCGATGAACGACGATTCCCGATACCTGCACGACCTGCAGCAGCGCCAGGCCGCAGGCGAAGACCTGCGCTACCTGTGTTTCTGGGGCCACCAGCCGCCGCGCAGCGGTGTGTCTGCGTCCTGCTTCAGCCAGTGGTACGACGCCGGCTTCGACATCGATGGCGTGCACTACCGCACCGCCGAGCATTACATGATGGCCGGCAAGGCGCGGCTGTTCGGCGCCAGCGCGCTGCTCGACCGGATCATTGCCAGTGCCACGCCGGACAAGGCCAAGGCGCTGGGCCGCCAGATCGAAGGCTTCGATGAAACGCGCTGGATACAGGCGCGCTACGACCTGGTGGTGGCCGGCAACCGTGCCAAGTTCAACCAGAACCCGGAACTGGGCGCCTTCCTGCGTGCCACTGCCGGCTGGGTGCTGGTGGAAGCCAGCCCGGTGGACTTCATCTGGGGCATTGGCCTGGCCAAGGACCACGCCGACGCGCACAACCCGGCGCAGTGGCGCGGACTGAACCTGCTGGGGTTTGCGCTGATGGATGTGCGCGAGGCGATGTAGCGTTTATCCACGCATGGCGTGGATCTACTGCTGGCGGTTCAGGGCATCGGGGAAATCGAGACGCGCGATCGTAGGATGTTCCCGATGCTCTGCCTGCCAGAGGTCGTAGGCCGCCTGCATCGCCAACCACATCCGGGCATTTCCCAGACCGGCCAGTTCCAAGCGGTACGCCAGCTCCGCAGAAATGCCTGCATGCCCGTTGATGATCGTCGACAGTTGCCCACGTGAGTAC
Source organism: Stenotrophomonas sp. (assembly GCF_032056425.1). Lineage (GTDB taxonomy): Bacteria > Pseudomonadota > Gammaproteobacteria > Xanthomonadales > Xanthomonadaceae > Stenotrophomonas. The sequence goes on from NZ_DAMBCN010000029.1 coordinate 13,763, forward strand.
CCGAGGTGTTGCGCGAGCGCACTGATGGACATCCGGATCATTGGCAGGATGTCTTCGCGTAGCGCGTCCCCAGGATGGGGCGGGTCATGCAGCGGCATCGGATAGCGTCCTAGTGATAATCAAGGTAGTCGACCAGTTCAACATCGAGGCCGCGGAAGCGAAAAATCAGTCTCCAATGGGCTGACACGCTTACCGACCAGTAACCCTTGTAGCTGCCGCGCAAGGGGTGCAGGCGATTGCCTGGCAGCCCCATGTCTCCAGGCGTATGTGCCTGGTCCAACTGGTGAAGCAAGCGCCGCAAGCGAGCAACATGATCGGCGCGAACCCCCCGATGCGTCCCCTCGCTCATAAAGTGCCCTCAGTCCTTTGTGCTGGAAGCTGACGATCACCCCAGCACACTGTAAGGCATCACCTTACACCCTGCAATTACACAGCCGTCCTGCACAGGCGCCTCCAGACCCAGAAACGGGCGGCTCCTTCCGCGGCCACCCGAGGATTCTGTTGTCGCAGGGAATGCAGTACCGGCGGAAGAGGCCATCGCGTCATCATCATCGACACGTTGGTCAGTGCCGGTCGCAGAACGAGAAAGGCCGGCTTGCGCCGGCCTTTCCCTCTCTGCTTCGCGACGCGAATTACAGCGCCTTGGCCGCTTCCACCACGTGCGTGGCGGTGATGCCGAAGTGCTGGTACAGCTTGTCGGCCGGGGCCGAGGCACCGAAGGTGTCAATGCCGATCACCGCACCGTCCAGGCCGACGAACTGGCGCCAGAAGCCGGTCACGCCGGCTTCCACCGCCACGCGCTTGCGCACGGCGTTGGGCAGCACCGATTCACGGTAGGCCGCATCCTGGCGCAGGAACACGTCGGTGGACGGCATGGAAACCACGCGGGTCTTCAGGCCGGCGGCATCCAGCTGGGCCTTGGCTTCGGTGGCCAGCGACACTTCCGAACCGGTGGCGATCAGGATCACGTCCGGGGTACCGGCGGCATCGGCCAGCACGTAGCCGCCACGTTCGATCTGTGCGATCTGCTCGGCGTCGCGCGGCTGGTGCGGCAGGTTCTGGCGGCTGAACACCAGGCAGCTCGGACCGTCCTGACGGGTGATCGCGGCCTTCCAGCTCACCGCCGATTCCACCGCATCGCACGGGCGCCACACATCGTTGTTCGGGATGTAGCGCAGCGAGGCCAGGTGTTCCACCGGCTGGTGGGTCGGGCCGTCTTCGCCCAGGCCGATCGAGTCGTGGGTGTAGACGTGGATGGCATGGGCCGGGATCAGCGCGCTCATGCGCACGCCGTTGCGGGCGTAATCGCTGAACACCAGGAAGGTCGCATCGAACGGAATGAAGCCACCGTGCAGGGCCAAGCCATTGGCAATGGCGGTCATGCCGAACTCGCGCACACCGTAATACACGTAGTTGGCGCTGGCGTCGTCGCTGGCGACCGACGTGCTGCCCTTCCACAGGGTCAGGTTGGAGTGCGCCAGGTCAGCCGAGCCGCCGACGATTTCCGGCAACAGCGGGGCGAAGGCTTCGATGGCCAGCTGCGAGGCCTTGCGCGAAGCGATCGTCGGGCCTTCCGCGGCCACCTGGGCGATGTACGCATCGGCCTTGGCGACGAAGTCGGCCGGCAGTTCGCCGTGCGAGCGACGGGTCAGTTCGGCGGCTTCGGCCGGGAACTGCGCGGCGTACTTGTCGAACTGCTGTTCCCATTCGGCCTGGCGCAGGGTGCCGGTACCGCCAGCACGCCAGCCGGCGTAGATCTCTTCGGGAATCTCGAACGGGCCGTAGTTCCAGCCCAGCTGCTTGCGGGTGGCCTCCAGTTCGTCCTTGCCCAGCGGTGCGCCGTGGCTGGATTCCTTGCCCGCCTTGTTCGGCGAACCAAAACCAATGGTGGTGCGGCAGCAGATCAGGGTCGGCTTGTCGTCCTGCGACAGGGCCGCTTCGATGCCGGCCTTGATGCTTTCCGGATCGTGGCCATCGACATCGCGCACCACGTTCCAGCCGTAGGCCTCGAAACGCTCGGGGGTGTTGTCGGTGAACCAGCCTTCGACGTTGCCGTCGATGGAGATGTGGTTGTTGTCCCAGAAGCAGACCAGCTTGTGCAGGCCCCAGGTGCCGGCCAGCGAAGCGGCTTCATGCGAGACGCCTTCCATCAGGCAGCCGTCACCCATGAACACCCAGGTACGGTGGTCGACGATTTCCAGCTCCGGGCGGTTGAAGCGCTGTGCCAGCAGCTTCTCGGCCAGGGCGAAGCCCACGGCGTTGGCGAAACCCTGGCCCAGCGGGCCGGTGGTGGTTTCCACGCCCGGGGTCTCGTGGCGCTCCGGGTGGCCGGCGGTGTGGCTGCCCAGCTGGCGGAACTGCTTGAGCTGTTCGATCGGCAGGTCGTACCCGCTCAGGTGCAGCAGGGCGTACTGCAGCATCGAGCCGTGGCCGTTGGACAGCACGAAGCGGTCACGGTTGAACCACTGCGGGTTGTTCGGGTTGTGCCGGAGATAGTCGTTCCAGAGGACTTCGGCGATGTCGGCCATGCCCATGGGCATGCCGGGGTGGCCGGACTTTGCGGTTTCAACCGCATCGGCGGCAAGGAAGCGGATGGCGTTGGCCAACTGGCGACGGGTAGGCTGCGTCATGGTTCTGTCGGAATCGGGAGGCGGCCGCGGAACTGCGGGCGCGTCATTGTCCCACAGACGCCCGGTAGGGTCAGGTCAACCCTGTCCCGAAACAGAACGGGGCCGGAGCCCTTTCCTGGCGGAAAGGCATCCGGCCCCGTTCAGGTCATGCTGGTATCAGTTGTCCAGGCGGGCAGCCGCGGCAGCCGCCTCGGCCGGCGTATCGGCCGCTTCGCCCTTGGCCACCAGGGTGGTCAGGGCCAGGTCGCCGGTCACGTTCAGCGCGGTACGGCACATGTCCAGGAAGTGGTTCACGCCCAGGATCAGGCCGATGCCCAGCGGGTTCACGCCCACCATGGCACAGATCATGGCCACCACCGGCAGCGAGCCCGACGGCACGCCCGCCGTACCAATACCGCCCAGGATGCACACGGCCATGACCATGATCTGTTGGCCGATGCTCAGGTCCACGCCGAAGAACTGGGCCAGGAAGATCACGGTCACGCCTTCGAACAGCGCAGTGCCGTTCTGGTTGGCGGTGGCCCCCACGGTCAGCACGAAGCGCGACACGCGCTGCGGCAGGCCCATCTGGTCGGCCACGCGCAGGGCAGTGGGCAGGGTCGCGTTGCTGGAAGCGGTGGAGAACGCCATCACCGTCGCTTCCTGGGTGTCGCGGAAGAACGCCAGCGGCGAACGCCCCGACAGCCACACCGCCGCGCCATAGGTCACCACCATGTGCAGGCCCAGGGCCAGCACCACCACGCCCACGTAGGCGCCCAGGCGGATGATCAGCTCGAAGCCGAACAGCGCGGCCAGGTTGAACATGAAGCAGGCCACCGCGTACGGGGCCAGGCGGATGACCAGGTTGATCAGGGTCATCGAGATTTCGAACACACCTTCGATGGCGCGGCGCAGCGGCGCGACCTTCTCATCGTCGGTCAGCACCATGCCGATGCCGAACATCAGCGCGAAGAACATCAGCGACAGGATGGCACCGTTGTCCGATGCGGCCTGCAGGACGTTGCTGGGCACGATCGACAGCAGCATGTCCATGCCCTTGGGCGTGCCATGGATGCCGGCGACGATCTCCTTGCTGCGCTCGGCATTCTCCGACAGCATCAGCGCGGCGGTCTGCGGATCCACGCCGGCGCCGGGCTTGAGCACGTTCACCAGCACCAGGCCGATGCCCACGGCAATACCGGACAGCAGCACGGTATAAGCCAGGGTCTTCCAGCCGATGCGGCCGAGGGCGCGGATGTCGCCCATTTCCGACACGCCCATGATCAGTGCCGAGAAGATCAACGGCACGATCAGCATGAAGATCAGGTTGAGGAACAGGCCCGAAGCGGGCGTGGTGATGTAGTCCATCACCCACTTGGCGCCGGTCTGCAGGCCTTCCACGCTGCCACCCAGGGCGTGCACGATCAGTCCCAGGACCAGGCCGATCGCGAAGCCGATGCCCATCTTCCAGTGCAGGGGCAACTTCTTCTTGCCGGCAGCAGCTGCTGTCATATGCGGGTTCCTCGAAAAATGAATCTACTCTAACAAAGCGCGCAGGCCGCGCTGGTTCAGGGTCGCCGCGTGGGGTACAGCGGCGCCAGACCAGTGTCGTCGTTGGCCGGGGTGGCCGACCAGTGCGGTCCGTCACGGAAGGCCACCCGCAGTCGTGCCCGCAGCGCCGTCAGTTCACCCTGGCCACCCCAGCGCGCCTGCTGCAGGTCGAGCAGCACCTGGCGCTGTTCGGCATCGGCCAGGCGTTCGATCACCTGTTCCAGCCGATCGACCCCAGCCATGGCACACAGCTGTGCCTGCACCTGGTCGAAGCCATCGGCGTCCAAGGCACGGCGCAGGTCGGCCGTGCTGCCCCCACCGAGGCGTGGCGTGGAGGCCACCTGGCCCTGCACCTGCCCGGCAGGCACCGGGCGGCCACGGCGCCAGCCCCACAGCAGGGTCAGCAGCCACAGCAGCACCAGCCCCCCCACTGCGGCCATCCACGGCCAGGCGGGCATCGCGCGCGCGGTGGCGGCCAGGGCCGTCGGTGCCGCCGGGGCCGCGTCCTGGCCCGGCAGGGCCGACTGCGTATCAATCGGCTGTGCAGCGGGCACTCCGCCCCGCCCGGCGGTGACCGCCAGGCGCAGTTCGGGCAGGCGGGCCTGCTGCGCACTGCCGCTGTCCACGTTCCACCAGGCCAATGTGGGCCCGGGCACCACCAGCTCGCCCGGCGTGCGCGGCACGATCGAATAGCGGCGGGTGACCTTCAACCGCGGCGTGCTGCCGGTGAAGGTTTCATCGTACTGCGCCGGTTCGGCGAACACCTGCGCCGCATCGCCCAGGTCGGGCACTGGCAGATCGGTGAACTGCGCCCGCGTGGCACCGTTGGCCACGGCTTCGACCACCACCGTGGCGGCTTCACCGGTACGCGCCGTGGCAGGCGCGCTGGTATAGCGCAGCTGCAGGCCATGCAGCGGCAGCCACGGCTGCGGTGCCTGCGCCGGTTGTTCGCGCACCTGCAGGGTACGTTCGGGCGCAGCGGCATTCATGCGGCCATCACCGCCATTGCCGAAGAAGTCGTCGAAGAACCCGCCGGCACTGCGGCCGCTGAAGCGCGCGCCGGGCAGGCGCAGGGCACCACTGCGCTCGGGAATGAGCAGGAAGCGCCGTTCCACCACGTTGTAACGGCGGCCATTGATCTGGCGCACGTCGGTGCGGTCCTCGCCTACCCGCTGCAGCGATGCACCCTGCGGGGTATCGAGCACCAGTTCGCCCGAGGCCAGCTGCGAAGCGAAGTACAGCCGCACGACCACGCCCACGCTCTGCTGCACGTAAGGCGTATCGTCGTCCACCTCGGTTTCGACAAAGGCCGCGGCGTTGCTCTGCGCGGTGGCAACGGCGGCGGCATTCACCTGCAGGGTGAGCGGCGCCGTGCGCGCGGCGCCCACCTGCAGCGCCGGCACCTGTACTACACCGGCACGGCGCGGAGTGAGCAGGACCGTGTACACATCGCGCCGCTGCATGCCGCCGTTGCTCCACTGCACCTGGCGGCTGCTGCTCTGCGCGCCCAGCGCGAAGTCGACGTTCAGGGGGGTGTAATCGGGCGCACCCTGGTCGGTTTCCACATTCAGCGTGACCGAGTCGCCGGCGGCGATGGTGTCCGGTTCCAGCCACGCGCGGGTCTGTGCCATCGCGGCCAGCGGCAGCCACAACAGCCACAGGGCCAGCGCCGGCAACGCCCACCGTTCATGCCTGCGCTTCATCGCCCTTCCCTCTTTCTGCGTTCGTTTTCAAGCTGGAACTTGGTGCGCAGCAATGCCCCGGGATCATCGGGAACGCGGCGCATCCAGGCCTCGACCGCCTGTTGTTCCTCGCGCTGCTGCGGGGTGCGGCCATCGCTGCGGGCGGCGACCTTGCCTTCTTCGCCGGCGCGCTGCGCCTGCTGCAGGGATTGCTGCATGCGCTGGCGCTGCTGTGCATCGGCCTGCGCCTGCGCCTTGGCGTCGGCGGACTGGGGTTGCTGAGGTGCCTGCTGCGAATCGCCTGCGCTGGAACTGCCCTGCTTCTGGTCGGGTTTGCCGTCCTGTGCGGGCTGCTGTCCTTGCTGTCCTTGCTGTCCTTGCTGTCCTTGCTGGCCCTGCGATGGCTTGGAGGGCTGCGACGGGTTCTGCGGCTTGGGCGGCTGCTTGCCCTGCCCGTCCTTGCTGCCCTGCCCGTCCTTGCTGCCCGGCGGCGGCTTGCGCTTGCGCGCGGCATCCACCACCGCGCGATTGGCGACCGCATCGGCCATGCCCGGGTGCTTGGCCAGTGCCCGGTCATAGGCGGCAATGGCACCGTCGTAGTCACCCTGACGGGCCAGTGCATTGCCCAGGTTGTACCAGCCCGCATCGCTGTCGATGCCTTCGAATTTCTGCTGGGCCTCGGCGAATTCACCGTTGCGGTACGCCTGCACGCCCTCGGCCAGCCGCGCATGCGCGCGCTGGTCGCTGCGTTTCCAGAGCGTGCCGTGCTCTGCAGGGGCGGGCCCGGTCCGCGGCGCGGCCTGCACCTGCCCGGTCAGCGGCAACAGCCCGACGGCCAGCACGGCGGCCAGCAATGCGCGGCGACGGAACGCGAGCAGTGCCAGCAGCAGGACCGGCGGCAACAGCCAGTAGCCTTCGTCCTGCCACTGCCGGGTCTGGCCTGGACGGCTCTGCGCCTGGCCGTCGCTGCCATCCAGTACATCCAGCGCCTGCAGGTCGCGATCGTCGGCGGCAATGCGCTGGTAGCGGCCGCCGCCGGCGGTGGCAACGGCACGCAAGCCAGCTTCATCCAGGGCGGCCTGTGCGATCTGGCCGCTGCCATCGCGGTACGCCGCACCGCCCGGTGTGCCCAGCCCCAGCACCGACACCCGCAGACCGAGTGCACGGGCCTGCGCGGCCGCCAGCGCAGCTTCGCCATTGGCCTGGTCGCTGATCAGCAGGATGCCGCCGCGCAGCGCGCCGGTCTGCCGCAGCAGCTGGGTGGCCCAGTCAATGCCACGGTCCGCACGCTGGCCGTCGCGCGGCATCACGTCCGGGGCCAATGCATCCAGGTACAGCGCGACGTTGGCCACGTCATCGGTGAGCGGTGCCACCGTATAGGCATCCTCGGCGTACACCACCAGCCCCACCTGGCCGCCCTGTCGTTCGCGCAGCAGCGCGCCGATCTTGGCCCGTGCCTGCAGCAGGCGCGACGGTGGCAGATCGGTCGCGGTGATGCGGCTGGACAGATCCAGCACCACCACCAGCGGTGCGCTGGACTGGAACACCGGTTGCGCCTGTTGCCGCCAGCTGGGCCCGGCGAAGGCCAGTACCGCCAGCGTCCAGCCCAGCGCGATGGCCCAGGGCAATTGCGGGCGCCTGCGCCCTTCGGCGGCCATCAGGTGCGACAGCAGATGCGCGTCCACGGCCTGCCGCCAGCCCTCGCTGCGGCGCTGCCGCCAGAGTGAAATCGCGATGATCAGCGGCAGTGCCAGCAGCGCCCACAGCCCGTCAGGCCGCAGGAAATGCAGTGCGTTCCAGTCCAGCACGGGCAGTGACAACGCCATCATCGGCGGCGCTCCGGCCACAGCCAGGCCAGCGCGCCCAGCAGCAGGGCCAGCGCCAGCGGCCAGGCATAGCGCTCATCGCGCGGGCGGGTGCTGGGTCCCTTGCCGGCAACCGGTTCAAGACGGTCCAGTTCGGCATAGATGCCCACCAGTTCGTCGGTGTCGCGCGCACGGAAGAAGCGGCCACCGGTCTGCTCGGCAATCCGCCGCAGCGTCGCCTCGTCCACCGGGTCGCGATCGGCGGCGATGGGCAGGCCGAACAGGCGCACGCTGCCGTCGCCGCCAAAGGCCACGGTGTGCACCCGCACGCCTTCGGCCTTTGCCAGCTCGGCGGCGCGCAGCGGCTCCAGCACGCCGGCATTGCTCACACCATCGGTCAGCAGGATCAGCACGCGCTGGCCTTCCGGCTGCGCCCGCAGGCGTTTGACGGCCAGTGCGATGGCATCGCCGATGGCCGTTTCGCGTCCGGCCAGGCCCACCACGCTGTCGCGCAACTGATCACGCACGCTGGCCAGGTCGGCGGTGATCGGCGTGAGTGTGTAGGCGCGGTCGCCGAACACCAGCAGACCAACGCGATCGCCGGCACGGCGGTCAAGGAAATCGGCCAGCACGGCCTTGGCCGCAGTGAGTCGCTCGACCGCCTGCGGGCCCAGCACCATGTCCGGTTCGCTCATGCTGCCGGACACGTCCATGGCCAGCATCATCTGTCGGCCCTGCTGCGGTGGCGTGATCGCTTCGCCCAGTTGCTGCGGCCGCGCCATGGCCACGCACAGCGCGGCCCAACCCAACCACAGCAGCGCGGTGCGCAGCCACGACGCATCCACGCGCCCACCGCCGGCCAGGGCCTGCAGTTCGGCGGCGGCATAGGGCACGCGCAGCGCGGCACCAGGCAACGCGCGGCGTGGCCAGAAGTGCATCAGCAGCGGCAACGGCAGTGCCAGCAGCGCCATCGGCCACGCCAGTTGCAGATCGGGCCAGGGCCAATAGGCGGCCAGCAGGTTCATCGGCGCCGCTCCAGCAGCAACTGCAGATAGCGTTGCCGCGCCCAGTGGCGCACGGCGTCCAGTGCTGCCGTCTCGACCTCCCGCCGATACGGGCCCTCGCTCAGCAAGGTGCGCTGCGCGTCGGGCAAGGCGTTCTGTGGGTCAATGCGCGCCCACCAGGCCGCGTCGTGCAGCGCCTCGCTGCCGGGCTGCGCCTGGCGTGCGGCACGGCGCAGCAGGCTGGCCATCAGCCCCAGTTCGGCGGGCCCACTGCCCGCACCCCGCAACGTCTGGTCGAAATAGCGCAACCAGCGCTGGCGTCGACGGCGGCGCAGGACCACGAGTACGCCGAAACCGACCAGCACCAGCAGGACCACCGCCATCACCATCAGCCACCCCGGTGCCGGCGGCCACCAGGCCGGTGCAGGCGGCAGCGCGACGTCGCGCAGCGGCAACGCGGCGCTCATGCCGGCACCTCGGTAACCGCCGGTGCCAACCAGGCATCGCTGGCGGCATCTGTAGAGAGCAGTTGCACATCAATGCGCCTTGCGGCCAGTTGTCGCCGCAGGGCGTCCACGGGTTCAACGAAATGCGCGCGCCAGTGCTCCTGCACTTCCTTGCGGCGCAGGTCCAGGCTGACCCGCTGCTGTGCCGCCAGGAACTGCAGCGCGGCTGACGGCGGCTGCGATTCCAGCGGATCCACCAGCAGCAGCAATGTCACGTCATGATGCTGGGCCAGCGCACCCCAGCGTGCGGGCGCAATGCGCAGTGCCTGCTGCGGATCGGCCAGCACCAGCAGGCGCGCCCCCGGACGCAGCACGCGGCTGGCGTGATCGAGCGCGCGCTCCAGGCCCAGATCGTCGGCAGGCGGCTGCGTGTACCAGCGCGTGAGTGCGTCCAGTACCCGCAGTACACCGCGCGGCCCACCTGCCGGTGCCACAGGTGCCTCGCGGTCGCTGCCGCGCAACGCGCCGATGCGGTCGCCGCGGCGCTGGGCCGACCACGCCGCAATGGCGCCAGCGCGCGCGGCCTGCACCGACTTGAAGCGCACCCGGGTGCCGAAGTACAGCGCGGGAGCCGTATCGGCCACGATCAGGGTGACCCGTTCGCGCTCGGCCTGGAACAGTTTGGTATGCGCACGACCGCTGCGCGCAGTCACACGCCAGTCGATGTGGCGCGCGTCATCCCCGGCCACGTACTCGCGGGATTCTGCGTATTCCATGCCACGGCCACGCAGCGGCGACGGCGCCTGCCCGGCAAGACCGGTGCGGCCGCGGCGTGGGGCGGGCGGGCGCTGTGCCAGACCGCGCAGGGCCACCAGTTCGGCCAACTGCGGTCGCAGGCCGTCACCGGCACTGGGCGTGGAAGGATCGGCCATGCGCAGGCTCAGGGCGCCGGCACGCGAGCCAGCAGTTCCTGCACAAGGCGCTCGCCATCCCAGCCTTCGGCCGTGGCTTCATAGCTGGGCAGCACGCGATGGCGCAGCACATCGGCAGCCACCGCGCGCACGTCGTCGGGGGTGACGAAATCGCGGCCCGCCAGCCAGGCGCGTGCGCGTGCACAGCGTTCCAGGGCAATGGAGCCACGCGGACTGGCGCCCCAGGCGATGCGACGGCCCAGTGCCGGGTCGTAGCGGCCTGGATCGCGCGAGGCCAGCACCAGTTCCACCAGGTAGCGCTCCAGCGCCGGCGCCATATGCAGATCAAGCACCTGCCGCCGTGCATCGAACACATCCTGCATCGGCAGCTTGTCTGGCGCCGGCGGCGCTTCACCCAGCGCACCGCGCGCACGTTCGCGCGCCAGCCGCAGGATCTCCGCTTCGGCGGCCTGGTCGGGGTAACCGATGCGCACGTGCATCAGGAACCGATCCAGCTGCGCTTCCGGCAGCGGGAAGGTGCCTTCCTGCTCGATCGGGTTCTGCGTGGCCATCACCAGGAACAGCGAGGGCAGCGCATAGGTATGGCGGCCCACGGTCACCTGGCGCTCACCCATGGCTTCCAGCAGCGCCGACTGCACCTTGGCCGGGGCACGGTTGATCTCGTCGGCCAGCAGGATGGGATGGAAGATCGGGCCGGGCACGAACTCGAAACGGCCTTCCTGCGGGCGCCAGATCTCGGTGCCGGTCAGGTCGGCGGGCAGCAGATCGGGAGTGAACTGCACGCGGGCGAATTCGGTTTCCAGGCGCGCGGCCAACGCACGGATGGCCGTGGTCTTGGCCAGGCCCGGCGCACCTTCCACCAGCAGGTGGCCATCGGCCAGCAGCGCGATCAGCAGGCGCTCGACCAGCGCAGCCTGGCCAACGATCTCGGCTGACAAGGCATCGCGCAGGGTGGTGAAGGCTGCATGCAGCCGCGAGGTGGCCGGCGCAGGCGGCGGAGACAGGGTTTCGGGCATCGGCGGTGGCAGGTTCATGGGGGCCTTTGACCGGCGCAGGACGGCACGGGTTCCCCACATCATCGCAGGCGGGTCCAGGGATTGGATCAAGGATGGATGAATGGCCTCCACGCAGGGGGTGGATCTACAAGGGGAAGGGGCCGCGCGTGGCGGCCCCTTCCCGTACAGCGTGTGCGGCAGGCTCAGCTCTTCTTGGCCACGCGCAGGACCTTCGGGGTCACGAACACCAGCAGTTCGGCCTTGTCCTTGTTGCGGCCGCGCTTCTTGAACAGATTGCCCAGGAACGGCACGTCGCCCAGGAACGGCACCTTGCTGACGCTGTTGCGGTCGGTGAATTCGTACACGCCACCGATCACCACGGTCTGGCCATCTTCCACCAGCACGGCGGTGTTGACCTCGCGACGGTTGATGTTCGGCACCTGGCCGTAGCCTTCCAGCACGATGTAGCTTTCGACTTCGTCCTTCTTCACCGCCATGTTCAGGAACACGCGGTTGTCGTCGGTGATGGTCGGGGTGACCTTCAGTTCCAACACCACTTCCTTGAACTGCACGTTCGGCGTGGCCGCGGCACCGACGCCGCCGCCACTGATGGTGACGTAGCCGATTTCCTTACCCTGCTTGATCAGGGCTTCGCGCTGGTTGGTGGTGACCACGCGGGGGTTGGAAATCACCTCACCGCGCGATTCTTCCTGCATGGCCGACAGCTCCACGTCCAGCAGGTAGCCGGCGTTGAGGATCGACAGGGCCAGCGAACCCGGGTTGCTGGTGGACGCCACCGGCAGGTTCCAGTTCAGGCCGCGGGTGATGGCCGAGGCCAGCGGCACCGGGGCCGGGCCGACACGGCCACCGGCGATCCAGTCGCGCTCGGCCTTGTCATTGGTGGCCTGGGTGTCGACCTGCGACTTGCGGGTTGCCGCGTTGGAAGCCAGATCACCACTGAAGTACACGTTGTCGCGGCTGCCACTGATGCCGAACTTTGCACCCAGTTCACGGGCAAAGGTATCGGTGGCGATCACGATGCGGCTTTCGATCAGCACCTGGTCGACCGGGCGGTCGATCACTCCGATCAGTTCACGCATGCGCGCGATCTTCTTGGGAATGTCGCTGATCATCAGCGTGTTGGTACGCTCGTCGGCCACGATGCGGCCGCGCGAGGACAGGAAACCGCTCTCTTCCTGCGCTGCCGAGCCATTGCCGTTGCCCTGGCCGCCGCCACTGTTGCCGCCGATGCCCTTGGCTTCGGTCAGCGCTTTGAAGATCTGCGTGGCGCTGTGGTAGTTGATCTGCACGTAATCGGTCACCAGGTCTTCGCGGTTCTCGATGGCAATACGCGCGTCTTCCTTTTCCTGCTCGAACTTGGCCAGTTCAGCCTGCGGTGCCACCCAGATCACGCTGCCGTCGCGGCGCTTGTCCAGGCCCTTGGCACGCAGCACGATGTCCAGCGCCTGGTCCCACGGCACGTTGACCAGGCGCAGGGTTACATTGCCCTGCACCGAATCGGACGCCACGATATTCAGGTTCGACTCGTCGCCGATCAGCTGCAGGACGGTGCGCACCGGAATGTCCTGGAAGTTGAAGGTGACCGGCTTGCCGCTGTAACCACGCTGGGGCACGCCCTTGGCGGCCTGGCTGACACTGCCGGCAGTGACCGCACCCACTGCGGCCGGGGCCTTGCGCGGGGTGATCTCGACCACGTATTCGTTGCCGCTCTGATAGGCCAGCGACTCGACCGCACCGCCGGTGCTGAGCACCAGCTGGGTGCCGGCGCCGGACGGCCTGGCGTCAATGCGCTGCACCGGCGTGGCGAAGTCGGTCACGTTCATCGGCTTCTGCAGGTTCGCCGGCAGGCGCGCATTGCCCACATCCACAACCACGCTGTTGTCCTGCGTGCGCAGATCCGGGATGGCGCCCTGGCCGTCGAACTGGACGATCAGCCGGCCGCTGCCGTCATCGCCGCGCTTGAAGTCGATGCGCGACACCGCCAGGCTGGCTGGCGCGGTGGCCGACGCAGCCACGGTGGTGCTGGCCGGCTTTTCAGCCGGTGCGGCAGCCAGCGCAGGCGCGCAGGCCAGCAGCAACGCGACTCCCAGCGCGTTGATGCGGTTCAAGGTAGAGCGCCGGATGGGTCGCAGCCCCTTGGCTTGGTGAAAAGTCATCGTGCTATCCCCAGTAAACGATCATTGATCTTCCAGCGCGAGCGTGGCCGGACGTTCCAGCCAGCCACCCGCGCCATCCGGCACCAGTTCGATCAGCTCCACGCGGTCTTCGAAGACCGCGGTGACCCGCCCGTCGCTCTGCCCCAGGTAGCCCCCCGGGCGCACCCGGTAGGTCACCTTGTCCGGCCCCATCACCAGCGCGACGGCCCCGCCGCCAGCGCCGATGGTGCCGACCATGTCCAGTGCATCCAACGGGAACCCTTCCAGCGGTTCCTTGCGCCGGTTCGGGTCGGGGCGCAATCCGCCAGTCCCCTGCTGCGGATTGGTCCAGGCATCGGTGAACGGATCGCGCATGCCCTGCGCGGAATATTCGAAGGTCTCGAACTGCTGCATGACGGGCAGCGGCTCCAGCGGCTGCGCCGGTCGTGCGCGTTCGCTCTCGACCCACTTTTCAAGGTTGGGCGCGTCGCCCGGCGTGCTGGTCACACCACGACCGCACGCGGCCAGCAGCAGTACCGCCATCGCCATGCCACCGCGTGCAATGAAGGAACGGATCACTTCTGCGCCTCCTTGCCTGCTTCAGCCTTCTGCTGTTCCGCCACCTCGTTTTCATCCAGGTAACGGTAGGTCTTGACCGTACCGGACAGCACCAGCGCACCGGCGCGGATGTTGCCATTGGTCTTGTCGGCTGGCTTCAGGTTGATGTCGTGCATGGTCAGGATGACCACCCGCGGCAGCGAAGCCACGCCGCTGACGAATGCACCGAACTGGTGGTAGCTGCCCACCATGCTCAGCTTGATCGGCTTTTCGGCGTAGAACTCCTTGACCTGTTCTTCTTCCGGCTCGAACAGCTGGTTGGCCAGGCCGCTGGACAGCGCGGTCTGCGAGATGTCGATGATCAGGTCGGGCATCTCGGTCTTGCTGGGCAACTGGCGCAGCATCTGCTGCAGCACCTGTTCCATCTGTGCCAGCTGCTGCTTCAGCGGCTCCAGATTGACCGCACGTTCCTGCTCCTTGGTGAACTCCTGGCGCAGGGTCGTTTCCTGGTTCTCCAGGCTTTGCAGCTCGTCGCGCTTGCCGCTGATCAGCAGCATCCACAGCACGAAGATGATGACCAGGGCGATCAGCGAGCAGAAGACAATCTTGGCGTTGCGCGGCCAGTTGCCGATGTCGTTGAAATCCAGGTTCTTCAGTTCGACTTTCTTGCTCATGCGCGGTCCCCCTGCGGCAGGGCATGGAAGGCCTGCGGCGGCTGGGCCAGGCGGCTACCCTCGTTCTTCGGCGCGGCGGCCGGCGGTGCCGGTTGCGCTGCGGGGGCGGCCGGGGCGGCCGGCGCCTGCGGTGCAGGTGCCGGTGCACTGCCCGGAGCCGGAGCAGGAGCCGGCGCCGCACCTGGAGCAGCCGGAGCGGCCGGAGCGGCCGGAGCGGCCGGTGCCGCAGCATCCGGACCTGCACTCAGCGGCGCCACGGTCGGCGCAGCCGGTGCGTCCGTTGCCACGCTGCCATCGGCGTTCAGGCCCGGAGTGGTCGTCTCCTCGCTCTGCGCCGGCAGCTTCACCGTCACCTTGAACACGTACGGCAGGGCCTTGATGTCAGCCACCGGACCCACCGGTGCGGCATCCTTGTCCTTGTCCGGCTCGCTGGCCTTGATGATCGACAGTTCCGGATTGGTCATCCAGCCGGACACTTCCAGATTGCGCATGTAGGCGGACACGCGCGCGTTGGATTGCGTGCGGCCTTCCAGGGTGAGGGTGTCGCCATCCTGCTGCAGGGCGGTCAGCACCACGCCATCGGGAATGGTGCGGACCAGGGCGTCGAACAGGTGAACCATCTGCGAGCGCTTGGCCTGCAGTTGTTCGATCACGGCCTTGCGGGCCAGCAGGCGGTTCTTCTGCTCGTCCAGGCGGTCGATCTCGGCGTTCTGCGCCTTCACCTTGGTGATCTCGGCCTGCAGGTACGCGTTGCGGTCCATCTGACCGCTCACCTGCATGTCGTAGTAGAACCAGACCAGCAGCGAAAGCAGCACGCCGCCGAGTGCGGCCATGCCCAGCATGACCCCGAACTCGCGCTGGCGCTGCTTGCGCCGCTCGGCGCGCCAGGGCAATAGATTGATGCGTGCCATCAGTCGAAGCTCCTCAGTGCCAGACCGGTGGCGATCATCAGCGCCGGGGCATCCTGGGCCAGCGCCTGGGCCTGCACCTTCGGGCCCAGGGTCATCTGTGCCAGCGGGTTTGCGACCACGGTCGGCACGCCCAGCTGTTCTTCGACCATTTCCGGCAGGCCTGCCAGCGCAGCGCAGCCACCGGCCAGCACAATGTGATCAACCCGGTTGAATTCGCTGCCTGCGTAGAAGAACTGCAGCAGGCGGCTGATCTGCTGCACCGTGGCTTCCTTGAACGGCTCCAGCACTTCCATCTCGTAGCTTTCCGGCAGCCCCCCCTGGCGCTTGGCCAGGCCGGCTTCCTCGTAGCTCAGGCCGTAGCGGCGCATGATCTCGTCGGTCAACTGCTTGCCGCCGAACACCTGTTCGCGGCTGTAAAGGCTACGGCCACCGCGCAGCACGTTCAGGGTGGTCATGGTGGCGCCGATGTCGACCAGGGCGACCACGCCCTCGCTGGACACCGGCAGTTCGCTGGCCACCAGAGCGAAGGCGTTTTCGACCGCGAAGGCCTCTACGTCCATCACCTTGGCCTGCAGCCCACCCAGCTCCAGCGCCGACTGGCGCAGCTCCACGTTTTCCGAGCGCGACGCGGCCAGCAGCACCTGGACCATTTCCGGGTTGTTCGGGATCGCCCCGATCACCTCGAAGTCCAGGTTCACTTCCTCGATCGGGTACGGAATGTAGTTGACCGCTTCCAGCTCGATCTGGGCTTCCATATCGTTTTCGTCCAGATCTGCCGGCATCGGGATCACCTTGGTGATCACCGCCGAGCCGGCCACGGCGGCCGCGGCCAGCTTGGCCTTGCTGCCGGAGCGGTTCATCGCGCGGCGGATGGCCTCACCTACAGCCTCCACTTCCACGATGTTCTTCTCCACCACCGCATTCGGTGGAAGAGGTTCCACAGCGTAATGTTCCACGCGGAAACGGCTACCGCTGCGGGAAAGCTGCAAGAGCTTCACCGCAGTCGAACTGATGTCGACGCCGATGAGTGGCGACTGACTTTTTGGGATAAGCCCCACGGTTTCTCCCCTGCCGACGGGCACTTGGACACAAGAGCTGTGTCCGCGCATTAATAACGTATTCTTAGCAAATGGCAACCACCCTGCTGTGAAGTCCCTCACAGGTTCACGATGCAGCCCCTGGCGTTTGTCGTTGCGTCCCCTGGTAGCGACCCCAGCCGCCACCGTGCGTAATCTATACTCTGCGACCACGAAATTCGCAATCGGAATCTGAACCCGATGACTCGACTCCGCCGCTGGCTGCGCTGGATCTTCCTTGTTGTACTGGTCCTGGCGCTGGTCGGAGCGGCCGCCGTGGGCGGCCTGTACTACGCCGTGTCCTCCAAGCTTCCCGACGTGCAGACCCTGCGCGACGTGGAAATGCAGGAGCCCATGTACGTCTACGCTGCCGACGGCAAGCTGATGGCGGTGTTCGGCGAGACCCGGCGCACCCCCATCACCATGAAGGACGTGCCGGACAAGCTGAAGAAGGCGTTCCTGGCCACCGAAGACGCCCGCTTCTATGAACACGGGGGCGTGGACTACAAGGGCATCGGCCGCGCGGTGTGGCTGCTGGCCACCACCAACGACAAGCGCGTGCCCGGTGGTTCCACCATCACCCAGCAGGTGGCGCGCCAGTTCTTCCTCAGTTCCGAATACAGCTACACCCGCAAGCTGGCCGAGATCCTGCTGGCCCGCAAGATCGAGTCGGAACTGAGCAAGGACGAGATCTTCGAGCTGTACCTGAACAAGAGCTTCTTCGGCAACCGTGCCTACGGTGTGGCCGCGGCGGCCGAGTTCTACTACGGCAAGAAGCTGAACGAGCTGGACCTGGATGAAATGGCCTCGCTGGCCGGCATTCCCAAGTTCCCCTCCTCGGGCAACCCGATCTCCAACCCGGAACGGGCCCGCCAGCGCCGCGACAATTATGTACTGCAGCGCATGGCCGACCTGAAGTTCGTCACCCAGGCCGAGGCTGACGCGGCCAAGGCGGTGCCGATGCACGCCAGCGCGCACGAGCCGCCGGTACAGGTGGAAGCACCGTACGTGGCCGAACTGGTGCGCCAGGAGATGATCGCCCGCTTCGGCGGTGATGTGGTCAACAAGGGCTATCACGTCACCACCACCATCGACGGCACGCTGCAGACCGCGGCCAATCTGGCCGTGCGCGATGGCCTGCTGCTGTACGACCACCGCCACGGCTGGCACGGGGTGGAAAAGCAGGTGACCCTGGGCGCCGGTGACGATGCGGCCGCCCTGGCCGAACACCTGCGCGGCATGTATGGCCAGGCCGGGCTGCTGCCGGCCATCGTGGCCAGCACCGGCGCCGACGGCAGCGCCACGGTGGTGCTGGCCAACCGCAGCGAGATCGTGCTGCCGGCCGGCGCCGCCAAGTGGACCAACAAGACCCCCGCCAAGCTGGTGCAGCGCGGTGACATCGTGCGCGTGCGCGCCGGTGCCAAGGACGGCGAATGGCTGCTGGACCAGATCCCGCGCGGCCAGTCCGCCCTGGTCTCGCTGGACGCCCACAGCGGCGCACTGAAGGCGCTGGTGGGTGGCTTCAGCTTCTCGGGCAACAAGTTCAACCGCGCCACCCAGGCCCGTCGCCAGCCCGGTTCGAGCTTCAAGCCGTTCGTCTATGCCGCCGCCTTCGACAAGGGCTACAACCCGGCCTCGATCGTGCTGGACGCCCCGGTGGTGTTCCGCGACCGCCGCGGCAAGACCTGGGCGCCGCAGAACGACGGCGGCGGTTTCCGCGGCCCGATGCGCCTGCGTGAAGCGCTGGTGCAGTCGCGCAACCTGGTGTCGGTGCGCCTGCTGGACGGCATGGGCGTGGACTACGCACGCAAGTACATCAGCGAGTTTGGTTTCGCCGAATCGGAACTGCCGCCGAACCTGTCGATGTCGCTGGGTACCGCCTCGCTGACCCCGCTGTCGGTGGCCCGCGGCTATGCGGTGTTCGCCAATGGCGGTTCGCGCGTGGACACCTGGCTGATCGACCAGGTGAACGACCGCGACGGCAACCTGGTGTTCAAGGAGAACCCCGCGCTGGCCTGCCGCGAGTGCGCCGGCAGCAGCGACCAGCCGGTGAACCAGGTGGTGGACGGCTTCAACTTCGGTGCCCCGGCGCCGAAGGTGGACCCGGCTGCTGCCGCCAAGCCGGTTGCCGAGACGCCCGCCGCGACGGCCAACCCGGATGCCCGCACCGCCCCGCGCGCCATCGATGCCCGCACCGCCTACCAGCTGGTGTCGATGATGCGCGACGTTGTGCAGCGCGGTACCGGCACTGCCGCCAAGGTACTGGGCCGTGAGGACGTGGGTGGCAAGACCGGTTCCACCAACGACCACCGCGACGCCTGGTTCTCCGGCTTCGGCGGCCCCTACGCCACCACCGTCTGGGTGGGCCGCGACGACTTCCGTTCGCTGGGCTACCGCGAGTACGGCGGCAAGGCCGCCCTGCCGATCTGGATCGACTACATGCGCGTTGCGCTGAAGGACACCCCGATCGCGCAGAACGAACCGCCGGCCGGCATGGTGCAGACCACGTTGAACGGCGCGACCGAGTGGGTGAAGGTGGAAGACATGGACCGCCTGACCGACTACGACCTGGACCTGCAGAGCACCCCGCAGGCCGACGCGGCCGCGTTCGACATCTTCTAAGGGAAGGTTCGCCGGGCTGCGGGCCGCTACCGGTAGCGGCCCGCAGCCCGGTAGCGGGCCAACCTTGGTTGGCCCTTCGTGCCGACCAAGGTCGGCACCTGCCAGAGCACGCGCATGTCACATCCCTGCGCTACTCTGTAGCCAGGTCGCAACAGGAGTCATCGCATGCATCGCGCACGCCAGCATGCTGCCAGCCAGACCCGCGAGCGCCGCCATCGCCTCGCCCACGAAGCCGCCCGGCTGATGGCCGAAGGCGGTATCCGCGACTACCACCAGGCGAAATTGAAGGCCGCCAGCCGGCTCGGCATCCACGACGATGCCTCTCTGCCCCGCAATTCCGAGATCGAAGACGCGCTGCGCGAACACCAGCGGCTGTTCGCCGGCCCCCAGCACAGCAGCCAGCTGCAGCGCCGCCGCGAAGCGGCGGTCAACGCGCTGGATTTCCTGCACGGCTTCGCCCCGCGCCTGGTCGGCCCCGTGCTGGACGGCACCGCCGATGCCAACAGCCCCGTGCAGCTGCACCTGCACAGCGATGATGCCGAGGCCGTGCACCGCTTTCTGGACGAACACCGCATTCCCGCCGAATCGCGCACGCGCCGCCTGCGGCTGGACCGCGAGCGCAACCTCGACGTCCCGGTATGGGTGTTCAGTGCTGAAGACCTGACCTTCGACCTGGCCGTGCTGCCCTACGATGCGCTGCGCCAGGCGCCCCTTTCGCCGGTGGATGAGAAGCCGATGCGCCGTGCGTCGGCTGCGCAGGTGCGGCAGTTGCTGGCCGAAGACGAAATCAGCGCGTATATCGGCCGCTGAAACGGCGCCGGACACCTCCGGCGCCGTCCCCCACCCTATCCTCCGGTGGGGACCTGCTGGTCCCGCAGCAGCAGGCGCGCCAGCAGCGGCCACTGCTCCCGGTAGCTGGACTGGTGCATCATGTCGGCGTGCATGCGCTGCAGGTCCTGCAGCATCCACAGGTGTGAATGCACATCGTTGAAGTCGTCCGCCCAGCCGTGGGCCAGGCGGCGAAGCTCGCCATCCAGCGCCGGCACAACGTGTTCGGGCACCTCCAGCACCGGCTGCAGCGCCTGATGCACCTGCAGGCTGCGTTCACCCGCTTCATGCAGCGACTGGATGTACTCGCTTACCACCTCACAAGGATAGGGCGCACACACCCCCGCCATGCCGATGTAGTCGGCAATGTCGGCCAGCATGTCCGACTGCAGCTGCAGGGCCACCGGGGCCCGCAGCGTCTGCCGTACACGGATCGCCCGCTGTGCACCGGCCACGATGCGCGCATGGGTGGCGAACGGAACAAGGCCGCGGCCATCGGCATACCGCACCGCACCCATCCGCCGGTGGACCTCGTAGGACAGCATCTCCATGCGGATCTCCGCCGCCTGCGGATGGATGCGCGGCACCATCGGGTTCAGCGCACGCCACTGCACCCAGCACATGGTGGCCAGGCAAAGCCCGATGAAAGCCACCAGGAGCGTGCCCTTGTTGACGTAGCGCCGGTAGTAGCGCGCTTTCGCGCGCCACAGGTAGTAACGCCGGTAGCTGATGAAGTGGCGCAGATAGCGATAGCTGCGCATTTCTTCTTCCAGCAGACTGGAGCGCCGCCCCGGCCCGGGGGTATGCGGGTCAGTGGCCATGGCTTACCAGCCGATGCCCACACCCACGCCCATGCTGCGTTCACCACTGTTGGTGAAGGCACCATTGAGGCTGAAGGTGGCCGAGCCCTTGTCGTTCAACACGCGCTGGTAGCCCACGGCCATGGCCGATTCACCCTCGCTGTAGCCCACGCCCGCCCCGAGGCGGTTGTAGGTGTTCAGGCCGGCGGTGTTCATGGCCATGGCACTCTGCGCGCTGCTCATCGCGGCCATGCGGTTGAAGCGCTTGTCCATCTTGTCCAGGCGGCGGTCGACCTCGCGGCTGATGCCATCGCTGTACTCGTTGGCACGGGCCAGCATCTTCTCCAGCTCGGCGGTGTCCACCTGCGGGGTGGGTGCTTCCGGCTTCGGTGCATCGGCCTGCGGGGTGGGCGGCGGCGGCGTGCCGTTGTCGGCCACCTTGTTGTCGGCGGCAGACGGCGGCGGCGTGGCGGGGGTCTCCGGCTCGGGCGATGCAGCAGGTACGGCGGCCGGCGCACCCGCATCGGCAGATGCAATGGTGAGCGCACGCGACTGCGGTGCCTGCGGCTGGCCGTCCAGACGCTGTTCCAGGCCATCCACGCGGCCATTGAGCTGCTGCTGCAACGAGTACAGCTGGCCGCCGTTGACCGCATCGCGGCTGCCGGCACCGACGTAGCCGTTGGCCACGTTGGACAGGACCATGCCGTTGGCACCGGCCAGGTTGAGCTGGCTCAGGCCATCGGAACGGACCGACGGGCCCTCCTGGAACACCGAGCGCAGCTGCGATTCCACCCGGTCCACGCGCTGGGTGCCGATGATGACGGCCGAATCGAGCGTGGCCAGGGCATCGTTGAGCGTGGACCGCTGGCCACCCTGCACGTTGAAGGTGGGGTTGATGATGTTGCCGTTGGCGTCGATGTCGCCGCCGAGGGAGGCGAGCGCACCGCGGAGCTGGCCGACGGTGGCGGCGTCTGTGGCGTTGCGGCCGTTGGCGACGTTGACTAGGCGGCGTTTGAGGTTCGCGTGTCCGAAGGAAACAATTCCCGCCTCGTTGGCTACTGATGTGGCTCCCAGGGCCAAACTGCCTGAAGCGCCCTGCTCCACACGCGAGTAAGCACCTATCGCGATCCCATCTTTCGCGTAGACATTGGACCCAACCAGCGCTGCAAGTCCTTGCTCCCCCCTGCCATCGACATTCGCCCCCCTGCCCAAAGCTACAGAGTCTCTGGCTTGTGCAGAGCTGTAGCTACCTAGAGCAGTTCCCCCTTCAGCACCATCAGCAGTGAACGCTCCATCACCGATGGCCACTCCCATTAATCCAGCTCGAGCGGCGACGCTATCTTGATCCGACCAAACTGCCAGGTACCGGGAGCCCTTCTCAAGATCATCAATTCGAGCATCACGTGAGTACAGTTGCGAGCCTGTGACTGCATCTTGGCTGTCAGAAGACACCACTCCATCAGCCACGCCAGTCAAACGCGAGCCACCAAAATCAATCGCCGCACCAACTTGTGACGAAAGTAGCCTGCGCGAAGACACTCTACCGTGATCCGCACGTAGGTCTTCAAGGCCCAAGCGATTCCTCTCAATGTCCTGCTTGACTTCAAAGAGCTGATTGCCGGTGACCGCATCACGGCTGCCCGCTGCAACGCGGCCATCAGCCAAGTTAGACAGCACCATGCCGTTGGCACCAAAGAGGTTCAACTGACCCAAACCATCAGCGCGGACAGATGGCCCTTCCTGGAACACCGAGCGAAGCTGATTCTCCACACGGCCCACACGTGCATCTCCGGCAACAACAGCGCTATCCAATGCGACCAATGCATCACCAACGGTTTTCTGCGTCGCGCCTTGGATGTCGTAGGTTGGCGAAACCACGTCACCATTGACGTCCACGCGCGCGCCTCCGCCGAGGGCTGCAAGTGTTTCATTCAACTGTGCGACCGTCGTTGCATCAGTAGCGCCGATTCCACGGGAAACGTTCGCCAGCCTACGCCGTAGGCTGTCATTTCCGAATGAGACTGTATTTGCCTCTTTGACAACTGAAGTTGCACCGATCGCGACTGAATTTTCGGCAGCTGCAGTCACCTGCGAAGCAGCGCCGATCGCCACGCCGTAACGAGCCGCGACCTCGGAACTACTTCCAAGTGAGAACCCTGAATCAGCATTTGCCAAAACTCTGGACCCCCTGCCAACTGAGACCGAGTTAGTCGCCCATGCTTCAGAATAGCTACCTATCGCCGTCGCACCAATCCCAAGGGCCTTGGAATCACTGCCAATTGCAATAGCGAGAGATGAAGACTGTGCGGCAGAACTATCCGCATCCCAGTCAACGGAAATGAACTCTGACGCTTTCTCCACTTGCCCCACTCGCTCGTTCGTCAAGAACAACTGCCCCCCATTAACCCCGTCAGTGCTTCCTGCAAAGCTGATATCCCCTGCGGCAACACCCTTTACCTTTCCGCCGGCGACATCCACATGGCCATCGGCATCAAACTTAACCACGCCGTCCAGATCCGGATCGAAGTTTTCGAACTCGCCACGCAGCTTCTGCAACTCACTGCGGTTGTCAGCAATGCGCCCGTCATGTGCGGTCAGCGTTTCGCCCTGCACACGCACGAGCTCGTTCGTGGCGAACAGCTGGCTACCCGTCACCGCATCCGTGCTGCCACGCGAGACCACGCCGTCGGCGATGTTGTAGACCCTACGCTTGCCGCCGTTCTTGTTGGCCACATCCACGACATTGCCCGTGTTCTCGCCACCGAGGCGCACGTTGCCGCTGCCAGACACCTCGCTCACCAACCCATTCAGCGCATCGGCCTTGGCCAACGCGGAATCTGCCGTGGTCTGTGCCGTGCCCGCCGCGCGCTGTGCCGCCGTAGCGGTGTTCTGCGCCGTGGTCACGTTGTTATTGGTGGCAAACAGCTGCTGGCCGGTGACCGCATCGCTGCTGGTTGCGCTCAACGTGCCGTTGCGCACACCGTTGAGGTAGCGCGTGTCGCCGTCCTTGTTGCTGACCGTCAACACAGCACCGGCGTTCTCCGCCCCCAGGTGCACTGCGCCGGTAGGCGATACCTGCTTGACCAACCCGCCCAGTGCATCGGCCTTGGCGACGGCGGAGTTGGCCGTGTTCTGCGCCGTGGTCACGTTGCTATTGGTGGCAAACAGCTGCTGGCCGGTGACGGCGTCGCTGCTGGTTGCACTCAGCGTACCGTTGCGCACACCGTTCAGGAAGCGCTTCTCGCCGTCCTTATTGCTGACGGTCAGAATGAGCCCGGTGTTCTCCGCCCCGAGGTGCACTACGCCGGTAGGCGATACCTGCTTGATCAACCTCCCCAGTGCATCGGCCTTGGCGACGGCCGAATTGGCCGTGTTCTGCGCCGTGGTCACATTGCTGTTGGTGGCAAACAGCTGGCGACCGGTCACCGCATCGGTACTGCTGGCACTGAGCGATCCATCACCCACATTGATGATCCTACGCTGAGTCGAGGCGTTGCCCACCGATATCTGGTTGTTGCCCGTCGTCACCGAACCATTCCCCAAAGCCACGCTGCCACTGTGGCTGGCATTGGCGCCGTGGCCCAAGGCAACAGCGTTCTGTGCGGAGGCCTTTGACAGGTTACCGACGGAGACCGAGTACGTCCCGGACGCATCAGCGCCACGGCCAAATGCAGAGGCCTGGCCACTGCTGGCACTTGCTTGGAAGCCTACAGCCGTGGCATGGACGGAATCAGCCTTTGCATCATTGCCCATCGCCACAGCACGGTCGCCCACGGCGGACGCGCGCAGACCGGCAGCCACGGCACCATTGCCACTGCGGCTGCCTGCCCCCAGTGCTACCGCCCCGGTGACAGCGGCTTTTTCTCCGGCAGCGTCCACGCCTGCCCGCGCATCGGCGCCCATGGCGATGCTGTTGGTGTTGTACGCCTTGGCACCCTGGCCAATTGCTGCGGCGGCTGCACCATCTGCGCGTGCCAGTTCACCCAGCGCCAGCGCCTGATTGCCAGAGGCAACGGCCTTGGTGCTGTTGGTGATGGCTGAGCCGGTGGCGACGGCGTAGCTGTTGGTGTTGGCCTTGGCCAGCGCTTGGTCAGCCGTGACTTTTGCGGTATTGGCCGTGCTACGTACCGTGTTGATGCTGGTGTTCAGGACGTCTTTCTCACGCTGCAGCGTGCGGCCATTTACAGCATCGAAGCTGGTGCTGCTGACAGCGCCGTCTGCGACGTTGACGATCCTGCGCTTGTTCGTTGCGTTGCCGACAGAGACTGTATTGGCCTGGTTTGCCAGCGAGTCGCGACCAATTGCTATCGAGTCGTTCTGCTGCGCTCTCGCCCCTTTGCCCAGCGCAACTGCACCAGCGGCCTGCGCATTGGCCTGGAAGCCAAGCGAGACGCCATCGTAGTTGGACCGTGCATTGCCGCCGATCGAAATGGCGCCCGTGTAGCCGCTGCTTCCAGCATAGGCATCGCCACCGATGGCAATGCGATCCGTTCCTCCTCCGAACGCAGTCTGGGCACCGCTGCCGAATGCGATGCTGTTCTGGCCACGCGCCCAAGCATTATTACCGAAGGCACTGGCACCCACATCTTCAGCCAGCGACATTGCTCCGAATGCCGAAGAGTAGCCATGGGTACTCTTCGCTCTATAGCCGAACACTGATGAGTTGTCGCCGTTGGCTCTGCTGTCGATGCCGATCGCTGTCGACATGTTTCCATCCGCCCAGGCGCCCGCCCCCATGGACATGAAATTACTGGCGAAGGCGTTCCCGGACGCGTAGTTCCGCGCAGCACTGGCCGAGGATGCGAACGGTATGCAGCGGACAGTGCCGCCACCGGTGTTGGCATCGCAGCCCATGTATGCCGTTGCCGCCGATACCTCCAGCGAAGCGCTGCCCAGCAACAGGCTGAGTGCCATGCCAGCAGGCACACCCAGGCGAACGGCCGGGGACGCCTTGCCCCGTGCGGTGGTCAGTTCACTGGCCACCACCCAGCACTGCCGGGCAGTGCACCAGACTTTGCGGTAGATCTTGTTCATTGCAACTCTCCTTAACACGGAAGGGAAAGACAACCCGCCGGCAGGCCAGTGCGCGGCGGGGCGTGGGGATCAGGGGGTGAGGGTCTGCACGTGCTCGCGGTACCCATCGCGGCTGAGCCGATAGCGCAGCTGCACGCTGCGGCCGGGCAACACCTCAAACGGCAGGGTCAGTTCGCTGCCGGGGTACAGGCTTCGCGACACGGCATGGGCGGTGCAGCGCGTGCCTTCGCAGTCGGCAATGCTGGTGATGCCCAGGCGCAGGGTGCCTTCGTTGCGCAGGGTGCGGCCCCGTACGCGTGGCTGCACGGTGCCATCAGCAGGCAGCACGTTGACCAGCGCGCCCCAGACCAGGTTGACACCGACGTTGGCCTGCGCGCTTTCGGCGGAATCCATGCCGGTTTCGTCCGGGCCACGCACGCCTTCGAAGTACACGCGGTAGGCGGTTTCCTGCTGCACCGGCTGCAGCGGTATCACCCGGATCAGCCGGTTTCCACCGCCCGCCAGCGCGAACTTGCCCGGCGTGATGGCGATGGCAGCCTCGCTAGGTTCCACGTCCACTTCGTGCTCGCCGGGGTCGGCCGCATCGTCAATGCGCTTCAGCGAGGCCTGGATGTACTGCGGGCGTGTGGATTGCGAGTAGATACGGATCTGCGTGCCGCGCTTGGCATCCACCGATGAGCGCATCGGATGCACGGTCAGGTTGGCCTGTGCAGGCAGCGCCAGCAGCAGCGAGAGCGGCAACAGCAGAAGGGCAAGAGCTTTCATGGAATCTCCTTGGGTTCAGGGCACGCCGGCAGGCACGCGGAGTTCGAGCTGCAGGTCACCCCAATAGATGCCCGAGCGTTTGGAGGTCGATGGCACACGCGGCATGTCCAGCGTCATCGGCGTGTTCACGCAGAACACCGGCTGGGTCATGCCGGGGAGCAGCACCAGCCGCAGCTGCGAACTGTCGATGCCGGTCAACTGTTCTTCGATACCGTTGTTGAGCGGTACGCGTGCGCCGTTGTGATCCAGCGTGACGGTGTAATCCAGGCGTTGGCTGGCATCACTGCCGCTGCTGTCATGCCAGAGCGAGAACCCGCTGTTTCCTGCCGAGCGCGGGCTGATGTCGCGCGCGGTCACGGCCAGGTAGGAGGCCTGCGAGCCGAGTCCGTCGTAAAGGCACATATCCACGACCGTGCGGCCACCCACGGTTTGTTGGATGGGGTCGTAACGGGCGTCGAGGTTGACGAGCGGGGTGGTGCTTTCGAACTGCGGGAAGTAGATGGAGACCGCATTGTGGTCGGTGATGGTGACATCAAAGGCGAACTCGTAGGTAGCGACAGTGCCGCCCGCAAGATCCCGCAGCTCCATGATCAGTTGAGCCGTCCACTGGCCGGCAACTAGGCGTTCCAGCTCGGTGCCAGAGACTTCGCTGGAAACCGCAGTCCCACTTGATGGGGTTGCGCATGGAGCAGCAAAGCTTGTCCAGGCAGGACGCAAAAATGGCTGCCAATAGTCATTGCACGCCCTTCCTGACTCGGCTCTCTCAAGCCAAATTGCAACGGCCAGATCGGTCGCTAGCCCGCTCCGTAGTTCGGTGAAGCGGAGCGACACCGTTCCCTTTCCGACACCATTTTCATTGGTATCTTCCGTAGGGCATCGCCCATTTTTCGAGTCCGATGACGACCGACAGACAAAGTGCAGGCGCCCGTAGCCGAGGGAGGAGTCTGTGCTGTAGGCAATGAGACTGCGCGGAGCCATGAGCACGATTTCGAGTGGCAGCGTCGAGCGGTCCCACTGAGCTTTGATGCTTTCCCGGAGCAACCCTCTCTCAGGATCTTTATCAGGCGGCCTCTGCCCCCAAGCCTTCGGCACGCACACCAGCACCATCAGCGCGCTCATCACCATCACCACCCACACTCCACGCCGGTTCATGGCGTACCTCCTGCTGCTGCGGTCTGCGGCGTGGCGGCCAGCAGCGCCTGTTCCTGCAGCAACCGGGTCACGCGGGCCTGCTGGCGGATCTCCGCCGGCAGCTGGGCCACGGCCAGCGGTTCGCAGTGCACGGCGCCGACCAGCATCACCACGCTGCGGCGCTCGCGCACCTGCAGCGGGCAATGCAGCAGGCGGTCGTCCTGCAGCAGGTAGAGCGTGCGTTCGCGACGCGGGAAATCGGCGACGAAGCCGCCGTTGGCGCCGGTGCCGGGCACCGGTGCGTTGAGGATGCGGGCGCCGCCCAGCGGCGTGCCGGCCACGTCGCGCGCGTTGCCGATGAAGGTGTAGGTCACCTCGATCGGCACCGGCAGGCGCAGCAGGCGGCCGGGCGCCAGGAACAGCGGGCGCGCGCCGCCCACGCCGCTCACGCGGATGGCGGCGTCGCTGCCCAGGGCGCTGGCGTCCTGCACTTCGGCGCGGTGCGATTGGTAGGCCGACAACGGCAGCAGGCGGCGCTCGCCCAGCGCCAGCTTCTGCCGGCGCATGCCGCCCACCTGCAGTTCGGCGGCCACGCCGGTCAGTTCCAGGTCGTCCACCGTGTCCACCTGCACGGCCAGGCCGGCATCGGCGCCCACGCCACCGCCCCAGTAGAAGCCGCGGCGACTCAGTGCCAGCCCGGAACTGTGCGTGGCGCTGTAGGACAGCTCATCGCGGCCGTGCTGCGCGTAGTGCGCCACCGCCATCGAGGTATGACCCAGACGGTTCTGCAGCTGCCCGCCCAGCGAAGCGCTGTAGCGTTCATTGTTGTTGCCGCGCACTTCCAGCGTGGCCTCGCGGAACTGCGTATCCACTTCCTGGCGCAGGGTCTGCGCGGCGCTGTAGTTCACTTCCGGGCGCGCGTGCTGCGGCTGGCGCATGTCCACGCTGTAGCGCCGCTGCGATGAGCCGATATCGCGGCGCTGCAGGCGGCTGAAGGACAGGCTGAGGAACACGCCGCGGTCGCGATCGCCATTGAGGCGGCCGCGGCTGTGCTGCTGCCAGACACCCATTCGCGCGGATACGCTGAATTCCTGCCAGCGCTGCATGCGGTTGTAGCTGGCCTGCCAGGTGCGGCTCTGCCGCGGCTCGCGCTGGTAGCGCGGCTGCCACGGCAGCAGCGGGTCGAGGCCGGCCATGGGGTCATCCCATTCGTCGTGCAGCAGCGCGCCACGGCTCCAGGTCTGGCGCTTGGTATAGGCCAGGTAGGCACTGCCGCCGGCCAGCGGCAACGACACCGAGGCACTGAGCGAATCGGCGCAGCCCAGGCGGTCGCGCGCTTCATCGTTGAACTGGCAGGCCTGCCCACGCAGGCGCTGGTGGTACACATTCCACGAGGCATGGCGGCGGTACGACAGCTGATGCTGCTGGCCACTGCTGCCATCGCTGCCGCGCAGGCCGCTGAAGGTGGCGCGCACATCCTGGGTATCAAACTGGTGGCGCAGGTCCAGGCGCAGCTCGCCATAGCTGAAGCCGCCGAGGTCGGCCACGCCGGCGGTCACCGCCGCATCGCGCCCCAGCGGCACGCGCAGGCCGGCCATGGCGGCCAGTTCGTCGTTGAAGCGATCATCGCGGCGCTCGTTGCGGCGGCCGCCCTGCAGGAACCACTGCACGCTGCCGTTGGCCCAGTTGCCACCCTTGTCGAAGGGCGCGTCTTCGCTGCGCACCAGCACGCCGTCTTCGTAGATGCGCAGCATCACGGTGTAGCTGCCGAACGGAAAACGGCGGGTG
Organism: Stenotrophomonas sp.; assembly: GCF_032056425.1. Lineage (GTDB taxonomy): Bacteria > Pseudomonadota > Gammaproteobacteria > Xanthomonadales > Xanthomonadaceae > Stenotrophomonas. The sequence continues at coordinate 43,130 of NZ_DAMBCN010000029.1, forward strand.
TCCAGTTCGTTGATGCCGGCCTGCAGGTAGAAGGTCTGCAGCAGGCGTTCGCCATCGAAGGCATCCACGCGGGCATCACGCGCCAGCAGCACGGTGAGCGGCGTGGCCTGCACCGCGCTCTCGGCGTCCACGTAGGCCTGGGTGGTACCAACGCGCAAGCCCTGGAAGCGGTCCATCGGCAGCATGGTGAAACTGAAGGTGCCGCCCTGCGGGCTGGACAGGTTGCGGCGGTCCATGCGCCCGGCCTGCAGGTAGTGCTGCTGGCCCAGGTCGTGGCGGTAGTAGGCATTGTCGAACTGGAAATCCTGGCGGCGGCGGCCACCGCGGTACTGCTGGCTGTTGAAGTTCCAATCGACCATGGCGTGGCCGCGCTGGAACAGGCCCAGCGTGCCGGCACCCTGCGCGGTGAGCGCCTGGTGGCCGCGGCCGCCGCTGAAATTGAGGGTCTGCTGGTGCAGGAAGGCGTTCTCGGCGTTGCGGCTGATCTGGTGGAAGCGGTCGTTGGCGGGCTCGCCGCGGATCCACTGCCGGGCCACGAACAGGCGCAGTGCGCCCTCGCCTTCGTCGTACAGCGCGCGCACGGCCGCCGGGTCTTCCGGCGGATCCAGATAGCCACAGCCGGCGGTGCCGCTGCCGTAGCGGCAGGCCAGGTGGCTGTTGCGCGGCAGCGGCTGCGACAGCGCGGGCAGCAGCGCGGCCTGCGCCTCGGCGGGAAGATCAAGCGCCTGCAGCACTCGCGCGGGGTCTTCCACCTGCACGTGTTCCAGGGTGACGCGCACCGGCGACAGCCCGGCGCTGCGGCCGAACAGGCGGATGTCGAGTTGCTCGGTCTGGCCTTCAACCAGATCTTCAAAACCGGCGGGAACGCCGCGTGCCGCGACCAGCGGCGTGGCCATCGACAAGGCGAGCGCCATCGCCAGCCGGGTGACGGCGGGTGCGTGGGCTTTCATGGGGAGTAGCCTGAAAAGGCCGGCCCGATGTGTGGGCCGGCACAGGGTGTTACGGGGTGCCGGCCTTCTGCACCATTGCGATGCTGACCATGCCTTCGTACTTGCCGGCCACGGTCAACGGGGCACGGGTGGTCTGGCCGATATTGAGATCCATCACAACCGAGTGGCCTTCCAGCGCACCGCTATACAGATCCGCAGCCAGGAAGTCCTGCTCGGCCACGGTGAGCGCGCGCCCCATGAGGCTGACGGTGAGCGGCACGGCCGGTGCGGCGCCGTCGGTGCGCACCAAGCTGGGCGCGGTGATCAAACGCACGCCCACGTCCATGTCTTCGTCGTTGGTGTAGATGCGCACGCGCTCGGTGTGGGGGGTCAGGCCCAGGCCCGGTACATGGGTCAGGCGCACTTCGGTGGGCAACGCGCTGCCGTCTTCCTTCAGCAGGGCCAGGGTCAGATCAACGTCGGCGTAGACCTGTATGTGGGATTCAGCGGCGTGCGCGGACAGCGAGGCGGTGACCAGCGCTGCAGCGAGCGCGGCCTTCTTCAGAATGGCGTTCATCGGGTTGTCTCTCTCGGACAGTAAATGGAGAGCTTCCCTCCCAGGAGGAGGAGGAGGGAGGGAAGCGCCGCGACGTTCGGGTGGGAAAGTCGCGACGGAGACAATGGTAGAAATCCGACCCATTCCGAATCCATTCAACGATTCCTAAAACGCGGGGTGTTAAGCGCGTTCCTCGACGCAGTTCAATGATCCAGTTCAATACAACTTTCCTCACTGCAGAATGCAAAAACATGCATTGCGCGTTTGCGAGGGATGGGTGGAGAGTGGTTGATTGCGCCAACAGCCGCCGGGCATGGCCCGGCGCTATCGGATGGGAAGCGCCATGCGTGGATGGTGTACACGGATGCCAAACGCATCAGGCCGCCATGCGGCGGCCTGATGGTCGAATCGTTCAATCGTGCGCTGTCAGAAGAAAATCGCGTACAGGATCAGCAGCGGAATCGGCACGCCCAACAGCCAGAGCAGAATCATTTTCATCTCAGGTCTCCTCGTTCAAAGGTCGCGGCGACGGCCGCCCCAGGTGGCGCTGAGGCTGGCGAAGAACGCGCCGATCAGCAGGGTGATGAACAGCCACAGTGCGGCGTACGCCGTGGCCTTGCGCGCGTCATCCGCCGCCTGCTTGGCGGTGTTCTTGGCCTTTTCCAGCGCTGCACGCATGCGCGTCTGCACGTCGGTCACGCGGGCCTGCGCTTCGGCCGGGCTCATGCCGGTCTCGCGCGCGATCAGTTGCGACAGGTACTGGGTGTCGGCCGGGTCCAGGCCCTCGCCCTGCAGGCTGTTGACGATGATGCGGTTGACTTCGGCTCGCACTTCTCGGCGGTCACCCATCGGGCCATGGCCCGGCATCGGGCGCGGCGGCGGCGGCGCCATGCGTGCATCGCGCGGGCCGGGGCTGGCGACCGGCGGCGGCGCGGCCGGGTCCATCGGAGCATTGCCCGGCGCCGCGCCCGGTGCGGGCGGCGCCGGCGGTGCACTGGCGGCATCCGGGCCCGGCTGGGTGGCATTGCGGAACAGCGAATCCACCCAGTAGTTGAGGTCGCCTTCCGGTGCGGCAGCGGCAGCACTGCCTGCGCCCGCAGCCGCTACGCCAGCCGTGGAAGCGGCAGCACCTGCAGAGGCACCGGCAACCTTGGCACCGGCGCCCAGCACGCCGCCAATGGCTGAGGTCAGCAGGCCCGCGGTGAGCAGCGTGGCCACGGCCCACGACACGAAGCCGTGCGCGGTATCGCGGAAGTAGGTTTCATCGCCGTGGATCTGCGTCCACTTCGTGCGCAGGCGACCGGCGAGGTAGCCGCCGAGGCCGGAGGCGGCCAAGGCGGTGAAGGTGAGCCAGGCGATGCTGGACCAGCCGAAGGTTTCCTTGCTGACCCCTTCGAAAGACCACGGCGAGACCGATGACAGGCCGAGGCCGACGCCGAGGATCAACAGGATGAGCGAGAGCGCGGCCGCGGCGGCGGCACCGGCGAAGATCGCGCCCCAGGAGACGGCGCTCTCGCTGGGCGGCGCGACGATGGGGGCGGTGACGACGGTGGCGACGTCGGGGCCGAGCGCGCCGCGCTCGGGTGGGTCGAATCGGGTACTCATGGGGTGGACGCTCCGTATCTACGGCTGCGGGTGCAGCGTGCGTACTGAGGCTGCGCGCGCGGTTGTGAAGCTGGCGAGACCCTTGAATCACACGGTCTTTGCACGGGTGGATCCGCGACATGCGTGGACCGGGCAAAAGCCGCCGGGCATGGCCCGGCGCTACCGGGGACGGTGCCGGCGCCGAGGGCATGCACGACGCAAAAAAAACGCCCCGCAGTGCGGGGCGTTCTTCTCACAACTTACCGCAGGCGATCAGCCCTGGTAGTCGCGCACGTCGCTGCCGGTGTAGACCTGGCGCGGACGGCCGATCTTCATTTCCGGATCGACCTGCTGTTCCAGCCAATGCGAGACCCAGCCGGAGGTACGGCCCAGGGCGAACATGACGGTGAACATCTCGGTCGGGATCTGCAGCGCCTTGTAGATGATGCCGCTGTAGAAATCGACGTTCGGGTACAGCTTGCGGGCGACGAAGTATTCGTCCTGCAGCGCGGCCTGTTCCAGCTTCACGGCCACGTCCAGCAGCGGATCCTGTACGCCCAGCTGCTTGAGCACCTTGCTGGTCATCTCACCGATGACCTTGGCGCGCGGGTCGAAGTTCTTGTACACGCGGTGACCGAAGCCCATCAGGCGGAAGCCCGAGGTCTTGTCCTTGGCCTTCACCACGGCCGATTCGACGTTGTCGGCCGAACCGATTTCTTCCAGCATCTTCAGCACGGCTTCGTTGGCGCCGCCGTGGGCCGGACCCCACAGCGCGGTGACGCCAGCGGCGACCGACGCGTACGGGTTGGCACCGGTCGAACCGACCAGGCGCACGGTCGAGGTCGAGGCGTTCTGCTCGTGGTCGGCGTGCAGGATGAACAGCAGGTCCAGCGCCTTCACCACGTCCGGGTTCAGATCGTACTGGCCGTCGGCCGACTCGAAGGTCTGCTTCAGGAAGCGGCTGACGTAGTCCAGCGAGGTGTCCGGCTTGTTGGCCGGCAGGCCCTTGCCGTGGCGGTAGATCAGGGCCGACAGGGTCGGCACCTTGGCGATCAGGCGCACGGCAGCCTGGCGCCGCTGTTCGGCGTCGGACAGATCCAGCGAGTCGTGGTAGATGGCCGACAGCTGCGCGATGGCGGCAGCCAGGATGGCCATCGGGTGGGCATCCTTGGCGAAGCTGGCGATCAGCGCGTTGACCGAATCGTCGACGTTGGCTTCGGCGGTCAGCTCATCGGTGAAGGCCTTCAGCTGCTCGGCGCTCGGGCGCTCGCCGTTGATCAGCAGGTAGGCCACTTCGACGTAGCTCGACTTTTCCGACAGCTGTTCAATCGGGTAGCCGCGGTACAGCAGCACGCCCTTGTCGCCATCGATGTAGGTGATGGCCGACTTGCAGCTGGCGGTGGCAGTGAAGCCGGAATCGTAGGTGAAGAACCCCGTTTCCTTGGTCAGCTTCGCAATGTCGACGCAGTCGTTGCCAAGGGTGGGTTTGATGACGGGCAGAACGACCGACTTGTCGCCGGCGTTGAGCGTGACCTGATCAAGATCGGACACTGTGTGCGCTCCTTCATGGGAAGGCGCCTGCCCAAGCGCATTGGTCAGGCACGTGAATGACGTCCTCGGCCTGTGCCGGGGATCAGGTCATTATCGCACAGCAGCATTTGTCGGGTGCTAGACGGAAGTCGTAGACGACGGGCACGCGCAGCCCTGCCGGCAAGCGGCCTTGATGGGCAAAGAGGTCATCCCCTGAACGATCTGTTCCGCCATTCCAAACGCCTGTTGGGCAGGCGCCGGACAAAAACAAACGGCCGCGCAATGCGCGGCCGTCGGTTCCAAGCAGTAACGACGTATCAGCGCGCGTAGCGCTTCTGGAACTTGTCGATACGGCCCGAGGTGTCGATGACCTTGTGCTTGCCCGTGTAGAACGGGTGCGAAGCCGAGGAAATTTCGACCTTGACCAGCGGGTATTCGTTACCGTCGGTCCAGGTGGTGGTTTCCTTGGTCGCCATGGTCGAGCGGGTCAGGATCTTGAAATCGGAAGTGACGTCTTCGAAGACGACGTCGCGGTAGTTCGGATGGATATCGGCCTTCATGGGCTCACACCGTAAATGGGCTGGTGGTCAAGAGCGGCATTATAAGCACCGGTTGCCGCGCGGGGCAACCGGTGCGTGGGCATTGGCCTCAGACCGCGCCCAGGGCCTGGCGTACCAGCGCCTCGAAACGGCCCTGGTCGTAGGCCATCAGCAGGTCGCAGTTGTCGGGCTGGCCGGTCTGGCGGTTCCAGTCGACGATGGTGGCGCCGCGGCTGAACGTCCCGTTCAGTTCCACGTTCAGCGGCCGCGATTCCACCTGCAGCTGGCCTTCCGGGTTCAGCGCCCAGGCCATTGCCACCGCATCGGCGGTGTACCAGCGGCCACCCTTGGCGTCTTCGGACAGCGCGCGGGTCTTGCGCGAGATCAGCTCATAGAAGCGTGCGCGGTCGGAATCGGCCTGCAGCCACTGCTCGGCCTGCTGCAGCGGCAGACCGTGGGCGACGGTGGCTTCCCAGTCCGACACCAGCAGGTGCTTGAACGAGGTGAACACCACATGCGCCGCTTCCGGGTCGAAGGCGATGTTGAATTCGGCGGCCGGGGTGATGTTGCCGTGGCAGGTGACGGCACCGCCCATCACCACGATGCGCTTGATGCGCTGGGGCAGGGTCGGATCCAGCTTCAGCGCCAGCGCGAGGTTGGTCAGCGGGCCAAGCATCACCAGCATCAGCTCACCGGCGTACTGGTGCGACAGGCGCAGGATGGCCAGCGCGGCGTGTTCGGTTTCGGCCTGGCGGCTGGGCGGCGGCAGATCCACGTCGCCGTAGCCGTCGCGGCCGTGCACGTGGGCCGCGTCCACCGAAGGGTGCAGCAGCGGATCTGGGCTGCCGGCGAACACCGGCACGTCGGTGCGGCCGACGATGTCGCAGAGCTTGAGAGCGTTGCGGACGGTGTATTCAAGGCCGACATTGCCGGCGGCGATGGTCAGGGCCACCACGTCGTGCCGTTCATCGGCGAAGGCCATCAGCAGGGCCAGGGCGTCGTCCACACCGGGGTCGGTGTCGATCAACAGCGGGATCTTGTGGGTCATCGTTGCCGTCTTCAGATCGGCAACGAAGTGTGGACCGGGTTGATGACCGTTGCAAGTACGGGGGCTGGGGTTCGGCAGGGCTGCGCCCTGCACCCGCTGAGGCAGGAGCAACAGCAACGTCAAAAGCTGGTTTGCTGGGGGATGGCGGGGTGGGTCCGGTTGCGGGGGACGCTGCAAGTACGTCCATGCAAGCTCGGTTGCCGCATCCATGCGGCTCACTCCCCCGCAACCGGACCCACCCCGCCTTCGACAGTTTCCCGGTGGCCAGTAGATCCACGCCATGCGTGGATGAACAAAATGATCGGGAAGGCTGTCTGTAGAGTCGAGCCATGCTCGACTCACGCGCGCAGCGCGAAGTAGATCCACGCCATGCGTGGATGAGCGTTCCGGGAATGGGGTCAGAGCCCTTTGCTGCGCAAAGGTATCTGACCCCTTCGGCAGTTACGCCGAGGCGTAGCGCACGGCGGTGCCGATCCAGCGCTGCACCACGCGGTCGGCCAGCGCGGGCTGCTGGGCCAGCAGGCGTTCGGCCAGGTCGTGCACGCCCGGCAGCAGGCCGGCGTCGCGGGCCAGGTCGGCAATGCGGAACCCGGCCAGGCCGGTCTGGCGGGTGCCCAGCAGTTCGCCGGGGCCGCGCAGTTCCAGATCCTTTTCGGCAATGACGAAGCCATCGTTGGTTTCGCGCATGGTCTGCAGGCGCTCGCGCGCCATCTGCGAAAGCGGTGCCTGGTACAGCAGCACGCAGCGCGACACGGCCGAACCACGGCCGACGCGGCCGCGCAGCTGGTGCAGCTGGGCCAGGCCCAAGCGCTCGGCGTTCTCGATCACCATCAACGAGGCATTGGGCACGTCCACGCCCACTTCGATCACGGTGGTGGCCACCAGCAGATCAATCTCGCCGGCCTTGAACGCGACCATGGTGGCCAGCTTTTCCGCCGCCTTCAGGCGGCCATGCACCAGGCCCACGCGCACGCCCGGCAACAGCGCCTGCAGCGATTCGTAGGTCGCCTGCGCCGGCGTGGCATCCAGCTCTTCGCTTTCCTCGATGAGGGTGCACACCCAGTACACCTGGCGCCCTTCCTGGCAGGCCAGGGCGATGCGTTCGATCAGTTCGGGGCGGCGGTCGTTGTTCAGCGCCACGGTCTGCACCGGCGTGCGGCCAGGCGGCAGTTCGTCGATGGCCGAGACATCCAGATCGGCGTATTCGGACATCGCCAGCGTGCGCGGAATGGGCGTGGCGGTCATCACCAGCTGGTGCGGCACGCTGTGCGCGCCCGCGCCCTTGTCACGCAGGGCCAGCCGCTGGTGCACGCCGAAGCGGTGCTGCTCATCGACGATGGCCAGAGCCAAGTCCTGGAACACCACCGCATCCTGCATCAACGCATGGGTGCCGACCACGACCTGGGCTTCGCCGCTGGCCACCTGCTCGATTACCTTGGCGCGCGCCTTGCCGGTGACCTTGCCGGCCAGCCAGCTCACACGCACGCCCAGCGGCTCCAGCCAGCCGCGCAGATTGTTGAGGTGCTGCTCGGCCAGCAGTTCGGTCGGCGCGGCCAGCGCGACCTGCTTGCCCTGCTCCACCGCCAGCATGGCGGCCAGCGCGGCCACCACGGTCTTTCCGGAGCCGACGTCGCCCTGCACCAGCCGCAGCATCGGGCTGGGCCGTGCCAGGTCTTCGCGGATCTGCTTGAACACGCGCGCCTGCGCGCCGGTCAGTGCGAACGGCAGCTGTTTCAGCAGGGCCTTGGCCAGCTTGCCCGGGCCCGCCAGCGGCGGTGCGTGGTGCGCCTGCAGGGCAATGCGCTGGCGGCGCAGGCTGAGGTGGTGGGCCAGCAGTTCTTCCATCGCCAGGCGCCGCTGCGCCGGATGGGTGCCTGCGGCCAGTGCGGCCAGATCGGCATCCGGCGGCGGCCGGTGTACGGTCAGCAGCGCGCTGCGCAGCGAGGGCAGGCCCAGGCCATCGAGCCAGCCATTGGGCAGCAGCTCCAGCGTGTCTTCTTCGGGAAGGCGGTCCAGGGCCTGGCCGATCAGCTTGCGCATCGTCATCGGCCCCACGCCTTCCACCGTGGGATAGACCGGGTCCAGGCGATCACCCAGGTCGGGATCGTCGTTGCGGCCCAGCACCTGGTAGCTGGGGTGGACGATTTCCAGCCCCAGATGGCCTGGCTTGGGCGTGCCGAAGCAGCGCAGCCGGTTGCCCACCGCGAACTGGCCCACCTGCTGCTGGCGGAAGTGGAAGAAGCGCAGCACCAGGGTGCCGCGGCCTTCGTCCTCCACCGCCACCTTCAGCATGGGCCGATGGCGCATGCCACGTTCGACCGCCACCACGCGCACATCCACCTGCGCCGGCACGCCGTTGCGCAGGTCTTCGATCAGAGTCAGGCGGGTACGGTCTTCATAGCGCAGTGGCAGGTGCAGCCACAGATCCTGCAGGGTGGCCAGGCCACGCGCCTGCAGTTTGGCGGCCACGGCCGGGCCCACGCCGGCCAGCATCGCCAGGGATGCTTCGCCGGACGGTGACAGTGCCGGGGTGACCGCCGCCTTGCGTGCCACGTGGCGGTCAGTCGATGACCATCACCGCGTCGACCTCGAAGTTGGCGCCCTTGGGCAGGCCCGAGACTTCGATGGTGGAACGGGCCGGGAACGGGGCCTGGAAGTAGTCCTGCATGACCGCATTGACCTTGGCGAATTCGGCCAGGTCGGTCAGGTACAGGCCCAGGCGCACGACCTTGTCCAGCGAACCCCCGGCCGCTTCGGCCACGGCCTTGAGGTTGTCGAAGGCGCGGCGGGCCTGCGCTTCGACATCGCCGGCGCCGACGATGTCACCGGTGGCCGGGTCCAGCGGAATCTGGCCGGAGAAGTACACGGTGTTGCCGGCGCGCACGGCCTGCGAGTACGGGCCGATGGCGGCGGGTGCCTTTTCGGTGTTGATGATCTGGCGGGACATGGTCGCTCCGGTGCATTGGGAAAACAGAGCGGTGATTGTACCGGGTGGGCGCGATGTCGGCTGGGGTCGGATCCGTTTCCCTACGGGAAACGGCTCTGACCCCGTGCGTGTGATTCAGTCCCGCGATGGGGTCAGAGCCCTCTCCGTTGGAGAGGGATCCGACCCCGGACCCGAAGCGGGGTTATTGCCGGCGTACCGACTGGACGACCGACAGGCGGCGCAGGCGGCGCATCACTTCGGCCAGGTGGTTGCGGTCGCGCACCTGGATGTTGAACGCCAGCACGGCGGCGTTGAAGTCGCGGTCCAGATAATCCACGCGCTCGATGTTGGAGTGGCTCTGCGCGATGGCTGCGGCCAACTGCGCCAGCACGCCGGTGCCGTTCTCCACTTCCACCACCAGGGCAGTGTCGTAATCGCCGGACACGGTGGTATCCCAACCGATCGGCACCCAGCGTTCGGGCGATTTACGCAGCTCGGCCAGGTTCGGGCAATCCATGCGGTGCACCACGATGCCCTTGCCGGCGGTGTGGTAGCCCATGATCTCGTCGCCGGGAATCGGCTGGCAGCAACCGGCGAAGGTGACCACGCCGCGCTCGCTGCCGTTGATCAGGATCTTTTCCTGCGAATGGTGGCGCGGGCCACCACGCAGTTCCGCATACGACATCAGCGCCTGTGCGGCCTGGGTCGGCATCCAGTTGCCCAGCGCCACTTCGGCCAGCAGCGCTTCCAGGCGCGGGTAGCGGTGCTCGGCCAGGAAGGCGTCCAGGCGGCCCTTGGGCAGGCGCTCCAGCGACGAATCCATCGCTTCCAGCGCGCGGTCCAGCATGCGGTGGCCCAGCTGCACGGCGTCTTCGTGTTCCAGCTGCTTCAACTGGTGGCGGATGGCGGTGCGCGCCTTGCTGGTCACCACGAATTCCAGCCACTGCGGCTTGGGCGTGGCCGAACGCGCAGTGATGATTTCCACCGACTGCCCCGACACCAGCTTGGTGCGCAGCGGCACCAGCTTCTTGTCCACGCGCGAGGCCACGGCCATGTTGCCCACGTCGGTGTGCACGGCGTAGGCGAAATCCAGCGCGGTTGCGTTGCGCGGCAGGGCCAGGATCTTGCCCTTCGGGGTGAACAGGTAGACCTCGTCCGGGAACAGGTCGACCTTCACGTTGTCGAGGAATTCCAGCGACGAACCGGCCGCACGCTGCGAATCGATCAGTTCGACGATCCAGGCATGGGCCCGGCTCTGCGCGCTGTTGGGGGTGTCGCCGCCGAATTTGTAGGTCCAGTGCGCGGCCACGCCGCGTTCGGCGATCAGGTCCATTTCCTCGGTGCGGATCTGCACTTCGATGGGCGAACCGTACGGCCCGAACAGCACCGTGTGCAGCGACTGGTAGCCGTTGGCCTTGGGAATGGCGATGAAATCGCGGAAGCGACCGTCCAGCGGTTTGAACGTGGCGTGCACCGCGCCCAGCGAGTGGTAGCAGCTGGGCACACTGCGCACGACCAGGCGGAAGCCGAACACGTCCATCACCTGATCGAACGATTTGTTCTCGTCGCGCATCTTGTTGTAGATGCTCCACGGGGTTTTGATGCGGCTGACCAGACGGTGTTCCAGGCCTTCTTTGGCCAACCGCTGCGACAGCTGCACTTCCACCTGCGCCATGGCCTCGCGGCGCACCACCGGCTGGCTGCGGATGTGCTTTTCGATGATCGCGTGGCGCCACGGGTACAGCGCCTTGAAGCCCAGGTTCTGCAGTTCGCTCTTGACCAGGCTCATGCCCAGGCGTTGGGCGATGGGCGCATAGATCTCCAGCGTCTCGCGGGCGATGCGGCCGCGCGCTTCGCGGCTCTGCGCGCCCAGCGTGCGCATGTTGTGCAGGCGGTCGGCCAGCTTGATCATGATCACGCGCAGGTCGCGCGACATCGCCAGCAGCATCTTGCGGAAGCTTTCGGCGGCCGCTTCCTGGCGGTCGCGGAACTTCAGCTTGTCCAGCTTGGTCACGCCGTCGACCAGCTCGGCCACGGCTTCGCCGAACTCGGCGGCCAGTTCCTCGCGGGTCAGCGGGGTGTCTTCGATGGTGTCGTGCAGGATCGCAGCGATCAGCGCTTCGACATCCAGGCCCAGCTCGGCCAGCACCTGGGCCACGGCCACCGGATGGGTGATGTAGGGTTCGCCCGACTTGCGCGTCTGCCCAGCATGTGCCGACGCACCGACTTCCCAGGCCCGGCGCAGCAGCGGCAGCTGCTCGGGGGGCAGGTAGTGGGCGGCGCGTTCAAGCTGGAGGACGTAATCAGGTACGGCCGCGGCGGTGGGCGCGGCTACCTTGGCAGTGGGGCCTGGGTTCATGCCCGAAGCCTATTCCAGCGCGACGTTTACGGCAAACCCTGAATGCGAAACAGCCCGCACGGGGCGGGCTGTTCGGCTGTCCAGCAATGACCTTGATCGATGCGATCAATCGTCGTTCTTGGACATGTCTTCGTCGGCAACCACTTCCGCGGCGGCCCATTCCAGCGCTTCGCGCTCGGCACGCTCGCGCTCGGCCTTCTCGACTTCGTCGATCAGCGCGTTGTCGATCTTGCGGGCGGCGATTTCGCGCAGCGCCAGCACGGTCGGCTTGTCTTCGGTTTCGCTGTTGTCCAGCGTGGCCTGCACGCCATTGGCGAGCTGGCGGGCGCGCTTGGAGGCCATCATGACCAGGTCGAAACGGTTGTTAACGACTTCCAGGCAATCTTCTACGGTAATGCGGGCCATACGGGCTCCCGGCGACCGGTCGGCCGCTCAGTCGAATGAGGGAAAGGGGACGGAGTGTACGGCCAGGGGCTGGACAAAATCAAGCCAACCCCTGGCGGAGCCTTTTGGAATCAGTCAGTTGCGCCCGAATCCGGGGTCAGCAGGGCCTGGATAAGGCCGGCGTGGCGGACCTTCTGGGCTTCCCGGCGCAGGCGGCTGGCGGTGAAGATGGCGCACAGCTCGTTTACGGCGGTGTCGAAGACTTCGTTCACGATCACGTAGTCGAAGTCGTTGAAGTGCAGCATTTCCTCGCGCGCCGCACCCAGCCGCTGGGCGATCACCGCCTCGCTGTCCTGGCCGCGCTTGCGCATGCGGTCCTGCAGGGCCTGCTTGGACGGCGGCAGAATGAACACCGTCACCGTGCCCGGCACCAGCTGGCGCACCTGCTGCGCACCCTGCCAGTCGATTTCCAGCAGCACGTCCTGGCCGGCGGCCAGCTGCGGTTCCACCGACTGCCGAGCGGTGCCCTTCCAGTCGCCGTGCACCCAGGCATGTTCGAAGAAATCGCCGGCGGCGATCATTTCCTCGAACTTCTCGGCGGTGACGAAGTGGTAGTGCTCGCCGTTCACTTCGCCCGGGCGCATGGCGCGCGAGGTGAAGGAGATCGACAGCGCGATCTGCGGGTCGCGCGCCAGGGTGGCGTTGACGATGCTGCTTTTGCCGGCGCCGGACGGCGCGGCCACGATGTACAGGGTGCCGCGCGCGGGCGCACCGATCGGGGTGGGCTGGCTGCTCATTCGATGTTCTGCACCTGTTCGCGGATCTGGTCGATCAGCACCTTCAGTTCCACCGCCGCGTTGGAGGTGCGGCTGTCCACCGACTTGGAACCCAGGGTGTTGGCTTCGCGATTGAATTCCTGCAGCAGGAAATCGAGGCGGCGGCCGACCGGTTCGCGCTGCTTCAGCACGCGGCGGATTTCCGCGATGTGGCTGCCCAGGCGGTCCAGCTCTTCATCCACGTCCAGCTTCTGCAGCCACATGACCAGTTCCTGCTCGGCGCGGCCGGGGTCGACCGGGTGCGGCAGGTCGGCCAGGCGGGCGGCCAGCTTGGCGCGCTGGCCGTCGCGAATGGCCGGAATGAGCGTGCGTACGTCGGCAGCGATGCGCTCGATCGCATCCACGCGTTCGGCAATGGCGGTGGCCAGCTTGTCGCCTTCACGCTCACGCGCGGCCACGAAGCCGTCCAGCACCTGCTCCAGCAGGGCCAGCGCTTCCACCTGCAGGGCGGCGGCATCGGTGGCCTCGCCTTGGGTGACGCCCGGCAGCTGCAGCAGATCGGTGAAGCTGACCTGCAGGTTGGGGAAATCCGAGGTGAGGCGGTGCGCCAACTGGCCCAGCTGGCCCAGCAGCGCTTCGTTCACCTGCAGGCTGGCGGCGGCTTCCGGGGCGCGCAGGCGCATCACCAGGTCCAGCTTGCCGCGGCTCAGGCGCGCGGCGATGCGTTCGCGCAGCTGCGGTTCCAGCGCACGCAGTTCCTCGGGCAGGCGGGTGCCCACTTCCAGGAAGCGGTGGTTGACCGACCGCAGCTCGCAGCCCAGCGTGCCCCAGGCCGTGGCGCGCTCGCCACCGGCATAGGCCGTCATGCTTCGAATCATCAGCGTTTCCGATGCTCTCAAAGGGGGAATGGTACCCTAGCGGCCCTATTCGAGCCTCCCTGCCTGCCCCTGACGGGTGCGGGCATGGCGGCGTACCTGCCCGTCTTACCCTTCAGGGAATTCGCACCATGTCCGATGCCCGCCCCAGTGGCCGCCAGCCCGACCAGCTCCGTCCGGTCGTCATCCAACGCGGTTTCACCCGCCACGCCGAAGGCTCGGTGCTGGTCTGCTTCGGTGAAACCCGCGTGCTGTGCACCGCCAGCGTGGAAAACCGCGTGCCGGGCTTCCTGCGCGGCAAGGGCGAAGGCTGGGTGACCGCCGAGTACGGCATGCTGCCGCGCGCCACCCACACCCGCAGCGACCGTGAAGCGGCGCGTGGCAAGCAGGGCGGCCGCACCCTGGAAATCCAGCGCCTGATCGGCCGCAGCCTGCGCGCCTGCGTGGACCGCAATGCGCTGGGCGAACGCACCATCACCCTGGACTGCGACGTGCTGCAGGCCGACGGCGGCACCCGCACCGCCGCCATCACCGGTGCGTACGTGGCCCTGGTCGATGCGGTGAACGTGCTGATGAAGCGCGGTGACATCAAGCGCAACCCGATCCTGGGCGCGGTGGCCGCCGTGTCGGTGGGCGTGTACCGCGGCACCCCGGTGCTGGACCTGGACTACGCCGAAGACAGCGACTGCGACACCGACATGAACGTGGTCATGAACGATGGCGGCGGCTTCATCGAACTGCAGGGCACGGCCGAAGGCCACGCCTTCCGCCGCGATGAACTGGATGCGCTGCTGGGCCTGGCCGAAAAGGGCGTGGGCGAACTGCTGGCCGCGCAGCAGGCGGCGCTGTCGGCATGAGCCGTCGCATTGCCCTGACCACCCTGGTGGTGGCCGACTACGACGAAGCCATTGCCTGGTACACCGGCAAGCTGGGCTTTGCCCTGCTTGAGGACATCGACCAGGGCAGCAAGCGCTGGGTGGTGGTCGGGCCGACCGACGGCAGCGCCGCCGCCCTGCTGCTGGCCCGCGCCAGCAACGAGGAACAGCGCAGCCGTATCGGCAACCAGACCGGTGGCCGCGTCGGCTTCTTCCTGAACACCGACGATTTCCGCCGCGACCACGCCGCCATGCTGGCCGCCGGGGTGGAATTCCTGGAAACCCCGCGCGAAGAACCCTATGCCACCGTTGCGGTGTTCCGCGACCGGTACGGCAATACCTGTGACCTGCTGG
>NZ_DAMBCN010000030.1:0-55429 GCF_032056425.1 Stenotrophomonas sp.
ACCCACCCCGCCAACCCACGGATAGCCCGCTTTTGACGTTGCCGTTGCCGTTGCCGTTGCATTGAGCAGGTGCAGGGCTGCAAGCCCTGCAAAGCCCCCCTCAGCCGTCGCCCTGGATGCCGCCGGGGGCCTGCGACGGGTCGCGCCAGCGCCGCACCGTGCGCTGGAAGAACAGGTTGTTGGGCAGCTGCAGCACCGTGCCCTGGTGGCCATCGCCGGTCTCCTGCAGCGTGGTGTAGATCAGGTTCACGTCGATCACCCGGCCCTTCAGGCCCGGCTTCTCACCGTTCTCCAGCACTTCGATGTAATCGTGCAGGCGGAACGGGCGGGTGGTGAAGATCAGCAGCGTGCAGAAGATGTTGGACAGCACGCTCCAGGCCGCGAAGAAGGCCACTGCACCCACCGCGGCAAAGCCGGTGAAGGCGGTCCACAGCACCGAAGGCGATGCACCCAGCAGGCTGAGGATGTACAGCAGGGCGCTGAAATAGACCACGAAGCTGCTGATCCGCCGCGCGCCCATCGCCATTTCCTGCGGCAGCGTGTAGTGCTCGGAAAAGCGTCGGATCAGGCGACGGGCCAGCACCCGCAACAGCCACGCGACCACCATCACCAGCACGATCTGCAGGGCGATGCCCGTATATTCCAGCCACGGGTGGCTCCAGGCCGGCAGGTGATCCTTCAATGACAACATCATGGGGCGACAGCGGGTAGCGGAGAACAACGCCCGATGTTACCCGGCGCGCGATGGCGTTTCGACTGCAGGTGGCCACTGCACGCAGACCAGCGCCTGGCGGTGCCGCTGCAGGCATGCGCCGTGGGCCTCGCCGTGCCACTGCAGCGTCAGGCCCAGGCCCTGCTGCGCCATGCAGATTGCGATGGCCAGCAGCGCAGCACAGTGGGTGGCGGACATGGGGTCTCCGGGCCTGCGGCCACGCGGGGGGATGCAGGCATGGATGCAGCGGCGACAGAAAAGGTTGCATGCCGAAGCGGCTGCGGGCCGTCTAAACCTTTTGCCGGGGCGCTGCATCCAAGCGCTATGCTCGACACCACCATGCCGCCCCCTGCCGCCACGGATGCGCCCGATGAGCCCGCGTTGATACGGGCGGCAGCGGCGGGCGATACCTCGGCCTACGAACGCTTGTACCGCTGTCATGCACCGCGCCTGTTTGCGGTGCTGTGGCGGTTGTGCGGCGGCCAGCAGGCGCGCGCCGAGGATGCATTGCAGGAAGCGTTCCTGCAGGCCTGGAAGGCCTTGCCCGGGTTCCGCTTTGAAAGCAGCCTGGCCACCTGGCTGCACCGCCTTGGCGTAAACGCGGCGCTGATGGAGCTGCGCACACGCGCCGGCGGGCACGACCACGACAGCCTGGATGACATGGAGGGTGGTCTGCCGGAACTGGCCGTGCATGACCGTTGCGCCGGCACCGAGCGCGATCTGGAACGTGCACTGGCGATGCTGCCGCCGCGCGCCCGTGCCGTGCTGGTGCTGCATGACATCGAAGGCTGGAAACACCATGAAATCGCCGAGCAACTGCAGATGGCCGTCGGCAGTTCCAAGGCACAGTTGCATCGCGCGCGCGGTCTGTTGCGTGCGCGGCTGGGAGACATGACATGACCACACCCGATCCCGATCACGACCTGCTGGCGCGGCTGCGCGCGCTGCCGCAGCAACGCACGCCGCCGGCGGAAGGCTGGGCGCAGTTGTCGGCACGGCTGCCACCGCGCGAACCGGTGCCGCATGCCACCACCCCGCCCCCAGTGGTGGTGCTGCGGCGCCGCCCACTGCGCCGCGCGTGGTGGCCACTGGGCGCGGCGCTGGCCGCGGGCCTGGCGGTGTTTGCGGTGGCGCCGTGGCGGCCAGACAGCGGGCCGGCGCCGGGCAGCCTGCAGGTGCAGGCGAACGCGATGACCGCGCAATACCAGCAGGCGGTGGCATCACTGCCGGCAGAACGTGCGCCGGAATGGCAGCCGGCCCTGCAGGAACTGGACCGCAGCGTGGTGCAGATCCGCGCCGCCATGGCGCAGGACCCGCGCGCTGCACATCTATTGGCACAACTGCGGCGCACCTACGCGCTGCGGCTGGAACTGACCCGGCAGGCGGCACAGGCCGCCGCCGGACTGACAACCTGAGGAGATTCCCGATGCGAGCCTTGCTTCCCCTGTCTGCTGCGCTGCTGCTGTTGCCCTCGTTGGCGCTGGCCGACACCCGCGTGGACGAACGCCACGCCCTGGCCAGTGGCGGCCGGATTGAACTGAGCAACGTGGCCGGCAAGGTCACGGTGCGCGGCTGGGACCGCAACGATGTGCAGCTGACCGGCAGCCTCAGCGACGGCCTGCAGCTGCGCCAGGAAAAAAGCGCCAACCGCGTGCGCTGGGAAGTGGAATACCCGCGCCGCAGCAACAACGGCGGAGCAACGCTGGTGCTCAATGTCCCGCGTTCGTCCGAACTGCTGCTCAGCACCGTCAGTGCCGACCAGGACATCAGTGGGATCGACGTGCGCCGGCTGCAAGCCGATACGGTCAGCGGGAATCTGAGCGCAGCAGGCCGCAGCGCCGACAGCAAGCTCAACACCGTCAGCGGCAACGTGACCGCACGGCTGCAGACACCGCGCCTGGACGTGAACACGGTCAGTGGGCAGATCCAGGCCGGTGGCGGCGTCTCCGGTGATATCGGCGCGCAGACGGTGTCGGGCAGGGTCGGGGTGGACGCCGGTCGCATCCAGCGTCTGGCGGTGGAAACGGTGTCCGGCGGCATCGATCTGTCGGCGTCTGCGCTGGCGCCGGGTGGCCGCATCAGCGTGGAATCGGTCAGTGCCTCGGTCAGCCTGCGGCTGCCGCGTGCGGTGTCGGCGCAGCTGTCGGTCAACAGCTTCAGCGGCTCGATCAACAGCGATGCAGGCAGTGTCGAGCGCCCACGCTATGGCCCGGGCAGTCATCTGGACACCCGGCTGGGCAGTGGTGATGGGGATATCCGTGTGCAGTCGCACTCGGGCAGCGTGCGGGTCCGTCTGGACCGCTGAGCCGGCCCGGCAGGCCGCGGCGGCAGCGCCGCCGCGGTCAGGGTGGGTCAGCTGGCTTTCTTCAGCGCCCAGGTGGTGCCAAGTACTTCGATCTTGCCACCACTCTTGCGGAACGCGGCCAGATCGGACGCGATCGAATCGCTGCTGACCACGGTGGTGGCGGTCGCGCCCTTGCGTTCGCTGCGGATGCTGTTGCTGGCCTTCGCGGGGGTCTTTGCCTTGCGGGGCATGGTTGCTCCTGTCAGGTGGAAGGGGAGGAAAGCGACCAGGCATCGGCCTGGCGCAGGTAGTCCTGCCGCTCGCGGCGGCAGTCATCGCCGCCCATCGCAAACTGGCGGCAGATCGCCGGGCGCTGCGAATAGATCGTGCAGCGCAGGTGATAGGGATCGATCGCCGCGCACCAGCCTTCATCATTGCGCGCCATCACGGCACGGCCGTGCCTGTCGCGCGCGGTATACTGGCGGGGCACCTCGTCGCCCGCCTGCAGCAGCACGGGCAACCGGCAGCAGACCGCATCACAACGGCGGCAGTCGATGGGTGCTGGTGCTTCTTCAGGTTGTGCGGCCACAGGGGCCAGGCGGGTGCCCAAAGCGGGTCTCGATGGCGGCTCGGGTAGTACGCGGACCATGAACGAGCCAGAAGGCATGGCCGCAAGGCCCGCTGCGCGGGCCGGGCCCTACCCGGGGACACACACCGGCGCAGCCGGCGGAAGGTAGAGCCCTATCAAGCCTACCGAGGGTAGCAAAGTTCGCGTAACGTTTTGTTAATTCCGGCTGGCTGCCGCCAGCGCCAGCCCCTGCACCACGCCCAGGGAGGGCTCGCCATGCACCATGCGGGCACCGGGGAAGGCCTCGGCCGCGGCCTGGCGCAGGTAGCCGGCGCGGGACATGCCACCGGTCAGGAACACCGCGTCCGGATCGCCGCCGATATCACTGCGGACCTGCGCAAGCAGGGCCCGGATCTGTTCCAGGTAGCCGTGCGCGGCAGCGGTCAGGCCTTCGGCGCTGGTGTCGGCATGCAGGTCGCGGGCAATGTAGTCCAGCGTGCTGCGGTGCTGCGGGCTGCTGCTCAGGGCGATCTTGGCGCGTTCCACGTCGCGGTAGAGGCGGGCGGTGTTGCCCGTGTCCTGCAGTGCCTGCAGGCGGTCGCCCCAGGGTGCGTCCACGTGGTCGTACTTGTGCAGGCGGAATTCGCGCTGGCGGGTCATGTCCTGCACCGTGGCCGCTTCCACGTAGTGGTGGGCGGGCACGCGGGTGCTGCCGCGGCCGAACAGCGGCATGTAGCTGGACAGGCTCAATGCCAGGTCGATATCGGTGCCGCCGCGGGCGATACCCCAGGCGCGGTGGATGCGCGGTGCCGCGTCGCCACCTACCTCGGCATGCGCGATATCGGTAGTGCCGCCGCCGATATCGACGATCACCGCCTGGTGCCGCTCACGGCTTTCGGCGTGGTAGTGCATGGCGGCGGCCGCGGGCTCTTCCAGGAAGTCGATCTGGTCGAAGCCGGCCTGGCTGGCGGCCTCGCGCAGGATATCCAGGGCCTGGGCGTTGCCGGCATCACCGATGGAGCTGCGGAACTGCACCGGGCGCCCCAGCAGGGCGGCGCGCAGCGGCTGCCCCAGCTGTGCGCTGGCGGTCAGGCGGATATGTTCAAGGATGTGTGCGGCGATACCGGTGATGGTCTGCTTGGCGCGTGGGTGCAGGTTGTAGCCCAGCATCGACTTCGGGCTCTGCACCAGGTTGCCCTCGTGTTCTTCGAAGTAGGCTTCCAGCGCCTCGTCACCGTACACCGCGTTCTGCAGCAGGTCGCTGGCGCTGCGTTCCTGCCCGGCGCGGGCCTCCATCCACTCGCGGCGCAGGGCACGCAGGGCCTCGCGGCGCAGGGCCTGCGGCGTGCGTTCCTGGCCGGCGGCACGGGCCGCGCGGGCGGCGCTGTCGATCATCTGCTGCAGCTGGTGTTCCTGCCCGGCATCGAGCTGGAATTCGTCCGGGTCGGGCACCACGCCGGGGAAGTAGACGCTGGTGCGGAACTGTTCGGCGTCGCCGAAGCGGATCGGCAGCAGCTGGCCATCGCGCACGATCGCGGCGGCGGAGTTGCTGGTACCAAAGTCGATGCCGAGGCGCATGGGGGGATCCGGGGGGCAGGCGGGGGCCGCGCACTCTGCTGCAGATCGGGGCGTCCTGCAAGTTTCAGTCGGCTTCGGTTGGGATTGAGCGCCTGCCTGCCTGCTCTGCTCGGGCGGCGCGGGAAGGGGCGGCCGGGACACGCGGTTAATACGTCCATGTAGCTCGTAGGCGCCATCCTTGGCGCCTACGGTCCCGTCCGCCCCTCCCCACGCCGCCATGACAGTTCCCTGCGCCGCGGCAGCAAAAGGCAGAGTCCGCCCATCCGCCCCAGCGAGATCAATCAAAGCGCCGCGCGCGAGAAAAATCGGAGCACAGGCGTGCCGGTTACAATAGCGGCTGTTGATTCATTTTGAGGTACTTGCCGATGTCGTCCGCCCCCGCTTGCCCGCAGTGCACCCTGGAAAACACCTATGCCGATGGCGCGCTGTGGATCTGCGCCGACTGCGGTTTCGAGTGGACTGCCGAGGAGGCGACCGGCGCGACGCTGGTCGTGCGTGACAGCAACGGCAACACGCTGCAGACCGGTGACACCGTCACTGTCATCAAGGATCTGAAGGTGAAGGGGTCTTCGATCCCGCTGAAGCAGGGCACGGTGATCCGCAACATCCGCCTGGTGGAAGACGATGCCGAGCACATCGAAGGCAACTCGGACAAGATCAAGGGCCTGGTGCTGAAGACCTGTTTCCTGAAAAAGGCCTGATCGGGTTCAGCGCCGTAGCTGCTGCTGTGCGCGCCAACGGGCCAGGCTGTCCAGCTTGGCCTGGTAGTGGGCCTGCTGTGGGGGCCCACCCAGCGCCTGCGCCCGCAGCAGTTCGCGGTCGGCGCGCTGCACCTGCCCGCTGAGGAAGTACGCGCGGGCCAGACCGAAATGGAACTGGTGCGCGGTGTCGTACAGGCGCACGGCGCGGCGGTAGTAGTAGATCGCCCGCCGCAGGTCGCCGCTGCGCTCTGCCTGCGCGCCCAGCATGTACTGCACGAACGGATCTTCGCGCTGCGCCGACCGCAGTTGCCGTTCCAGCCCGCTGGCCTGGGCGGTCAGGCCCTGTTGCCGGTACAGCGCCGCGGCGTTGCTCAGGGCTGAGTCATGGCCCGGCTCCAGCCGCAGAGCGATTTCCAGCGCACGCCGCGCCTCGGCCAGGTCGCCGTCGCGGCTGCGCAGCACGCCGATGTTGTTCCAAGCCGCGGCGAACGACGGGTCCTGGGCCAGGGCGGCATCGAAGAAGGCCTGCGCGCCTGTCCGGTCATGCGCGGCCAGGCGCTCGGCGCCGCGGTTGTTATAGAAGTGCGCCAGTGCCCGCTCGGTGGTGATCGGGTGCGGCCCGCGGCGGTCGTACAGCACGTTGCGGTCCAGGTCGACCGTGCCGTTGCGGCCGTCCACCAGGACGCTGGCGTTGACATGGCCCACGCTGTAGACCACGCCCTGGTCCTGGTCCTGGTACCACGACACCACCCGGTCCACTTCCTGCACGCGCGCCTTGATGCCGGCCTCGCGCGCCAGGGTGACGAACATCAGGGTGAAGGCCAGGCAGTTGGCGCGCCGTTGCTGCCAGATCTCGGAGACGGTGTAGGTCGCGTTGGCGTCGTACTGCAGGTCCATGCCCTGCGAGCTGAAGATCATCGCCACCAGTGACTGCAGGCGCTGTTCGCGCGAATTCCAGCGGCTGGTCACCTGACTGCGCAGCATCTGCCGCAACGGCGGCGGGATCGCCAGCACCTGCTGCGGCGACGGCACGGCGGTTGGCTGGTCGGCCACCTGCTGCACGGATGCCGCGGGCGAGGGAACGGTGGGCTGCTGTGCCGGCGCCGCGCCGACCCACAGCGCGGACAGCAGCACGCAGAAGGCGGGAAAGCGGCACATGGTGGACCCCTGCGCGGCGGCGGCGGGTGCCGTCTGCCGGCAGTGTAGGCCTGCGGCAGCGGTGCGGGGCAGACCGTCCGTCGGCGCGGGCGTTGATCCACAGAGGATGTGGACCAGCGCTTCACAAAGCTGTGGACAACAGCGTGCAGCGCTTGCCCGGCAAGCGTTGTGAGTGCGTGGTGAAAAACTGTCCAGCTTGCTCTGGCGGGGCGCTGGCGGGATCATCGTGGCATGGACTTCGCCCCGATTGCCCTGACGCCCGCGCATTGGCAGGCGCTGGAAGCGGCCTATGCCACGCCGCCCCGTGCCTACCACCACTTCGGCCACGTGCGCGCGGTACTGCAGCATTGCCAGCAGGTGGCCGTTGGACCAGGCTGGCAGCAGCCGGTCGAGGTCTATCTGGCCGCGCTGTACCACGACGCGGTGTACCAGGCCGGGCGCAAGGACAACGAGGCGCGCTCGGCGCAGTTGGCGCTGCAGGCCATTGCCGAGGTGCCCGCTCTTGCGCAGGTCGATGCCGCGCGGGTCGAGCAGCTGATCCTGCTGACCGCGCGCCATGGTGCGCTGCGGCCCGATGAGGTGGACGCCGAAGCCGCGCTGTTCCTGGATTGCGACATGGCCATCCTGGGCGCGCCGGCGGAGGTGTTCGACGCCTACGACCGGGGCGTGGCCGAAGAGTACCGGGGCGTGGTGCCGGGCTTCCTGTACCGCGCCGGTCGCCGCCGCTTCCTGCAGGGGCTGCTGCGCGCACCGCGCATTTTCCTCAGCGACTTCTTCCACCAGCGCCTGGATGCTGCGGCACGGGCCAACCTGCGCCGGCAGCTGGAACGCTGAGCGGGGCCGTTACACTGGCGCGGTGTTTCCTGTCCTGTCTGATCTGCCTGTGACCGATCCCGTGCCCGATCCCGACCCGCGCCCGCTGCCGCCGGAAGAACCCGGCCCCAACGAGTGCTGTGGCAGCGGCTGCCCCTTGTGCGTGCTGGACCTGTATTCGGAAGAACTGCAGCGTTACCGCAAGGCGCTGGCCGAATGGCAGGCGCGGCACCCGCAGGAGGCGCCGTGAGCCGCGCGCGGCCGGCCGCCCTGCTGGCGCTGGTGGCGCTGCTGCTGTTCGTGGCCACGGCCCTGTGGACGCAGTTCGCGCGCACCGACCTGGACTGGGTACGGGCCACCCTGAGCCTGTACCTGCACGGCCCCTGGGGGCTGGCGCTGCGCACGGCCTACTGCCTGTTGGCGCTGGCCATCGCGGTGCTGGGTGTGGCGCTCTATCGCGGCAGCCTTGGGCCACGGCGCAGTGCTGCCGCGCCGCTGCTGTTCAGCGTGGCCGCGCTGGGCCTGGCCACGGTGGCGATCGGCGACAGCTGGCTGCCGGAGCTGGCGCCGCTGGTCGCGCCGCTGGTGCATGGCCTGGCCGCCAACACCGCGTTCCTGTGTGCCAGCGTGGCCATGCTGCTGCAGGCCTGGTACCTGCGCCGCGAGCCGGGCTGGCAGCGCAGTGCGGCGCTGTTGTGGGCGTGGGCATGGCTGGCATTCGTGCTGCTGTGGGTGCACGTGCTGTGGCGTGACGGCCCGCCGCGCGGGCTGGGGCAGAAGCTGGTGATCGTGGTCATTGTCGGCTGGCTGCTGCAGCTGGCCGCGTCGCTGTACCGCCGCACGCGTATCGCCAGCACCGGCTGAACCGCCCACGCCGGTACATGCCGTGCACGCGCCGGCAGCGTATCGTGTGCGCATTCCAACGGGGATGCGACATGACGCGTGCAGGGTTGTGCGGGGCGATGGGACTGGTGTTGGCGCTGCTGGCCGGGTCGGCCGCCGCCGACGTGCAGCAGGTCAGCCACGGGCGTTTCGACCAGGTGCCGGTGCATTCGCCTGCCGGAGCGCCCAAGCGCGTGGTGATCTGGTTCCAGCAGAGCACCGCAGGCGCAGCCGAACGCGCGCCGATCGAAGCCCTGCGTGCCGACGGCGCACTGGTCGCGGCCGTTGACGTGGACCACCTGCGCGGCGTGCTCAAGCGCGAGGGCAACAGCAGCTGCGCATTCGGCGCCGGTGATGTGGAGAACTTCTCGCGCTGGGTGCAGGCCTACCTGCATCTGCCCGGCTACCACCTGCCGCTGGTGGGCGGTGATGGTGAAGGCGCCGAGCTGGCCTACAGCCTGGCGGCGCAGGCCGATACGCAGGTGTTCGCCGGCCTGCTGACCAGCGGCTTCTGCCCGGATCACAGCCACGAACGCATGGTCTGCGGCGACGGCGTGAAGCACGGTCGCCTGCAGCCGGCCGAACTGAACCTGCCGTGGTTGAATGCCGCCGGCGGCGAGGGCTGCAAGGCAGGTCATGCCGATGCCTTCGTGCAGCAGGTGGCCATGGCCCGTGGCTTCAAACGCACCGCTGCCGGCGATGCCACGCCGGGACTGGTGGCCGCAGCACGGGTGATGGGCGCGCAGGCCGGGGTGAGCCTGGCGCCGCCGCCCGATGCGCTGAAGGGCCTGCCGGTGGTGGAGGTGCCTGCTCGCGGCGACGGTGACACCCTGGCGGTGTTCGTTTCCGGCGACGGCGGCTGGGCCGGGCTGGACAAGAACGTGGCCGAGTCGCTGGCCGAACACGGCGTGTCGGTGGTCGGCCTGGACTCGCTGCGCTACTTCTGGACCGCGCGCACGCCGAAAGGGTTCGCGGTGGACCTGCAGAAGATCATCGAGCACTACCGCCAGCAGTGGCATCGCGACAAGGTGATGCTGATCGGTTTCTCGCAGGGCGCCGACGTGCTGCCGGCCAGCATCAACCAGCTGGACGCCGCAACCCGTGCGCGCGTGCAGCGCATCGCCCTGCTGTCGGTGGGGCGCAAGGCCGACTTCGAGTTCCATGTCAGCAACTGGCTGGGCGGTGGCGGCGATGGCCTGCCGATTGCCCCGGAAATCGCCCGACTGCCGGCGGCGAAGACGCTGTGCGTGTTCGGCGAAAAAGATGCTGATGCGCTGTGCCCGGACCTGCCGGCCAACGACGGCGTGCAGAAAGTGAAGCTGCCGGGCGACCATCATTTCGGCGGCGATTACGATCGCCTGGCCGAGGTGATTTTGAAGGGCGGCGCGTAAAACCTGAGGCGCTCGCCGGGCATGGCCCGGCGCAAAACCTGCACGGTCACCCGCGGCGCGGGTCCAGCGAGATCAGCCGGGTGGCATCCAGCAGCGCGGCGGGCAGGTGCATGCCGCCGGGTGCAGCCAGATAGCGCGGCCGCCACTGCGGGGCGAACTTCGACTTGAAGCGGCGCAGGCCGCTGAACCCATAGAAGCGTTCGCCATGCCGCGCCAGCAGTCCGGCCAGCCGGTTCCAGCGCCCGGCAAGGCGATGCTGGGCCAACCCGGACAGCGGCGCCATGCCCAGCGAGAAGCGGGCATAACCCTGCGCACGGCCCCACAGGAACAGCTCGATGAACAGGAAATCCATGGTGCCCTTCGGCGCCTCGTTGACGTGGCGCATCAGGTCCACCGACAGCTCGGCACCGGCGGGTGCCTGCCACAGGTTGGCGAAGGCCACGATCTCGCCTTCGGCCTCGACCAGCGCGATCGGGAAGCGCACCAGGTAGGCCGGGTCGAAGCTGCCCAGCGAAAAGCCCTTTTCATCGCCGGCCTTGTCTTCCAGCCAGGCGTTGGAAACGGCCTGCAGGCGCGGCAACAGGGCGGGGATCTCCTCCACCGGCGCTACCCGGAAACTGAGGCCGCCGCGCTTGCCGCGGTTCCAGGCCTGGCGCAGGTCCGCGCGCTCGCGCCCTTCCAGGCCGAAATCGTGCAGCGGCACCATCGCTTCTTCGCCCAGCTTCACCAGGCCCAGGCCCAGATCCAGGTAGGTCTGCCAGTAGGCTTCACCCACCTGGTAGAACACCGGACGCAGGCCAAGCCGGTCGGCTTCTTCGCGGAAACGCCAGATCAACGCGCGCGCCACCTCGGGCGGGCCGACCGGATCGCCCATGGCGATCAACGATCCGCCGTAGCGCTGCATCATCACAAAGCCCTGCTGCGCTTCGTCGCGCAGCACGGCCTTGTCGGCGGTCAGTACCAGGCAGGCCTGGGTATCGCTGGCGCCGGCCAGCACCGGTGCCAACGCCTGCAGGGTGGCATCGTCGGCCGCCGGCAGCGGCGTGCGCGTGCTGTGCAGCAGTCGGGCCAGGCCGAAAATCACCAGCGCGATCGCTACCACCAGCAGCGCGCGCAGCGCACGCGGGGCATTGCCGGACAGTGCGAACTGCCACCACAGCTCGTTCTGGTATTCCACGTGGCTGTAGGTGAAGAACAGCAGCCAGATAACGGCCACCAGCACCAGCCCCAGGTTGCGCAGCCAGGGCCAGGACCACGCCTCATCCAGCAGCGCGCCCTGGCGGTAGAACTCGCGGCGTGCGGCCCACAGGGCCATCGCCACCAGCAGCGCAGAGAGCGCGATCAGGGGTTGGCCACCGCGCAGCCAGATCGGCAGCGGGGTGATCACGCAGATCGCCATGGCCAGCATCCAGGCCGCATGGCTGCGCCGGGCCAGGCCCTGGCCGATCAGCAGCAGGGCCACGCCGGTCAGGCTGCCGATCAGGTGCGAGGTTTCCAGGATCGGCAGCGAGGCGTTCAGCAGGTGCCGGCGTGGCGTGGGCAGGGTGCCATCGATCACCAGCGCCGCGCCCACGCTGAAGGCGGCCAGCGCAATGATCTGCGGCAGCCACGGGCGCAGGGCGTGCCAGCCGGCGCGGGTGGCGCCGGCACCGGCCTGGAACGGTTGCCGCAACGCCGGCGCCAGGGCCAGCAGGGTGGCCAGCAGCAGCGGCAGCACGTAGTAGGTCACGCGGTAGATCAGCGCGGCGGCCAGCACGGCGGCCGGGGCCACCTGCGGCAGCAGCTTCAGCAGGCTCCATTCGAACACGCCCAACCCGGCCGGTACCGTGGACACCAGCCCGGCCAGCACCGCCACCAGGTACAGGCCAACGAAGCCGGGCAACCCGGTGGGGGTGGAGTCGGGCAGCAGCACGTAGAACGCAGCACTGGCCAGCACCAGTTCCACCACGCTGAGTGCGGTCACGCCCAGCATGGTGCGGCGGTCGGGCAGCCACAGGCCATGGCCGAAGATGTGGAAGGTACGGCCGTGGCGGCCGACCAGCAGCACGGTCAGCGCATACGCGGCCAATGCGGCGATGCCGACCACGCGTACCGCGGTCGGGTCCAGCGGCAGGGCCAGCGCGGCGGCGGCCGGTTCCATGCACAGGGCCAGGCCGATCAGCAGCCATGCACCGAACACGAAGCCCAGCGTGCTCATCAGCACCACCTGGCCGATCTGTGCCAGGTCCAGGCCGGCACTGCGGTAGCCGCGCAGGCGCACCGCGCCGCCGGTCAGCGCGGCAAAGCCGACGGTCTGGCCCAGCGTGTGGGCCAGGAAGGCGGTGATGCCGATCCGCGCCGGATGCACGCGGATGCCGCTGCGGCGCAGGCCGATGGCATCGAAGCCGATCAGGCAGGCATAGCTGGCCAGGCCCAGCAGCACCGTCAGCGCGATCTGGCCCAGGCTGAGGTTCTGGAAGGCGTGGCGGATGGCGCGGTAGCCGTTCTCGTCGAACTCGTTGGCCAGCCCATGCAGGGCCAGGGCCAGGATCAGCAGCGGGATGACGATGGTGGCAACGCGCTTCCAGGTGGAGGCGGCAGGATGTGTGGAATCGGCGGGGGCGGTCATCGGCGCAAGGGTGCGTCAGTGGGGGCGAGGGTGGTGTCAACGCAGCGTGGCGCATCGTGCGCCTGTCGCCGCCGTTTGACCAGCGTTGCACTGTGCGCAGGCTGGCTACATGCAGTGGCCGTGCCCGGCACACACTTCGCACGCCGGGTGGGTGAGAATGCAGGTCTGTCCACCCGCAGGAGCCACGCCCATGATGGAGCGTTACGACGTCGGACCGCGTATGTCCGAAATGACCGTGCACAACAAGGTCGCCTACCTTTCCGGCCAGATTCCGGAAGACACCAGCCAGGACATCACCGGGCAGACCCGGCAGGTGCTGGCCGAGATCGACAAGCTGCTGGCGCTGGTGGCCAGTGACCGCCAGCACGTGCTGCGTGCAGAAGTGTTCCTTGCCGACATTGCCGATTTCGATGGCATGAACAAGGCGTGGGACGAGTGGGTGGTCGAGGGCGCGACGCCGGCCCGCGCCACGTTCGAGGCCAAGCTGGCGCACGCCGAGTGGAAGGTCGAGATCGTGATCACGGCGGCCGTGCCGTAACGCGGGCTGGGGTCAGAGCCCTCTTCTGCGAAAAGGGATCTGACCCCTTACAGCGGCTGCAGATCGATGCAGTCCACCGGGCAGGGCGGGATGCACAGCTCGCAGCCGGTGCACAGCTCTGCAATGACGGTGTGCATGTACTTGGCGCCGCCGACGATCGCATCGACCGGGCAGGCCTGGATGCATTTGGTGCAGCCGATGCAGTCCGCTTCCACGATCACTGCCACCTGCGGTGCCTTGTGCGCGCCGCGCGTTCGGTCGAACGGCAGCGCCGGAACGCCCAGCACCTGCGCCAGTGCACGCGCGCCGGCATCGCCGCCGGGCGGGCAGCGGTCCACGCCGGCGTCGCCACGGGCCATCGCCTGCGCGTACGGGCGGCAGCCATCAAAGCCGCATTGGCCACATTGGGTCTGCGGCAGCAGGCGGTCCAGGCGTTCGGTCAGGGGCGGAATCAGGCTCATGCGTGGCGAAGGCTGCGCGTTGGTTATTTCAGGGGCTTGCCGCGGTACCAGCGCTCGTGGGCGAGGGCCAGCATGGGGCGGTCTTCGTAGCTGTCGCCGTAAGCGTGGATGCGCACATAGCGCGACAGGTCGAAGCGGCGGCGGATGTGGTCGACCTTGCGCGGGCCACAGTCGCCATCGGCGTAGCGCCCGGTCAATCGACCGTCCTGGCTTTCCAGCCGGTTGCAGATCAACTGCAGGCCCCACTGTTCGCACCAGGGCTGCAGGTACAGATCCAGCGACCCGGACACAATCACCACGGTGTGCTCTTGCTCCTTGTGCCAGCGGATCTGCTCCAGCATCTCCGGCCGCATCACCTCGGGCAGGAATTCGCGGGCGAAGCCGGCGGCCAGCGTGGCGATGTCATCGGTATGGCGTTCGCTGAAGGTCAGGCGGGTCACGCGCGCGCGGATGCGCTCGGCAGACAGGATGCGCAGGCGGTAGGCCAGCAGCCACGGCCCCACCTTCCACCACGCACGCGCCAGCTGTTCCGGCGTGGCCACGCGGCGCACGAAGCGGCCATAGGTGTCGCAGGTGGTGATGGTGTGGTCGAAATCGAACAGCGCCAGCTCCATCCTGCTCTCTCCCATGGCGGTGCCTTCCGTGGCGGTGTGCGGTTCGGGCGCGGCGTGGGCCGCGCCCGCGATGCATCAGCGGACCGGCATGCCCGGCTGCGCGCCGCTGTCGGCGTCCAGCAGTGCCAGCGCGCCGCCGTCGAAACCGGCCGACAGGATCATGCCTTCGCTCAGGCCAAAGCGCATCTTGCGCGGGGCCAGGTTGGCGATGAACACCACGCTGCGGCCGACCAGCGTTTCCGGTTCGCCGTAGCTGGCGCGGATGCCGGAGAAGATCTGGCGCTTGCCCAGGTCGCCGGCGTCCAGTTCGAAGCGCAGCAGCTTGTCCGAGCCTTCCACGAATTCGCACACCAGCACCTTGCCGATGCGCAGGTCGAGCTTGGCGAAATCGTCGATGCCGATGTAGGCCGGCGCGTCGGCGCTCTTGGCGTCGTCCTTGGCCGGGGCCGGGGCGGCCGGCTTGGCGGCAGCAGCGGCGGGGGCAGCAGCGGCGGCCGGCTGCAGGGTGTCCTTGGAGGCGTCGATCATGGCGTCAATCTTCTTCGGGTCGATACGGGTGAACAGCGGGGTGTATTCGGCAATGCGGTGGCCCAGCAGCGGCTGCGCCAGCGCGGTCCAATCGTTCACCGGCGCGGTCAGGAAGGTTTCGGCCTGGGCGGCGGTGGTGGGCAGCACCGGCTTCAGCGCGGTCACCAGCACGCGGAACAGGTTCAGGCCCTGGCTGCAGACCGCCTGCAGCTGCGCCTCGGCGCCTTCCTGCTTGGCGATCACCCAGGGCTTTACATCGTCGATGTAGCGGTTGGCTTCGTCGGCCAGGGCCATGGTCAGGCGGATGGCCGCAGCCGGGTCGTTGCGCTCGTAGGCTTCGCGGATCGGCGCCAGGCCATCGACGAAACGCTGGTACTGCGCCGCGTCGGGCAGCTGGGTGGCCAGCAGGCCGTCGAAGCGTTTGCTGATGAAGCCGGCGCAGCGGCTGGCCAGGTTGACGAACTTGCCAACCAGATCGGCGTTCACGCGGGCGATGAAGTCGCCCAGGTTCAGGTCCAGGTCGTCCACGCCGCCGCTGGTCTTGGCGGCGTAGTAGTAGCGCAGCGCTTCCGGTTCCAGGCCGGCGTCCAGGAAGGTACGCGCCATCACGAAGGTGCCGCGCGACTTGCTCATCTTGGCGCCGTCAACGGTCAGGTAACCGTTCACGTGCAGGCGCGTGGGCGCGCGGTGGCCGGTGCCGTGCAGCACCGCCGGCCAGAACAGGCCGTGGAAGTTGACGATGTCCTTGCCGATGAAGTGGTGCAGTTCGGTGCTGGTGCCGGCGCGCAGGTGCGCCTCGAAGTCTTCGCCCAGCTTGCCGCACAGGGTCTGGAAGCTGGACAGGTAGCCGATCGGCGCATCCAGCCAGACGTAGAAATACTTGCCCGGCTGGCCGGGAATCTGGAAACCGAAGTACGGCGCATCGCGCGAGATGTCCCAGGCGCGCAGGCCGCCTTCGGCGTTCAGCCACTCACCCAGCTTGGCCTTCACGCCGGGCAGGGCGACATCGCCGGCCAGCCACTCGCGCAGGAACGCATCGAAGTGGCCGACCTCGAAGAAGAAGTGTTCAGAGTCGCGCATCTCCGGGGTGGCCCCGGAAATGACCGAACGCGGTTCCTTCAGGTCGGTCGGCGCATAGGTGGCACCGCAGACTTCGCAGTTGTCGCCGTACTGGTCGGGGCTGCCGCAGGTGGGGCAGATGCCCTTCACGTAGCGGTCGGGCAGGAACATGCCCTTGGCCGGGTCGTAGAACTGCGCCACCGAACGGCGGCTGATGTGGCCGGCCGCTTCCAGCTTCAGGTAGAACTGTTCGGTCAGCGCCTTGTTGGCCGCCGAGTTGGTGGAATCGTAGTGGTCGAAGGCCACGCCGAAGGCGGCGAAGTCACGTTCGTGGCTGGCCTGGATGTTGGCGATGAAGGTTTCCGGGGTAACCCCGGCTTTCTCGGCCGCCAGCATGATCGGCGTGCCGTGGGTGTCGTCGGCGCAGACGAACCAGGCCTTGCCGCCGCTCATTCGCCGCGCGCGCACCCAGATGTCAGCCTGGATGTAGCCGACCAGGTGGCCCAGGTGCAGCGGGCCGTTGGCGTAGGGCAGGGCGGTGGTGACGAGCGCGGTACGGGTCATGGTCGCGGGGTGCAGCCGAGGGGAACCGCAGATTATCGCATGCCCGCAACGCCGTGACCCGGCCGGGGCCGGGTCACGGGGTGCTGCGCGGGGCGGGGTGGATTACTCGCGCACCCAGGTCTGCGCGCGGCAGATGAACGCGATGCAGCCGGACACGTCCAGCTTGCCGCCGCCGGGCTGCAGTTCGATCTTGGACTTGTAGGTCTTGCCGTTGGCCGGGTCGAGGATGGTGCCGCCGGACCACTTGCTGTGGCTGCCCTTGTCCTGCGACAGGTTCCACAGGATGGTCATGCCCTTCACCGGCTTGTTCTTGTTGGCGCCTTCGCAGCCGTCGCAGACCGGGTTCGGGCCCTTGTCCGAGTGCAGGATGTCGACCACCTTGCCGGACAGCGTGCCGTTGGCGGCCTGGGTGATCTCGACGATCGACTTCACCTTCCCGGTCTTGTCGTCGATGGTCTTCCAGCGGCCGGCGGCGCTGTCGGCGGCCTGCGCCGAGAGCGCGGCCAGGCACAGCGGCAGTGCCAGCAGCAGGGTCTTGAAGGTCTTGCGCATGGTCCCCTCCCAGGGTTCATTCCGGCACGATGCCGGTACAGGGCGACTGTATACCCATTCGGCGGGGTATGGGGAAGAGGGAGGCTTTGCAGGGCTGCGCCCTGCACCTGCCGAAGCAGAAGCAAGAGCGGCATTCCGTGGGATGGCGGGGCACTGTGGGTTTGCGGGGACGGCGCAAGTACGTCCATGTAGCCTTGGTCGCCGCATCCATGCGGCTCACACCCCGCAAACCCACAGTGCCCCGCCTTCGACAGGTTCACGCGGCTGCGGGTCGACCGGGGTCGGATCCCGTTGCGGCGCAACGGGCTCTGACCCCATTGGGGATCGCATGCATGGGGTCAGACGGCTTCGTACAGTTCCAGCGGCAGGCCGTCGGGGTCGGCGAAGAAGGTGAAGCGGGCGCCGGTGTATTCGTCCACGCGGATCGGTTCGCAGGCCACGCCGTGCTCGGCCAGGCGCTGGATGAACGGCTCCAGCGCGGCCACCCGGAAGGCCAGGTGGCGCAGGCCCTGTGCTTCGGGCCGGCTGGGCCGCGGCGGCGGTGCAGGGAACGAGAACAGTTCAAGCTGCCCGCCGTCGGGCAGGGCCAGGTCCAGCTTCCACGAATCGCGCGCGGGGCGGTGGTTTTCCGCCAGCACACGCAGGCCGAGCACGCGCACGTAGAACTCCTTCGAGCGCGCGTAGTCGCTGCAGATCAGCGCGGCATGGTGGATGCCCAGCAGTGCGCCGGTCTCGCTCATGGCGTGGCCGCTGCGCCGGGCTGGGCCAGCCAGCGGTCCATCTTGCGGCCCAGCACATCCAGCGGCATCGAACCGTCCTTCAGCAGTTCGGCATGGAAGCGGCGCAGGTCGAACGCGGCACCCTGCTGCGCGCGGGCCTTGTCACGCAGGGCGATGATGGTGGTCAGGCCGGCCACGTTGGACAGCGCCTGGCCCGGCTGGGCCATGATCCGCTCCACTTCGGCGCTGGCATCGTCAGCGCTCATGTCCGCGTTCTTCTGCAGGTAGCTGACCGCCTGCTGCTTGCTCCAGCCCTGCGCGTGCACGCCGGTATCGGCCACCACGCGGGTGGCGCGCAACAGGCGCGAGTACAGGTAGCCAATGCGGTCGTAGGGGTCGTTGTAGGCGCCCAGGTCGTCGCCCAGGGTTTCCGCGTACAGGCCCCAGCCTTCAATGAAGGCCACATCGCCACCCTGGCGGCGGAAGCGCGGCAGCTTGGCCAGTTCCTGCTGCAGGCCCAGCTGCACGTGGTGGCCGGGAATGGCTTCGTGCAGGTACTGCACCGGTACGCTCCAGCGCTTGCGGCTGGGCAGGTCGCGGGTGTTCACGTACAGCACGCCGGGCTGTCCGGCCGGCGACGGCTGGTAGCCGGCTGCGGCGGCAGCCAGTGCGCGCTCCGGATCGACCGGCCGGATTTCCAGGCCGGACTTGGGCAGCGTGTCCAGCACCTGCGGCAGGCGCGTGGACACCTGCTGCTGTACCTGGCGGTAGCGGTTCAGCAGGTCGTCGGCGTTGACGTACTGGAACTGGCGATCGTTGCGCATGCTCTTCAGCAGCTTGGCCTGCGAACCGCGCAGCTTGTTGTCCTTCATCACCGCGGCGATCTGCGCCTGCAGTTCCTGCACGCGCTGTTCGCCCAGCGCATGCAGCTGCGCGGCGGTCTGGTCGCTGGCGGTGGTCTGCACGATCAGGTTGGCGTACCAGGCCTGGCCATCGGGCAGCGCGCCCAGGCCGCTGCTTTCGCGGGTGGCCGGCAGGTACTCGGTGGCGATGAAGCCACGCAGTGCCCGGTAGGCCGGCATGATGCGCAGTTCGATCATGCGCTTGTACTCGGCGCTGATGCGCGCCTTGTCTTCGGCGGCAATGCTGTCGGGCATGGTGCGGATGGGCGACCAGAAAATGCTTTCCTCCGCGGTCGGCTTGATCACCGCATCCAGCTGCGGCAGCACCTTTTCCATCAGGTCACGCGGCTGCACCACGCCGGCCTTCATGCCCTGGCGCATGTTGTCGATGGCCTGGTCGAACAGCGGCGGAATGCCGAGCGACCGGCGCGACCAGGTGTCGTAGTCCTGCACGGTGTTGAAGGGCTGGGCACCGGCGCCGGCGCCGAGGATCGCCATGATGCTGCCGATGTTGTAGTACTGGCTGATCGGCATCATCCAGCTGGGGTAGCGTTCGGCGTCCAGCGTGGCGCGCGCATCGCGCACGAAGATCTGGTAGCTCAGCAGGTCCTGGCCCTGCAGGCCTTCACTGCCGACCTTTTCCACTTTGCCCAGCCATTCCACGGTGAAATCGTGCGATTGCTGGCGCCAGGCGGCCGACAGGATGTTGGGCAGCTGGTCGTTGTAGCGGGTTTCGCCCTGGAAGGTGGCCTGCAGCGGGTTCAACCGCATCGAGGCATCCCAGTATTCGTCGTACAGGCGCTCCAGCTGCACCGCGCGCGGCACGGTGCGGGCCGGGGCGGTGGGGCGCGGCGCGGCGCGGCGTGGGGCGGCGCGCGGCTTGGCCTTGGGTTTGGCGGCCTGGCGGCTCTGCGCGGCGGCGGGGCGGCTGGCCTTTTTCTTCGCTGCTTCGGCCGAGGGTACGGCACTGAACAGGAACAACGCAGCGATGGCGGCGGCCAGGACGCGGGGGGAATACGGCATCAGGAGCTTCCGTGGAACACAGACCGTGGAGCTTGCACGATCCGCGCGCGTACGGCCAGCGTGAAGCCGCAGTCAGCTTGCCGGCGCTGGGGCTTCAGTCAGCCGCGGCGGCGGCGCGCAGATCCGCCGCGCGCTGTGGCCCCAGATAGCGGGTGATGGCCCGGCGCATCAGGTACAGCAAGGGGATGAGGGCGATCGCAAAGCCCATCTTGTACACATAGTTGACGCTGCTGACCGCCAGGAACAGCGAGGTGGGCCACTGCTGCGGGCCCAGCACAAAGGCAATCCAGATCACCACGAAACTGTCCACCAGCTGTGACACGGCGGTCGAACCGGTGGCGCGCAGCCACACATGGCGCTCGCCGGTGGCCTGGCGGATGCGGTGGAACACGGCCACGTCGATCAACTGGCCGACCAGGAAGGCCACCAGCGAACCGCCGATGGTCCACATGCCCTGGCCGAACACCGCAGCGAAGGCAGCCTGGTAGTCCGGCACGCCATGCGCATCCATCGAGGTGACCCACCAGCTGGCCGGGGCCAGCGAGATGGCGGCAAAGGCGAACAGGAAACCGTAGGCGATCAGCACCACAGCCAGCCACGAGATGAAGCGCACGCCACGCTTGCCGAAGAACTCGTTGATGGTGTCGGTCATGATGAACACCACCGGCCACAGCAGCGTACCGGCGGTGAAGCTGAGCGAGCCGGTCTGGCCGAACAGGTTCCAGTTCAGCGGGTTGATGCCCAGCGTGTCTTCCAGCGCGAAGATCTTCACCCCGATCAGTTCGGCCAGCACGGCGTTGCCGCAGAAGAACGTGGCCAGCACGATGAACAGCAGCACTGCACGGTCCTGCAGCGGCCGTGCATGCGGCGTGGCGTGCGCCGGCTCGCTCACTCGGCGCGTTCGCCGGCGCGGGTGAAGGGCACGCTGGCCGGGGCCACGGCACCGCCGGAGATGATGAAGCTCATGGCCTGGTCCACGGTCCAGTCGGTCGGGGTCAGCAGTTCCACCGGCACGATTTCCAGATAGCCCGAGGTGGGGTTGGGCGTGGTCGGCACGTACACCGCGGCCAGTTCACGGTCGCTGCCCTGTTCCTTGATGACCCGGGTGACCAGACCCACCGATTTCATGTCCCGGTGCGGGAAGTCGATCAGCACCACGCGCTGGGTGCTGCCCGGCTCGGTCTGCAGCATGTCCAGCAGCTTCTTGGCACTGTCGTAGATGATGCTGGCCAGCGGAATACGTTTGATGACCGCACCTACCCAGCGCAGCAGGCGCTGGCCGACCACGCGGCGGCTGGCCACGCCCACCGCCAAGATCACCAGCAGCGTGGCCAGCAGGGCGATGGTGTTCTGGATCCACTCGGCGCGCACCCAGCCCAGGTAGTGCGGGAAGTTGGTGGCGATCTGTTCGGACAACGGCACCACCAGCGGGCTGGAAATGCCCGACAGCAGCACGAACACGAACTTCACCACGACCCAGGTCAGCCAGATCGGCAACAGGGTCAGCAGGCCGGTCAGGAACAGGCGCTGCAGGGAGGGACGGGGAACCAGGGCGGGGGCTTCGAGCGACATGCGCGCATTGTAGCGGTCGCGGGCTGTCGATTACGCTGCCCGATCACGACGGCGGCTTACAGGGCAGGGATGCTGTGTTGAGGATTCTGCGCGGAATCGGTTGGAGCCTGCTGGCCCTGGTGGGGCTGCTGGTGCTTGCGTGGCTGCTGGCGCGGTTCTGGCCGCTGTCGGCCGCGCAGCGCGCGCAGGTGCGCCTGCTGGAAGACGTGCAGCCCTTGGCCGGGCGCAATGGCTTTGCGCTGCTGTGGACGCTGCCGTTCGACGATCTGGATGCGGCGCAGCGCGAGCAGGCCTTGCTGAAGGACGTAGCGCGGTGGCGGGCCGGGCCGGAGCCGGGCATGACCGATTCCCTGTTGGAAGGCACCCAGCCGCAGGTGACGGCGCAGGTGGGCGTTACCTGTGGGTCGCGCGTACCGGATTGCCTGGCGCGCGTGCGCGCTGATCCGCAGCGCTTCATCGACGGCCATGCCGGCCATGCTGGTCTGCATGAACGGCAGCAACAGCTGGCCGACTTCGATCGTTTCGATTCTCCGTTCCAGGGACTGGGTGATCCGCTGATGATGCCGGTGCCGCGCTATCAGCTGCTGATGGACGGCACCAGCGCACATGCGCTGGCCTTCGTGCAGGGCGATACGGCGGCAGCGCTGGCCGGCAGTTGCCGTTCGCTGCAGCTGGGCAGGCGCCTGATGCACCGTGGCGGCACGCTGCTGGACAGCATGATCGGCGCCGCGAGCGTGCAGGTGAACGCGCAGTTGCTGGCCGACATGCTGGTGGAGCTGCCGCCCGATCAATCGTTGCCTGCGGTCTGTGACGCGGCGCTGCAGCCGCTGTCGACCGACGAACAGAGCCTGTGCCGTGCGATGCAGGGCGAGTTCGCATTGAATGAGCGGGCCATCGAGGCCTCGCTGCGGCAGGGCGCCACGGTGCTGATGCTGGACCGCACCCAGACCCGCGCGCGCATCGCGCAGAACTTCGCCTGGGCCTGTGGGACTGCCGCCGAACGCACGTTGGCCGAGGATGCACCGGTAGCACGCAGCTGGGAGCAGCCTTGGGATGTCCGCTGCGTGGCCAACTGGATCGGCTGCACGCTGGCCAGCATCAGCGGCCCGGCGTACCAGGAATACGCCGCGCGCAGCCAGGACAACGCGGCGCTGGTGCGTCTGCTGGGGGCGCAGCGATGGCTGCGGCAGCAGCCCGATGCCCCGGCACAGGCGCTGGCGCGGCTGCCGGCGCAATGGCGTTCGCCCAGCCGGGTACCCACGCTGTCGGCCGATGGTCGCCACCTGCAGGTGCCGCGCCGCGAGCGGGACGCAACGGGCGAGCTGACGACCATGCTGTCGGTGCCGTTGTAGCGTCCGGCACGGCGGGTCAGCCGCCGCGTGCCTGCGGTTTCAGGCGCACGTAGACCTGCTTGCGCACGCGTGCGACCACTTCGCCCGATGCATCGACAACATCGTTGCTGAACCAGCGCAGCACCTTTTCGCCACCGGCGGCCTCGGCGCGAAGTTCGTCCAGCACCGCATCATCGATGTGGAAGCGGGTGCGCACGGTGCCGCGGCCGGGCTTGAGGAATTCGATGGCACCGGCACGGTCCCACACGTAGTAATCGCGCCCCAGCGTGTGCAGCAGGCCCAGCATCCAGAACGGATCGGTCATGGCAAACAGGCTGCCGCCGAAGTGGGTACCCACGTAGTTGCGGTTCCACGGCCGCATGCGCAGCTCGACATCGATCTGCCGGTAGTCGGCGGTGATGCGGGTGACATGGATGCCGGTGAACAGGAACGGCGGCCACAGGTTGATGCCGAGACGGAAGGTACTGGCTTTCATGCGGGTGCGGGGCAGGGGGCGAGGTCTCGAGTCTAGCCATTCGCCACCGTATGTTGAACCCCGGGGCTTGTTGGGTCACGCGGGATGAGCGTTCGCCACGCGTGCTCCCTGGTGCCCCGTGCGGTCCTGCTTTCATGGCGTCGCGCCCGCTCCACCGCCCTGGCATCTCGCCCTGCTCCGGTAGCGTCGAGCTTGCTCGACGGCTTTGCATCCGCTGTCGGGAAAAGACAGTCGAGCAAGCTCGACGCTACGAAATCGGCCAGCGACACCATACATGGGGATATTCCCCCAACCGTTGCGCCAGTCCTGCCCGCACGGGATTGGCCATAACGTAAAGGGCCTGCCGGCGTACATCGCGCTCGTCCCGAATCCAATGATCGTAATAGCCGCGCTGCCACACCGTCGCATGACCGCCCAGCGCAGTGTTGATGGCAATGGCCGACTGTGACTTCAACGCCTGCACGCATCGCCCCAGTGAGCCCTCGCGCAGTTGCATGACCCAATGAAAGTGGTCGGGCATGACCACCCAGGCACAGGAGCGTGTCAGCCCCTGCTGGTCGCTGTAGCGGAAGGCGTCTTCCAGCAGGGCCGCGCGCGCAGGGTCGCGAAACAGGCAGTGGCGATCTGCCGTTACGCTGGTGATGACGTAGAAGTGACCGATGGCGGAGCGGCGGTTTTGCAGGAGCGCTCGGCTGGGCATGCCCCAGAATGCTTGGCGCCGGGGGGGGTACTGCTGTCAGGCAGCTCTGATTTTTTCGTCCGTAGAGTCGAGCTTGCTCGACTTTTTTTTGCCGACATCGCGCGAAGAGCAGTCGAGCAAGCTCGACTCTACGGGCGTCGGACGGGATCAGGGTTACGCGCCGTCCATGGCGTAGCCGTCGCGACCGTTCGCCTTGGCACGGTACAGCGCGGCATCGGCGCCTTCCACGAAGTGGTGCGGCTGCATCTGGCTGTCGGGTACGTGCGTGTACACGCCGATGGTGAGCGTGATACGGCTGTCGTCTCCGGCCGCAGGGGCGGGCAGGGAGCGCACGTCGGCAATCAGGTCTTCGATCACCTGCCGCGCACCGCTGGCCGGCGTGTCCGGCAGCACCATCGCGAACTCGTCGCCGCCATAACGTGCGGCAATGTCACGTGGGCGTCGTGCGTGTGCGGCAATGAGCGCGGCGACGTCACGCAGCACGCGGTCGCCCAGCTGATGGCCATGGCGGTCGTTGTGGCGCTTGAAATGGTCCACGTCGATCAGCACCAGGCTCAGCGGTTTGCCGTTGCGCCGCGCGGCGTCGCATTCCTGCTGGAGCGACTGTTCGAAGCGCAGGCGGTTGCCGAGTCCGGTCAATGCATCGCGGTTGGCCTGGCGATGCCAGGCGGAAATACGCCAGACCGCCCACACCAGCAACACCATCGCGATGCCGAAGGTGGCCGCAGCCGGTGCCCACCACAGGCTGGCCGTGCGCAGCAGCAGCCAACTCATGGCCAGGCCCAATGGCAGCGAGCACAGCGCGGCCAGCCACGGCAGGCGCAGGCCCAGCAGCAGCACGCACAACGCGGCCAGAAGGCCGGCCAGCAGTGCCTGCGCTACTGGCGGAACCACCTGGATCTGTTTTCCCTGCAGCAGCATCGAGGCGATGCTGGCCTGGTACTCGCTGCCGCTCATCCAGTATTCGCGGGTGGTGGGGGTCAACAGCCGCGGGGCGATGCCGCTGGCGGTCATGCCCACCACGATGCGGCGGTCGCGCAGCAGGGCGGCATCCACCTGGCCGTCCAGCACATCGGCATAGGACACCTGTGGCAACCGTTCCGGCGGACCGGCGTAGCGCACCCGCACGTAGTCATCGCGTCGCCACTGGTAGGGCGTTTCCAGCGCCGGATCCGGGTCGGGCAGCCCGCGCGCGGCCTGTACCGGCAGATCGGCCAGGGCCAGCCCCAGTGCCGGCCAGTGCGGCTGGCCGATGCCCGCATGCAGGTACACGCCGCGGGCCACGCCGTCGCCATCCACTTCCACATCGCTGTGGCCCAGCGCCGCGGCGCTGTCGGCAATGAGCGGAATGGGCAGCAGTTCTTCAGCCATGCGGTCACCGGCGGCCGGCGCCGCAAGCACCGGCAACACGACGCGGCCGTTGCGGCGGATGGCCGCGGCCAACTCGGCATCCTGGCGGCTGTCGCGCCGGTCGGGCTCGGTCAGGATCAGGTCCAGCGCCACGCGCTCGGCACCGGCATCGGTCAAGCGGTCCAACAGCCGCGCATGCACCGAACGCGGCCACGGCCACTGGCCGATGCGCGCCAGGCTGTCTTCGTCGATGGCCACCACCAGCACGCTGGGGTCGGGCCGGTAGGTCCAGTCGCCGACCATGAGGTCATAGGCCGCTTCATCCTGACGCCACAGCCACTGCCCGTGACTGACGACCGCGGTGGCCACGAAGGCCAACACGGCCAGCATCACCCGCCGCGACCAGGGCAGCGGCGAGCGCCTCACAGCAGCAGCCAGAGCAGGGCGGCGCTGCCGCCGGCGCCGTAGCACAGCCGGCACGGCAGGCTGACCTGCTGGGCGGGCGAGAACGGGCCGGCGTGGCCGTCGTCATCGATGTACTGCACGCGCACATGCAGGGTGCCGTGCCAAGGGCGCTTGAAACTCACCTGGGGCTGCTCGACGGTCTGGTCCAGCCATGGTGCCTCGAACGTCCCGTTGCGGGAAACCTGCACGCGGTAACTCTGGCCTTCGCTGCCGGGCTGCCAGCGCAGGGTCAGCTCGCCGCCGGCAGCTTCCGGCGGCTGCAGGGCCGGGTCCACGGGCAGGTCGGTCAGCTGCAGAGGCAACGCGTTGCCGTAAGGGCCTTGCCGGCCCTGTCCGTCGCGGGACGCCACGCGCCAGAAATACGGGCCCGGCGGCAATGGCTGGCGCAGGCGCAGATCGGTGCCGGTGGTGGTCTGCTCCTGCAAGGGGGACAGGAACTGCGCATCGCTGGCAATCTGCAGCACGCTGGCCTGCGCGCCGGGGGCGCGGCTCCAGCGGAAGCGGGGGCGGTCGGTGTTGATCGTCTGGCCGTGCAGCGGCGCGACCGTCAGCGGCGGTGGCGGCTGGTCGTCCAGACGGAAATCGAGGCTGGCGTCGAGGCCTTCCACGCCCTGCGCATCCACCGCGCGCAGCAGCAGACGGTGTTCGCCGGGGGGAAGGGCGGCGATCGTCAGCCGGGTATCGGCCGTGGTCGTTGCGAACAGCAGGATCTCCGCTGTGGCCGCCTGCACCACCTCGACCCGGTAGTGATCGGCACCGGCCACCGCCTGCCAGTGCAGCTGCAGGGGCAGGCCGGGGCGCTGCAACGTGTCCGGCGCCAATGCGGGCGGCGGCAGCAGGGCCGACGCGGCCGCCGGCGCCGCATCGGCCCGGGCCGCGACACTGGCCTGGCCCGGGTGCACCAGCTGCTGGCCCTGGCGGTTGCCGACCTGGACCTTGCCCTGCAGCACTTCGGTGGCGGCCGGGTGGCCGTCTTCGCCTGCGCTTACCCGGAATACGGTGCCGCGCACGCTGCTGGTCGCGGTGGGGGCATCGATGATGTAGCGCGACGCCGGACCGCGCGCCGGGGTGACGCGATTGCTGGCGCGGCCCTGCTGCAGGCGCATGCGGGTATCGACCATGCCGGTGTGGCCGTAACGGCTGAGCTGGTCCAGGCGCAGGCGCGAGTGCTCGCGCAGCTGCAGGCGCGAGGCGTCGGCAAACTCCAGGGTCAGGCTGGCATCGGCGCCGGTCTGCACGACATCACCGATATGCAGGTGCTCGCCGGCCTGAAGCACCCGGGTGGCTGCGCCGCTGCCCGCGCTCAACTGCACCGGGCCGCGCACGGCCAGCACACGTGCCGGCGCCGGTTCCACCCGCAGCCAGCCGATCGGGAAGCGCAGCGATTGCCCCGGGGGCAGCCGGTAGGGGTTGTCGATGCGGTTGTGTTGCTGCAATTGCTGCCAGGGTACGCCGGGCTTCAGATACAGGCCGCCCAGATCCCACAGGGTGTCGCCCGGGCGCACCCGGTAGGTCCAGTCCTGCGCGGCTGCAGTGACCGGCAGCAGGCTGGCGGCGGCAAGCAGCGCGGCGAACACGCGCACAACAACAGACGAGATCCCAACGGTCACGGCATGCAGTCCCGGCAATGCGGGGGCCAGCGTGCAGACCCCATGGCCCTGACCTATTCCCCCCGGAATGGATACCGGCTGCTCAAAAATGCGGCCGGCATCACATTATTGCCCGGTGTGTCCCGGGAATCCTGAACGAAAACAGCGCGATCAGAACAGCAGCGAGGCCATCTTGCGGCGATAACGGCCCACCAGATCTTCATCGGCGATGACATTGAAGGCATCGATCAGCGTGCGGCGCGGCAGGTTGTCGTCATAGCTGCGGTCGATGCGCAGCATTTCCAGGAACTGTTCCAGCGCGGCTTCGTCGTGGCCGCCCAGCAGCAGCTGCACGCCGCGCAGGTGGCGCGCCTGCAGG
Organism: Stenotrophomonas sp.; assembly: GCF_032056425.1. Classification (GTDB taxonomy): domain Bacteria; phylum Pseudomonadota; class Gammaproteobacteria; order Xanthomonadales; family Xanthomonadaceae; genus Stenotrophomonas. The sequence goes on from NZ_DAMBCN010000030.1 coordinate 27,538, forward strand.
TCCTTGCCGTTGGCGGCAATGCGCGCGTCCAGTGCATCGGCGGCCGGTGCGTCTTTCAGCGCCGTGGCAAAGGCCAGCCGGGCGCGGCCACGCACGGCGCGGTCATCGGTGGCCAGGTTGGCCGGCAGGGCATCGATCAGCTTGCCTGCTTCGTCCACCCCGCCGATCTGCAGCAGGGCCAACGCCAGGTCCAGCTTCAACTCGTCCTTGTCCGGTTCAGCGGCGATCTGTGCGCGCAGCACGTCCACCTGGCCCTGCGGGTCCAGCGGCGCCTCTTCTTCGCTGCCGGCATCGCCAACGTCGGCCGGCACGATGCCGTGCTGGGCCAGGAATTCGCGCAGCTGCCCTTCGGGAATGGCGCCGGGGAAGCCGTCCACCAGCTGCCCGCCCTTGACCAGGAACACGGTGGGCACCGACCGGATCTGGAAGGCGGCCGCGATCTGCTGTTCGGCATCCACGTCGACCTTGGCCAGTTCGAAGGCGCCGTTGTACTCGGCGGCCAGCTTTTCCAGCATCGGCCCCAGGGTCTTGCACGGGCCGCACCAGGTGGCCCAGAAATCGACCAGCACCGGCGTCTGCAGCGACTTCTGCAGGACTTCGGCCTCGAAGGTCGCGGTCGTGGCGTCGAATACGTAGGTCGTCTCGGTCATGGGGGCACATCGTTTCGGCAACAGGAGACCGATTCTATGGTGTCGATTGCTGTCGGTCTCAACCCTGCCGTCACGCCTTGGCTTGGCGCACTGCGCGCAGGTCGCGACAATGTTCGGATTCTTCTGCCGTGTGGGTGTGCACCATGTCGTGGGTCCGGATCGATCGTTGGCTGGGGCTGTGCGCCGCCGTGCTGTTCATGACCGCGGTGGTCGGCTTCGGCGCCAGCCTGGGCGGTTACGCGCAGGGCGTGCACCCGGTGGCCCTGCTCGGCGCGCAGGGGGTGCCACATGCACTGACGTTCAACCTGCTGGGCTTCGTGCTGCCGGGCATGCTGGCGATGGTGGTGGCCGAGCGCCTGCGCCGGCGGCTGCCGGCCACCGAAGGCTGGGCGGGTCGCGTGGGCAGCCAGATGCTGCTGCTGGCCGGCCTGGCCTTCGCGGCCATGGGCGTGCTGCCGCTGGACCTGGACGATCTGCATGGCGGCGCCAGCCAGTTGCACGCCAGCGCCTGGATGGTCTGGGTGCTGGGTTTCGTGGCCGGCACGCTGATGCTGGGGGCCAGCCAGATGCGCGGCGCCGGTGCCCGCGCGCCGGGCCTGTTCGCGCTGGCCGCTGGCCTGGCCGCTGCGCTGGCCGCTTTCGGCCTGCAGGGCCTGCTGCCGGCACCGCTGGCGCAGCGCCTGGCGTTCGCCTGCTGGGCGGTCTGGCTGGCGGCGGCGCTGCCGCTGTTGCGGCACCGCTGAGGGCGCGGCGATGGCCGCGCCCGGTCCGGGTCAGGGCTGCGGGTAGCACTTCACCTGGAACCCGACGGGGCCGAAGGTGTCATGGAGCCAGGCGATGGTCTGGTTGATCGCGTCCTGCTGGGTGTCAGCTTCCACACCGTAGAAGCCGGAGCCGCCAGGTTCGCTGGTGATGATGTAGGCGCAGTTGAACGTGGCGGCCTGGGCGGTGGCGGCGCTGCCCAGCACCAGTGCAGCGGCCAAGGCTGCCTGTTGCAGCAGTTTCATGGTGGATCTCCTGTACCGGGCCCCAGGGAGCGGCCAGCGGCCGGCTGGACAGGGAGCCGGCCGGCCCGCAAGTGCAGATTCGGTCGGGGCCGGCGGCGCCGGCAGCGGGGAATGCCGGAACGGCGGTAGGCAAATGCCGGGTCAGCAGCGTTCCGTGACCGGCGTCGCCCCTGCCCGCAAACCCAATCACGGCAACGCCCGCGCCCTGTCGTGACCGGCGCAGTCGGCGGTGCCGCGGCCGGGACGGCAGCGACAGCTGACTGCACTTCCCGGGGCAGGATTGGAGACGTTTGCCGCACTGCGGTACGCTGTACCGCTTTGCCGCCGCATCCGCGTGTTCCATGACCAGCGCTGAACCCATCGCCTACGACCCGCAGCAGGTTGAATCCGCCGCCCAGCAGTACTGGGACGCCACCCGTGCCTTCGAGGTCAGCGAGACCTCGGACAAGCCGAAGTACTACTGCCTGTCGATGCTTCCGTACCCGTCCGGTGCGCTGCACATGGGCCACGTGCGCAACTACACCATTGGCGACGTCATCAGCCGCTACAAGCGCATGACCGGCCACAACGTGCTGCAGCCCATGGGATGGGACGCATTCGGCCTGCCGGCGGAAAACGCGGCCATCAAGAACAGGACCGCGCCGGCGGCGTGGACCTACAAGAACATCGACCACATGCGCAGCCAGCTGAAATCGCTGGGCTATGCCATCGACTGGTCGCGCGAATTCGCCACCTGCCGCCCGGACTACTACGTCCACGAGCAGCGCATGTTCACCCGCCTGATGCGCAAGGGCCTGGCCTACCGCCGCAACTCGGTGGTGAACTGGGACCCGGTGGACCAGACCGTGCTGGCCAACGAGCAGGTGATCGACGGCCGCGGCTGGCGTTCCGGCGCGCTGGTGGAAAAGCGCGAGATCCCGCAGTGGTTCCTGCGCATCACCGATTACGCCCAGGAACTGCTGGACGGCCTGGATGAGCTGGACGGCTGGCCGGAATCGGTCAAGACCATGCAGCGCAACTGGATCGGCCGTTCCGAAGGCCTGGAAATCCAGTTCGACGTGCGTGATGCCGATGGCAGCGCGCTGGACCCGCTGCGCGTGTTCACCACCCGTCCGGACACGGTGATGGGCGTAACGTTCGTGTCCATTGCCGCCGAACACCCGCTGGCCCTGCATGCGGCCAAGAGCAACCCGGCACTGGCCGCGCTGCTGGCCGAGCTGAAGCAGGGGGGGGTGACCGAAGCCGAGCTGGAAACCCAGGAAAAGCGCGGCATGGATACCGGCCTGCGCGCGATCCATCCGGTCACCGGCGAACAGGTGCCGGTGTGGGTGGCCAATTTCGTACTGATGGGCTACGGCACCGGCGCGGTGATGGCCGTTCCCGGTCACGACCAGCGCGACAACGAGGTGGCCAACAAGTACGGCCTGCCGATCGTGCAGGTCATCGCGCTGAAGGATGCGCGCAACGACGACGAGCGCACCTGGGATGCCACCCGCTGGCAGGACTGGTACAGCGACAAGAGCCGGCAGACCGAACTGGTCAACTCGGCCGAATTCGACGGCCTGGACTTCCAGGGCGCCTTCGAAGCCCTGGCCGAACGCTTCGAGCGCAAGGCCCAGGGCCAGCGCCGCGTCAACTACCGCCTGCGCGATTGGGGCGTCAGCCGCCAGCGTTACTGGGGCTGCCCGATTCCGGTGATCTACTGCGACAAGTGTGGCGCGGTGCCGGTGCCGGAGGAGCAGCTGCCGGTGGTGCTGCCCGAAGACGTGGCGTTCTCGGGCACCGGTTCGCCGATCAAGACCGACCCGGAATGGCGCAAGACCACCTGCCCGGACTGCGGCGGCGCGGCCGAGCGCGAAACCGATACCTTCGATACCTTCATGGAATCGAGCTGGTACTACGCCCGCTACACCTCGCCGGGTGCGCGTGACGCGGTGGACAAGCGCGGCAACTACTGGCTGCCGGTGGACCAGTACATCGGTGGCATCGAGCACGCGATCCTGCACCTGATGTATTTCCGCTTCTACCACAAGCTGCTGCGCGACGCGCGCATGGTCGACAGCAACGAGCCGGCACGCAATCTGCTGTGCCAGGGCATGGTGATTGCCGAAACCTACTACCGCCCGAATCCGGACGGTTCGAAGGACTGGATCAACCCGGCCGACGTGGACGTGCAGCGCGACGAGCGCGGCCGCATCACCGGCGCCACTCTGGTGGCCGACGGCCAGCCGGTGGTGGTGGGCGGTACCGAGAAGATGTCCAAGTCGAAGAACAACGGCGTGGACCCACAGGCCATGGTCGGCAAGTACGGCGCCGACACCGTGCGCCTGTTCTCGATGTTCGCCGCACCGCCGGAACAGTCGCTGGAGTGGAACGAGGCCGGCGTGGACGGCATGGCCCGCTTCCTGCGCCGGCTGTGGACCCAGGTGCACAAGCACGCTGAAGAAGGCGTTGCGCCGGCACTGGACGTGGCCGCCCTGGATGCCAACCAGAAGGCGCTGCGCCGCAAGACCCACGAAACCATCGGCAAGGTGGGCGACGACTACGGTCGCCGCCACAGCTTCAACACCGCCATCGCGGCGGTGATGGAGCTGATGAACGCGCTGGCCAAGTTCGACGATGCCAGTGCGCAGGGCCGTGCAGTGCGCCAGGAAGCCCTGCAGGCCGTGGTGCTGCTGCTGAACCCGATTACCCCGCATGCCAGCCACGCCCTGTGGCAGGTACTGGGCCATGGCGAAACCCTGCTGGAAGACCAGGTCTTCCCGCAGGCTGACAGCAGCGCGCTGGTGCGCGATGCGGTCACCCTGGCCGTACAGGTGAACGGCAAGCTGCGCGGCACCATCGAGGTGGCTGCCGATGCTGCGCGCGACCATATCGAAGCGCTGGCGCAGGCCGAACCCAATGCGGCCAAGTTCATGGAAGGCCTGACGGTGCGCAAGATCATCATCGTGCCGGGCAAGATCGTGAACATCGTCGCTGCCTGATGTCCCCGGCACCGGCCGCCCATGTGGCGGCCGGTGCGTGTTCCCCACGCCGGCGTCAGCGGCCGATGGCCCTGCGTTCACGCGTGATCGGGCACGCTGTCTGTTGCCGTGATCGCCCGGCTCCGCCAGACTGTTCCCATGACCCGAATCCTGCTTGCCCTCGTCCTTGCCCTCGGCCTTGCCGGCTGCGGTTTCCACCTGCGCAACAAGCTGATGCTGCCGACCGATACGGCGCCAGTGAGGGTGGTGTCCACCGCGCCTTACAGCGAACTGGTCAAGCTGCTCAACCGCAGCCTGCTGGCGTCCGGCGCAAGGCTGGCCGATGACGAGAGCACCGGGCCGAGCACCCAGCTGCAGGTACTGTCCGAGCGCTGGGGCGATCTGCCCATCGCCATCGATGCGCAGGGCCGCGCCCAGGAATACAGCCTGCGCTACGCGGTCATCTTCATCTTCCGCCGCGAAGACGGCAGCGAGCTGGTGCCGCAGCAGGTGATCGAGCTGTCGCGCGATTACGTGTCGCCGCCGACCGACGCCACCGGTACCACCACCGAACGCGAGATCCTGGCCGATGAACTGCGCCGGGAAATGTCGGCGTCCATCATCCGCCGCATCGACAGCGTGGTCCGCGCCGAACTGGAGCGGGGCGGCAGCCTGGCGGCGCCGAAGCCGGCTGCGGTTGACGACGCACAGCCCACACCGGCACCGCCGGTCGAGCGCTGAGCCGGCACAGCGATGGAACTGCGTCCGGAGCAGCTTGCCAGCCAGGGCGGTGACGCCGCGCTGGCGCCGGTCTATCTGATCGCCGGGCCGGAAACCCTGCGTGTGCTGGAAGCGGCCGATGCCGTGCGCGCACGCGCGCGCGCTGCCGGCATCGGCGAACGAGAGGTGTTCGATGCCGACGGTCGTGATTTCGACTGGAACCAGCTGGACGCCAGTTTCAACGCGCCCAGCCTGTTCAGCGCCCGTCGCCTGGTGGAAGTGCGCCTGCCCAGTGGCAAGCCGGGCAAGGACGGTGCCGAGGTCATCAGCCAGTTCTGCGCCAACCCGGCCCCGGACGTGGTGCTGCTGATCACCGCCAACGAATGGAGCAAGGCCCACCAGGGCAAGTGGGCCGAAGCGGTGAACCGCGTCGGTGTGCTGTCGGTGGCCTGGGCGATCAAGCCCCACGAACTGCCCGACTGGATCGAGCGCCGGCTGCGCGGCAAGGGCCTGCGCGCCGACCCGGCTGCCGTGCAGCGGCTGGCCGAGCGCGTGGAAGGCAACCTGCTGGCTGCCGCGCAGGAAATCGACAAGCTGGCCTTGCTGGCCGACGGCCAGCCCCTGGACGTGGAACGCATGGAATCGTTGGTGGCCGATGCCGCCCGCTACGATGTCTTCCGTCTGCTGGAAGCCACCTTCTCCGGGCAGCCGCAGGCGGTACTGCGCATGCTGGCCGGGCTGCGCGGCGAGGGCGAGGCGGTGGCCGCGCTGATGCCGATGGTCATCCGTGAACTGCTGGCCGGTGCCGGTCTGGCACGGGTGCAGGCCCGCGGCGGCAACCTGGCGGCGGAAATGAAATCCCGTGGTATCTGGGAATCGCGCCAGGCGCCCTACAAGCGCGCGCTGCAGCGCCACCCGGAAGGCAAGCGCTGGGAGCGCTTCGTGGCCGAGGCCGGTCTGGTCGACCGCATCGCCAAGGGGCGCGCAGACGGCGATGCCTGGCTGGCGCTGGAGCGCCTGCTGGTGGCGGTGGCCGAGGCCCGTGCCGTGCGCCTGCTGGCCCGTGCCTGAGCCATGAGCCTGCGGATCTACTACGGGGGCACCTTCGATCCGGTGCACCTGGGGCATCTGGCGATCGCGCGCGCTGCGCGTGATGAGCTGCAGGTGGCGGTGCGGCTGCTGCCGGCCGCCGATCCGCCGCACCGCGCGCCGCCCGGGGCCACTGCCGAACAGCGCTGCCGCATGCTGTCCCTGGCGATTGGCGATGAGCCGGGCCTGCTGTTGGATCGGCGTGAGCTGGAACGGGCCAAGCGCTTCCCGGGGCGCCCGTCGTACACCGTCGACACCCTGCGCGAACTGCGCGCCGAGCTGGGGCCGAGCCGCCCGCTGGCCTGGCTGGTGGGTGCCGACAGCCTGCTGGCTCTGCCGGCCTGGCATGAATGGCAGCGTCTGTTCGACCTGGCTCATTTCATCGTGGCCGAACGCCCGGGCAGCCCCCTGCAGGATTCGGTGGATGGCGACCTGGGGCAGCTGCTGGATGGGCGCTGGGCCGACAACGAGCAGGCGCTGTTCGCCAGCCCGGCCGGTCGCGTGCTGCGCCTGCACCACCCGCTGCGCTCGGAATCGGCCAGCGCGGTGCGCGCGCAGATTGCCGCCACCGGCCCGTGGCGGGCCCTGCTGCCGCCAGCGGTGGCCGATTACGTGGTGGACCACGGTCTGTACCGCCCGGCCACCCCGTGAATGCCGCGGGCGCGCCTTGCCCGTATAATCGCCCCCACGTTTATCGAGTCGATCCGCTTTGAGCAACCAGACCCAGCCCCAGACCATCAAGGTCGAACTGCCCAGCCCGCCGCCTTCGGTGCCGGAACTGCTGGCCAGCGTCCGTCAAGCCACCGAAGACCTGAAGGCCAAGGACCCGGTCGAGATCGATGTGCGCGGCAAGTCCAGCGTCGCCGACTACCTGGTCATCGTGTCGGGTACGTCCACCCGCCATGTGAAGTCGATTGCCGATGAAGTCGTGCGCTTCGCCAAGAAGATCGACGTGATGCCGCTGGGCGTGGAAGGCGAGCGCGAAGCCGAATGGGTGCTGGTGGACCTGGGTGATGTGATCGTGCATGTGATGCTGCCGCGCGTGCGCGAGTTCTACGCGCTGGAGCGCCTGTGGACCGTCGGCGACCAGCCGCCATCCAGCGACGACGAAGTGGCCTGAGCCATCCGTAGCTGCATCCCCTCGACGGCGCCGGTGGCGCCGTCGACGTTTCTGGAGGACTGTTGATGAAAGCCCGTCTGATTGCGACCGGTGAGCGCGCCCCGAGCTGGGTGGCACAGGGGTTTGCCGAATACCAGAAGCGGCTCTCGCACTGGTTGCCGTTCGAACTGGTGGAGATCGAGCCCGGCCTGCGTGGCAAGGGCCGCGATGCACGGCGTGCCACTGAGGACGAAGGCAAGCGGGTGATCGCGGCATTGCCGAAGAACGCCTACGTGGTGGCGCTGGATGTTCCCGGCCGCCAGCTCAGTTCCGAACAGTTGGCACAGCGCCTGGAGCACTGGCGCGGGCAGGGCAGGGATCTGGCATTCCTGATCGGGGGCCCGGAAGGGCATTCGGCGGAAGTATCGGCACTGGCCGACGAGAAGTGGTCGATCGGCCCGCTGACCCTGCCGCACATGCTGGTGCGGCTGGTGGTGGCTGAGCAGCTGTATCGGGCGGCCGCAATGATTGCCAATCACCCCTACCATCGCGCGTGAAGAGTGGTTATACTAGTCGTCTGCCCGAATAGCTCAGCCGGTTAGAGCACTTGACTGTTAATCAGGGGGTCGTTGGTTCGAGTCCAACTTCGGGCGCCACCTTTGAAAACCTGCATCGCGAGATGCAGGTTTTTTTTTGTGCGTGTGCATCTGCTTGGTAGCGTCGAGCTTGCTCGACTGCTGTGTGCTCGATGCAAGCGCCAGTCGAGCAAGCTCGACTCTACAAAGGCGGCGGCGCAGTCGAGCTAGCTTGACGTTACAACGCCAACGCGCCGCGCCAGAACGCGACCAACGTGGCGATCGCCACCAGCACGATCGCGCCGAACAGCACCCACTCCCAACGGGTGAACACCGCCTGCCCCTGCTGGCGCCGGGTCAATGCGAACAGCACCACGCCGGGCACGTACAGCAGCACCGACAACAGCAGGTTGTCCAGACCGCCGGCATACACCAGCCACAGCGCGTAGAGGCTGGCCAGCACGGCTACGCCGAAGTCGCGCCAGCGCACGCCCTTTTCGCCTGCATAGGCCTGGCCCCGCCAGGCCAGCTGCACTGCGAAGGCAGCCGACAGGAAGTAGGGCACCAGGCTCATCGAAGCGGCCAGCAGCACCAGGCTGGTGTAGCTGCCCGAATTGAACAGCACCAGCAGCAGGAACACCTGGATCAGACCATTGCTCATCCACAGTGCGTTGGCCGGTACGCCACGCGCATTTTCCCGGCCCAGGAAGGCAGGCATGGTGCCGTCGCCAGCGGCGGCGTACAGCACTTCTCCGCACAGCAGCACTCAGGCCAGCAGTGCGCCCACGACCGAAATGATCGAGCCGATGATGATCAGCGTGGCGCCCCATTCGCCCACAATGGCGCGCAGCACGTAAGCCATCGAGGGGTTGGGCAGGCCGGCCAGCTCGGCCTGTGACAACACGCCCATCGACAGCAGGCTGACCAGTACCAGCAGCATCCATACGCCAACGAAGCCGATCACGGTGGCGCGGCCAACATCAGTACGGCGGGCCGCACGACGCGAATAGATGCTGGCCCCTTCGATGCCGATGAATACCCAGACCGTCACCAGCATCATGCCGCGCAGCTGCGTGCCCAGATCGCCCAGCGCCGGCGTACCGAAGAAGTCGGCGCTGAACACGTCCATGCGGAACGCCGCCGCGGCCAGCACCAGGAACAGTGCGATCGGGACCAGCTTGGCCACGGTGACCAGGCCGTTGACGATTGCTGCGGTACGCAGGCCACGCAGGACAAGCAGGTGCACTGTCCACAGCAGCACTGACGAGGCCGCGAACGCGACCGGCGTGTTGCCTTCGCCGAACACCGGCAGGAAGTGACCCAGGCCGCTGAAGATCAGCACGAAGAAACTGGTATTGCCCAGTACCGAGGCCACCCAGTAGCCCCATGCGGCGGAGAAGCCGATGTAGTTGCCGAAACCCTCGCGGGCATAGGCGTAGATGCCGGTGTCCAGGTCGGGGCGGCGGTTGGCCAGCGCCTGGAACACGAAGGCCAGCATCAGCATGCCGGCGCCGCTCAGGGCCCAGCCGATCAGCGCTGCCGCCGGCCCGGCACTGCGGGCCACGTTCTGCGGCAGCGAAAAGATACCGGCGCCGACCATCGAGCCCACCACCAGAGCGGTCAATGCGGCCAGACCCAGGCGTTGGGTGGAAGAGGGCATGCGATCGTGCCTCGCGCGGGAGGCCTTCATCATGGCCCATCGGGCCGTGGTGAAAAAGAAAAGGCCCGGGACGTGCCCGGGCCTTTGCAGTGCGGTTCGCCTTCCTGGATCAGTTGAAGGTGTACTTGGCGCCGACGGTGAAGTAACGGCCGATCGCACCGCTGAAGTGCAGCGGGTTGTAGTTCACGCCGCCGTAGGTGGTCGGGTCGAGCGGCGCGATGCGGTCGAACACGTTCTGCACCGAGGCATTCAGTTCAAACGCCTCGGTGATGTTCCAGCGACCGGACAGGTCGAAGGTGGTGAACGAGGAGATCTTGGTGACGTCGGTGCCGTCGGCATAAGCGAACTGATACGAGCCGTCCGGACCACGGAAGTCCTTGTTATCCATCTTCGAGATGTAGTTGGCGACGCCGCTTACGCTCCAGGGGCCCTGGCGCCAGGTGGTGCCGAAGTTGATGCGGTCCTTCGGCGTACCGATGCAGTTGGTCACATCGCAGTTGCCGTGGGTGCCTGCGTAGTCGAAGGTTTCATCAGCGTCGGTGCGCTCGTACTTCAGCACGTGGCTCCACTGCAGGTCCATTTCCAGCTGGCCCGGGCCGATATCGAAGGTCTGGCGGATATCGGTGTCGATGCCGCGGACACGCGTGGAGGCCGCATTGATGTAGGCGGTGTTGACTGCCAGGATGCTGCCCGTGCCCGCGATGCCGTTGATCAGGTCGATGTCGCGCAGCACGTTGCCGGCGGCGATGGCATCGGCCGTGGAGCCCTGCGCGATTTCATTGGTGCGCTTGATCTGCCACGCGTCGACGGTCAGCGACGTGCTGGACGTCGGCTGCAGGACAATACCCACCGAGTAGCTCTTGGACTCTTCGGGCTTCAGGTCCTTGTTGGGGCGGGTGATGATCGCAACCGGCCGCGAGCTGCAGTTGGTGCCGACGTCGGCAGCCGGGCTGGCGGCGCAGCGGACCGGGTCACGGGCGTTGGAGAATGCAGCCAGGCCACCGTCACCGTTCTCGGCCGGGTTCGGCGCGCGGAAGCCTTCGGCGTAGCTGGCGCGCAGGGCGATCCAGTCGGCCGGGGTGAACTTCACGCCCAGCTTCGGGGTCGCCTTGCCTTCACCGCTTTCGTACTTGTCGTAACGCACGGCGGCCGACAGTTCCAGCGATTCCAGCACCGGCGCGGACAGTTCGACATAGCCGGCGTACACGTTCTGGGTACCGTCATAGGCCGAATAGCCCAGGCCGATGATGTCACCCTGGTCGGTGTAGGTCTGCGGCGTCAGGCTGTTGCTGGTCTTGCGCCATTCGGTACCCATGGCCAGGCCGAGCGGGCCGCCCTTCAGATCCATCAGGCTGCGCGAGATGGTGAAGTCGAACATGTCCAGGCTGGACTTGGCGCGGGCACTGATGGTGGGCGAGATGTAGTCGTACAGCGCCTGCGAATTGAGGCCGGCGTTATCGCCGATGCGCCACACGCCGCCGGCGCAGGTCGGGTTGCCCAGTGCGCATTGCACGGCGCTGTAGCGCAGGAAGCCGGTACGCTTGTTGACCAGGTCGGTGCCCGAATGCAGGTAGGCGGTGTCATAGCTCCACTCGCCCCAGTTGCCCTTCACGCCCACCAGGAAGCGGTTGAACTCATTGGTGTTGTTGGTCACGCGAGGACCGACATCCCAGGCGGAGTAACGCAGGCGCGAGGCCTGGCCGGGAATCGGGTTGTCCGGATGGGTGGGCGAGAGCACCACGGCGCCTGCGCCGCTGCTGGCATTGCGCGGACCTTCCGGGTAACCCCAGCTGCCGGATACGCCGGACGGCGTGTTGCTGAAGATTGTTTCTTTCTTCGAATAGCCGATCTCGGTGTACACCTCGCCGCCTTCACCGAAGGCGAAGCTGGCGCGGCCGAACACGTTGACGTACTTCTCCTCGGGGGTGAGGTCGCGGTACAGCTGGTTCGGATCCCACAGACAGCCCTGCGCCGCCACCGAAGCATCGGTCTGCCCGGGAATGGTGGTCAGGCCCTGGCAGCCGGGCAGCGGAACCAGCTGCGCGGAGGTGCCCGCCGGGACGCGATCATCGAAGACCGAGCCGTTGGGGCCGACGCCGCCCGCGGTACGGCCGTTGAGGTAGGCGCCGCCCAGGAACTGGGCATTGTTGCCATAGCCCCACTGACGGATGTCACCGGTGCCGATCCACTTGCGGTTCTTGCGGTCGCTGATCTTGATCGCGTCGGTCTTGCCGACGTCCAGGCTGAAGAACGCATTCCAGCCATCGGTGGACAGGTCGCCGGTACCGGCCGTCAGCGTGGCCTTCTTGGCATCGCCATCGCCATCGCCGGATACGCCGTAGGAACCGCGCAGGATCCCACCCTGGAAGTCGCTGCGCAGGATGATGTTGACCACGCCGGCGATCGCATCGGAGCCGTAGATGGCCGAGGCGCCGTCCTTCAGCACTTCCACGCGCTCGACAGCGTCAAGCGGAATGGTGCTGAGATCGGTGAACACCTTCTGGCCATCATCGGCCAGACCATAGGTGGCCATGCGGCGGCCGTTCAACAGCACCAGCGTGGAGCCGGCGCCCAGGCCGCGCAGCGAAATACCTGCGCCACCACCGGCGAAGCCGTTGCCGAAGGTCTTGGGGATCGAGCCGGAACCGTCGGCGGTCAACGTCTGCAGGTATTCGGCCACCGTGGTCTTGCCGGTGCGATCGATTTCCTGGCGGGTCACCACCTGCACCGGCGACGGTGTTTCGGTGTTGGTGCGCGGGATGTTCGAACCGGTCACGGTGATCCGGTCAAGGTTGGTGGCCTGGTCCTGTGCGAAGGCAGGGGAGACCACGGCGCCGGCCAGCAGCACTACGCCGCCGGTAAGGATGTGGGTGATGGACGTTGCCAGGTGGTTATGGCGGCGGCTGGCGGGCCGTTGGATCGGGTGTTTCACAGCTTCTCTCCTGACTGGAAAAACTCGAGCATCGAGGGCGTCACCGGTGTGCCCCGGTGACGCGCCAATCTAGGTTTCCCGCAGGTGACGACGTCGTGAAGTTTTACTGAATTCGTAACGGAATTGTGATCGCCACTGAAGAACCGGAGTGCATTGGCCGGGTTGCGGTGCAGCTCGCGTTCGACGATCCCGGCCCGGCCGTACGCCGGGCCGGTTCATCGGCACTGCCGTCAGTCGGGCAGGCTGAACTGCACCGGCACCATGCCGATGGCAGCCACTGCCTGTCCATCACGTTCGGCCGGGACGAAACGCCAATGGCGCAGCACCTGCTGGCGGGCGGCCTGGTCCAGGCTGCGCGAGCCGCTGCTGCGTTCGATGCTGACGTTGACCGGTTGCCCGCTCCGATCCACCTCAACCCGCAGCAGCACGGTGCCCTGTTCGTGGTTGCGCAGGGCCGCCACCGGGTAGCTCGGCGGTGGGGCGGTGCGGTACTGCAGCTGTGCGCCGGTGACCGGTGCGCCCGGGTCCAGCGCAGGCGGAGCTTCGACCGCTGTCTGCGCGGCCGCAGGCAGAATGATGCCCTGGGCTTCTTCCAGCGTGGCAGTGGGCGCGGGCAGCGGCGGGGTGACCGTCGGCACCGGTTGCGATTCCGGTACCCGCTTCACCACCTCCGGCTTCGGCGGCAGCGGCGTGGGTTCCAGCGGCTTGGGGTCTTCCTTGGGGATGAAGCGCACGATGGTGTTGTCACGCGGCAGTGCGCTGATGGCCTGGTAGGTCGCTGGGATCAGCAGCAACAGCAGGGCGAGCAGGTGCAGGGCAATGGCCGCGCTCCAGGCGGCAATGCGGGCGGGGTCGAAGTGCTGGGATGCTACGGGATAGGTACGAACCATGGTCCACCTCCATGCCAGTGTCGAAGTCCTTGACGCACCAGGGCCGCCATCGGGGTTGCCGCACGCGGCTGGCAGTCCATCATTAGCGCCAGCCGAGGGCGACTGCCTAGAGTCAGGTGCGACCCCGTTGGGCTGGGCTTCATGAAGCGGTAGCGCCGGGCCATGCCCGGCGGCGGTTACCGGCCCAGTTCGAACACCACGTCCAGGTTCACCGACACGGTCGATTCACCCGGCGCCACCGGGGTGGCCTTGTCCATGGCCGCGCCGGCCATGGCCGAGCGGGCGACCATCATCGGCATCGGGCGGAAGCCGCCATTGCTGTTCTCGGAAATGCTGACGATGCGACGGACCTGCAGGCCCAGCGACTTCGCATAGGTCTGGGCACGGGCCTGGGCCTTCTTCAGCGCGGCCAGGCGGGCTTCGTCGTAGACCGGCTCGGGCTGGTCGATCTCGAACTGCGGGCCGTTGATCTGGTTGGCGCCCTGCGCGGCCAATGCGTCCAGTACCTTGCCCAGCCTGGCGATGTCACGCACCTTCACGCTGACCGTGTTGCTGGCCTGGTAGCCGGTGATCTTCGGTGCTTCGTTGTCGGTGTAGCGGTACTGCGGGTTGAGGCTGACGCCGCTGGTCTGCACGTCGCGCTCGGCAATGCCGGCGGCCTTGATCGCGGCCAGTACCTTGTCCATCTGCTGGGCGTTCTGGCGCATGGCGCTGTTGCCGTCGGCCGCCTGGGTGACCACGCCGGCCGACAGGGTGGCCACGTCCGGCACGCGGGTGGCTTCAGCATTGGCCGAGATGTTCAGCAGGGTGCCTTCGGCGGCAGCGACGGCGGGCGGCGGCGGCGGGGCAGCATGGGCGGTCATCGAAGCTCCAAGAGCGAGGGACAGGGCAAGCAGCAGCGGGGTGGCGGTGCGGCGCATGGGATCTCCTTGTTGTGCCGGTGAGGGTGGTGTCGTAGCGATGAACGCGCTGTGAGTCCGTTCGGGGTTGAACGCATCGAAGGCCGGGTTGCCGACGATTCAGGCGGCGGCCTCAGGTTATGCTGTGCCGATGCTCTATCTCGCTTCCCGATCGCCCCGACGCAACCAGCTGCTGGCCCGACTCGAACGCCCCTTCCAAGCCCTGGACCTGGAGGTGCCCGAGCAGCGTGCGCCGCAGGAAAGTGCCGAACAGTATGTATGCCGGGTGGCCGCCGACAAGGCGCGCGCCGGGCTGGCCCGGGTGCTGGCCAGCGACCCGCAGGCGCGGGTGCTGGGCTCGGATACCGAGGTGGTGCTGGACGGCCAGGTGTTCGGCAAGCCGGCCGATGCGGCCCAGGCCTGCGCCATGCTGGCGCGCCTGGCCGGGCGCACCCACCAGGTAATGACCGCGGTGGTGGTCGTGCATGCGCAGGGCCTGGAGACCGAGCTGGTGATCTCCGAGGTGACCTTCGCGCCGATCGCCGCCGCTGACATCGCCGCCTACGTGGCCACCGGGGAACCTCTGGACAAGGCAGGGGCCTACGCCATCCAGGGCGGTGCCGAGCGCTGGATCGAACACCTGTCAGGCAGCTACTCCGGCGTGATGGGGCTGCCTTTGCTGCACACTGATCGCCTGCTGGCCCGCTGCGGCGTGCTGGCCCCCACTGCCCATGCCGCCAGGGAGGCTGCCGATGTCTGAGGAAATCCTGGTCAATGTGACCCCGCGCGAAACCCGGGTCGCGGTGATCGAAAACGGCATGCTGCAGGAACTGCACATCGAGCGCGGCTGGCGCCGGGGCGTGGTCGGCAACATCTACAAGGGCAAGGTGCAGCGGGTCATGCCCGGCATGCAGGCCGCGTTCGTGGAAGTGGGGCTGGAGCGCGCCGCGTTCCTGCACGCCAACGACGTGGTGCGGCCGGCCCCGGTGGCCAGCGCCGATACCGAGAACACCACCCTGCCGCCGCCCTCCAGCGTGCCCATCGTGGAACTGCTGCGTGACGGCCAGGACATCGTGGTGCAGGTGGTGAAGGACCCGATCGGCACCAAGGGCGCCCGCCTGACCACCCAGATCAGCATTCCCTCGCGTTACATGGTGCTGCTGCCGCAGTCGAAAGTGGTGGGCGTTTCGGCGCGCATCGAGGACGAAGGCGAGCGCGCACGCCTGAAAGCGCTGGTGACCGAACTGTCGGCCCAGCACGGCGGCTACGGCTACATCGTGCGCACCAATGCCGAGGGCCAGCCGGCCGAAGCCATTGCCGAGGACATCGCGTACCTGTCGCGGGTCTGGAACGTGGTCGAGCGCCGCGGCCGCGAAGCGGCCTCGTGCAGCAACATCTATGAAGACCTGAGCCTGCCGCTGCGTTCGGTGCGTGACCTGATCCGCAAGGACGTGGACAAGGTGAAGGTCGATTCCAAGGAAACCTTCGCCCAGCTGCAGGCGTTCGTGGCCAAGTACATGCCGGTGCTGGCCGAGAAGATCGAGCTGTACAGTGGCGACCGCCCGATCTTCGACATGTTCGGCGTGGAAGACGAGATCGGCCGCGCGCTGGACAAGCAGGTGCCGCTCAAGTCCGGTGGCTACCTGGTGATCGACCAGACCGAGGCGATGACCACCATCGATGTGAACACCGGTTCGTTCCTGGGCCAGCGCAACCTGGAAGAAACCGTGTTCCGCACCAACCTGGAGGCCGCGCAGGCGGTGGCCAGGCAGCTGCGCCTGCGCAACCTGGGCGGCATCATCATCATCGATTTCATCGACATGGACGACGCCGAGCACCGCCGCCAGGTGCTGCGCACGCTGGAAAAGGCGCTGGCCCGCGACCATGCCAAGACCACGGTGTACGACTTCTCGCCGCTGGGCCTGGTGGAAATGACCCGCAAGCGCACCGTGGAAAGCCTGGAGCGCCAGCTGTCGGAAACCTGCCCGCAATGCAGTGGCCGTGGCAGCATCAAGACCACCGAGACGGTGACCTACGAGATCTTCCGGGAGATCACCCGCGCGGTGCGCCAGTTCGATGCCGCGCGCCTGCTGGTGATCGCCTCGACCAAGGTGGTAGCACGCATCACCGAAGAGGAATCGGCCGCCGTGGCCGAGCTGGAGGAATTCCTCGGCAAGAGCATCCGCTTCCAGGCGGACGAGCAGTACCTGCAGGAGCAGTTCGATGTGGTTCTGCTCTGATCCACGCCGGCGGCTGTCCGGCGCCGGCCGATGAGCGCGCCGCCGCGCCTGCGACTGCGAAGGATCCGCCGTCATCTCATTGCCGCCTGCGCGGTAGGACTGGTCCTGCTGGCGCTGCTGGTGGGCACCCTCAGCCAGCTGCTGCCGCTGGCCGAGCGCCACCCGCAGCAGATTGCCGCGTGGCTGAGCGCGCGCGCCGGCCAGCCGGTGCGTTTCGATCGCCTGCAGACGGCCTGGACCCGACGTGGTCCGTTGCTGCAGTTGAAGGGGCTGCATATCGGCGCCGGACAGGGCCTGGCCATCGGTGAAGCCGAGGTGCTGGTGTCGCTGTACAGCGGGCTGTTGCCCGGGCGGTCGCTGACCGAACTGCGCCTGCGCGGGCTGTCGCTGGACCTGCAGCAGGCGGCAGATGGTCGCTGGAGCGTGCGTGGCCTGCCGCAGTCGACCAGCGGCGGCGACCCGCTGGATGCGCTGCGTCGGCTGGGCGAGCTGCAGGTGATTGGCGGGCGTCTGGCCGTGCATGCGCCCGCACTGGGCATCGAGGCCACTCTGCCGCGCATCGATCTGCGCCTGCGCGTGCAGGGCGATCGCCTGCAGGCGGGGGTACGCGCGTGGGCGCAGCCCGAGGCGCTGCCGCTGACGGCGGTGCTGGAACTGGACCGGCGCAAGGGCAATGGCCAGGCGTGGCTGGGGGCCGACCCGGTGGATTTCCATGCGTGGGCCCCCCTGCTGGCGGGCGCCGGAATGCGCCTGCGCGAGGGTAAGGGCGAGTTGAACCTGTGGCTGACGCTGCGTGATTTCGCCCCGGTGGCGGTTTCCACCGACTCGGACCTGCGCGACCTGCGCATGGAAGGCGCGCCCATGCCTGGCGTGGAGCAACCGCAGTTGCAGCTGCAGCGGCTGCAGGCACGGCTGCGTTGGCAGCGGCAGGCCGATGGCTGGGTGCTGCAGGTGCCGAAGCTGCGCCTGCAGGGCGAAGACGGTGCCCAACAACTCGATGGCCTGCAGGTGCGGATGGGCCGGCAGCTGCAGATCAGCAGTGGCGCCGTGCAGGCCGGTACGGCCGTGCGCGCGCTGGCGTTGAGCGACCGCATGGACCCGGGCCTGCGCCGTTGGCTGTACCTGGCCCGGCCACAGCTGGATCTGGCAGCCCTTCAGCTGCGTGGCCAGCGCGACGGTCCATTGTGGGCGCAGGGCGAGCTGCAGTCGCTGGGCTTTGCCAGCGTGGCCGGCGCGCCGGGCCTGCGCGGACTGGGCGGACGCTTTGAAGGCGATGCCGAGGGCTTCAGCCTGCAGCTGCAGCCGCAACGGCAGTTGCAGTTCGATTGGCCCAGCGGCTTTGGCGTGCGCCACGACCTGCACCTGGCCGGACAGGTGGTGGGCTGGCGCGATGAGGCGGGTGGTTGGCGCATCGGCACCCCGGCCATGCGCGTGCAGGGCACCGACTACGCTGCCGATGTGCGCGGCGGTGTCTGGTTCCAGGGCGATGGCACGCGGCCGTGGCTGCAGCTGGCGGCCAAGCTGGACGACGTGCCGATGACTGCGGCCAAGCGCTTCTGGATCCATTCCAAGATGAGCAAGGGCGCCACCGACTGGCTGGACATGGCCTTGGCCGGTGGTCAGGTGCGGGACGGTATTGGTCTGGTCAGCGGTGACCTGGATGACTGGCCGTTCGACAACAATGATGGCCGCTTCGAGGCCACCGGGCATATCAGCAACGGCCAGATCCGCTTCCAGCACGACTGGCCGCTGATGGGGCAGGTGGACGCCGATGTCGCCTTCATCGGCCCGGGCTTTGAAATCCAGGGCCGCGGCGATCTGGCCGGGGTGGCGGTGCAGCATTTCGAAGCCGGCATTCCCGATTTCGGCCAGCAACCGCTGTACGTGCGCGCCGACAGCCGCAGCGAGGCCGGGGCGCTGCTGGCCATGCTGCGGCAGAGCGGGCTGCACAAGGAATACGGCGACACACTGGACAACCTGAGCGCCAGTGGCCCGGCCAACGTGCACTTCGACCTGCTGCAGCCGCTGCACCATGACCAGGGCGGCGGCCATCTGCAGGGCACGGTGGACCTGGCCGGCGTGAAGCTGGCCGACAAGCGCTTCGATGTGGCCTTCGATGGCATGCACGGCCAGGCCCGCTACAGCAACGCCGGGTTCGCGGCCGAGTCGCTGTCGGTGCGCCACCTGGGCCAGGACGGCACGCTGAGCCTGCGCGCGGGCGGCTTCGTGCGCGATGCGCGGCTGGCGTTCGAATCGGAATTGTCGGCAAGCCTGGAGGCCGGTGTGCTGCTTGATCGCGCGCCGGAAATGGCGTGGCTGAAGCCCTACATCAATGGCACCTCGCCATGGACGATCGCGGTGAATCTGCCGAAGGTGTCACCCGGCAGCGCCGCGCCGCCCAGCGAACTGCGCCTGCGTTCTGACCTTGTCGGCACCCGTCTGGACCTGCCAGCGCCGCTGGACAAGCCGGCCGCCGAGCCGCTGCCCACCACCGTAGCCGCACAGCTGCCGATGGGGGCGGGTCGCATCGACGTCGCGTTCGGCAACCGCCTGGCGTTGGCTGCGCGCAGCCACAACAACCAGACCGGCGTGCAGGTCACCCTGGGCAGCAGCCAGGTGGACCGCGAGCCGCCGCCCAGCGGGCTGACCATCAACGGCCGCAGCCCCACCCTGGACGCGCTGGAATGGATCGGCCTGGCCCGCGGCGCCGGTGGCGATGGCGACCGCATGCCGTTGCGCACGGTGGATGTGCAGGTGGGCCAGCTGATGCTGATCGGCGGCGTGTTCGCGCAGACCCGGTTGCAGCTGCACCCCGGCCCGCAGGCACTGGATGTGCGCATGGATGGGCCGTCGCTGGCCGGTCGCCTGAGCGTGCCCAATGCCGACGGCGGCACCATCAGCGGCACGCTGGACCGTGTGTACTGGCAATCGCCACCTGCCGCAGCCGGCGCGGCAACCCCGCCTGCCGCGAAAGTGCAGGCCGGTGCCGACGACATGGACCCGGCCAAGCTGCCGCCGTTCGCCCTGGATATCGCCGACCTGAAATTCGGCAAGGTGGTGCTGGGCCAGGCGGTGCTGCGTACCCGGCCGTTGGCGCAGGGCCTGAGCGTGGACGAGCTGCGCTTCCGCGCGCCGGACCAGGAAATCGACATCACCGGCCGCTGGCTGGGCAGAAGCGCCGGTGCCCGTACCGAACTGAACGCCCAGGTGCGCAGCGAAGACCTGGGCGGCCTGATGCACAACTTCGACTACGGCGGCCAGTTGCGCGGGGGCTCCGGACAGGCGCAGCTGCAGGCCTCGTGGGCCGGTGGCCCGTCGGACTTCCAGCTGGGCAACCTGCAGGGGCAGCTGGACATCCATGCCCGCAATGGCCAGTTGCTGGAGCTGGAGCCGGGCGCTGGGCGCGTGCTGGGCCTGCTGAGCGTGGCCCAGCTGCCGCGCCGCCTGATGTTCGACTTCCGTGATTTCTTCTCCAAGGGCTTTGCCTTCAACCAGATCGAGGGCGGCATGCAGTTCGCCAACGGCATGGCGCGCACCGACAAGGTGCTGATCGAAGGTCCGGCGGCGAACATCACCATCCGTGGCCAGACCGACCTGCGCCAGCAGCAGTTCGACCAGACCATCGATGTGAACCCGCGTGCCGGCAACCTGCTGACGGTGGTGGGCGCGATGGCCGGTGGCCCGGTGGGCGCGGCGCTGGGCGCGGCCACCAATGCGGTACTGTCCAAGCCGTTGGGTGAGATCGGCGCCCGCACCTATCGGGTGACCGGGCCGTGGAAGGAGCCCAAGGTGGAGGTGATCGAGCGCGGCCGCGACCGCAGCCCGGCACCTGCGCCGGTTCCGGTGCCCGTGCCGGTTCCGCCGCCGACCGTGACCGACCTGCCGCGCCCGCGCTGAGCGCGGCGCCCCCGTTCACCGCGTGGCCTTGCCTGGCCGCGCCAGCACCCCCAGATCGAGACCATGACTGATACTGCCCTGACTCTTGCCCACGACCGCCTGCTGCGCCCCGGCGGCCTGGATACCGCCGGCCTTGAGCGCGCCTTCGGCCAGCTGCTCGGCCCCGGCGTGGACTTCGGTGACCTCTATTTCCAGCACGCCCGGCGCGAAAGCTGGAGTGTGGAAGACGGCATCGTCAAGGACGGTGCGCATTCCATTGAACAGGGCGTGGGCGTGCGTGCCATTGCCGGGGAAAAGACCGGCTTTGCCTACTCCGGCGATATCCATGCCGATGCACTGCTGAGCGCCGCACAGTCGGCGCGCGCGATCTCGCGCGAAGGCGGGGCGCAGGCCGGGCGTTCGCTGCTGCGCGGCAGTGCGCGCGCGCTGTACCCCACGCTGGACCCGATCGACAGCCTGGGCAACGAAGCGAAGGTGGAAGTGCTCAAGCGCCTGGACGGTTACCTGCGCGCGGCCGACCCGCGGGTGAAGCAGGTGATGGTCAGCCTGTCCGGCGGCGTGGACACCGTGCTGGTGGCCCGCACCGACGGCGTGCTCGGCGCCGACGTGCGCCCGCTGGTGCGCCTGAACGTGCAGGTGATCGTGGAACAGAACGGTCGCCGCGAGTCGGGTTATGCCGGTGGCGGCGGCCGCTATGGCTATGCCGAACTGTTTGCCGATGGCCGCCCGGAAGCCTTCGCCCGCGAAGCCCTGCGCCAGGCGCTGGTGAACCTGGACGCCGTGCCGGCCCCGGCCGGGGTGATGCCGGTGGTGCTGGGCCCGGGCTGGCCGGGCGTGCTGCTGCACGAGGCGGTGGGCCACGGCCTGGAAGGTGATTTCAACCGCAAGGGCACCAGTGTCTACGCCGGCCGCATTGGCGAGCGCGTGGCCGCGCCGGGGGTGACCATCGTCGACGATGGCACCCTGGACGGACGCCGCGGTTCGCTGAACATCGACGACGAAGGCCACCCCAGCCAGTGCACCACGCTTATCGAGGACGGCATCCTGGTGGGCTACATGCAGGATGCGCTGAACGCGCGCCTGATGGGCATGGCCCCGACCGGCAACGGCCGCCGCGAATCGTTCGCGCACCTGACCATGCCGCGCATGACCAACACCTACATGCGTGCCGGCGAGCACGACCCGCAGGAGATGATCCGTTCGGTGAAGAAGGGCCTGTATGCGGTCAACTTCGGCGGCGGCCAGGTGGACATCACCAGCGGCAAGTACGTGTTCTCGGCTACCGAGGCCTACCTGATCGAAGATGGCCGCATCACCGCGCCGGTGAAGGGCGCGACCCTGATCGGCAATGGCCCGGAAACCATGCAGAAGGTGCGCATGGTCGGCAACGACCTGGCCCTGGACGAGGGCGTAGGCATCTGTGGCAAGGATGGCCAGAGCGTGCCGGTCGGTGTCGGCCAGCCCTCGCTGCTGATCGAAGGGCTGACCGTGGGCGGTACCCAGGCCTGAGCGCGGCGATGGCCAGCGCCCATGCCCGGGCCGGCGGGGACTCAGTCCTCGTCGGCTTCGTCGGTACCGACGTCGTCGGCCTCGTCGGTCGCGGCCTTCAGGCCCAGCGCCGCCGGCAGCATCAGCGCGCGCAGCACTTGGAAGATCTCGCGGTAGGCGCGCGGCGGCTTGTTCTTGGCCTTTTCGGCCTGGGCGTTGCGCACCAGCGTGCGCAGCTGCTGGCGGTCAGCCTGCGGGTAGTCGTCCAGCAGGGCGGCCAGCGCCTTGTCGCCCTCGGCCAGCAGGCGCTCGCGCCAGTCTTCGGCGCGGTGCATCATCGCCACCTCGCGGCGGCCGGTTTCACTGTTGGCGTCCAGCGCATCGCGGATCGCGTCCAGCGTGGCCTCATCCTCGCGACGCATGTGCTTTGCCAGGAATGCCAGCTGTCGCTTGTGGGCGATGTGCGCGGTAATGCGCTTGCACTCGGCGATGTGCGGCAGCAGGTCCTCGGGGATCGGCAGGCGGGCCAGCTGGGCCGGAGTCAGCGACACCAGCTTCTCGCCCAGGGCCAGCACGTCAAGTGCGTCGCGCCGGTTCTGGCTGCGGCTCTTGTCGTGGAATTCACCGGTTTCTTCGTCGCGTCCGCGCATCGTCCCTACCTGATCTCAAAAAAAGTCGCCCGGCGTGATGCCGGGCCCAACCCGTACAGGATAAAGCATTGAACGTGATCGCCCCTGAAGTGGCTACCGGCGACGACAGCCTGGCCCGTCTGGAACGGCTGGCCGACCTTTCCCAGCAGCTGATCGACCGTGCCCGCGCGCTGGGCGCCAGCCAGGCTGAAGTGAGCTGCAGCGAAGACCGCGGGCTGGAGGTCAATGTCCGCCTGGGTGAGGTGGAGACGGTGCAGTCCACCCGTGACCGCGGCATTGCCGTGACCGTCTACTTCGGCCAGCGCAAGGGCAGTGCCAGCACCGCCGATCTGAACGAGGCCAGCCTGCAGGCCACGGTGGAGCAGGCCTGTGCCATTGCCCGCCACACCGAGGACGACCCGGCCGCCGGCCTGGCCGACGCCGCGCTGATGGCCCGCGACTTCCCCGATCTGGACAGCTGGCACCCGTGGGCGCTGCAGGCCGACCAGGCGGTGGATCTGGCCCTGGCCTGCGAGGCCGCCGGCCGCGAGGCCGATGCGCAGATCCGCAATTCTGACGGCGCCTCGGTGTCGAGCATGCAGAGCGTATCGGTGTACGCCAACTCGCATGGCTTCATCGGCCGCGAGCGCGGCACCCACCATTCGATCGGCTGCGCGCTGATTGCCGGTACCGGCGATGGCATGCAGCGGGATGGCTGGTACACCGGCGCACTGGCCCGCGAAGACCTGGAAAACCCGGCCAGCGTCGGCCGTCGCGCCGCCGAACGGACCGTCGCCCGGCTGCAGCCGCGTTCGCTGCCGACCGGCAGCCTGCCCGTGCTGTTTGCCCCGGAAGTGGCGCGCAGCCTGGTCGGCCACCTGTTGTCGGCCGTGTCTGGCGGCGCCCTGTACCGCCAGGCCAGCTTCCTGCTGGACAGCGTGGGCCAGCGCCTTTTCCCCGAGTGGATGCAGATTGAAGAGCTGCCGCACCTGCGCCGCGGCCTGCGTTCGGCCGCCTTCGATGGCGATGGCGTGGCCACCCGGGCATCGGCCCTGGTGACCGATGGCGTGCTGCAGCGCTATGTGCTGGGCAGCTACTCGGCCCGCAAGCTGGGGCTGCAGACCACCGCCAACGCCGGCGGTGTGCACAACCTGCAGCTGGCTGCCAATGCGGGCTCGCTGCACGAGATCGCCCGGCAGATGGGCGACGGCCTGCTGGTGACCGAGCTGATGGGGCAGGGCGTGAACGGGGTGACCGGCGACTACTCGCGCGGCGCCGGTGGTTTCCGGGTCGAGAACGGCCAGATCCAGTTCCCGGTGGATGGCATCACCATTGCCGGCAACCTGCGGGAGATGTTCGCCAGCATCGAAGCGGTCGGCAGCGACGTCGACCCGCGCTCGCACATCCGCACTGGTTCGATCCTGGTGGGGCGAATGACGATCGCCGGTAATGATTGATGGCGTTGATGGCGTAAGCTATGCCCGCCTGACGCGACCGGCCCGCTGCCGGTCGCGCATGACCACCCAAAAACAAGGAGTTTTGTCGTGAGCGATTTCGATAACGTCCCGGCGGCGGGCAACGCGCCGTCCGACCAGCGCACCATGGCGCTGGCCGCGCACCTGCTGGGCATCTTCACCGGCTTCATCGGTGCGCTGATCATCTGGCTGATCAACAAGGATGATGCAAGCAAGTCCTTCGTGACCGACCAGTCCAAGGAAGCGCTGAACTTCCAGATCACCATCGCCATCGCGATGTTCGTCTGCATCATCCTGACATTCGTGGTCATCGGTGCCATCCTGATGCCGATCGTCGGTCTGCTCAGCCTGATCTTCAGCATCATTGCTGCGGTCAAGGCCAACAACGGCGAGCTGTACCGCTACCCGTTCGCGCTGCGCCTGATCAAGTAAGCGACAACGATCCATCGCGCACAAAGAAGCGCCCGGCAATGCCGGGCGTTTCCATTTGCGGCGTGGAGGCAGCGCCGGGCCACGCCCGGCGGGCGCGGTCAATGATCGCGTTCCACCGCCAGCGTGGCCAGCGCACGCAGCGCGTCGGCTTCTTCGTGGTAACCGGCCAGCGCCGCCTGCATGCGCGCGGCCAGCTCGCGCAGCTGCGCCTTGGCCCCGTCCATGCCCAGCAATGCCGGGAAGGTGCTCTTGTCCTGCGCCTGGTCCTTGCCGGCGGTCTTGCCCAACTGCTCGGAACTGGCCTCGACATCCAGGATGTCATCGCGCACCTGGAAGGCCAGGCCCAGCGCATCGGCAAAGCCGTCCAGCTGTGCCAGCACCGGCGCGGGCGCCTCGCCGCACAGCGCGCCCATGCGCACCGCCGCACGGATCAGCGCACCGGTCTTCAGTGCATGCATGCGGGTGAGCGCCGCCAGCGACTGCTGCTGCCCGGTGGCATCGATATCCAGTGCCTGGCCGCCGCACATGCCGGCCGCGCCAGAGGCGTGGGCCAGGGTCTGCAGGCAGGCCACGCGAAGGCTGGCGGGCAGGGCGGCATCGGCCAGCAGGCCGAAGGCGCGGGTCTGCAGGGCATCGCCGGCCAGGATCGCCGTCGCTTCATCAAAGGCAATGTGCGTGGTTGGCTTGCCGCGGCGCAGGGCGTCATCGTCCATGGCCGGCAGGTCGTCGTGCACCAGCGAATAGGCGTGGATCAGCTCAACGGCCATCGCGGCCGCATCCAGTTGCTCCAGCGGCACGCCGAACAGGCGGCCACTGGCGTAGACCAGCAGCGGGCGCATGCGCTTGCCGCCGCCCAGCACCGAATAGCGCATGGCCTGGTGCAGACGCTGCGGTGCGTCGGCCGGCGAGGGCAGGGCCGCGTCCAGCTGGCTTTCAATTCGGTCGCGCCACTGCGCGAACAGCGCCTCAACCGTCATGGCTGGGCGGATCGAAGGGTTCGGCTGTTTCCGGCTGCGCCGGATCGCTGAGCAGGCGCACGCGCAGTTCGGCCTGCTCCAGCGCCTGCTGGCACTGCCGGTACAGACCGACGCCACGTTCGTAAGCACTGAGCGAAGCTTCCAGGCTCAGCTCGCCGGTTTCCATCTGCTCCACCAGCTGCTCCAGCGATTCGAGCGATTGTTCGAACTGGGCAACGGGGGAGGCGTTTTCGGGGGACTTCTTGGCCATGCGACAAGTGTGGACGGGCCACGCGCAGGGGTCAATTCACCAGCCGCCGGGTCGCCACTGCAGCTGTGCGCTGGCCGACTGCAACCACGCCTGGAAGGGAGCGGAAACCACGACGTCGGCGGCGGCCAGCAACTGCTCGCCGGCGTACAACAGGGGCAGCTGCGCGCGTCGCCAAGGGGCCAGGTGCTCGCGTTGCAGACAGTCTTTCAGCGCATGTGAATGGGTACGGCCCGGCAACAGGATGCGTTCGCCGCCGCGCCGCGCGCGCACCTGCACCGGCTGCGCGAACGCTTCGCCGCCGAGCAGGCTCAGCTGCCCGCCATCGGGCAAGGGCAGCGGCGCGCGGCCGTCCCAGGTGGTCTGCCAATCGACGGGAAGTACCGGTAGTTCCGCTGGCAGCAGGTACGCATGGCCGCGCCACTGCTGGATGGCGTGGTCCTGCCAGCGCACCTGTGCCTGCCGATCGCTGGCCGCTTCCAGCAGTTCGTGCTGCAGTTGCCGCAGCACCGTGGCCGGCAGCGGTGCGGCACCGTGCGCGCGTACCCAGGCGCGCAGCACGCGCGCACCGCGCGCAGGCGACACCTGGCGCAGCAGTTCCAGCGACAGCACCCGCGGCGCCACTTCCAGATGCGCGATCAGTTCGGCGTCTTCCTCGTCCAGCAGTGCGCGGGTCTGTGCGCAGTGATCGGCGCTGCCGGCCAGGGCCGCGGCCGCGTGTGGCCAGCGCTGGCGCAGCAGCGGCAGCACGTGCAGGCGCAGGAAGTTGCGGTCGGCATGGTCCTGGCCGTTGCTGGGGTCTTCGATCCAGCGCAGGGCCTGCTGCTGTGCGTAGTGCTGCAGCGCGCTGCGCGCGGTGTGCAGCAAGGGCCGCCAGACGCGGTGGCCCTGCAGCATGCTGTCGGCGGCCATCGCCGCCAGGCCATCGATGCCGGAGCCGCGCAGTGCGCGCAGCAGGAAGGTTTCGGCCTGGTCATCCTGGTGCTGGGCCAGGGCCAGGGTTTCGCCCTCGCGCAGCTCGGCGGCAAATGCGGCGCGCCGGGCCTGGCGGGCGGCGCCTTCCAGTCCCAGGCCAGCGGTCGTGGCGATCTGCACGCGGTGCACGGCCAGTTCGATGCCCAGGGCATCGCACTGCTGCTGGCAATGGCGCACCCAGGCATCGGCATCGGCCTGCAGGCCGTGGTGCACGTGGATGGCGCGCAGACGGCTGCCGTTGGCCTGCGCGCAGCGCCACAGCCAGTGCAGCAGCACGGTCGAATCCAGCCCGCCGCTGTAGGCGACCAGCAGCGGGGTATCCAGCGGGACAAGGGCAGGGAAGTGGCTCACGGCGGCAAGTATAGGGTGGGGGGCTTGGCAGGGCTGCGCCCTGCACCCGCTCAATGCAACGTCAACGTCAACGTCAAACGCTGGGTTCGTGGGGAATGGCGCGGTGGGTCCGGTTGCGGGGGACGCTGCAAGTACGTCCATGTAAGCTCGGTCGCCGCATCCATGCGGCTCACGCCCCCGCAACCGGACCCACCCCGCCTTCGACAGTCCCCCGCGGCTGTTGGTAGGTGTCGACCTTGGTCGACACAGTAGATCCACGCCATGCGTGGATGCTCTTCGAGTTCAATCGAATTTTTTCGATTCCGGTTGAGATTCATCCACGCATGGCGTGGATCTACTGGCCGTTGGCCAACCGACCCACCATCCCACGCAATGCACGCTTTTGCGGTTGCCGTTGCCGTTGCTTCAGTCGAGCATGGCTCGACTCTACACAGCGTTCTGCTCTGGTAGGTGTCGACCTTGGTCGACACAGTAGATCCACGCCATGCGTGGATGAATCTGTCAGATATCCAAAAGAATGCTGGGGTCAGAGCCCGTTGCGCAGCAACCGGATCCGACCCCATGCCATTCCGACAGAACGCGGGAATCTGTCAGAGGCGGGGCGGTGTCGGATTGCGGGGTGTCAGCCGCATGGATGCGGCTGCCAAGCCTTATCTGATGGAAATCTGGCAGCGTAGGTGCCGAGAGCCGGCGTGGG
>NZ_DAMBCN010000031.1:0-42140 GCF_032056425.1 Stenotrophomonas sp.
CTTCAGTCGAGCATGGCTCGACTCTACAGCAGGTGCAGGGCTGCAAGCCCTGCCGAACCCCCCTCAACCGGCCGGGGGGCAGTACGCCTTGATGGCCGCTTCGGCCAGACCCTTCTGTGCGCTGCGCTGTTCCGGGGTCAGCGCGGTGTCGGCCTTGCCATCGCCGTCGGTGTCCTGCATCACCGGGCCGCTGCCCTCCAGCAGGGTCAGGTTGGCGCGCGCGGTGGTGCATTGCTCAGGTACCGGGGCGGCTTCCGCAGCGGGCGCCGCCGGGGCCTGCGGGCTGCGTGCCTGCTCGCGGGTTTCGTATTTCGCCCCGGCCGGCGGCGTTTCCGAATACTGGGTCACGCCCTTGGCGTCCTTCCACTTGTAGACCGGGCCAGCCGTGGCCGTGGCCGTGGCCAACAGCAGCAGGAAACCAAGGCAGGGCAGGGCACGCATGGCAAACTCCACAGAATGGGCGTAGAACGCCGATTGCAGCATTGGCGCCGACCGCTGGCAAGTCGATTAAACTGGATTCCATGGACCCGATCACACCGCCGCCGCGTTCGCGCACGATTTACCTGCTGCCCAACCTGTTCACCACTGCCGGTCTGTTCTCCGGCTTCTACGCGATCATCGCCGCGGCCAACGACCAGTTCGTCAATGCGGCCATTGCCGTGTTCGTGGCGGCGGTGATGGATGGCCTGGACGGGCGCGTGGCGCGACTGACCGGTACCAGCAGCGAATTCGGCGTGCAGTACGACTCGCTGGCCGACCTGGTCAGCTTCGGCATGGCCCCGGCGCTGGTGATGTACCACTGGTCGCTGTCCGAGCTGAAACTGGATGGCGAACTGGCCGGCCGCCTCGGTTGGGCCGTGGCCTTCCTGTACGCGGCCTGCGCAGCGCTGCGCCTGGCCCGCTTCAATACCCAGGTGGCCGTGGTCGACAAGCGCTGGTTCGTTGGCCTGGCCAGCCCGGCGGCGGCCGGATTGATGATGTCCTTTGTCTGGGCCTTCGCCGATGGCACCCTGGGCTGGAGCGGCGACCAGCTGCGCTACGTGGCGCTGGCGGTCACCGTGGTGGCGGCCCTGCTGATGGTCAGCCGGGTGCGCTTCTGGAGCTTCAAGGGCGGCGCGGCCAAGGGCACCCGCTCTGACCGCGTGCCGTTCCTGGTGCTGGCCCTGGTCCCCATCGCCATCGCCATTGCAGTGATCGACCTGCCACGCGTGCTGTTGGCGGTGGGCCTGTTGTACGCGTTGTCCGGCCCGGTGATGTGGGCGGTGCAGCGCCTGCGCAAGAAGCCCGAGGCCGCGTGAGCCAGGACCTGCCCGTGCTGTGGTCACCGGCCCAGCAGGCTTGGCTGCAGGCCATGGGCTACACCGTGTTCCACGACGGCCAGCTGGCCGCCGAGCTGGATGCAGCCCTGCAGTTGAGTGTGGCCGAGGCTGACGCGGCGGCTGCGCCTGCTGCCGGGCCGGCGCGGCACGCGCCACGTGTGGTTCAGGCCGATACCGCGGATGTTCCCTTCGAGCCGCGCGAAGCACGCCCGGCTGCGCCGCGTCGGCCGCCACCGGTGGCAGCACCGGACACCGCGCCGGCCGCTGCGCGGCCGCTGTCGTCCAGCAATGCGCGGCAGCCAGCGGTGCGGTTGCCCGACCGTCTGCAGATCGCACTGTTGCGTGCCTCCGGTTGCAACCCGAATGACCCGGCCACCCAGGCCCTGATGGACAGCTGGCCGCTGGACACCCTGCGCCGCGATCCGGCCGCCAAGCGCGCGCTGTGGCCGCAACTGCGCGCGCTGCGCAAGCGGGGCACGCCATGAGTACGGTCGCCCAGCCAGGGCCGGTCAGCCTGCGCGCGCTGCGCGAGAACGACCTGAATGCCGTCATGGCAATCGAACTGCGCGGGTACCCGTATCCGTGGACGCGCGGCATTTTCCTGGATTGCCTGCGTGCCGGGTATCCCGGCCTGGCGATGGAACAGGACGGTCTGCTGATCGGTTACGGCGTGCTCAGCCTGGCCGCCGATGAGGCGCACGTGCTCAACATCTGCATCGATCCGCTGGTGCAGTCGCGCGGTCTGGGCCGGCAGCTGCTGCGTGCCCTGATCGAGATGGCGCGCAACCGTGGCGCGCAGCGCGTGTTCCTGGAAGTGCGGCCGTCGAACACGCCGGCGCTGCGCCTGTACCACAGCGAAGGCTTCAACGAGATTGGCCGGCGCCCGCGTTATTACCCGGCGGCGCAGGGCCGCGAGGACGCGCTGGTGATGGCCATCGAGCTGGTGGCTGACGACGTGCAGGTCATGCCGCCGCTGTAGTTGCCGCTGCGCTCGCCGGGCATGGCCCGGCGCTACCCGGGTGCCAACCGCAGTGCCAGCACCCCGCCCACGATCAACCCGGCCGCCAGCCATCGTGCGCGCGGCACGCGTTCGCGCAGCACGAACACCGAGATCAGTAGCGCGAACAGGATCGACGATTCGCGCAGCGCCGACACCATCGCTACCGGCACCTGGGTCATCGCCCACAGCGCCATCGCATAGGACGCGGTGGTGCCCAAGCCCCCGGCCACGCCCAGTGGCCACTGCTGGCGCGCATAGGCCAGTACCGCACGGCGACGCGTGTACAGCGCCCACGCCGACAGGGGGATGCCCGACAGCAGGAACAGCCACAGTGTGTAGGCCAGCGCGCTGCCGGACTGGCGCGCGCCGTGCGCATCGACCAGCGTGTAGGTGGCGATCATCAGCGCCGTCAGCAGGGGCAGCCGGAGCTGGCCGCCGCGCGCACCCAGTGCCATGCACAGGATGCCGGTGCTGACCAGCACCACGCCCAGCCATGCCGCCGGCGGCAGCGACTGGCCGAACAGGCTGCCGACCAATGCGACCAGGATCGGCGCGCAGCCACGCATCAGCGGGTAGGCCAGGCTCATGTCCACCTGCTGGTAGCAGCGAGCGACCAGACCGTAATAGGTCACCTGCATCAGCACCGATGCCGCCAGCCAAGGCCAGCTGCCCGCCGCGGGCATGGGCAGGAAGGGCAGGGCAGCAGCTGAAAGCAGCGCGGCACTGCCGGTGACCAGCACCGTACCAAGGAATTTGTCCGGCCCGCGTTTGACGATCGCGTTCCAGCTGGCATGCAGCGCAGCAGCGGCCAGCACCAGCAGGAAAATGGAAAGCGGCATTGCCCGATGATGCCATGCGGCCGAAACGGAAACGCCGGGCAGTGCCCGGCGTTTCCATTCGCGGTAGCGCCGGGCCATGCCCGGCGGGATACCCCGGCAGTTACAGCTTCGCGCGCTGTTCCTGCAGGCCGGCCAGCTGGTTGTTCCAATCCACCAGGCGCACGCGTTCCTGCTCGACCACGGCCGGCGGCACCTTGTCGGTGAACTTGGCCAGCTTGGTTTCGCTCTTTTCCTTCTCGCCTTCCACGCGCTTGATCTCCTTGTCCAGGCGCGCGCGTTCGGCATCCAGGTCGACCAGGCCTTCCAGCGGCACCAGCAGCTTCAGCTCACCCACAATCGCGGCCGCTGCCGGCGGTGCGCTTTCGCCTTCGCCCAGCCACTGGATGCTGTCCAGCTTCAGCAGGAACGACAGCGAGGCGCTGAACCGTTCGATGCGCACGCGGTCCTGCGCCAGACCGGCCTGCAGGCGCAACGGCACCAGCTTGGACGGGGCCACGTTCAGTTCACTGCGCACGCGGCGCACGGCACTGATCACGGCCTTCAGCCATTCCACGTCGGCCTCGGCCTGGGCGAAATCACCGGCGAATTCGTCGGCGGTCGGGTACGGGCGCAGCGACAGCGTGGTTTCGGCTAGGCCCAGGCGCGGGGCCAGCTGCTGCCACAGCTGTTCGGTGATGAACGGGGTGAGCGGGTGCAGCAGGCGCAGCAGCGCTTCCAGCACGTACAGCAGGGTGTGGCGGGTGCTGTGCGCATCAGCTGCGTCGGCACCGTTCAGTGCTGGCTTGCTCAGTTCCAGGAACCAGTCGCAGAACTCGTTCCAGGCGAACTCGTACAGGCACTGCGCCAGCAGGTCGAAGCGGTAGTTGGCGTAGTGGCCCTGTGCCTCGGCGGACACGGCGGCCAGGCGCGCCAGGATCCAGCGCTCGGCATCCGTACGCGGCGTCGGCACGCCGTTGAACGCGGCACCCTCGGTGTTCATCAGGGTGAAGCGGCTGGCGTTCCACAGCTTGTTGCAGAAGTTCTTGTAGCCCTCGGCGCGGTTCATGTCGAACTTGATGTCGCGACCGTGGGTGGCCAGCGCGGCGATGGTGAAGCGCAGCGCGTCGGCGCCGTGGGCGGCAATGCCGTCCGGGAACTCCTTGCGGGTGGCCTTTTCGATCTTCTCCACCATCTTCGGCTGCATCAGGCCGCCGGTGCGCTTGGCCACCAGGTCGTCGATGCTGATGCCGTCGATGATGTCCAGCGGGTCGAGCACGTTGCCCTTGCTCTTGGACATCTTCTGGCCCTGGCCGTCGCGGATCAGGCCGGTGAAGTAGACGTCCTTGAACGGGATCTTCCCGGTCAGGTTGTCGGTGGCCATGATCATGCGCGCCACCCAGAAGAAGATGATGTCGAAGCCGGTGACCAGCACCGACGACGGCAGGTAGCGGTCGAAACCACGCTCGGCCATGGCCTGCGCGTTCGGCCAGCCCAGGGTCGAGAACGGCCAGATCTGCGAGGAGAACCAGGTTTCCAGCACGTCGCTTTCCTGGCTCAGCACCACGTCGCTGCCCAGGTTGTTCTTCGCGCGCACTTCGTCTTCGCTGCGGCCGACGTAGCAGCTGCCGGTGGCGGCATCGAACCAGGCCGGGATGCGGTGGCCCCACCACAGCTGGCGGCTGATGCACCAATCCTGGATGTTGGTCATCCAGTGGCGGTAGGTATTGATCCAGTTCGGCGGCACGAAGCCGATCGAGCCGTTCTCGACCAGCTCCAGGCCACGACGTGCCAGCTCGTCCATCTTCACGAACCACTGGTCGGTCAGGTAGGGCTCGATCACCTGGCCGGTACGGTCACCGCGCGGCACCTGCAGCTTGTGCGCCTTGGTCTCGACCAGGATGCCCAGGTCTTCCAGTTCGCCCAGCACGGCCTTGCGCGCTTCGTAGCGGTCCATGCCCTGGAAGCGTTTGGGCGCATTTTCATTCAGCGCGGCCACCGGGGTGAATAGGTTGATCATCGGCAGGTTGTGGCGCACGCCCACCTGGTAATCGTTGAAGTCGTGCGCCGGGGTGACCTTGACCACGCCGGTACCGAACGCGCGGTCCACGTAGTCATCGGCGATCACCGGCACGCGGCGGCCGGTCAGCGGCAGCACCACCTGCTTGCCGATCAGGTGCGCATAGCGCTCGTCTTCCGGGTGCACCATCACCGCGGTGTCGCCCAGCAGGGTCTCCGGGCGGGTGGTGGCCACCACCAGGTAATCGCGGGTTTCGCGCAGGGTTTCCACGCCGTCGGCATCGCGCTCGACGTGCTCGTAGCTCAGGCCTTCGTCCAGCGTGTAGGCGATCGACCACAGGAAGCCGTCTTCCTCGGCGCTCTCTACTTCCAGGTCGGAAATGGCGGTCTTCAGCACCGGATCCCAGTTCACCAGGCGCTGGCCACGGTAGATCAGGCCCTGTTCGTGCCAGCGCACGAAGGCCTCGATCACCGCTTCGGACGGCTGCGGGTCCATGGTGAAGGTGCTGCGCGACCAGTCGGCCGAGGTACCGAGGCGGCGCATCTGCCGTTCGATGGTGTCGCCGGACTGCTGCTTCCACTCCCACACCTTGCCGATGAAGCCTTCGCGGCCCAGCGAATCGCGGGTCTCGCCCTTGCCTTCCAGCGCCAGGTTGCGGCTGACCACCATTTCGGTGGCGATGCCGGCGTGGTCGGTACCGACCTGCCACAGCGTGTCGTAGCCGCGCATGCGGTGGTAGCGCACCAGCGCATCCATCAGGGTCTGCTGGAAGGCATGGCCCATGTGCAGGGTGCCGGTCACGTTCGGCGGCGGCAGCAGGATGGTGTAGGGCTCACCCTGGCCGGACGGCTTGAAGTGGCCGGCGTCTTCCCAGGCCTTGTAGAGGTCGGTCTCGAAGGACGTCGGGTCGTAGCTGGAGGCGAGTTGGGTCATGCGGGGGAACCAGGAGGTAATCGTTGAAGGATCAGGGCGCGGCTGCGGCCCATCAAGGGGGCCGGCGCGGCCTTACATGTCGTGCTTGTTCAGGTCGTAGCCGGCGGTCTTGTACTGGCGCCAGCGCTCGCGCAGCGGTTCGCGCGCTTCCGGGTCGGCCGGCACCACTTCCAGCACGCGCTCGCACTGGCCCAGCCAGGGTTCGTCGCGCAGGTTGATGACCAGCGGGCGCATCGGCGCTTCGTCACCGGGGATGGAAATCAGCACCACGGCCTCTTCCTCGTCCACGTCCTCGCCCACGATCTGGTGCGGGATGTAGGCATCTTCGTCGAAGGACCAGAGCAGTTCGTCCAGTTCTTCGGCCTGGGCCTGGTCGCGGGCCAGCACCAGGGCGGGCAGCCCGGCGTCGTTGGCCTTGCGCGCCAGCTCGCAGACCAGGCGCAGGGGCTCGGTCAGGAAGCGGGGCTTGGCGATCAGGTAGAAATCAGCGCGGGGCATGGCAGTGTCCGGGTCGGGCAGGGGCCCGGCATGCCGGGCGGGGGCAGGCCGGAGGATGCCCCGGCCGGCGGGCGCCGGCCAGGGGCAGGTACGGCATCAGGCGCGGGCGACCTGGTCCAGCAGCCACTGGCTGAGCAGGCCCACCGGGCGACCGGTGGCCATGCCGCGCTTGCCTTCGTCGCTGGCCACGCCGGCGATGTCCAGGTGCGCCCAGCGCTGCCCTTCGGCGAAGCGCGACAGGAAGCAGCCGGCGGTGATGGCGCCGGCCCAGCGGCCGCCGATGTTGTAGACGTCGGCGAAGGTCGAATCCAGCATCGGCTGGTACTCGTCCCACAGCGGCAGGCGCCAGGCGCGGTCGAACACGTGCTCGCCGGCGGCCAGCAGTTCGTTGGCCAGGTCGTCGTGCTTGCTCATCAGGCCGGCGGTCTGGTGGCCCAGGGCAACCATGCAGGCGCCAGTAAGGGTGGCCACGTCGACCAGGGCCTGCGGCTCGAAGCGCTGGGCGTAGGTCAGCGCATCGCACAGGATCAGGCGGCCTTCGGCGTCGGTGTTGCCCACTTCGATGGTCTTGCCCGACATCGAGGTGATTACGTCGGACGGGCGGTAGGCGTTGCCGTCGATGGCGTTTTCCACGGCCGGCACGACCACCACCAGGTTCAGCGGCAGCTTGGCCTTCACGGCCGCAACGAAGGTGCCGATGACGTTGGCGCCACCGCACATGTCGTACTTCATTTCCTCGATGCCGCCCTGGGTCTTCAGGTTCACGCCACCGGTATCGAAGGTGATGCCCTTGCCGACCAGCACGTAGGGCTTGGCATCGGCGGCGCCGGTCCACTTCAGCACCACCAGGCGCGGGCGGTTGGCCGAACCGCGGGCCACGGCCAGCAGCGAGCCCATGCCCAGCGCTTCCATCTGGGTCTCGTCGAGGATTTCGGCCTCGGCACCCTCGTGCTCACCGGCGAACTTCACGCCCACTTCAGCCAGGTAGGCCGGGGTGCAGTAGTTCGGCGGCAGGTTGCCCAGCTCGCGGGCGAACTCGACGCCGGCAGCGATGGCCTGGCCCTGGGCCAGGGCCTGGGCGTCGTCACCGGCAATGGCCAGCTGGGCCAGACCGGCATCGTCGGTCTTCTTCTTGCCCAGGGTAGCGGTGTAGCGGTAGGCAGCGTGATCGGCGGCGATCACCGCCTGGCGGATCGCCCAGGCCGCGTCGCGGTCCTTGATGGCCACTTCGGACAGGGTGAACAGCGCGCTGCGGGCGGCGCCGGCCTTGAGCGCGCGCACGGCGTCGCCAACGGCCTTCAGGTACTGCGGCACGCCGAAACGGGCGGCATCGCCCAGGCCGACCACCAGCACGCGCGGGGCGGTCACGCCCGGCAGGTCGTGCAGCAGGGTGGTGGCGCCGGTCTTGCCGGACAGGTCGCCGCGCTGGGCCAGGGCCGCCAGGCGGCCGCCACTGGCGGCGTCCAGGGCCTGCGCGGCCGGGGTCAGGCTGTGGTCGGCATAGGCGCCGACCACCAGGCAGTCAACGGTGGCGGCAGCCGGAGCGAGGTGGTTCAGGGTGAATTCGAGGGCCATTGAGCAGATTCCATTGGCGAGTCCGTACAATCGCAGGCCGTTTACGCCCAGACAGTAGACTGGGCGGCACCGCGAACGAACCCCAGAGTTTAAACCACCGCCCCATGCTGAAGCTCGACCGATACCTGCTGGGCGATTTCGTCCAGAGTTTCCTGGCTACCCTGATCGTCCTGCTGGTGGTCAGCGTGGGCGGCGTGCTGGTGGACATCCTCGGCAACATCGCCGACGGACGCCTGCCGGCCAAGCTGCTGTTCTCGCAGCTGGGCCTGCAGTTCATCGCCTACATGCCGCTGATCCTGCCGCTGGCGCTGATGCTGGGGCTGCTGCTGGCCATTGCCCGGCTCTACCGCGATTCGGAAATGGCGGTGATCACCGCCATCGGCGTGGGCCCCAAGCGCCTGCTGCGGCCGCTGCTGATGCTGGTGGTGCCGGTGGTGCTGCTGGTGGGCGCCTGTTCGCTGTGGCTGGGCCCCTGGGCCGGCCGCACGGCGGAACAGATGATCCAGGACGCCAACCGCAGCGTGCTGATGGCCGGGCTGGAGCCGGGCCGCTTCACCCCGCTGTCCAATGGCGGGGTGGTCTACCTGTCCTCGATCTCGCCCGACGGCACCCAGCTGGGCAAGGTGTTCCTGCAGCGGCAGAAGGACGACCGGCTGGAGGTGGTATCGGCAGCCGGTGGGCGCATGTACTTCGAAGGCGACCGCCAGCGCTTCCTGGAACTGGACGATGGCCACCAGCTGGAAGGCCCGCTGGCCGGTGCGCTGGATTACCGTTTGGCCACCTTTGCCCGCAATGATGTGGCCCTGCCCGATGGCAGCGAGGCGCGCAAGGATGACGATCCGGAACTGATGTCGACCCTGAAGCTGATCGGCGATGACCGTCCCGAGGCCCAGGCCCAGCTGCACCGCCGCCTGGCGCCGCCGCTGATCGCGCTGGCCTTCGCCCTGCTGACCGTGCCGCTGGGCCGCAGTTCGCCGCGCCAGCAGCGTTACGGACGCATGATGCTGGCCCTGCTGGCTTACATGGTGGGCACCAACCTGACCTTCATCGGCGCCGGCTGGATTGCCGACGGCAAGATTCCCGGCGCGCTGGGGCTGTGGTGGCTGACCCTGCCGCTGCTGGCGTTCGCCATCTGGATGTACGTGCGCGATGGCCGCCTGGCCCGCCCGAAGGGAGGCCGCGCATGAAGCTGCGCCCGATGCGTTTCGATTTCTACCTGGGCCGGGCGGTGTTCACCACCGTGCTGCTCACCTGGGCGGTGCTGACCGGCCTGGACGTGGTGATGGCCTTCTCCGGTGAGTTCAAGGACATCGGCAAGAACGGCTATTCGTTGGGCCATGCCGCCGCGTGGGTGCTGTACACCGTGCCCCGCCGTGCCTACACCTTCTTCCCCACCGCCGCGGTGATCGGCGCGCTGATGGGGCTGGG
The DNA here is from genome assembly GCF_032056425.1 of Stenotrophomonas sp. Taxonomy (GTDB): domain Bacteria; phylum Pseudomonadota; class Gammaproteobacteria; order Xanthomonadales; family Xanthomonadaceae; genus Stenotrophomonas. The sequence continues at coordinate 9,589 of NZ_DAMBCN010000031.1, forward strand.
CCAGCTGGCCGCCACCTCCGAGCTGACCGCACTGCGGGCGCTGGGCCTGTCGCGCAAGCGCCTGAGCGTGTCGGTGGCCATTGCCCTGTCGCTGCTGACCGGGCTGATGGTGATCAGCGCCGAGACCCTGGGCCCGTGGGGGCAGAACCGCGCCGATACGCTGAAGATGAGTGCCAAGTGGGGCACCGACATCGCCGTGGCCCGCTATTCGGGCATGTGGGCGCGCGAGGGCGATACCTTCCTCAATGCTGCCAGTGGTGAAGAGCAGCTGGTGGGCGAGAAGGGCACGCGGCTGATCCTGCGTGACGTTCGCCTGTACCAGATCGCCGAAGACGGCCGGATTGCCTCGCTCACCCATGCTGCCACCGCCGAGCACGACAAGGACGGCTGGGTCCTGACCGGGGTGCGCCGCGATACCTTCGGCGAACGCTCGGCCACCCGCCAGGAAGTGGCCCGTGAGCCGTGGAATTCAAAGCTGGATGCCGGCGCACTGGCCACCGGCATTGCCAAGCCGCGCAACCTGAGCGTGTCCGAGCTGAGCAACAGCATTGCCTACCGCGAACGCAACGGCCTGGATGCGCGTGATTTCGAGGATGTGTACTGGAGCCGCTGGTTCTACCCGGTGAACGTGCTGGCGCTGTGCCTGGCGGCGGTGCCGTTCGCCTTCGGTTCGCTGCGCAGCGGCGGCATGGGCAAGCGCCTGTTCCTGGGCATCCTGTTCGCACTGGGCTTCTGGCTGCTGCAGTTGTTCTTCGGCCGCATGGCCGGTGCGCTGAAATTCGATTACCGGATTGCCTACGCGCTGCCGCCCATCGTCATGCTGGCAGTGTCCGGTTGGTTGTTCCGGCGCAGGTAGCGTCGTCTGTAGTCACCGCGCGGGCGCATGCGGCGCCCGTTGCTTCACTTCAAGGATGAACGTGTTCTTCAAACGTCTGGTTCCGGCTGTTGCCGCCCTCTTGCTGCTGGCCGGTTGCAGCCGCCCGATCGACTTCGAGATCGACAACCCCACCGACACGCCGGTCACCCTGGCCATCGACGCGCAGCAGCACGTCATTCCGGCGCATACGACGGTGCCGATCACCCTGGAGCCCGGCCAGTACCGGTTGCAGAGCGAGAAGATCGGTACGGTGCGCATGGTGGTCTATGCCGATGGCATCGGTGGCCTGATCAATCCGACGCTGGGCGAGTACGTGGTCGTCACCGAGCAGTACGTGACTGCCAGGACCAACTCCGGCGGCCTGGCATCGAAGGTGGAACTGAATGACGTGGTGATCGACGGTCCGTACGAGAAGGTGACGGGTCTGTTCATTCCACGCCGTTGGGATGTGGGCCTGCTGGGCGAACTGCCGACCACGGTGGTATCCAACGGCCCGGAAACCTCTTCCGACTACCGCACCAAGCTGTACAACGTGCCTGGCTTCTTTACCTATCTGGACGCCGAGGACGATCTGCGGGCGGCCTTCGGCCCCAATGGCTACCAGCCGCCGCAGGCGACGGTCGCGTTCACGGCCGCCAGCCTGCCGGAGCTTCCGGCCGCGTTCGAGCAACAGGGCAAGCCGATGCGCGACCTGTACGCGCAGTACCTGGCCGCGTCCGATGCGGGTGAGCAGAAGCGCCTGAAGAAGGCCAGCCTGAAGCTGTGGCAGGACTTCGCCAAGGCGCAGGGAAAACTCAACGGCACGCTTCCGGTGCCAGACGAGGTGAAAGCCAGCGCGTTCTCGTCGCAGTTCTTCGAGCTGTGGGCGCAGCCGGCGGTGATCCTGCCCGACGCCTGACCCGCGTGCGGTGGTAGCGCCGGGCCATGCCCGGCGGATTCTTTCAGCGCTTCGGCACCCGCACCATGCGGGTGCCACTGGCGCGGTCATGCCAGGTCAGGCGCTCGCGGTCGACCCACGCCCACCAGAAGCCGAGCCCGCCCAGCAGCAGCGACAGCGTGCCGACGGTGAAGCGCCGCCACAGCTGGCCGCGCTGCAGCGGCGTGCCGTCGCGCGTTTCCAGTTTCAGCCGCCACGGACGCATGCCCAGCGTCTGCCCGCCACGCCGCCAGCTGGCCGTGGCATAGGCGCCGGTGATGCCCCAGCACACCGCCCACAGCAGCCACTGCCAGGCACTGAACGGCGCGATGTTCTCGCGCTGCGCATGACCGCTGATCGTATAGGCCACGGTGAACACCGTGCCGGCCAGCATCCACAGCGCCAGCACTGGCCACAGATCGTAGAACAGGGCCAGCAGGCGCCACAGCAGCAGCGGGCGTGGGCGATCGGACGCGGGCGCGGCCACGGTGGCCGTTTCACTGGCGGGGCTGGACATGCGCCGAGCATACGCAAAGCTGGCCCTGCCCGCAGCGGCCCACGTATCCTGCGCGCATGGCCGTAGTTTCCACCCCCGCCGAGCGTCGCCAGCTGGTCCGGCAACTGCCCGAACCGCGCGCCGACGACAGCGTGCGCATCCAGCGTTTTCTGGATGCGGCCTGGGCCGAGAATGGCCTGGCGCGCGCCACCCTGGACAGCTACCGGCGTGATCTTGAGGGCCTGGCGCGCTGGCTGGATGGCCGCGATGGCGGGCTGGCCGGGGTGGAGCGTCCGGGCCTGTTCGACTACCTGGCCTGGCGCACGCGCCATGGCTGGTCGCCGCGCAGCAATGCCCGTCTGCTGTCCGCGCTGCGCGCCTTCTTCGCCGATGGCGTGCGCCGTGGCGAGCGTAGTGAAGATCCCAGCGCACTGCTGGACCCGCCCAAGCTGCCGCGCCTGCTGCCCAAGGCGCTGGCCGAAAGCCAGATCGATGCGCTGCTGGCGGCCCCGGATATCGACAGCCCGCTGGGCCTGCGTGACCGCGCCATGCTGGAACTGATGTACGCCGCGGGCCTGCGCGTGAGCGAGCTGGTGCTGTTGCCGGCCACGGCCGTGAACCTGCGCCAGGGCGTGCTGCGGGTGACCGGCAAGGGCAGCAAGGAGCGTCTGGTGCCGCTGGGCGAGGAATCGCAGCACTGGCTCGAGCGCTACCTGCAGGATGCCCGCCCGCAGATGGTCGGCAAGGGCAGGGTGCAGGCGCTTGCCGACGGGCAGACGCCGCTGTTCATCGAACCGGCCCTGCATGCGCTGACCCGGCAGGCGTTCTGGCACCTGGTCAAGCGGCATGCGCAGGTGGCCGGTATCGACCCGGCGCGGATCAGCCCGCACGGCCTGCGCCACAGCTTCGCCACCCACCTGCTGAACCGCGGTGCGGACCTGCGCGCGCTGCAGATGCTGCTGGGCCACAGCTCACTGTCCACCACCCAGATCTACACGCTGGTGGCGCGCGAGCACCTGCAGCAACTGCACGCCCGCCACCACCCGCGCGGCTGAACCTGCGTGCGGGTGTGTGCACGCCATCGCGGTGCCACTGCTGGGCCTGTGTCAGAATCGGAAGTCATCTTCCCAGCAGGTTGCTCCATGCTCCGATTCGCCATCGCCGCCGTGTTCAGCGCGCTCAGCCTGACAGCCTGTGCACAGCCCGCGCCGCCTGCCAACAAGGCGCCTGCGGTCGCGCCTGCGCGCCCGGCCGCGGCCAACCCGGCTGCCGAACAGGCGGTGCGCACCGCGCTGTCGGCGCTGAACCCGGGGTTCACCATCGACTACATCGGCGCCGCGCCGTTCCCCGGCTTCCGCGAAGTGCTGGTGTCGGGCCAGTTGCTGTACGTATCCGATGACGGCCGTTACCTGTTCCAGTCGCAGCCCTATGACACCCAGGCGCGCGGCCCGGCCAACAGCGCGGGGCTGCTCGATTACCGGCGGGGCCTGCTGGCCAAGGCCAACCACGGCGATCGCATCGTGTTCGCTGCACCGAACGCCAAGTACACCATCAGCGTGTTCACGGATATTGAATGCGGTTACTGCCGCAAGCTGCACCAGGACATTGCCGAGCTCAACCGCAACGGCATCACCGTCGAATACCTGGCGTTTCCGCGCATGGGGCTGGGCAGCAAGGATTACACCGACATGATCTCGGTCTGGTGCGCGGCCGATCGCCGCCAGGCGCTGACCAACGCCAAGCGTGGCGGCAGCGTGCCGGCCAAGAACTGCACCAATCCGGTGGCCATGCAGTACGCACTGGGTCAGCAGCTGGGCGTGAACGGTACCCCGGCCATCTTCGCGCCCGATGGCACCCAGCTGGGCGGGTACCTGCCGCCGGCACAGCTGCGCGCCGCACTGGAAAAGCTGTCGGCCAAGCGCTGATTGCAATGCCGCCGGGCGTGACCCGGCGCTACCGTGGATCGCGTTGGTAGCGCCGGGCCATGCCCGGCGGATGTCGCACGTTTTCCTTATTTCAGGCCATCACTGACCGCCTTGGTCAGCGTGCCCTGTGCATCGTCGCCACTGAATTCCCAGACGAACGCGCCGCCCAGGCCCTGGGTCTTCACGTACCCCATCTTGCGGGTGATGTTGGCTGGGGTGTCGAAGCTCCACAGCGTGCTGCCGTTGTAGATCCAGGTGGCACCGGCAGTGTTGTCGGTGTAGCTGGACCAGGCCAGGTTCTTCAGCACCTTCCAGTCTTCAATGCCGGCTTCGTAGGTGCCCGGTGCCGCGCCGCTGGCGGTCTGGTACAGACCGTTGTTGGCGTTGGCCACGCCGGTCCAGCCGCGCCCGTAGTAGCCGATGCCCAGGTTCAGCTTGGCCGCCGGTACGCCGCGGCTGATGAACGCCTCGATCGCATCGTTGCTGTTGTACAGCGCGGTATCCCCGGTGGACGGATCGTTCGGCGAATCGAACAGCGCCGAGTGGTGATTGGTCTTCGCATCCCAAGCGCCGTGGAAGTCGTAGGTCATCACATTGATGTAGTCCAGGTACGGGTGGTATGCGGCCGGGTCGGTCACCCGCACCTTGTCGATGCCGGCACCCACGGCTACGGTCAGCAGCAGCCCGGGGCGCACCGCATCCAGCTGACGGCGGAACTCGGCCAGCAGCGCGGTGAAGTTGGCGTTGTCCTCGGGCGTGCCGCAGGCCAGCCCACACGCCACCGGGTATTCCCAGTCGATGTCGATGCCGTCGAACACACCCAGTGCCGCACCGGTGCCGCCGGCGCCGTCGGTGACCGGCAGGTTGCCCTTGATGTAGGCATCGATGCACGAGGCCACGAACGCCTGCCGGTTGGCCGGCTGTGCGGCGCTGGAGAAACCACGCGACCAGGTCCAGCCGCCCAGCGAGATCAGCACCTTCACGTTGGGATGCTTCGCCTTCAGCTGCTTCAGCTGGTTCCAGTTGCCGCGCAGCGGCTGGTCCCAGGTGTCGGCGCTGCCGCTCACGCTTTCGCCCGCACCGAAGGCCTTGGTGTAGTCGGCGAAGGCATCGCCGCCCACGCCCGTGTTCGGATCGGAGGCCTGGGTGACGCCCACTTCGCAGCGGTTGTTGCGTACGTTGCCGAAGGCGTAGTTGATGTGGGTGAGGCGGGCGGCCGAGCCGCTGCTGTCGATGTTCTTCACCCGGTAGTTGCGGCCATAGATGCCCCACTGGGTGAAGTAGCCGATGACCCGCTTGCCGGTGCCGCCGCCGCTGTCGGCCAGGGTGCTGGCGCTGATCGCCGTGCCCTGGGCCGACGCGTTGCCGGCGTTGTCGCGGGCCCGCACGCGGTAGCTGTAAGTGGTGGAAGCGGTCAGGCCGCCATCGACGTAACTGGCGCTGGACGGCGAGCCGACCAGGCTGCCGTTGCGGTAGACGTCGTAGCCCGCTACGCCGCTGCCGCCGGTGTTGTCGGTGGACGGGCTCCAGCTGAGCGCGATGCTGCTGGCCGTGCGCGTGCCTACCGCCAGGCCGCCGGGCACGCTGGGCGCGGTGGTATCGCCGCTGGCGGCGTTCACCGTGATGGTGATCGTGGCGGTGCTGGTGGTGGCGTTGTTGTTGTCGGTGGCGACCGCACGCAGGGTGTGGCTGCCGGCGCTGGCGTTGGCCCAGCTGGCGCTGTACGGCGCGCTGGTGTCCACCCCGATCGAGCTGCCATCGCGGAAGAACTCGACCTTGCTGACGTTGCCGTCGGCGTCGCTGGCGGTGGCGCTGACCGTGATCGTGCTGCCAGCGCTGAAGCTGGCGCCATTGGCCGGGGAGGTCAGGCTGACCACCGGTGGCTGGTTGGCGCCGCTGCCATCACAGGCACCCAGATTGGTGTAGTAGGGCGCCCCGGCCGGATGGTCCGGCGGCGCGTTCCAGATGTCCTGGTTGGCCCGGTACAGGACCCCTCCCTTCTGCAGGGTGTCGCCGGCCCGGTAGATTCTGGCCTGGTCCCACTCGGCCACGCCGGCGCAGCTGGCGGCCTGGGCCAGGCCGGGCAGGGCGGTGGCCCCGGCGGCCAGGGCCAGCAGCCAGGCCAGGCGGCGCGGGCGACAGCGGCGGGGGGAAGGTTCGGCACTGCGTACATCGGCACTCTGCACAAACGTGTCGTACATGGTGTGTCTCCGATCGACCAAGAGGCGCGCGGGCCCCGATGGCACCGCGCGTGACGCAGGTCCGGGCGTCGCCGGGGATGGCGACGGTGGGAGCGGACGGGGCACCAGGCCAGACCGGGGAGAGAGTCCGGCTGGCCAGGTAGGGACAACGTTGTCATCAATTGCCCGGGCAATCCGTGAGCGAGCGCATGGTTCCGGGATTTCGGGGTTCCGGGATTCCCGCGAAGAGCGGCGCTGGCGCGCGGTTGCCGGCCAACGGCGGAGCCCCTTCGTGGCTGGGGATTGCCGCGAACAGCGGATTTCCGTGGGTTGGCCGGGCGGGTGGGGTCAGGCGGGGACGCCGTAAACCCGTCCATGGGGGCTTAGCCGCGGCATCCATGCCGCGGATACCCCGCCTGACCCCACCCGCCCGGCCCTGGACAGGTTCCTGCGCGCGCCAGCCACGAAAGACAAGAAGAAAAGATCAAAAGCAAAGGCCGGTCGCTGCGCTCTCGTCCACGCATGGCGTGGATCTACCCGTTCCCGGGACCAGTAGATCCACGCCATGCGTGGATGAATTTGTAAGACATCAAAATCAATCTGGGGTCAGAGCCCGTTGCGAAGCCACGGGATCCGACCCCGTGCCGTTCTGGCAACTCGCGGGAAACTGTCGGAGGCGGGGTGGGTCCGGTTGCGGGGGTGTGAGCGGCATGGGCCCGAGGCATGCCTCGGGCGGGTTGGGCAGGACGCCCAACCCCGGTCTTGCCGTGTGCGCAGGAAAGCGCACACGAGCAAGCCGCGACCAAGCCTCCATGGATGGATTTACGGCGTGTCCTGCAAGCCCACACCGCCCCACCCAACCCTCGGATAGCCGGCTGTTGCTCTGGCTCTTGCTTCGGCTCTGGCCGTCGCCCTGGGTTCGGCGGGTGCCGGGCGCCGCCCGGCCGAAGCCCACCCCCCGGTTCCGGTACAATGTCGGGCCCGTTTCCCAACTACGGTTCCCCGGACATGATGGTCCTCGAGGGCGCGCCCGCCCTGTCGCCGTTCCGCCGCGAACGTCTTGAATCCCGCCTGCAGTCCATCGCTCCCTCCCTGCGCATCAGCGGTGCCTGGCACGTCTACTTCGTGCAGCCCGAAGGCACGGCCGCGCCCGACGTGGCCACCCTGTGCCGCATCCTGGAAGCCCAGCCGCAGGCGCAGGCCGTGGCCGACGGTGCGGTCAGCCGCGTCGTGGTGCCCCGCCTGGGCACGCTGTCGCCCTGGTCCAGCAAAGCCACCGAACTGGTGCGCGGTGCCGGCCAGCCGGTCAGCCGGGTCGAACGTGGCCTGCGCATCGACGTGCTGGGCTGGCCGGCCGATGCCGCCGCCCAGCAGGCGCTGGTGAAGGCCCTGCACGACCCGATGACCCAATCGGTGCTGGAGGCGGTCGAGCAGGGCCAGGCGCTGTTCAGCAGCCCGGCGCGCGGCGAACTGGAACGCGTGCCGGTGGACCAGCTGGAGGCCGCCAACCAGCGCCTCGGCCTGGCCATGGCCCAGGATGAGATCGACTACCTGCGCGAACGCTTCACCGCGCTGGGCCGCTCGCCCTCGGACGTGGAACTGATGATGTTCGCGCAGGCCAATTCCGAACACTGCCGGCACAAGATCTTCAACGCCAGCTGGACCATCGACGGCCAGGAACAGGACCGTTCGCTGTTCCGGATGATCAAGAACACCCACCAGCAGACCCCGCAGCACACGCTCAGCGCGTACAGCGACAATGCGGCGGTGATCGAAGGCCATCCGGCCGCGCGCTACCGTCCGGACCCGGCCAGCGGCGAGTACCGCCGCGAACCGCAGGTGCCCAGCGCGTTCCAGATCAAGGTGGAAACGCATAACCACCCGACCGCGATCGCGCCGTTCCCGGGTGCCTCGACCGGCAACGGTGGCGAAATCCGCGATGAAGGCGCCACCGGCCGCGGCGGCAAGCCCAAGGCCGGCCTGTCCGGCTTCTCGGTCTCGCACCTGCGCATTCCCGAGCTGCCGCAGCCGTGGGAAGCGCCGCGCGCGCTGAACCCGCGCATGGCACCGGCGCTGGAGATCATGACAGACGGCCCGCTCGGCGGCGCCGCGTTCAACAACGAGTTCGGTCGCCCGAACCTGCTCGGCTACTTCCGCAGCTTCGAGCTGCCCGAAGGCGCCGATCTGGTCCGTGCCTACGACAAGCCGATCATGCTGGCGGGCGGCCTGGGCGCGATTGATCGCATCCAGGTCGACAAGATCAAGCTGCAGGCCGGTGATGCGGTCATCGTGCTCGGTGGCCCGGCCATGCTGATCGGTCTGGGCGGCGGTGCCGCCAGTTCGGTGGCCTCCGGCGAAAGCGCCGAGGACCTGGACTTCGCCAGCGTGCAGCGCGACAACCCGGAAATGGAACGCCGCTGCCAGGAGGTCATCGACCGCTGCGTGGCGATGGGGGCCAACAACCCGATCAAGTTCTTCCACGACGTTGGCGCCGGTGGGCTGTCCAACGCCATCCCCGAACTGCTGCACGACTCGAACGTGGGCGGCGTCATCGATCTGGGCAAGGTGCCCACCGATGATCCGTCGCTGTCGCCGATGCAGCTGTGGTGCAACGAATCGCAGGAACGCTACGTGCTGGGCGTGGCCCAGGAACGCCTGGCCGAGTTCGCTGCGCTGTGCGCGCGCGAGCGCTGCCCGTTCGCCGCGGTGGGCGTGGCCACGGCCGAAGAACACCTGGTGGTGGCCTACGGCGCCGTGCCCGGCCACACCCCGGCCGATGCGCCGATCGACCTGCCGATGGACGTGCTGTTCGGCAAGCCGCCGAAGATGCACCGCGACACCGCGCACCCGCCGGCCCCGCGCTGGCCGGCGCTGAAGACCGGTGGCCTGGACCTGCAGGACGCCGGCCTGCGCGTGCTCGCGCACCCGACCGTGGCCTCGAAGAACTTCCTGGTCACCATCGGTGACCGCAGCGTCGGTGGCCTGACCGCGCGCGAGCAGATGGTCGGCCCGTGGCAGCTGCCGGTGGCTGACGTTGCCATCACCCTGGCCGACTTCGACGGCGTGGCCGGCGAAGCGATGTCGCTGGGCGAGCGCACCCCGCTGGCCCTGCTCGATGCCGCTGCGTCGGCACGCATGGCCGTCGGCGAAGCGCTGACCAACCTGTGCGCGGCCCCGGTCGATGCGCTGGATGAGATCAAGCTGTCGGCGAACTGGATGGCCGCTGCCGGCCACCCGGGCGAAGACGCGCTGCTGTACGACGCGGTGAAGGCCGTGGGCATGGAACTGTGCCCGCAGCTGGACATCAGCATTCCGGTGGGCAAGGACTCGCTGTCGATGCAGGCGCAGTGGCACGACCAGGGCGAAGCGCACAAGAGCGTGTCGCCGGTGTCGCTGGTCATCTCGGCGTTCGCGCCGGTGGCCGATGTGCGCCAGCAGCTGACCCCGCTGCTCGACCGCGACGTGGACAGCGAGCTGTGGCTGATCGGCCTCGGTGCCGGCAAGCAGCGCCTGGGCGGTTCGATCCTGGCTCAGGTGCATGCCGACCACGGCGACCTGCCGGCCTTCGCCGGTGCCGCCCCGGACCTGGACGACCCGCAGCGCCTGCGTGGCTTCTTCGAACTGATCCGCGATGCGCGCCAGGCTGGCCTGCTGCGTGCGTACCACGACCGCAGCGATGGCGGTGCTTTCGCCGCGCTGTGCGAAATGGCGTTCACCTCGCGCCTGGGCCTGGACATCACCCTCGATGCCTGGGGCGATGATCCGTTCCGCAGCCTGTTCAACGAAGAGCTGGGCGCAGTGGTGCAGATTGCCCGTGAAGACCGCGCCGCGTTTGCCGACCTGGTCGAGCGCCACGCACTGATTGAATGTGCGCAGCGCATCGCCAAGCCGACCACCGCACCGGTGGTGCGCGTGTCGCTGGGCGGCGAAAACCTGGCCGAGTGGCGCTGGGAAGCGCTGTTCGACGCCTGGTGGTCGGTCACCCACGCCATGCAGAAGCGCCGCGATAACCCGGAAAATGCCGACGCCGAGCGTGAGGTCGCCCGTGCCTTCAACGCGCCGGGCCTGAAGCCGAAGCTCAGCTTCGACCTGGCCGAGGACGTGGCCGCGCCGTTCATCAACACCGGTGCGCGCCCGCGCGTGGCGGTGCTGCGCGAGCAGGGCGTGAACGGCCAGATTGAAATGGCCAACGCCTTCGAACGCGCCGGCTTCCGTGCGTTCGACGTGCACATGAGCGATCTGATCGAAGGTCGCGTGGCCCTGCAGGACTTCACCGGACTGGTGGCCTGCGGTGGCTTCAGCTACGGCGACGTGCTGGGTGCCGGCCGCGGCTGGGCCACCTCGGTGCTGGAGCGCAGCGCGCTGCGTGATGCCTTCGCCGCGTTCTTCGCCCGCGAAGACAGCTTCGCCCTGGGCGTGTGCAACGGCTGCCAGATGATGAGCCAGCTGAAGGACATCATCCCCGGCGCCGAGCACTGGCCGCAGTTCCGCCGCAACGCCAGCGAGCAGTTCGAAGCCCGTACCGCGTTGCTGGAGGTGGTGGAATCGCCGTCGATCCTGCTGCGTGGCATGGCCGGTTCGCGCCTGCCGGTAGCGGTAGCCCACGGCGAAGGCCGTGCGGTGTTCGCCAACGCGGTGGACCAGGCGGCCGCACGCGTGTCACTGCGCTACATCGATGGCAACGGCAACGTGGCCAGCCAGTACCCGCTGAACCCGAACGGTTCGCCGGACGGCATCACCGGCCTGACCAGCAGCGACGGCCGGGTGACCATCATGATGCCGCACCCGGAACGCACCCCGCGCGCGCTCAACCTGAGCTGGGCCCCGGCCGAGTGGCAGGGCGATTCGCCGTGGATGCGCATGTTCCGCAACGCCCGCGTCTGGTGCGGCTGATCGTTCGCACGCAGGTGCGATCCGCGCACGCGCCAATTCGCTGACGTATGCAGACCCGCCGGTAAACCCGGCGGGTTTTTGTTTATATCGCGTGAATATCGTGTGCTGGCCACGAGTTACAGCGCGTTACATGCGCAACATCATGTTCACGCGGTTCTAACGAAATAACCGCATAAACCCATAAAACGGTGAACTGGTTCACGACGGTAGGTTTTGTTCCGTCAAACTCTTGACGGACGATAATCTTCACGTTAACACTGCCAGTCCGTTTTGAATTCATTCATTTCGTAGTAACGCATTGCGCAACGGAAGGCGCTTTCGCCTCTCTGCGCGTTCTGCGCGAACACCCGCCGTAAATCACGCGAATAGACGCCCCCAGGGGACGTTGGGCCGGATGGCCCAGCGATGGCGTTGCTTTGCCTAAAAACCAGTCCACTCAGGAGCCGTATCGATGAATCGGATTTATCGCAAGGTCTGGAACAAAGCATTGGGTCAGTTGGTCGTTGCCTCGGAACTGGCAACCTCGGACCAGGCCGGAACGGTTGTCGACAAGCGGCAGAAGCACGGCGGCAGCGCGCCGACGGTGCTCGCCGCCGGCCTGCTGATGACACTGGGCTGGACAAGCCTGGCGCAGGCACAGTCGGTGGAAGTGGGCGGCAACGCCAACTGCGTGACCCTCAGCAGCAGCGTGATCGATCAGTGCGTGGTTGATGGCAGCGCCAACGCCAGCGGCCGCAATGCCGTTGCCGTCGGCACCGGCAGCACCGCCAGCGCGGCCAACAGCGTGGCGCTCGGCGCCGGCTCGACAGCCAACCGCGCCAACACGGTGTCGGTGGGTGCCAGTGGCAACGAACGGCAGATCACCAACGTCGCTGCGGGTACGGCCGCCACCGACGCGGTGAACCGCGCGCAGCTGGATGCCCTGGCGCAGGCGCAGTCGCAGGCCACCCAGGCCGCGCTGGCCGCCGCCGCCGCCGAAGGCAGCCGCTACTTCAAGGCCGATGGCGCGGGCGACGACAGCGATGCGGCCACGATCGAGGGCGAAGGCGCATTGGCCGCCGGCGCCGATGCCGCAGCCACCGGCGATGACACCACCGCGCTGGGCAGCGCCGCACAGGCCAGCGCCGACAGCGCGACTGCGGTCGGCGCGCAGGCGCAGGCCAGCGGCAGCGGCAGCACCAGTGTCGGTGCAGGCAGCGTCGCCGGCGGTACCGCATCGGCCAGCTTCGGCGTCGGCGCCGAAGCCACCGGCGGTTACAGCACCGCGCTGGGCGGCTTGTCCAACGCCTCGGCGTTCAATGCCACCGCGGTCGGCAATGCCGCCAACGCCACCGGCGCCAGCAGCGTGGCGGTGGGCGGTGATGCGCAGGCCAGCGGCGCCAACAGTACCGCCACCGGCCAGGCCAGCATTGCCAGTGGTACCAACAGCGTGGCCGTGGGCGGCGCCCTGTTCGGCCAGCTGGCCACTGAAGCGTCGGGTGATTACTCCACTGCCGTGGGTGGTGGCGCCTGGGCGCCGGGCACCAACAGCACGGCACTGGGCAACGCGGCCGAATCGCAGGGCGCCAACAGCGTGGCCCTGGGTGCGGATTCCATTGCCGACCGTGACAACACGGTGTCGGTGGGCGGCGCTGGCAACACACGGCAGATCACCAACGTGGCCGCCGGTACCGAGGGCACCGATGCGGTGAACAAGGACCAGCTGGATGCCGTGGCCGCCGCCGCCGAAGCCACCAGCAAGTACTTCCAGGCAAGTGGCAGTGACGACAGCGATGCCGGCGCACTGGCCGAGGGCGACAGCGCACTGGCCGCCGGTGAAGCAGCCAACGCCATCGGCGATGGCACCACCGCACTGGGCGGCGGCGCACTGGCCATTGCCGCCAACGCAACCGCCGTGGGCTACAACAGTTCGGCGACCGGCGGGAACGCCGCAGCGGTAGGCAGCAATGCGCAGGCCAGCGGCAGCGACAGCGCGGCACTGGGCAGCGGTGCAGTGGCCAGTGAAGTGAGCAGCACCGCCACCGGTACCGGTGCGCAGGCCACGGCTGTGTACAGCACCGCCAACGGTGCCGAAGCCATCGCCAGCGGCGCGCAGTCGCTGGCCAGCGGCTTCCGCGCCTCGGCCTCGGCCGACGGCACCACCGCGGTGGGTGGCTACAGCGAAGCCAGCGGTCGCCTCGGTTCGGCGCTGGGCTACGGCACCTTGGCTAGTGGCGCCAACAGCACCGCCGCCGGCGTATTCGCCACTGCCTCCGGCGCCGGTTCGGTGGCCGTGGGTGAGGCCAGCGAAGCCAGTGGCGATGAGAGCGTGGCCATTGGTGGCAGCACCTACTTCGGTCTGATTCCGGCGCGCGCCAGCGGTACCGGTGCGGCAGCCTACGGTGCCGGCGCCTGGGCCACCGAGGACTACGCGACGGCCATCGGCTGGAACGCGTGGGCCGACGGTGCGCAGTCGACCGCGCTGGGTGCCAGTGCCACCGCCAACGGCAGCAACAGCGTGGCCATCGGTGCCGCCTCGCAGGCCGACCGTGACAACACGGTGGCCGTCGGCGCGGACGGCAACGAACGCCAGATCACCCATGTGGCCGACGGTACCGAAGCCACCGATGCGGTGAACAAGGGCCAGCTGGATGCAGTGGCCAGCGTGGCCGAGAACACCAGCACCTATTTCAAGGCCACCGGCAGCGATGACAGCAGCGCCGGTGCGTTTGCCGACGGCAGCAACGCCACCGCCGCCGGCGAAGCCGCCAATGCCCTGGGCAATGGCACCACCGCGCTGGGCAGCGGTGCGACCGCTGTGAACAGCAACGCCACCGCCGTGGGCTTCAACGCGCTGGCCAGCGGCCAGAACAGCGCTGCCTTCGGCAACAATGCGCAGGCCGTCGGTCCGGGCAGCGTGGCCGTCGGTGGTGCCGCCGTCGATGAGCAGGGCAACCCGCTGATCACCAACGGTGGCGTGCCGGTGGATACCGGTGCCACCAGCGCGGGCGTGGGCGGCACTGCCGTCGGTGCCAGCGCCGAAGCCGGTGGCTTCGCGTCCAGCGCCTACGGCGTGGGCGCGTATGCCGGCGGTGCGCAGTCGGCAGCCTTCGGTGCCGTGTCCAACGCCATTGGCGACTACTCCACTGCGCTGGGCACCAGCAGCGTGGCCACCGGCACCAGCAGCGTGGCCATTGGTGGCCCGGCCGATCTGATTCCCGGCCTGGGCTTCCTCGTGCAGACCCAGGCCAGCGGTGAAGCCGCCACTGCGGTCGGCGCCGGTGCCATCGCCAGCGGCGATTACGCCACTGCCAACGGCACGCTCACCGAAGCGTCGGGTGCCGAAGCTACCGCTGTGGGCTACTTCGCCTACGCACCCGGTGCGCAGTCCAGTGCGCTGGGTGCACAGACCTGGGCCAGCGGCGCACAGAGCACTGCTGTCGGCTTCTACGCCACCGCACGGGGTGCCAACAGTGTGGCGCTGGGTGCCAACTCCGAGGCGGTGCGTGACAACAGCGTGGCCGTGGGCAGCAGCGGCAACGAACGCCAGATCACCAGCGTGGCCGCCGGTACCGAAGCGACCGATGCCGTGAACAAGGCCCAGCTCGATGCGGTGGCCGCCACCGCCGACACCACCGCGCACTTCTTCCAGGCGCAGGCCGAAGAGGGCACCGATGCCGGTGCCTATGCCGAAGGTGCAGGTGCGGTCGCCGCCGGCTCGGCCAGCAACGCGATCGGTGCCGGTGCATTGGCGCAGGGCGCCGGTGCCGGTGCACTGGGTGCCGATGCCGTAGCACTGGGCCGCAACACCTTCGCCGACGGCGACGGTGCCGTCGCGGTAGGGGGCTTGGGCCAGGCGTACGACGAATACAACCAGCCGCTGCTGGACGACGAAGGCAACCCGGTGCAGGTGGGCACCACCGCATCGGCCGGTTCCACCGCCGTGGGCAATGCGGCGCAGGCCACCGGGCTGACCAGCAACGCGTTTGGCAGTGGCGCGCAGGCCACCGGTGACAACAGCTTCGCAGCGGGCAGCAAGTCGCGCGCTACCGGCAGCTATGCCGTCGCCATCGGCGACAGCGCCTTCGCCAAGGCAGACGACAGCACCGCGGTGGGTGGTTACAGCACTGCCAGCGAAGCCGGTGCTACCGCCTTCGGCTCTGGCGCCTGGGCAACCGGCAGCAACGCCTCGGCGTTCGGTCCGGCCGCGTGGGCCAGTGCCAACGGCGCCACCGCCATCGGCTACAACAGCTGGGCCAACGGCACCAGTTCCACCGCCGTCGGCCGCGGCGCCTTCAGCTACGGCGCCAACAGCGTGGCGCTGGGCTTCCAGGCGCTGGGCAACAGCATCAACAGCATCGCCATCGGCACCAATACGGTGGCCGACGGTGAAAGCGCCATTGCACTGGGGGCGGGCAGCACCGCCAGCGGCAGCAATGCCGTCGCGCTGGGCGCAGGCTCGGTGGCCGACCGCGACCGCAGCGTGTCGGTGGGCACTGCCGGCAACGAACGCCAGGTGACCAACGTGGCCGCCGGTACCCAGGCCACCGATGCGGTGAACAAGTCGCAGCTCGACGCCGTGGCCGCCACCGCTGAAACCACCAGCAAGTACTTCCAGGCCAGCGGCAGCGACGACAGCGATGCCGGCGCCTATGTGGAAGGTGACAACGCGCTGGCGGCCGGTGAAGCGGCCAATGCCATCGGCGACGGTGCCAGCGCACTGGGTGCGGGCGCCAACGCCATCGGCAGCAACGCGCAGGCCATCGGCTTCAACGCGTTGGCCACGGCCGCCAACGCCAGCGCGATCGGTGCCAACGCACAGGCCACCGGCGAGTACGCAACGGCCCACGGTGCCGAAAGCGAAGCCAGTGGCGAGCAGAGTGCAGCCTTCGGCGCGGCCAGCGTGGCCAGCGGCGCCGGCAGCACCGCCAGCGGCGTGCTGTCCGAAGCCAGTGGCGAGGAAGCCGTGGCCGTAGGCTACTTCAGCACCGCCAGTGGCGAAGCCTCCACTGCCGTGGGCAGCGAGAGCGTGGCCAGCGGCACCGCCTCGGCGGCGTTCGGCATCGGTGCCGAAGCCACCGGTGGCTACAGCACGGCCATCGGCGGCTACTCCAGCGCCTCGGCGTTCAATGCCACTGCGCTGGGCAACTTCGCCAATGCCTCCGGTTCCAACAGTGTCGCCCTGGGCGGCGATGCCGAAGCCTCCGGCGCCTACAGCACCGCCACCGGCCAGGGCAGTCTGGCGACCGGCACCAATGCGGTGGCCGTGGGTGGTTCGCTGTTCGGCCTGCTGGCCACCGAAGCCTCGGGTGATTACTCCACCGCCGTGGGCGGTGGCGCCTGGGCGCCGGGCGCCAACAGCACGGCACTGGGCAACGCAGCCGAATCGCAGGGCGCCAACAGTGTGGCCCTGGGTGCGGACTCCATTGCCGACCGTGACAACACGGTGTCGGTGGGCGGTGCGGGCAACACGCGCCAGATCACCAACGTGGCCGCCGGTACCGAGGGCACCGATGCGGTGAACAAGGACCAGCTGGATGCCGTGGCGGCCGCAGCCGAGGCCACCAGCAAGTACTTCCAGGCCAGCGGCAGCGATGACAGCGATGCCGGTGCGTATGCGGGTGGCGAGAATGCACTTGCTGCGGGTGAGGCGGCCAATGCCATCGGCGATGGCAGCACCGCCCTGGGCAGCGGTGCCACCGCGGTGGCGGCCAACGCTACCGCAGTAGGCTTCAACAGCCTGGCCACCGGCGGCAACGCAGCAGCCGTGGGCAACAACGCGCAGGCCAGCGGCGAAGACAGTGCCGCGCTGGGCAGCGGCGCGGTCGCCAGTGAGGTGAGCAGCACCGCTACCGGCGCTGGCGCGCAGGCCACGGGCGTATACAGCACTGCCAGCGGTGCCGAAGCCATCGCCAGCGGCGCGCAGTCGCTGGCCAGCGGCTTCCGTTCCTCGGCCTCGGCCGATGGCACCACGGCGGTGGGCGGCTACAGCGAAGCCAGCGGTCGCCTGGGCTCGGCACTGGGCTACGGCACCCTGGCCAGCGGCGCCAACAGCACCGCGGCCGGCGTGTTCGCCACCGCCAGCGGCGCCGGTTCGGTGGCCGTGGGCAACGCCAGCGAAGCCACCGGCGATGAAAGCGTGGCCATTGGCGGCAGCACCTACTTCGGCCTGATCCCGGCCCGTGCCAGCGGTACCGGCTCGGCCGCGTTCGGTGCCGGTGCCTGGGCCACCAACGACTACGCTACCGCCATCGGCTGGAACGCCTGGGCCAATGCGGCCGATGCCACTGCACTGGGTGCCAACGCCAGCGCCAGTGCGGCCAACAGCGTGGCGCTGGGCAGCGGTTCGCAGGCTACCCGCGCCAACGCGGTGTCGGTCGGCACGGCCACTGCGCAGCGGCAGATCACCAACGTGGCGGCTGGCACCGAGACCACCGATGCGGTGAACAAGGGCCAGCTGGATGCCGTCGCCGCCACCGCCGATGCGGTCGGCCAGCGCTTCCAGGCCAGTGGCACCGGCACGGCCAGCGCCACCGGCACCGACGCAGTGGCCATCGGTGCCAACGCCAACGCCAGCGGCAGCCGCAGCAACGCGGTCGGCAGCGGTGCCACGGCCATCGGCAATGCGGCACTGGCACTGGGTGCCAACAGTGGCGTCACCGGCAACAACTCGGTGGCCCTGGGTGCGGGTTCGCGCGCCGTGGAAGCCAATGTGGTGTCGGTTGGTGGTGGCAATGGCACCGCCGGTCCGGCCACGCGCCGCATCGTCAACGTGGCCGACGGCCGCATTGCCGCCGGCAGCAGCGATGCGGTCACCGGTTCGCAGCTGAATGTCACCAACCAGCGCGTGGGCGCCGTGGAAACCCGCGTGGGCGATTTCGATTCGCGCATTGCCACGGTGGAAACCAGCAGCGCCAATGCCGTGGGCTACGACGATGCCAGCCGCGATCGCCTGACCCTCTCCGGCATGGACGGCACCACGATCGACAACGTGGGCGCTGGCAGCATTGCCGCCGGCAGCCGCCAGGCGGTCACCGGTGGCCAGCTGTTCCAGTCGCTCAGCGATGCCGCCAGCTTCCTCGGCGGTGGTGCCAGCGTGGGCCTGCAGGGGGTGTTCGTCGCACCCAACTACGTAATCCAGGGCAGCACCTACAACAACGTGGGCGACGCACTGGGCGCGCTGGACCGCAAGGTGAGCGAACTGGACCAGCGCACCGCGGGTGGCTCCAGCCGTGCCAGCACCGCTACGGCCAGCCTGCGCAGCGCCAGCAGCACCGCGCAGGCATCGGCGGCCGAGCTGTCCAGCGCCTCCGGCGCAGACCCGGTGGCAACGCGCAGTGACATCCCGGCCAAGCCCAGTGTGGGCGGCGCCGCCGCTGCACAGCCGGCCGCCATCGGTGCGGTCAGCGTCGGCGAAGGTGCCGTGGCCAGCGCGGCCTCGTCCACCGCCATCGGCCAGGGTGCCACTGCCACCGCCGCCAACGCGGTGGCCCTGGGCCAGGGCTCGGTTGCCGATCGTGCCAATTCCGTCTCGGTGGGCAGCGAGGGCAACGAGCGCCAGGTCACCAACGTCGCCGCGGGTACTGCGGCCACCGATGCGGTGAACAAGGGCCAGCTGGACCGCGGCATCACCACCGCCAACAGCTACACCGACAGCCGCGTGCAGGCCGTCGCCGACAGCTTCGATGTGTTCAAGGGCGAAGTCGACGGTCGCCTGCGCCACATGGATCGCCGCATCGACCGCCAGGGCGCGATGAGTGCGGCCATGTTGAACATGGCCACCAGCGCCGCGGGCATCCGCACCCAGAACCGCGTCGGCGTCGGCATCGGCTTCCAGGGCGGCGAATCGGCCATGTCGCTGGGGTATCAGCGTGCGATCAGTGATCGCGCCACGGTCACCCTGGGCGGTGCGTTCAGCAGTGATGACGCCTCGGTTGGCGTCGGTGCCGGCTTCGGCTGGTAAGTGCGATGTGCGAGCCGGTGGCCTGCGCCACCGGCTCGCCCTGCAGTACAGGCCCGAGGGGGCGAGGCACGGCAATCCTGGTGGGCCAGCCAGGGCGGTCGCAGGGAAGGATGGCCGTAGTGCGCTCCGCCAGTCCGATCGGCGGAGAAGGAAAGCTCAACCATGACCTTGAAGAGGATTTCGAACGTGACCAAGAAGCAGAACCTTCGCATCAACGTACTGGCTGCCGCCGTGCTGTCGCTGACGGTCGGCGTCGGTGCCGCCCATGCGATCAACCCGGGCACGCCCAGCGCACCGGCCCGTGCTGCCAGCGCCGACCAGCAGGCGGTGGACGGCATCATCGTCAAGTACCGCACCGGTACCGCGGCCGCCAATGACCGTTCGAGCAAGCTCACCGTGGTGCAGTCGGCACTGTCGCGCGCCATCGTCAGCAGCGGCACCACCAGCCGCGCGCTGTCGCTGTCGCCGCAGGTCGAGCGCAAGCTGGGTACCGGCAGTGATCTGATCCGCCTGAAGTCGCGCCTGGCCGGCGCGGAAATGAAGAAGGTGCTGGCCGAACTGAACGCCGATCCGTCGGTGCAGTACGCCGTGGCCAACGTTCGCCTGCAGCGCTCCGACCTGCGCGCCAGCAACGCACAGCCGGCGCTGGTGCCGAACGATCCCAACTACGCCCAGTACCAGTGGAACTTCTACAACGCCACCAGCGGCGTGAATGCGCCGGCCGCCTGGGATGTCTCGCAGGGCGAGGGCGTGGTGGTGGCCGTGCTCGACACCGGCATCCTGCCGGGCGTGCCGGACTTCGGTGACAACCTGCTGCCGGGCTACGATTTCATCAGCGACAAGGAATCCTCGCGCCGCCCGACCGATGGCCGTGCCCCGGGTGCGACCGACTACGGTGACTGGGTGGAAACGGCCAATGAGTGCTACAACGGCTCGGAGCCTGAAGGCAGCTCGTGGCACGGTACCCACGTGGCTGGCACCATCGCCGAAGTGACCAACAACGGCAGCGCGCTGGCGGGCCTGGCCTACAAGGCCAAAGTGCTGCCGGTGCGCGTGCTGGGCAAGTGCGGCGGCACCCTGGCCGACATCAGCGACGCCATCACCTGGGCGTCCGGTGGCACCGTGGCAGGCGTTCCGGCCAACACCACCCCGGCTGAAATCATCAACATGAGCCTGGGCGGCCGCGGCACGTGCGATGCGGCCTACCAGGATGCGATCAACGGTGCCGTATCGCGCGGTACCCTGGTCGTGGTGGCGGCTGGCAATGACACCGACAACGCTGCCAACTACCGTCCGGCCAGCTGTGCCAACGTGGTTTCGGTCGGCGCCACCCGCGTGACCGGTGGCATCACCTACTACTCCAACTACGGCAGCGTGGTCGATCTGTCCGCACCGGGTGGTGGCGGTAGCGTGGATGGCAATCCGAACGGCTACATCTGGCAGGTCGGTTCCAGCTCCGACACCACCCCGGACGCGGGTGAGTGGGTGCTGATGGGCAAGGGCGGGACCTCGATGTCCTCGCCGCACGTGGCCGCAGTCGCGGCACTGGTGCAGAGCGCACTGGCAGCCAATGGCAAGGATCCGCTCAGCCCGGCTGCGATGGAAACGCTGCTGAAGCAGTCCGCACGCCGCTTCCCGGTCACCATTCCGGCTGCAACCCCGATCGGCACCGGCATTGTCGATGCCAAGGCCGCGCTGGACGCCGCAATGAAGGAGCCGTGCACGGAAAACTGCGAGCCGGAAGGCATTCCGCTGACCAACAAGGTGGCTGTCAGTGGCGTGGCCGGCGCTGCCGGCAGCGAAACCGTCTACACCTTCGAGGCCGAAGCGGGCAAGCAGCTGAGCGTGCTGACCTACGGCGGCACGGGCAATGTGTCGGTGTACCTGGCGCAGGGCCGCGTGCCGACGGCAACCGACAACGATGCCAAGTCCACCCGCCCGGGCAACACCGAAACCGTTCGCGTGGCCAAGCCGGTGGCCGGCACCTACTACGTGAAGGTGGTGGGTGAGGCCGCGTTCGCTGGCGTGACCATCCTGGCCACCCAGTAACGGCCAAGCGGTTGCACACCGTGTCGTAAGTGAATTGGCGGCGCCCGTTACCGGAAGGTGACGGGCGTCGTCTTTTGTTGGTAAACCGTCGCGGGACGGCGGAAGTCCCGGCCAAACTGCTAAAGTCAGGGCGATCGACAGGAGAGTCATGTGAACGCGCTCGCTGCTACCGCCCACGACGACGCCGAAGGCCGCATCCTGGATGCCCTGTTGTCGCGTGGCCGGTTGAAGGACGCTGACCTGGCCCGCGCGCGGCCGCTGCATGCGGAAGCCGGCGGCAGCCTGCTGGGGCTGCTGGTGCGGCTGGGCCTGGTCTCGGAACGTGATCAGGCGCAGGCCAGTGCCGACGTGCTCGGCCTGCCGCTGCTGGAGGGCAAGCAGCTGCCCGAGGCACCGCCACAGTCGCTGGCCGAAGGCCTGCCGCTCTCGCAGCGCTTTCTCAAGCAGTTCCACGTGTGCCCGTTGGCGCTGGACGAACACGGCGTGCAGTTGTGGCTGGCCGATGCGCACGATCCTTATCCGCAGCAGGCCGTGCAGCTGGCGTTGGGCGTGCCGGTCACTCCGGTGCTGGGCATGCGCGCGGAAATCGACGACCTGGTCGAACGCTGGTTCGGCCAGGGTCGCAGTGCCATGGGCGCCATCGTGGAAACCGCCGACGGTGAAGGTGGCGCGGTGGACGACATCGAACACCTGCGCGACCTGGCCTCGGAAGCGCCGGTCATCCGTCTGGTCAACCTGGTCATCCAGCGCGCGGTGGAAATGCGCGCGTCCGATATCCACGTCGAGCCGTTCGAAAGCCGGTTGAAGGTGCGTTACCGCGTGGACGGTGTGCTGGTGGAAGGCGAAAGCCCACCGGCCAACCTGACCGCTGCGGTGATCAGCCGCATCAAGATCATGGCGCGGTTGAACATCGCCGAGCGCCGCCTGCCGCAGGACGGCCGCATCATGCTGCGCGTGCAGGGCAAGGAACTGGATCTGCGCGTCAGCACGGTGCCCACCGCACACGGCGAAAGCGTGGTCATGCGTCTGCTCGATCGCGAAACCGTGGTGTTCGATTTCCATCGTCTCGGCTTCACCGATGCCTTCCTGCCGCAGTTCCGCAAGGTGCTGGAACAGCCGCATGGCATCCTGCTGGTCACCGGCCCCACCGGCTCGGGCAAGACCACCACGCTGTACACCGCGCTCAGTCAGCTCAACACCGCCGACGTCAAGATCATCACGGTCGAAGACCCGGTGGAATACCAGATCGAAGGCATCAACCAGATCCAGGCCAAGCCGCAGATCGGCCTGGATTTCGCCAATGCGCTGCGCAGCATCGTGCGCCAGGATCCGGACATCATCATGATCGGCGAAATGCGCGATCTGGAAACCGCGCGCATCGCGATCCAGTCGGCCCTGACCGGCCACCTGGTGTTGTCCACCCTGCATACCAACAACGCTGCCGGCGGCATCACCCGCCTGCTCGACATGGGCGTGGAGGATTACCTGCTCACGTCCACCATCAACGGCATCCTGGCCCAGCGCCTGGTGCGCCGCCTGGAGCCGACCCACGCCGAGCGCTACGAAGCCTCGCCGGAGGAAATCGAACGCTTCGAACTGCGCCGCCTGCAGCCACAGGGCACCATCCATCTGTTCCGGCCGAAGCCCTCGGCACTGGCACCGACCGGGTACCTGGGCCGCACCACCATCATGGAATTCCTGGTGATGAACGATGCGCTGCGCCGCGCAGTCATGCGCCGCGATGGCATGGGTGAGATCGAACGCATCGCGCGTGAGGCCGGCATGCGCACCATGTACGAAGATGGGCTGGCCAAGGCGTTGAGCGGGCAGACCACCATCGAAGAAGTGCTGCGCGTGACCGAGGAGGGTTGATGCGCGCTGGAGCCTGCTGCTGACATGCCGAACTACCGCTACAAGGCGCTGAACCCGCACGGTGAAGTCTTCGATGGCCAGATGGAAGCGGCCAGCGAAGCTGAGCTGATCGCGCGCCTGCAGGACCAGGGCCACCTGCCGATGGAAACGCGCCTGGCCGATGGCGGCGCGGTGGGTGGCAGCAGCCTGCGCGGCCTGTTCCGGCCGCGGCCGCTGCAGGGCGCGGCCCTGCTGCAGTTCACCCAGCAGCTGGCCACGCTGCTGGCGGCCGGGCAGCCGTTGGATCGCGCGCTGTCGATTCTGCTGGGCCTGCCCGAAGACGAGCGCTCGCGCCGGGCGATCACCGACATCCGCGACGTGGTGCGCGGCGGTGCGCCGCTGTCCACCGCGCTGGAACGCCAGCACGGCCTGTTCTCGCGCCTGTACGTGAACATGGTGCGCGCCGGCGAAGCCGGTGGCAGCCTGCACGATACGCTGCAGCGCCTGGCCGACTATCTGGAACGCAGCCGCGCGCTGCAGGGCAAGGTCATCAACGCACTGGTCTACCCGGCCATCCTGCTGCTGGTGGTGGGCGGTGCGCTGTTGTTCCTGCTGGGCTACGTGGTGCCGCAGTTCGCGCAGATGTACGAGAGCCTGGACGTGGCGTTGCCGTGGTTCACCCACATCGTGCTGCAGGTGGGCCTGTTCGTGCGCGACTGGTGGATCCTGCTGCTGGTGCTGCCGGCAGTACTGGTGCTGTTGCTGGAACGCAGGCTGCGCCAGCCCGCGTCCCGCCTGGCGCTGGATGGCTGGCTGCTGCAGCGGCGCGGCATCGGTCGCCTGCTGGGCGAACTGGAAACGGCGCGCCTGGCCCGCACGCTGGGCACGCTGCTGCGCAATGGCGTGCCACTGCTGGGCGCGCTGGGCATCGCCCGCAACGTGCTGGGCAACCGCGCGCTGGCCGCTGATGTGGACAGCGCGGCCGAAGAAGTGAAAAACGGTGCCGGTCTTTCGCTGGCGCTGTCGCGCGGCAAGCGCTTCCCGCGCCTGGCCCTGCAGATGATCCAGGTGGGTGAAGAATCCGGTGCGCTGGACACCATGCTGCTGAAGGCGGCCGACACCTTCGAACAGGACAGTGCCCGCCGCATCGATCGCCTGCTGGCGGCCATGGTGCCGGCCATCACCCTCGTACTGGCCTCGGTGGTAGGCGCGGTGATCGTGGCCGTGCTGGTGCCGCTGTACGACCTGACCAACGC
The DNA here is from genome assembly GCF_032056425.1 of Stenotrophomonas sp. Lineage (GTDB taxonomy): Bacteria > Pseudomonadota > Gammaproteobacteria > Xanthomonadales > Xanthomonadaceae > Stenotrophomonas. The sequence goes on from NZ_DAMBCN010000031.1 coordinate 33,974, forward strand.
CATCGGTTGATGATGGCGCCTCTTACACTCCCGCTGTTCCGTACCTGAAAGGACCGACCATGATTGCTTCCCGTCGACCGATCCGCCTTTCCTTCACTGCCGCCCGCCACCAGTCGGGCATGAGCCTGCTGGAAATCATCATCGTCATCGTGCTGATCGGCGCGGTGCTGACCCTGGTCGCCAGCCGCGTGCTGGGCGGCGCCGACCGCGGCAAGGCCAACATCGCCAAGGCGCAGGTGCAGACCGTGGCATCGAAGATCGACAACTACCAGCTCGATACCGGCAAGCTGCCGGGCACCCTGCAGGACCTGATCGAGGCCCCGGCCGCTACCGGTGGCTGGCTGGGCCCGTATGCGAAGGCCGCCGATCTGAACGATCCGTGGGGCCACGCGCTGGAATACCGCGCGCCGGGTGAGGGCCAGCCCTACGATCTGATCAGCCTGGGCAAGGATGGCAAGCAGGGCGGCAGCAGTGTCGACGCCGATATCCGCTACGAGCCGTAAGCCTGCATGATCCACATCCTGCCGCGCCGGTTGCATCGCCCGCGCCTGCACGGCAGGCGCGCAGCGGGGCTGTCGCTGCTGGAAATGCTGCTGGTGATCGCGTTGATCGCCGCCATCGGCCTGATCACCGCCGCCGGTCTGTCGCGCGGCTTCGCCGGCATGCAGCTGCGCAGCGCCGGCAAGGACATTGCCAACCAGTTGCGCATGGTGCGCGCGCAGGCCATCGCCCGTGGCGAGCCGCAACGCTTCGTGATCGAACCGGCGCAGCACCGCTGGACCGGTGCCAACCAGCGCCAGGGCACCGTGCCGGAAGCGTTGCAGGTGCAGTTCGAAGGGGCCGCGCAGTTGTCTACCGGGCCAGGGCAGGGCGTGATCGAGTTCCATCCCGATGGCGGTGCCAGCGGTGGCCGCATCCGTCTGCTGCGCGACAACGCCGAATGGCGTATCGACGTCGGCTGGCTGACCGGCGAGGTGCGCTCCGGCCCGTGGCAGGCGCCATGAAGCGGCGCGCGCGCGGTTTCACCCTGCTGGAAGTCATCGTCGCCTTCGCCCTGCTGGGGCTGGCGCTGACGCTGCTGCTGGGCAGTCTGTCCGGCGGCGCGCGGCAGGTGAAGGACGCCGAGCTGCGTACCCGCGCCGTGTTGCATGCGCAGTCGCTGCTGGCCGCCGCCGGGGTGGAGGAGCCGCTGCAGGTCGGGCGTCAGCAGGGCGAATGGGAACAGGGCCGCTACCGCTGGGAACTGCAGGTGCAGCCGTACACGGAGCCGCGCGCGGGCAGCGCGCCGGTGGCCGATTCGCCGGGCGCCCCGTGGCTGGCCGAACTGCAGTTGCAGGTGCGCTGGGGCGAGGGTGAGCGCGAGCAGCTGCGCTGGCGCAGCCTGCGTCTGTTGCCACCCGATCTGGAGCGTGCACGGTGAAACGGCGTGCACGTGGCTTCACCCTGGTGGAAGTGATGCTGGCCACCGTCCTGCTGGCCGGTGGCCTGGCGCTGGCGTTCGCCAGCGTGCGCTCGGCCATGGCGGTCAGCCAGCGCGGCGAGCAGATTGCCGCCGACAGCGAGCGCATGCGCGCGGTACAGGGGCTGCTGCGGCGGCAGCTGAGTGCCGCAATGCGTAGTCCGATCGAGGCGCCTGATCCGACCCGCGAGCCGGTGTTCTTCAGCGGCGACGAGCGCGGCCTGCAGTTCGTTGCCGATCTGCCCGGCTACCTGGGCCGCGGCGGTCCTTACCTGCACGCGCTGCAGGTGGACGGTCAGGCTGGTGAGCGCCGCCTGCTGCTGGGCCTTGTGCTGCTGCAGGAGGGCGAACAACTGCCGGAAACACCGCCGCGTCCGCCGGAAGTGCTGGCCGAGCACCTGCGCGATGTGCAGCTGCGCTACCGCGGCGTGGATGCGGCCAGCGGCCAGTTGACCGAGTGGTTGCCGCGCTGGGATGACACCCGTCGCCTGCCGCTGCTGGTGGAAGTGCAGGTGCGGCCTGCACGCGGGCCGGCCTGGCCGCCGCTGGTGGTCGCGCTGCGCGCCGGCGGTGCCGCGGGGGCTACCCGATGAGGGCCATGCGTGGCGCCGCGCTGGTGCTGGTGCTGTGGCTGATCGCGCTGATGACCGCGCTGGTCGGCGCGTTCGCGCTCACCGCGCGGGTGGAGCACCTGCAGCAGCGTGTGCTGGATGACGACGGACGCGGCCAGGAACGCGCGCGTGCAGGGGTGGAGTATGCCCTGCTGCGCCTGCGTGCCGATCCGCAGCGTCCGGCCTGGCAGGCCGATGGCCGGACCTACCGCTGGCAGTTCGACGACGCGCGGGTGGATATCCGCGTGGTGGACGAGAACGGCAAGATCAACCTCAACCTGGCCGACGCCGCGCTGCTCACCGCCTTCCTGCAGGCGCTGGGTGAAAGCCCGGAGGATGCCGCGCGGCTGGCGGGAGCGATCATCGACTGGCGCGACGAAGACAGCCTGCAGCAGCCCGGCGGCGGCGCCGAGGCACCCGATTATGCGGCGGCCGGCCTGCCGTATGGTCCCCGCAACAAACGGTTCGAGACCCTGGGCGAGCTGCAGCGGGTGCTGGGCATGCGGGCCGCGTTGTATCAGGCCATGCTGCCGCACATCACGCTCTACAGCCGCCAGGCACGGCCCGATCCGCGCTTCGCTGCCGGACCGGTGCTGCTGGCTCTGGGCCTGGATGCGGAACAGGTCCTGGCGCAACGCGCCCAGCAGGAGCGTGACGAAGATTCAGGTGCGGGCACGTCAACCCTTGCCAGCGGCAGCGGCACCTATAGTATCGAGTGCCGCGCCATCGACGGCAGTGGACGCCAGTCGGTATTGAAGGCGGTGGTACGCAACGGCTCGGGCGGTGTGCCCGGCCAGACCTACACAGTGCTTCGCTGGGAGCAGGGAATGGCAGCAAGATGACGGCATGGCAGGACAGCGTGCGGCAGGTGCAGGGCCGGATCGGCCCGGGCGTCGGCCATTTCCTGCGCTGGTGGCGGCAATCGTTGCTGGCCTGGGTGCCGGTCCGCTGGCAGTGGGCGCTGGGCTGGTCGCAGGCGCGCGTGCTGCTGCAGCGTGAAGGCGAGCAGGTGCAGGTATGGCGTGATGGCAGCGAAGGCCCCGAACGCGTGGTGCGGTTGCCGTGGCCGCTGGCCCCGGCCGACCTGGACCGCGTACTGGAACCCCGTCTGCGGCAGCTGCCGCGGTTCTGGCTGCTGCCGATGGCGCAGGTGCTGCGTCGCCGCCTGCGGCTGCCGCCTGCGGCCGCTGACCGCCTGCACGCGGTGGTGGGCTACGAGATTGACCGGCAGACGCCCTTTGAAGCCAGCCAGGTCAGTTATGACGTGCGCAGCCTGGGCGCTGCCGAGGACGGCCTGCTGCAGGTGGAGCTGGTCGCCTGGCCATTGCGCCAGCTTGACGCGTGGGGCAGCCAGGCCGGCGAATGGGCCAGCGCGCTGGCCGGCGTGGACGCGATCGACGAACAGGGCAACACGCTGCAGGTGAACCTGCTGCCGCCGGCGCAGCGCCAGCACCGCGTTGATCCCAGCCGCCGCTGGAACCTGTTGTTGGTGGCCGCAGCACTGGTGATGCTGGTGCTGGCCGCCCTGCAGCTGCTGGACAACCGGCGCGACGCCGCCGACACCCTGCGCGAACAGGTCGAGCGCAGCGCCCGCAGTGCCCGCGGCGTGGCCAGTGAACGCAGCCAGCTGCAGGCGCTGATCGACGGTGCCGCCTTCCTGGAAAAACAGCGCAGCCAGCGTGCCACCACGGTGGAACTGTGGACCGAGCTGACCCGGCGCCTGCCCGATGGCACCTACCTGGAAAAACTGGCGATCGAGAACAACAGCCTGCAGTTGATCGGGCTCAGTGGGCAGGCCTCGCAACTGGTCGCGCTGCTGCAGGACGCGCCGCAGTGGCGCAAGGTGAACCTGACCGGCGTGTTGCAGGCCGACGGCGCCAGCAGCGGCCGCGACCGCTTCACCCTGACCGCCGAACTGCAACCGTTGCCGGCCGCCGTCGTACCCGCCGCCCCTGCACGGAAGGAGGCGGCCGATGCCGATGCCCAACCCACGCCGTGACCGCTGGCTGGCACTGGCCCTGCTGATGGCCGTGCTGGGCCTGGCCTACCTGCTGCTGGTGCACCCCTGGTTCACCCAGCCGCTGCTTGCCATCAACGAAGACGTGGCCGCGCTGCGCGAGCGCCAGCAGCGCGTGCAGGCGCAGTTACAGCAGCAGCCGCAGATCGAACAACGCTTGAAGGAAACCCGCCAGGTGCTGGAACAGCGCCCCGGCTTCCTGCGCGAAGCCACTGCCGAGGCGGCTGCCGCCGCGCTGGGCGCACGGCTGCAGGATGCGGTGGCGATGGCCAGCCCCGGCAACCGCAGCTGCACCATCAGCAACCGCACGCCGCTGACCGACAACCGTCGCGATGCCGAGTTCGTGCGCGTGGCCATGCAGGTTCGGCTGCGCTGTGGCGTGGCCGAACTGGCCACCGTGCTGCACAGCCTGGAAACCGGCAGTCCGCGCCTGTTCGTGGACAACCTGAACCTGATCGCGCAGCGCTTCCAGCAATCGGCCAATGAATCCGGCCTTGGGTTGGACGTGTCCTTCGAGCTGGCCGGTTACCTGTTGCCCGGCGCGGCAGCCGACGGCGCTGCGGCCGTGCCCGGTACCGCGGTGGCGCCGCCTGAGGCGGCGGCTCCGGCCGAGCCGGCCGTCGATGCGGCGGCCGAGGCCGATGCGGATACCGATGCAGGGAAGGGCGCCGAATGAAGCACGATGCACTTCCCCTGCGCACGGGCCTGCTGCTGGCTGCCGCTGGCTGGGCCGGCGCGCTGTGGCTGGCCACCGCATTCGGTCTGGGCAGCCGCCTGCCCGCGGGTCCGGAGGATGCCGACCGTGCTGCGGTATTACCTGCCTTGCCGCCGCTGGCACCCGAGCGCATGGCCGCCGCCGACAGTTACAGCGCCATCAGCGAACGCCCGTTGTTCGCCGAAGACCGGCGGCCGCGCCCGTATCTGCTGGGCGGCAGTGAACCGGCCGCCAGTGCCGCCCTGCGCCTGACCGGTGTGCTGCTGACCGACAGTTTCAGCATGGCCACCTTCACCACCGAACAGAACCGTTCGCTGCGCCTGCGCCTGAACGGGGAGGCCGTGGACGGCTGGCAGCTGGTTGCGCTGGAACCGCGCCAGGCCACGGTGATCGGCCCGTCGGGCAACCAGGTGCTGGAACTGGCCACCTTCAACGGGCAGGGCGGCGAACCGCCGACCGTGCTGCGCGGGGCCAATGGCGCGGTGCCGCCGGCAGGCGTGGTGGTGCCGCCTCCGCCGCCGAGCCCGGCCAGCAACAGCAGCAACAGCAGCGCCCAGCGCCCGGTCGATCTGGCCGGCTCCGCGGCTGCCGGTCCGGCGGCGCAGAGCACGCCCGCCCCCAACACCAATGCCAACGGTCCCAGTGAAGCGCAGATGCAGGCCATCCGCGAGCGCATCCAGGCCCGTCGCCGTCAGCTGCAGCAGCAACAACAGCAGCAACAACCGTCGCCGCCCACGGGCGATGGCACCAACCGATAGAGTGAATGCATGAACCTGCGTTTCCTTTCTTCCTCGTTCCTTCTTGCGCTGCTGGTCGGCTGCACCACCGTGTCCGGCCCGCACGTGCAGCGCAATGGCAACCCGCAACCCAGCCCGCCCGCCGGCCAGGCCGCCGCCGATGCGCGGGTGGCTGAAGGCGATGGCCAGAGCGGCGCACCGCAGGCGGTCATCCGGCGTGGCAGCGGCACCATGATCAACCGCGAGGCGGCGCGCGCACCGTCGCCGGCACTGAACACCGCCAGCAGTGGCAGTGCCACCTTCAATTTCGAAGGCGAATCGGTGCACGCGGTGGTCAAGGCGATCCTCGGCGACATGCTTGGGCAGAACTACGTGATCGCACCGGGCGTGCAGGGCACGGTCACCCTGGCCACGCCCAAGCCGGTGTCACCGGCGCAGGCGCTGAACCTGCTGGAAATGGTGCTGGGCTGGAACAACGCGCGCATGGTCTACAGCGGCGGCCGTTACAACATCGTCGCCGCCGACCAGGCCCTGGCTGGCACCGTCGCGCCCAGCACTGCACCGGCCTCCAGTGCCCGTGGCTTTGAAGTGCGCGTGGTGCCGCTGCAGTTCATCTCTGCCAGCGAAATGAAGAAGGTGCTGGAGCCGTACGCGCGACCCAACGCGATCGTCAATGTGGATACCGGGCGCAACGTGATCACCCTGGGCGGCACCCGCGCCGAACTGGAGAACTACCTGCACACTGTCGAGATCTTCGACGTGGACTGGCTGTCGGGCATGTCGGTGGGCGTGTTCCCGATCCAGTCGGGCAAGGCCGAACAGGTTGCCGCCGATCTGGAAAAGGTCTTCGGCGAAGACAGCAAGACCCCCAGTGCCGGCATGTTCCGTTTCCTGCCGCTGGAAAACGCCAACGCCGTGCTGGTCATCACCCCGCAGGCGCGTTACCTGGACCAGATCCAGCAGTGGCTGGACCGCATCGATACCGCCGGTGGCAGCGCCCGGCTGTTCTCCTACGAACTGCGCTACATCAAGGCGCGTGACCTGGCCCAGCGCCTGTCCGAAGCGTTCGCCAGCAGCAACAACCGCAACAACCGCGGCAGCACCACCACGCTGGCACCGGGCGCGCAGCCGATGCAGCTGGACAGCACCGGCCAGACCGACAGCCGCAATGACAGCAGCACGCTGGGCAGCACCGGTTCCAGCAGCAGCGGCATGGCCAGCACCATGAACCTGCCGCAGCGCCAGGAAGGCAACATCAGCGTCAGCCTGGATGTGGAAGGCGACACGGTCGGCGTTTCGGCGGTGGAAGAAACCAATGCGTTGCTGGTGCGGGCCACCCCGCAGGCCTGGCGTTCGATCCGCGAAGTGATCGAGAAGCTGGACGTCATGCCGCTGCAGGTGCATATCGAAGCGCAGGTGGCCGAAGTCTCGCTGCAGGGCGAACTGAGCTACGGCGTGAACTGGTACTTCGAGAACGCCGTGCAGGGCCAGACCTTCCCCGGCGCCACCGGCGATGCCACCCTGCCCAGCGCATTGGGTCGCAATGTGTGGGGCACCTTCGCCGGCGCCATTACCGGCAGTGAAGGGCTGGGCTGGACCTTCCTGGGCAAGAATGCGGCCGCGGTGGTCAGCGCGCTGGACAAGGTGACCGACCTGCGCCTGCTGCAGACCCCGTCCATCTTCGTGCGCAACAACGCCGAAGCCACCTTGAACGTGGGTGACAAGGTGCCGATCAGCACCGTCTCGGTGAACACCGGCGTGGGCACCGACAACACCTACAGCCAGGTGCAGTACATCGACACTGGCGTGATCCTGAAGGTACGCCCGCGGGTGACCCGCGATGGCACGGTGTTCATGGACATCGTGCAGGAAGTGAGCAGTGCCGGCGAAGTGGCGGCCAACTGCGACCCCACGCGCACCCAGTGCAATCCGCGCATTTCCACCCGCAAGCTGTCCACCGAAGCGGCCATCCAGAGTGGCGACACCATCATGCTGGCGGGCCTGATCACCGATTCGGGCACCGATGGCCACAACGGCATTCCGGGCCTGAGCCGGATTCCGGTGGTGGGTGCGCTGTTTGGCAGCAAGACGCGCAACAGCCGTCGTTCCGAAGTGATCGTGCTGCTGACCCCGACGATCGTGCGCAACGGCCAGGAAGCACGTGCGCTGACCGACGAATACAGCAGCCGCTTCCGCGCCATGGAACCGATCGCCCCCGGCGCCCGCAAGAAATAAGGCCGGCAGGGCTTGCAGCCCTGCACCCGCTTCACGGCAACGGCAACGTCAAAAGCTGGTTATCCGTGGGATGGCGGGGCGGTGTGGGCTTGCAGGACACGCCGCAAGTACGTCCCTGTAGGCTCGTAGGCGCCATCCATGGCGCCTGCGGTCCTGCAAGCCCACACCGCCCCACCTCTGACAGATTTACGCGGCTGTTGGTAGGTGTCGACCTTGGTCGACACATCTGTCAGATATCGAATGAATTCATCCACGCATGGCGTGGATCTACTGTGTCGACCAAGGTCGACACCCACCAAGGCAGAACGCCTTCCCGACAGATCGCTGGAAACTGTCGAAGGCGGGGTGGGTCCGGTTGCGGGGGCGTGAGCGCCATGGGCCCGAGGCATGCCT
>NZ_DAMBCN010000032.1:0-40326 GCF_032056425.1 Stenotrophomonas sp.
GGCGCCATGGATGGCGCCTACGAGCCTACAGGGACGTACTTGCGGCGTGTCCTGCCCACCCACACCACCCCGCCATCCACGGATAGTCGGCTGTTGCCGTTGCACTGGCTTCTGCAGGTGCAGGGCGGCAGCCCTGCAACCCACACCCCCCTACCGCTCCGAATGCCCGCCCTGGTCGTAATCGCGTGGGCTGAACAACTCCGGCTGCACCAGGTCGATGAACGCCCGCGCCTGCGCCGACAACGCCTTGCCCCGTCGCACGATCACCCCGTAGCTGCGCTCGGGGAACCAGCGTTTCATCGACCGCGCCGCCAGCCGCTCGCCATCGCTTTCGTGCAGGCACAGCGCCGGCACGATGGAAATGCCCATGCCCATCGCCACGTACTGCTTGATCACCTCCCAGCCGCCCACCTCCAGCGCCACCGTGTACGCAATGCGGTGGCGCTGGAACACCTGGTCCACCAGCCGGTAGGTGATCTGCCGCTTCGGCGGCAGCACCAGCGGGTAGCGCGCGATATCGGCCAGTTCCAGCTCGCCGCCCGCAGCCAGCGGATGGTCGTGCGGGGCGATCAGCACCTGTTCGAAGCGGTACGCCGGCGCATAGGTCAGGTCGGCCGGCACATCGGTCATCGAACCGATGGCCAGGTCGGCCGCATCCTCGCGCAGCAGGTCGGTGCCGTCGGCGCTGATCGCGTTGTGCAGGGTCAGGCGCACGTCGGGATGGTGCTGGCGGAAGCGTTCAACGATCTTCGGCAGCAGGTACAGGATGGTGGAACTGTTGGCGGCGATGTTCAGTTCGCCCGCGTCCAGCCCGCGCACCTTGTCGCGGAAGCGTGCCTCCAGTCCGTCCAGGCTTTCCACCAGCGGCTGCGCCATCTCGTACAGCAGCTGGCCCTCGCGGCTGGGCACCAGGCGCCGCCCGCTGCGCTCGAAGAGCGGCACCCCCAGCTCGCGTTCCAGCGCCTGCAACTGCAGGCTGATGGCCGGTTGGCTGACGAACAGCGCCTCAGCTGCCCGTGAGACCGAGCCCAGGCGCACCGTCTGGCAGAACGCGCGCAGCGGCTTCAGCCGGTCGGATTTGTAGGAAAAACGAGGACTTGGCGGGCTGCGTGTGGGCATGGCGTCATAAGTATTAGCACGTTTTATGTAAAGCATTGCAAAAACTGTTTTGCCAAATACTGGGGCGCGGCGGCACTTTGGGGGCGTTCCCCCACCGCTGGAGTTGCCCCATGTCCGCCGTCGCTTCCGCCGTTCCCTCCACCCCGGCCAAGGCCACCCCCGGCATCGCCCTGGCGACCCGCTTGGCCGGCCAGGACACCGTGCTGCCGGCGCCGCTGCTGGCCCTGCTGGTGTCGCTGCACCGCGCGGTGGAACCGGGTCGGCAGGCGCGGCTGCAGGCCCGTCGTGAGCGCCAGGCGTTCTTCGACCAGGGCGGCCTGCCGGACTTCCGCACTGACACTGCCGCGATCCGCAGCGGCGACTGGACCGTGGCCCCGCTGCCGGCCGCGCTGCAGGACCGCCGCGTCGAGATCACCGGACCGACCGATCCGAAGATGGTCATCAACGCGCTGAACTCCGGCGCCAAGGTGTTCATGGCCGACTTCGAGGATTCCACCTCGCCCACCTGGCGCAACCTGCTGGCCGGGCAGCAGTCGCTGGCCGCCGCCGTGCGCGGCGATCTGCAATTCACCGCCGCCAACGGCAAGCACTACACCCTGCGCCCCTTTGAGGAACAGGCGGTGCTGATCGTGCGCCCGCGCGGCTGGCACCTGGACGAAAAGCACGTGGCCGTGGACGGCCAACCGCTGGCCGGTGGCCTGTTCGACGCGGCCGTGTTCGCCTTCCACAACGCCCGCGCGCTGCAGGCCAAGGATCGCGGCCCGTACTTCTACCTGCCCAAGCTGCAGAGCATGGAAGAGGCCGCGCTGTGGGAAACCGCGCTGTCGCACATCGAAGGCATGCTGGGCCTGCCGCACGGGCAGATCAAGGTGACGGTGCTGATCGAAACACTGCCGGCCGTGTTCGAGATGGACGAGATCCTGCACGCGCTGCGTGACCGCATCGTCGGCCTGAACTGCGGGCGCTGGGATTACATCTTCTCCTACCTGAAGACCTTCCGCCGCCACCCCGACCGGGTACTGCCCGAGCGTGGCCAGGTGACCATGACCCAGCCGTTCCTGAAGGCCTATTCGGAACTGCTGATCCAGACCTGCCACCGCCGTGGTGCGCATGCGATGGGCGGCATGGCCGCACAGATTCCGATCAACCATGATGCCGCGGCCAACGAACAGGCCATGGCCCGCGTGCGCGCCGACAAGCTGCGCGAAGTCAGCGCCGGCCACGATGGCACCTGGGTCGCGCACCCGGCGCTGATTCCGGTGGCGCAGGCAATCTTCGACGAACACATGCCCGGCCCGAACCAGCACAGCGTGCTGCGCCAGGACGTGCGTGTGGGCCGCGACGAGCTGATCGCACGGCCGCCGGGCAGCATCACCCGCGCCGGTTTCGAGGGCAACGTGGAAGTCTGCGTGCGCTACCTGGCCGCCTGGCTGGACGGTAACGGCTGCGTGCCGATCCACCACCTGATGGAAGACGCAGCCACCGCCGAGATCAGTCGCAGCCAGCTGTGGCAGTGGCTGCACACGCCGGGGCAGCAGCTGGACGATGGCACCGCCATCGACTTGGGCCTGCTCGACACCATCCTGGCGCAGCTGCCGGCACGACTGGGCGATACCAGCGCGCTGCCCGGCGGCGGCCGCATTGCCGAAGCCATCAGCCTGCTGGGCGAGCTGAGCCGCAGCAACGACCTGACCGATTTCCTGACCCTGCCGGCGTACGCGCGCATCGACTGACCGCTGCACGCGCTCCCACGCCGCTTCCTTCCCCGCTGCACCCGCTGCACGAACCGAACTGGAGAAAGACATGAGCACGCTGCCCACTGCCGAACAGATCCAGCACGACTGGGACACCCACCCGCGCTGGGAAGGCATCCAGCGCAACTACAGCGCTGCCGACGTGGTGCGCCTGCGCGGCACCGTCCACATCGAGCATTCGCTGGCGCGGCTGGGCGCGGAGAAGCTGTGGGCGTCGCTGCACGAGCGTGAGTTCGTCAATGCGCTGGGCGCGCTGACCGGCAACCAGGCCATGCAGCAGGTCAAGGCCGGGCTGAAGGCGATCTATCTGTCCGGCTGGCAGGTGGCCGCCGATGCCAACCTGGCCGGTCAGATGTACCCGGACCAGTCGCTGTACCCGGCCGATTCGGTGCCGGCGGTGGTCAAGCGCATCAACAACACCCTGCTGCGCGCCGACCAGCTGCACCATGCCGAAGGCAAGGATGACATCGACTTCCTGCAGCCGATCGTGGCCGATGCCGAGGCCGGCTTCGGCGGCGTGCTCAACGCCTTCGAGCTGATGAAGGCGATGATCGAAGCCGGTGCCGCCGGCGTGCACTTCGAGGACCAGCTGGCCTCGGTGAAGAAGTGCGGGCACATGGGCGGCAAGGTGCTGGTGCCGACCCGCGAGGCGATCGAGAAGCTCAACGCCGCGCGCCTGGCCGCCGACGTGCTGGGCGTGCCGACCCTGCTGGTGGCGCGCACCGATGCCGAAGCGGCTGATCTGCTGACCAGCGACATCGATGCCAACGACCGCCCGTTCACCACCGGCGAGCGCACCGTGGAAGGCTTCTACAAGACCCGCAACGGTCTGGACCAGGCGATCAGCCGCGGCCTGGCGTACGCCCCCTACGCCGATCTGGTGTGGTGCGAGACTGGCAAGCCGGACCTGGAGTTCGCGCGGAAGTTCGCCGAGGCGATCCATGCGAAGTTCCCCGGCAAGCTGCTGGCCTACAACTGCTCGCCCAGCTTCAACTGGAAGAAGAACCTGGACGACGCCACCATCGCCAAGTTCCAGCGCGAGCTGGGCAGCTATGGCTACAAGTTCCAGTTCATCACCCTGGCCGGCTTCCACGCGCTGAACTACGGCATGTTCAACCTGGCCCACGGTTACGCACGCCGCCAGATGAGTGCCTTCGTGGAGCTGCAGGAAGCCGAATTCGAAGCCGCCGAGCGTGGTTTCACCGCCGTGAAGCACCAGCGCGAAGTGGGCACTGGGTATTTCGATGCGGTGACCCAGGCGATCCAGCAGGGGCAGTCCTCGACCACCGCGCTGACCGGCTCGACCGAGGAAGAGCAGTTCCACGGTGGGCGCAGCGAACGCGCGGCCTGAGCCGAAACCGGCCGGCACCGCCACGTAACATCGAGCTTGCTCGACTGACGTAATCCGGTCGGCACCGGCCTACGACCCCCGATCAGGGTGGCCAGGGAAGGGCCAGACGACGCCGGCAGGTCGGGGGACCTGCCGGCGTTGTTGTAAGCGAACTGAGCACTGTGTCAGCTGAATAGGCGCCGCGCGGGGCAACCGACCGGGATCTGCGGCGATTTGACGCAAAATGAGAAGCGGCGCACAGTTTCAAGCGGTGCTATGCTCCGCTGCTCACCAGGGGACGCTGGCGGCAGGGAATGACCGGCAGGGGTTCAGCCGAGACATCAGACATCACATCCGGTATCGCCGCAGCGGCGATGGCCGGGATGACGCATGCCGTGCTTTCCGACGCTGAAGTGGCCCTGTTCGCGCAGTTTGCCCAGCCGCGCCCGTTGCCGGCCGGCCAGTGGTTGTTCCTGCGCGGGCACCCGGGACAGAGCATGTACGTCATCCTGGAAGGCCAGATCGAACTGGACTTCGGCGAGGACCTGCTGGTGAAGACCCTGGGCCGCCACGAGTTCTTCGGCGAACTGGGCCTGCTGATGGGCAACCACGCCCGCAGCGCCGGCGCCCGCGCGATGAGCGACTGCACGGTGCTGGAACTGGGCCCGGATGCCTTCCAGCGCCTGGTCGATGCCGATCCCGGCCTGGTGGCGCAGTTCCTGCGGCGCACGATCATGCGCGTGCTTGCCAACGAACAGGCGCTGATAAGCCAGCTGCGGCGGCGCAACCACGACCTGGAAACCGCGCTGGACAACCTGTACATCACCACCCACCAGCTCACCCATACCCGCGAGCTGGTGCGTACCGATGAACTGACCGGACTGCACAACCGCCGCGGCCTGACCCTGTACCTGAAGGAATCGCGCGCGCACCCCGACGGCCCGCCGCAGGCGTTGCTGCTGATCGACTGCGACCATTTCAAGCAGATCAACGACCGCCATGGTCACCAGGCCGGCGACCGCGTGCTGCAGAGCATGGGCAACATCCTGCGTTCAATGGCCGGCGAACACGATCTGGCCTGCCGCCTGGGCGGCGATGAGTTCTGCCTGATCCTGCGCCGCGCCGACCGCGAGGCCGCACAGCACGCCGCCGAGTTCATCCTCAGCGCCGTGCACGGCCTGCTGGAACGCGGCCACGGCACCCCGCACGTCAGCTTGGCCAGCATTGGCGTCAGCATGCTGGTACCTGAGGCCGACTGGAGCGAGTGGTATGCCGGTGCCGATCGGGCGCTTTACGAAGCCAAGCGCGCCGGCGGAAACTGCCTGCGATGGGCCCACGGCCCGGACGGACAATGAGCGGAGACCCAGGTGATGAACGGCGACACCGGAACGTCGACCCCGCACACCACGCAACTGCGGGCACTGCTGTTCACTGATCTGTGTGATTCCACCGAGCTGGTGGAGCGGATGGGCGATACCGCCGCCGCTGAATTGTTCCAGGACCACGACCGCCTGGTGATGGCCCTGCAGCAGCGCTGGAACGGCCAGCAGATCGATCGCTCCGACGGCTTGTTCATGCTGTTCGAGCGGCCGGTGGATGCGCTCGGCTTCGCCCTGGATTACCAGCGCGGGCTGCAGGCGCTGGGTGGCAAGCGCTCGATCCTGTTGCGCGCGCGCATGGGCCTGCACGTGGGCGAAGTGCTGTTGTGGAACAACAGCGCCGAGTCGATCGCCCTGGGTGCAAAGCCGGTGGAAGTGGAAGGCTTGGCCAAGCCCATGGCCGCGCGCCTGATGCAGCTGGCACGCCCCGGGCAATTGCTGCTGTCGGCTGCTGCCGAGTCGATGGCGCGCCGCGCCGTGCACGAACTGGGCGACGCCGGGCAGGGGCTGAAATGGAAGTCGTACGGGCGCTGGCGCTTCAAGGGCGTGGCGCAGTCGATGGAAGTGTTCGGCCTGCAGGACCCGACTGCGGTGGCCCCCGGCCGCCCGCGGCAGAGTGGCAAGGCAACGCGGGACATACCGCTCTGGCGCCAGCCGCTGGTGATGACCGCACAGGTCGGCGTGGTTGCCGCACTGCTGGTGGGGGGCTGGTTCCTGACCCGGCCGCAGCCGGCCATTGCCTTCGCCGAGCGCGATTGGGTGGTGGTGGGTGGCTTCCGCAACCTCACCGGGAACCACATTCTTGACGATTCTCTGGACCAGGCGTTCCGGATCAGTCTGGAACAGTCCCAGCACGTGAACATCATCAGCGACGTGGCGGTGAGTCAGGCGCTGGAACGCATGCAGCAGCCGAGCGCCGCCAGAGTTGATCGTGCGCTGGGAAGTGAAATTGCCGTGCGGGACGGCGCACGTGCCCTGATCCTGCCGGTGGTGGCCGAGGTGGGCGGGCGCCTGCGGGTGTCCGCCGAAGTCGTCGATCCGGCCGACAGGCGCACCGTGTACCTGGTTGCACGCGACGCCAGGGGGGTGGACGACCTGTTGGAGGCTGTTGACGGCGTCTCCCGCGAAGTGCGCGACAAGCTGGGTGAAGCTTCCAGTGCGATGCAGGCACGCGGCGATGCATTGCCTGCAGTCGCCACTTCCAGCCTGGACGCGCTGAAGATCTATGCGCTTGCCCGGAAGGCGTACGTCGCGCGCGACATGGACGACGCGCGTACGCTCCACATGCAGGCGCTGGCCGTGGACCCGCAGTTCGCGCTGGCCTACGTGGGCGTGATGCTGACGTACATGGCGCAAGGCGAAGCCGCACAGGCCAAGCCGTGGATGCAGAAGGCTGCAGCACTTCGTGACCACCTGCCTGTACGCGATCGTCTGTACATCGACGCATGGCAGGCCGAGTTCGGCGAGCAGCCGGCGCTGCATGCGCCCGCAAAATGGCGGCTGTTGGCTCAGGTCTATCCGGATATTCCGGCGGCGCAGCAGAACTACGCCTGGGCGATGTTCGTGCAGGGCCACTCGCAGGATGCGTTGCGCGCGGCCAATCAGGCCGCCCAGGCCAAGGAGGCCACGCGGCACTTTTCGCGTGAGCTGGCCGCGCGTATCCGCCAGCAGATGGGGGACCACGAAGGCGCTCTGCGCGACCTGGTCGAATCCGAACGCATCGGGTCCACCTCGCCCAATCGACGCCACGTGTCAGTGCTGGCCACGCTGGGCAGGACCGAACAGGCATTGCGAATGGCGCAGGCGCGGGCGCGCACGCATCCGGAGGATTTCCTGCTGCACCTGGACTGGGCGGCGACGCTCATTGGCGCTGGCCATGCGGACGAGGCGATCGTTGTCGCCGACGAAGGCATCAGCAAGGCTGCCGCAGAGGGAGACGTGATGTCGGTACCGCTGAAGCTGGGCGCAATGGTGGCTCGCTACCGTGCCGGTCAGGCACCGTCGCGGCAGCAGGCCGATGCGCTGCTGCAGAAGGCGCTGCGCTCGGCCACCCGTGCAACGGGCGAGGAACGCGACGACCTGGCAGGCATCGCCCTGGCTGCCGCCCGATTGCAGCAGCGGTATGCGGGTTTCGCGCTTGATGCCACCCAACTACGCCGATTGGCGCAGGTCGTGGAGGCATCCGGCCACCCGCGCAACGACGCGCTGTGGAATATCGTCAGGGCCGACCAGTTGCGCCTGCAGAACAATGCACAGGGCAGCGTACAACTGCTGCAGGCGTTGGCAGAGGGGCAGGACCTGGTGCAGTGGCATGTGGCCATGCGCGATGCACGGAAGGCGTTGGGCCAGGCAAAGCAGTCCGCGCGTGAACAGCAGTGGCTGCTGCAGAATCGCGGACGCGCCTATGGCGATCCGATTGCCGCGCAGGCTTTCATGGTGATGAATGTCGCCGACCTTGCAGACGTGCCTGCAGCGCCGGCGACGGTGGTCAGGCAAACGTCAGGTCAGCAGGCAGA
Organism: Stenotrophomonas sp.; assembly: GCF_032056425.1. Classification (GTDB taxonomy): domain Bacteria; phylum Pseudomonadota; class Gammaproteobacteria; order Xanthomonadales; family Xanthomonadaceae; genus Stenotrophomonas. The sequence continues at coordinate 8,099 of NZ_DAMBCN010000032.1, forward strand.
AGGGAACAGTGTGGGCGGTCTGCGACGTCATGCTTTCCAGTAGCGCATCGCGCGCTGCCGAGATCTCTTCCTTGCTGGCCAAGGCTTCCGGGCGCAGACAACTGTCACCCACCAGGGCGGCGTCAGCTTCCGCATCGCTCAGCCCGGCCTGCAGCAGGGCTGCGTGCGCATCATCTGCGAAGAGTGCACGGAACGCGTCATCGCTGGACAGCAGATCCAGCAGGTGGTTGGCGAATTCGGTCGTAAAGGCCGGATGGGACTGCGGGTTGTTGCCTTCGGTGCTCACGGATGTTCCCCTGTCGACTGAATCCGCACGCAGAAGTGCGCGCGGCATGTTGGCGAACTTATCGGCAAGCCAAGGCAATCTCTTGAAGGTGGCGTGACCCCATGCGTATTCGACGTTGTGCCATCCTGTTCTTCGAGCCGCGTGAGGAAGTTGCGTTCGCACTGGCAGAGCTGCTGTCCGGACGAGGAGGCGTCACCCGTACCCTGCGCTGGTATGCGTTGGCCCCGCACCTGCCGGCCCCAGTGGAAATCAGCGCATCCGCGCGTGATCTGCTGGGCAGCCTCAGCCCCAGCCAATGGACCGAACACAGTGCGCTGGCAGAGGATGCGAATCTCCAGGCACTGATCGGGAAGGGTCTGGTGGTGCAGGACACTACTGCTGGCCAGGAGGGCGCCTCGACTGCGGTTCCCGCCGCTGCATTCGATGATGCCCGCCTGCGGCGTGTGCATTGGCACCCGTTGGCGGCGCTGCTGCACGCGTTCACACGGTGGAATGGCGTGGACTCGGTGGCCGATGCTCGCACGGCCGGCATCGACACGGCCGCCGGCCTGCGGGAACGCCACGGTGAGCCGCCTTCTGATCGGGTCCTGCCCGATGCCGCTGAGGTTCGTGACCTGCCGGCGGCCCTGCAGACTGAATTTGATGCCCTGCTGCATCGACGGGCCACGTGTCGCAACTTCGATGCAGCGCGCGCGCTGCCGCTGTCGTTGTTTTCCACGCTCCTGGCACGCACGTTTGGCGTGCAGGCGCGGGTGCAGCGTGGTGGCCTGGTATTCGACAAGAAGAATTCACCCTCTGGAGGAGGGCTGCACCCGACATCAGCGTGCTTGATCGTGCAGAACGTTGAAGGTATCGCGCCGGGACTCTACCGCTACCTCGCAGACAGCCACCAGCTGGTGGCACTGCCTTTCGACGCCGCGGAGCTGCCTGCGCTGGCGCTGGAAGCAGTCAGCCAGCAGGACTGGTTCGCCAACGCGCACTGCCTGGTCGTGCTGGTGGCCGCGTTCGAGCGCACCTTCTGGAAGTACCGGCGGCACGACAAAGGCTATCGGGTGATAACCCTCGAGGCTGGCCACATTTCCCAGACTCTGTATCTGTCGGCTACGGAGTTGGGGCTGGGCGCCTTCATTACCGGCGCGATCAATGAGCGCCCGCTGGAGCGGGTGTTCGCTCTGGATCCACTGACTGAAGGCGCGCTGGCCATTTGTGGGTTCGGATGGCGTGGGGCGACGATGCACGCCGCTGAGCTGGACCCAGCCGGCCAGGTATGGACGCGCGCCAACTGAGCGCGCGTCCGCCCGTCCTCAACCCGCTTCGAAATCCACCAGCACCGCACCATCCCCCACCTGGTCGCCGGCCTTGGCGCGGTAGCCCTTCACCGTGCCATCGGCGGGCGCCTGCAGGGTGTGCTCCATCTTCATGGCTTCCAGCACGACCAGTGGCGTGCCGCGCTTCACCTGGGTGCCGGCCTGGACCAGGGTGGCCACGATCCTGCCCGGCATCGGTGCCAGCAGGCTGCCGGCATCGGCGCTGGCGGTGTCCGATTCGGCAACCGGATCGTGCAGGGTGAAGCGGTGCTGGCCCGCGGCATCGAACAGGAACAGCTGATCGCCGTCGCGCAGCAGCTGCGCCGACCGGCGCCGGTCACCCACCTGCAACGTCAGCTGCTGTGCATCGGCGGTGCCGATCAGCGTTGCCGGCGCCGCGTCATCGCACTGCACGCGCCAGCCGTCGGCCTGCGTCCACACCTTCAGCGTGCGTGTGCGCTCGCCCTGCTGCAGCGGCAGCACGCGCGCTGCGGCGGCACCCAGGCGCCAGCCATCCTGCGCCTGCCAGGGCGAATGCGGATCGCGGGCATCGCTGCCCGCACGCGTGGCGCTGGCCACGGCCGCGACGGCCGCCAGCTGCCACAGATCGTCATCGGTATCGCCCACCGCATCCAGTGCGGCCTGCTCGCGTCCGATCAGCGCGGTATCCAGCTTGGCGTTGGCGAACGAATCGGTGTTCACCAACCGGCGCAGGAAGCCGGCATTGGTGGTCACGCCCACCACCTGGCAGTCGGCCAGCGCCTGGCTCATGCGGCGCAGCGCGGCATCGCGGTCCACGTCCCAGACGATCAGCTTGGCAATCATCGGGTCGTAGTACGGGGTGATGCTGTCGCCTTCGTCCACGCCGGTATCCACGCGCACGTTCGCTGACGGCGTCGGCAGGCGCAGGCGGCGCAGGGTGCCGGTGGACGGCAGGAAGCCGCGGTCGGCATCTTCGGCATACAGGCGCGCCTCGATGGCGTGGCCATGGATGGCCAGTTGCTCCTGGCGCAGCGGCATCGGCTGGCCGGCCGCCACGCGCAGTTGCCACTCCACCAGGTCGGTGCCGGTGATGAACTCGGTCACCGGATGCTCCACCTGCAGGCGGGTGTTCATTTCCATGAAGTAGAAATCGCCCTCCGGGCCGGCGATGAACTCCACCGTGCCGGCGCCCACATAGCCCACCGCGCGCGCGGCATCGACGGCCGCCTTGCCCATGGCCGCGCGGCGCTCGGCGCTCATGCCCGGCGCCGGTGCTTCTTCCAGCACCTTCTGGTGGCGGCGCTGCACCGAGCAGTCGCGCTCGAACAGGTAGACCGCATCCCCGTGGGAATCGCCGAACACCTGGATCTCGATGTGGCGCGGGCGCTCGACATACTTTTCAACCAGCACATGGTCGTTGCCGAAGGCCGATGCGGCCTCGCGCTGGCAGCTGGCCAGCGCATCGACGAAATCGTCGCTGCGTTCAACCTTGCGCATGCCCTTGCCACCGCCGCCGGCGCTGGCCTTGATCAGTACCGGGTAGCCAATGGCATCGGCCTGTTCGCGCAGGAAGGCCGGTGCCTGCTGGTCGCCGTGGTAGCCCGGGGTCAGCGGCACGCCGGCCTGGGCCATCAGCGCCTTGGCCGCGCTCTTGTCACCCATCGCGCGGATGGCGCTGGCCGGCGGGCCAATGAAGGTGATGCCCGCAGCCGCACACGCATCGGCGAAGTCCGCATTCTCGGACAGGAAGCCATAACCGGGGTGGATGGCCTGCGCACCGGTGCGGCGCGCTGCGTCCAGCAGCACGTCGCCGCGCAGGTAGCTGTCGCGCGCGGCGGCCGGGCCGATATGCACGGCCTCGTCGGCCAGGCGCACGTGGCGCGCGGTGCGGTCGGCATCGGAATACACGGCCACCGTGGCGATGCCCAGGCGACGGCAGGTAGCGATCACGCGGCAGGCGATTTCGCCACGGTTGGCGATCAGGATCTTGGTGAACATGGCAACGGGCTTCATGGGAGCGTGCTCGGTCATGGCATGGGTTACATGCGGAACACGCCGAAGCGCGTCTGCTGCGGGGCGGCGTTCAGGCTGGCCGACAACGCCAGAGCCAGCACACGGCGGGTATCGACCGGATCGATCACGCCGTCATCCCACAGGCGGGCACTGGCGTAGTAGGGGTGGCCCTGCTGTTCGAACTGCTCGCGGATGGGCGCCTTGAATGCATCTTCCTCTTCAGCCGGCCACTGGCCGCCCTTGGCTTCGATGCCATCGCGCTTCACCGTGGCCAGCACGCTGGCGGCCTGCTCGCCGCCCATCACGCCGATGCGCGCGTTGGGCCACATCCACAGGAAGTTGGGCGAATAGGCGCGGCCGCACATGCCGTAGTTGCCGGCACCGAACGAACCGCCGATCACCACGGTGAACTTGGGCACCTTGGCGCAGGCCACCGCCATCACCAGCTTGGCCCCGTCCTTGGCGATGCCGCCCTGTTCGTACTTGCGGCCAACCATGAAGCCGGTGATGTTCTGCAGGAACACCAGCGGGATGTTGCGCTGGGTGCACAGTTCGATGAAGTGCGCCCCTTTCAGGGCCGATTCGGAGAACAGGATGCCGTTGTTGGCGATGATGCCGATCGGGTAGCCGTTCAGATGGGCAAAGCCGGTGACCAGGGTGGCGCCGTAGCGTGGCTTGAACTCATCGAAACGCGAGCCATCAACCAGGCGCGCGATCACTTCGCGCACGTCGTAGGGCTTGCGCGTATCGGCGGGAATCACGCCATACAGTTCCTGCGCGGGCAGCAGCGGTTCTTCGGGTGCCTGCACGGCCATTGCCGGTTCCGGCTTGCGCCAGTTCAGCTGGGCGATGATCGCGCGGACCCGTGCCAGTGCCTGCAGGTCGTTGTCGGCCATGTGGTCGGCCACGCCGGAAATGCGCGTGTGCACGTCGGCGCCGCCCAGTTCTTCGGCGCTCACCACCTCGCCGGTGGCGGCCTTCACCAGCGGCGGGCCGCCCAGGAAGATCGTGCCCTGTTCGCGCACGATCACCGTTTCATCGCTCATGGCCGGCACGTAGGCACCACCGGCGGTGCAGCTGCCCATCACGCAGGCGATCTGCGGAATGCCCTGCGCGGACAGGTTGGCCTGGTTGTAGAAGATGCGGCCGAAATGATCGCGGTCGGGGAAGACCTCGTCCTGCAGCGGCAGGAAGGCGCCGCCCGAATCGACCAGGTAGATGCAGGGCAGGCGGTTCTGCTCGGCCACTTCCTGTGCGCGCAGGTGCTTCTTCACCGTGACCGGGTAGTAGGTGCCGCCCTTCACCGTGGCATCGTTGGCCACGATCACGCACTCCACGCCGCTCACCCGGCCGATGCCGGCCACCACGCCCGCTGCGGGCACAGCATCGTCATACATGCCGTGCGCGGCCAGCGGCGCTATTTCCAGGAAGGCGCTACCCGGGTCGAGCAGGGCGTCGATGCGGTCGCGTACCAGCAGCTTGCCGCGCGCGGTGTGCTTGGCGCGTGCTGCCTCGCTGCCGCCCAGCGCGGTGCGCGCCAGGGTGGCGTGCAGATCGTCCACCACGGCCTGCATGGCGGCGCGGTTGCTTTCAAACGTGTCGCTGCCCGGTTGCAGCTGGGTGTTCAGTACGGTCATCGCAGTGGCCTTACAGGGTGCGCTGGAACAGTTCGCGGCCGATCAGCATGCGGCGGATTTCCGAGGTGCCGGCGCCGATCTCATACAGCTTGGCGTCGCGCCACAAACGGCCGGTCGGGTATTCATTGATGTAGCCGTTGCCGCCCAGGATCTGGATCGCCTGGCCGGTCAGCCAGGTGGCCTTTTCGGCGGCATACAGGATGGCGCCGGCGGCATCCTGGCGGGTGGTGCGGCCCTGGTCGCAGGCGCGCGCCACCGCGTAGACGTACGCGCGGCAGGCGCCCAGGCCCACGTACATATCGGCGATCTTGGCCTGGATCAGCTGGAAGCTGCCGATCGCCTCGCCGAACTGGTGGCGCTCGTGCACGTAGGGCATCACCACGTCCATGGCCGCGGCCATGAGGCCCAGCGGACCGCCGGACAGCACCACGCGCTCGTAATCCAGGCCGGACATCAGCACGCGCACGCCGCCGCCGATGGCACCCAGCACGTTTTCTTCGGGCACTTCGCAATCCTGGAACACCAGTTCACAGGTGGGCGAGGAGCGCATGCCAAGCTTGTCCAGCTTCTGCGCGGTGGAAAAGCCCTTCATGCCCTTTTCCACCAGGAAAGCGGTGATGCCCTTGGCGCCGGCCTCCATGTCGGTCTTGGCGTAGACCACCAGCACGTCGGCGTCGGGGCCGTTGGTGATCCACATCTTGTTGCCGTTCAGCACGTAGCGGTCGCCGCGCTTGTCCGCGCGCAGCTTCATCGACACCACGTCCGAACCGGCGCCCGGCTCGCTCATCGCCAGCGCACCCACCTTGGCACCGCTGCACAGGTCGGGCAGGAAGCGCTGCTTCTGTTGCTCGCTGCCGTTCTTGCGCAGCTGGTTCACGCACAGGTTGGAGTGCGCACCGTAGGACAGGCCGATGCCACCCGAAGCGCGCGAGATCTCTTCCATCGCCACCACGTGGGCCAGGTAGCCCATGCCGGTGCCGCCGTATTCTTCTTCCACGGTCAGGCCCAGCAGGCCCTGTTCGCCCAGCTTCGGCCACAGTGCCAGCGGGAACTGGTTGCTGGCATCGGCCTCGGCGGCGAGCGGAGCGACCTCGGCGGCGGCAAAATGGGCCACGCTCTGGCGCAGCAGGTCGATCTCTTCGCCAAGATCGAAGTTCAGGGATGGCACGTGCATTGCGGTGGCTCCACGAGGGAAGGTGGGGAATGGACGCACCCGTGAAGGGGGAGCGGGGCCTGTTGAAGGCAGGCCCCGCACGGGCGATTCGGGCCCAGCGTAGCGGGGTTCAATGAAGAAGTGAATACAAATTCAAAAATTGAAACTAGAATCAGAACATGGCCTACAAACGCTCTGCATTGATGGAAGAACGCCTGGCGGGGGCCCGTGAACGGATCCTGCTGGCCACCCGTGCGCTGGTGGCCGCTGGCGGCTGGCGCAACGCCCCGGTGACCGCGGTGGCGACCCAGGCCGGCATGTCCACCGGGCTGATCTACCGCCATTTCCCGTCCAAGGCCGAGCTGTTCGTGGAAGTACTGAACGCGGCCGTGGCCCATGAAGTGGCGATCATGGAGCGCATTGCCGCCGAGCCGGGCCGGGTGGGCGAGCGCCTGCGCCTGGCCATCACCGCCTTCGTGCGCCGCGCCCTGGCCGGGCCGGGCTTGGCCCATGCCTTCATCGTCGAGCCGGTAGACCCGGACGTGGAAGCCGAGCGCATGCGCGGGCGCCGCGCCTTCGGCGATGTGTTCCTGCGCCTGTTGGAAGAAGGCGTGGCCAGCGGCGAACTGCCGGCGCAGGACACCCATGCCGCCGCCGCCTGCCTGGTGGGGGCGTTCACCGAAGCGATGGTCGGCCCCACCGCACCCAGCCGCGAGGCACACCGCGACGAAGACGCACTGGTGGACGCGATCTGCAGCTTCTGCCTGCGCGCCGTCGGCGCCCCGCTCTTGTAGAGTCGAGCCATGCTCGACTGCCCTTGCTCGACGGTTTCTGTTCGCCGGGCATGGCCCGGCGCTGCCCGCGTGCGGCCGCATGTTGCGCCGCACCAGCACGGGCGCCTGTTGTCGCGCCCGAAGCGCGTTCTATACTCGCCCCTACACGCAGTCGCTCAGCCGTGGTCCCACGACTACCAGCCAGGGGTAACGAAGAGTGCGGAATTACGATCTGGAGTTCCTGAAACGCTTTTCCATGGTGATCGCCCTGTTGGCTGCCATCACCCTGGGCCTGATCCTGCTGGCCGCGTACATCCACACGCGTATTCCGCCTGAAGTGTCGCCCACCGCCGCCAAGCGCACCGAGCTGCGCATCGCGCCGACCGGTGCGGTGTACGCCGGCAGCACCGGCGCGGCCGCGCAGGCCGCGGCCAAGGCCGCCGCGCTGGCCAAGGCCGCCGCCCAGGTGGCCTATGGCGGCACCACCGATGGCAAGGTCATCTTCGACAACCTGTGCACCGCCTGCCACACCACCGGTGTCGGCCAGGCCCCCACCCTGGACCACGCGCATTGGGACCAGCGCCTGGCCCAGGGCAAGGACACCCTCTACAAGCACGCCATCGAGGGCTACACCGGGCCGGATGGCGGCATCATGCCGCCCAAGGGCGGCAACCCGGCGCTGACCGAAGAGCAGATCCACGCCACCGTGGACTGGATGCTGGGCAACCTGAAATAACGGCCGGACGGGCGAACGGCGAAACGCCCGGTAGTGTCGACCGTTGGTCGACTGCCCTTCCCAATGCCACCGAGACGCCCGCGTTGCGCGCGATGGTCGACTGACAGTCGACTCTACCCGCCGGCCGTCCCGGTTTTCCCTGTCGCACCCCCCGTCCGCTTTGCCGGCCAAGGCCAAAACCGCGCGCGTCGCGGGGGGTTCGCATTTCAGGGTTAGTCTGTGCGCCTCAATTCATGGAGTCGTGAGTCGATGCGCCGCCGTTCCCTCGCCCTTGCTCTGTCCCTGCTGCTGCCGACCGCCGCGTTCGCCCAGGCCCAGCCGCAGGCCACGCCGGCCCCGGCCGCCAGCCCGGCCCCGCGCAGCAGCGCCACCGTGGTGCTTACCGCGGCACCGGCCGACTGGCGCACCCTGCAGGGCCAGCATGTGCGCATCGCCGCGCCGCTCACGCTTGCCGGCACCGACGGCCTGGAACGCTTCGGCGAGCTGACCGTGGCCTTCGATGGCCGCCTGTGGCAGCCCAGCGAAGTGGCCGCACCCGGGACCGCGGGCAGTGAGCAGGTGATGGCCGACAACCAGCGCCGCCGCCTGCTGCTCGATGACGGCAGCGATGCCCGCGACCCTGGCAGTGTGGCCTACCTGCCGGGCAATCCGGTGCTGCGCACCGGCATGCAGCTGCGCAACGTGGAAGGCACCGTGCGCGTGGACGCGCAGGGCCGCGCCCGCCTGCAGGTGGATGGCACGTTGCAGCTGCCGGAACTGCAGCGCCCGGCCGTGCCGCAGGTGCCGGGCAGCCTGCACATCGCCGCGTTCAATCTGGAAAACTTCTTCAACGGCGACGGCCAGGGCGGCGGCTTCCCGACCCTGCGCGGTGCGCGCACGCTGGACGAACACAAGGCACAGGTGGCCAAGCTGGTGGCCACGATCAGCGCCCTGGACACCGATATCGCCGCGCTGATGGAACTGGAAAACGACGGCTACGGTCCGCACTCGGCCATCGCCGAACTGGTGGACGCGCTCAACGCCGGCCTGCCCGCCACGCAGCACTGGGCGTTCGTTGACGCCGGCGAAGGCCCGGGCAGCAATCCGATCCGGGTCGGCATCATCTACAAGCGCGGTGCGTTCAAGCCGCTGGGCCGACCGCTGACCAAGGTCGATGGCCCGTTCGCCGAACACAGCCGCGCGCCGTTGGCGCAGGCCTTCCAGGGCAGGGGCGCGACGTTCATGGTGGTGGCCAACCACTTCAAGTCGAAGGGCTGCCGCGATGCCAGCGCTGCCGACGCCGACCAGAACGATGGGCAGGGCTGCTGGAACGCCACCCGCGTGGAATCGGCGCGCCAGCTCAACCAGTGGGTGAACGCCGAAGCCGCACGCCTGAAGGTGAAGGACATCGTGCTGCTGGGCGACTTCAATGCCTACGCGATGGAAGACCCGATCCGCACCCTGCACGACCTGGGCTGGCAGGATGCGTTCAAGGTGGCCAAGGTCGAACACCCCTACAGCTACGTCTACAACGGCTACAGCGGCCGCCTTGACCACGCGCTGCTGAGCGCCAGCATGGCCCAGCGCCTGGCCGGCGCCGCCGAATGGCACAGCAATGCCGACGAGCAGGACGCCAGCGGCTACCAGGGCCGCAACGTGCAGGGCCCGTGGCGCAGTTCCGACCACGACCCGCTGCTGCTGGGCTTCGACAAATAAGGTACGGGCGGGGTCGGATCCCATTCCAACGGAATGGGCTCTGACCCCGGGGCCTGCCTAACCCCAGGCGATCAAGCCGATCGCCAGCACCGCCAGCGCCAGGCCGGCGCGGTTCCACTTCGTGGTGGCCTCGCCGAAGGCGAACACGCCCACCAGCGCGCCCAGCACCACCACGCCGATGTTCATGCCGGCGAACACCGTGGCCGGGCTGTCCGGCATCGACTGGTGCGCGTGCACGTAGAAGAGAATGTTGCCGCCATTGAGCAGGCCCAGCAGCGCGCCGGCGCCCAGGTTGCGCCACGCCAGCCGGCTGCGGCCGCTGAAGTGCCGCCACAGCTGCAGCGCCAGCATCAGCACGAAGGCCACGCTGAAGCTGGCCAGCACCGCCGCCATCGATGGCGTACCGGACAGCGCCACCTGCTTCAGCAGCACGTCCACCACCGCAAACCCGCCCCATACCCCCAGCAGCCAGCCCCAGCCGCCGGGCGAGGCGGCCACGGCCGGCCCACGCGGGCGCAGGCTGATCGCCACCATCGCGACCAGACCCAGCGCCAGCCCGGCCAGCTTCCACGGCGTGGCGGTCTGGCCGAAGAACAGGAAGGCCGCAGCCAATGACAGCAGCAGCGACAGGCGCTGCGCCACATCGCTGCGCACGATGCCGGCCACCGCCACCGCGCGGCCCAGCACCAGGAAGATGGTCGGCAGCACCACCGCCAGCGCCAGCAGCGCGGCCCACGGCGCATGCGGCGCGCGCAGCGCATCCAGCGGCGGCTGCAGCACCGCGGCGGTCAGGGTGGCGGCTACCAGGTAGTTCCAGGTCACCATCTGCGGCACGTCCAGTGCGCGCCGCCCGGCCAGCTTCAACAGCACCGACACCAGCACGCTGCAGATCACAGCCAGGGACACGTAGAGCATGGGGCAGGCACAGGGCAGGGGCGGGGGACGGTATCATGTTGCCATGCGCAATCCCTCGTTCCCCGTTGCTCCCGGCGAAACCGCCTGTCTTGAACTGGACGGCCCGGCCGGTCCGCTGGAAGTGGTGGTCGACCTGCCCAAGGCCGACGTGCCGGCGCAGCCGATCGTGGCCATCGTCTGTCACCCGCTGTCCACCGAAGGCGGCACCCTGCACAACAAAGTGGTGACCATGACCGCCACCACCCTGCGCGAGCAGGGCATCGCCACGGTGCGCTTCAACTTCCGCAGCGTGGGCGGTTCGGCCGGCGACTTCGACCATGGCAACGGCGAACAGGACGACCTGAAGGCCGTCGCCGCCTGGGTGCGCAGCCAGCGCCCGCAGGATCGCCTGTGGCTGGCCGGCTTCAGCTTCGGGTCGTTCGTTTCGCTGAAGGCGGCCGGTGAGCTGCAGCCGGAGGCGCTGATCTCGATCGCACCGCCGGCCGGCCGCTGGGACTTCGACGGCGTGCAGCCGCCGGCCCGCTGGCTGGTCATCCAGGGCGAACAGGATGAAATCGTCGACCCGCAGGCGGTCTACCAGTGGCTGGACACCCTGGGCGCGCCGCACGAGCTGGTGCGCATGCCCGACACCAGCCACTTCTTCCACCGCAAGCTGATCGACCTGCGCGGCGCGCTTACCCACGGCGTGAAGCACTGGCTGGGCGCGGCGGCATGAACGAGGCGGTGCAGACCCCCTCGCAGCGCTATGCCGCCGGCGTGGCCCGCGGCGATTGGCAGAACGACCCGGCCCAGCACGCGGCGCTGGCCGAGCTGGACCGGATCCACCTGGGGCTGCTGGACAGTGCCGACGACGGCTGGCTGGACCGCCTGTCCTCGTTCTGGAAGAAGCCCGAGCCGGTAAAGGGCCTGTATTTCTGGGGCGGGGTGGGGCGCGGCAAGACCTTCCTGGTGGACCTGTTCTACGACGGCCTGCCGATCAAGCAGAAGTACCGCACCCACTTCCACCGCTTCATGCGCAGCGTGCACGAGCGCCTGCGCGAGCACCAGGGGCAGAGCGACCCGCTGGCGAAGATCGCCCAGGAATGGCGCAGCAACCTGCGCGTGCTGGTGCTGGACGAGTTCTTCGTGACCGACATCGGCGATGCCATGCTGCTGGCGCGGCTGCTGGAGCGCCTGTTCGCCGAGGGCGTGACCCTGGTCACCACCTCCAACACCGCGGTGGAGAACCTGTACCTGAACGGCCTGCAGCGCGAGAGCTTCATGCCGGCCATCGGCCTGCTGCAGCGCTTCTGCGTGGAGCTGTATGCCGAAGGCACCGAGGACTACCGCATGCGCGCGCTGACCCGTTCGCCGGTGTACCGCGCGCCGCTGGCCGCCGACAGCGACGACTGGCTGGCCAGCCGCTGGGGCGAGCTGAGCGGTGGGCAGGCGGCCAAGGCCGGCAACATCGAGATCGAGGGCCGCAAGATTCCGGTGCGGGCCCGGGGCAAGAGCATTGCCTGGTTCGATTTCGCCGCCCTGTGCGAAGGCCCGCGCGGCCCGTCGGATTACATCGAGATCGCGCACGAGTTCAACACGGTGCTGCTGGGCGGCATTCCCGCCTTCGACCGCCTGAACGAAGATGCCGCGCGCCGCTTCGTGAACCTGATCGACGAACTGTACGACCGCCACGTCAACCTGGTCTGCACCGCCAGCACCTCGCCCATCGAGCTGTACAGCGGCCAGCGCCTGCAGGGCGCCTTCGAACGCACCGCCTCGCGCCTGATCGAAATGCAGAGCGCCGAATACCTGGGCACCCCGCACCGGGCGTAAGCCGTGGCGCGGGCGGCCCCGGCCGCCCCTGGTCGCCCCGGCCGCCCGGCTTCGTAGAGTCGAGCTTGCTCGACTGCTCTGCGCGCGGTGCCAAAAGCAGTCGAGCAAGCTCGACTCTACCTGGCGTGCCGGGCCAGTCTGAGTCAACTGTATGCTGGGAAGTGCCAGCTGAATTTCGAGCAGACAGAGCCCAGAGAATTCCCGATGAGCCAGGACATCGACAAGCACGTGGCGCGGGCCATCGTTGAACTTGCAATCTTTTTCGAGTTTTCGCCGGATGATGTATTGGATCCGGATGCCGCCATGCGTGCGCTCGAGCAATTGGCCTCGACACTGCAAATGATGGGCGCGGAGTCCAGATCTTCTTTGTGCTCACAGTTCAAGAGCATCTCAACGGCGTATTCAGGTGAGCGGGCACAGTTTGTAGAAAGTCTGGGCGATGCCCTGGGGTTGATCGAGGAGTAGTTGGGTTCCTCGGCAAAAGCCCCGGCTCGTTCGCGCGGGCGGCCCCGGCCGCCCTTGGTCGCCCCGGCCCCGGCCGGTTCCCACCGCCCCATACCGGCTTGCCCACCACCTATCCACAGGGTTGTCCCTAGCCAGCTTCATCACTGTCATGTGAAGCTGTCATTGTTCCGTTTCCGCAGCACGTTGTACCGCCCTTGTGACGCCTTTCGGTATTGACTGCGCAGCCGGTTCCAGCAGGTCTTAAGCGTCCAAACGCGCCGCCGATGGCATGATCCTTGCGCCGCAAGGGATTACCAGATTTCACTACATTTGGCGTTGACGGCCCCCTCTACCCCCACTATCTTGTGGCCGTCGGTCGCAGTGACCCCAAGTGCCGGGGTCCCCGGCAGTACTGTTCCGCGACCGTCACCGGCAGTGGCAGGCGCAGGGTCTCAATCCCTGCGACGCCCTCCTGCCACTCTGGGGCGTCAGGTCCCAGGTCGCGTCACCCGATGCATCGAGCACCCCCAATCACGCCAAGAGGACACACGCCGTGACCACCGAATCCAGCGCCACCATCGAAAAGGAAAGCGAATTCCTGTTGACGTCGCCGCCGACGTCCAACGCGATGAGCGTGACCAAGCGCAATGGCACGACCGAGCTGGTGGATCTGAACAAGATCGTGCGCGCGGTGCAGCGTTCCTCCGAAGGCCTGCACGCGGTCGATCCGATGCGTGTGGCCACCCGTACCATTTCCGGCCTGTACAACGGCGCCACCACCCGCGAGCTGGACGAACTGTCCATCCGCACCGCCGCCCTGCTGATCGGTGAAGAGCCCGAGTACGGCCGCCTGGCGGCGCGCCTGCTGGCCAACTACATCGCCAAGGAAGTGTCGGGCCAGGAAATCTACGCCTTCTCGCAGTCGGTCAGCCGTGGCCACGAAGTGGGCCTGATCAACGATCGCCTGCTGAACTTCGTGCAGACCAACGCGCGCAAGCTCAACGATGCCATCGACATCTCGCTGGACCTGAACTTCGATTACTTCGGCCTGCGTACCCTGTACGACCGCTACCTGCTGCGCCACCCGCACACCCGCAAGGTGATCGAGACCCCGCAGCAGTTCTTCCTGCGCATCGCCAGCGCGCTGAGCGAGGACGTGTCCGAGACCCTGGCGCTGTACAAGCGCATGGGCAACCTGGACTACCTGCCGTCCAGCCCGACCCTGTTCAATTCCGGCACCACCCACGAGCAGCTGTCCTCGTGCTTCCTGCTGGATTCGCCGCAGGATTCGCTGGAATCGATCTACTCCAAGTACGGCGACATCGCCCAGCTGTCGAAGTTCTCCGGCGGCATCGGCGTCAGCTACACCCGCGTGCGTTCGCGTGGTTCGCTCATCAAGTCCACCAACGGCCATTCCAACGGCATCGTGCCGTGGCTGAAGACCATGGATTCGTCCGTGGCTGCGGTGAACCAGGGCGGCAAGCGCAAGGGCGCGGCCTGCGTGTACCTGGAAACCTGGCACGCCGACATCGAGGACTTCCTGGAGCTGCGTGATAACACCGGTGACGAAGCCCGCCGCACCCACAACCTGAACCTGGCCAACTGGGTGCCGGACCTGTTCATGAAGCGCGTCGAGGCCGACCAGGAATGGTCGCTGTTCGATCCGCGCGTCGTGCCGGAGTTCACCGATCTGTTCGGCGAAGCCTTCGAACAGGCCTACGTGCAGGCCGAAGCGCAGGGCAAGGCCAACCGCACCATCTCGGCGCGCAAGCTGTACGCCCGCATGATGCGTACCCTCGCCGAGACCGGCAACGGCTGGATGACCTTCAAGGACAAGTGCAACCGCGCCAGCAACCAGACCCTGCGCCCGGGCAACGTGATCCACCTGTCCAACCTGTGCACGGAAATCCTGGAAGTCACGTCCAACGATGAAACCGCGGTGTGCAACCTGGGTTCGATCAACCTGGGCAACCACTTCGACGAGCACAACGAGTTCGATTTCGAGAAGCTGGCCGAGACCGTGCGCCTGGCCGTGCGCCAGCTCGACCGCGTGATCGACCTGAACTTCTACCCGATCGAAACCGCCCGCCGCGCCAACCTGCGCTGGCGTCCGGTCGGCCTGGGCTGCATGGGCCTGCAGGACGTGTTCTTCCGCAAGCGCCTGCCGTTCGACAGCGCCGAAGCCCGCGCCCTGTCGAAGAAGATCGCCGAAACGATCTACTTCCACGCCCTGGAAACTTCCTCGGAGCTGGCCCAGGAACGCGGCAAGCACCCGTCGTTCAACGACACGCGTGCCGCCAGCGGCGAACTGCAGTTCGACGCCTGGAACGTGGTGCCCGAAGACACCGCCCGCTGGGACGCCCTGCGCGAGCGCATCAAGGAACACGGCCTGCGCAACTCGCTGATGATCGCGATTGCCCCGACCGCCACCATTGCCTCGATCGCCGGTTGCTACGAGTGCGTGGAACCGCAGGTCTCCAACCTGTTCAAGCGCGAAACCCTGTCCGGTGACTTCCTGCAGGTCAACCGCTACCTGGTGAACGAGCTGAAGAAGCTGGGCCTGTGGACCGCCGACATGCGCGATGCCATCAAGCTGGCCGAAGGTTCCATTGCCGGCCTGGCGCAGATTCCCGAAGCCCTGCGCCAGGTCTACCGCACCGCATGGGAACTGCCGATGCGTTCGCTGATCGACATGGCCGCCGAGCGTGGCGCCTTCATCGACCAGTCGGCCTCGCTCAACCTGTTCATGGAAAGCCCGAACATCGGTGCGATGTCGTCCATGTACATGTACGCGTGGAAGCAGGGCGTCAAGACCACTTACTACCTGCGCTCGCGTCCGGCCACCAAGATCGCCAAGACCACGGTCAGCACGTACACCCCGACCGAAGCGGTGGCCTGCTCGCTGGAAAACCCGGAAGCCTGCGAGGCCTGCCAATAAAACGCGCCGTGCCGGCCCCGCCGGCACCTCGCACCTGTAGAGCCGAGCCATGCTCGGCTGCCGCACGGAAACACCCAGGTAGCGCCGGGCCATGCCCGGCGTTTTGACCCGAGAAGACAAGGAAACACCCATGGCCGACACGCCCAAGCAGATGCTGCTCGATCCCGGTTTCGAACTGACCCTGCGCCCGATGCGCTACCCGCAGTTCTATGACATGTACCGGAACGCGATCAAGAACACCTGGACGGTGGAAGAGATCAACTTCCAGATCGACATCACCGACCTGCACAGCAAGATGTCGCCGGGTGAGCGCCACCTGATCCACCGCCTGGTTGCGTTCTTCGCCACCGGCGATTCGATCGTGTCCAACAACCTGGTGCTGAACCTGTACCAGCACTTGAACGCGCCGGAAGCGCGCATGTACCTGTCGCGCCAGCTGTACGAAGAAGCGCTGCACGTGCAGTTCTACCTGACCCTGCTCGACAACTACCTGCCGGATCCGGAAGAGCGCGCCAAGGCGTTCTCGGCGGTGGAGAACATCGACTCGATCAAGAAGAAGGCCGACTTCTGCTTCAAATGGATCGACTCGATCCAGAGCCTGACCCGCATCGAGACCCGCGAACAGCGCCGCCAGTTCCTGCTCAACCAGATCTGCTTCGCCGCTTGCATCGAAGGCCTGTTCTTCTTCGCTGCCTTCGCCTACGTGTACTACTTCCGTTCGCGTGGCCTGCTGCCGGGCCTGGCCTCGGGCACCAACTGGGTGTTCCGCGACGAGAGCGCGCACATGGACTTCGCGTTCGAATCGGTGCGCGTGGTGCGTGAGGAAGAGCCGGACCTGTTCGACGATGAAATGAAGCAGCAGGTCTACGACATGCTGGCCGAAGCCATCGAGTGCGAAGTGCAGTTCGCCGAGGACGTGCTGTCCGGCGGCGTGGCCGGCATTTCCACCCGCGACATGCGCCAGTACCTGCAGCATTGCGCCGACCAGCATTTCGCCAAGCTGGGCATGGAAAAGAAGTACAACGTGCGCAACCCGCTGCCGTTCATGGAACTGCAGGACGTGCAGGAACTGACCAACTTCTTCGAACGCCGCGTCTCGGCCTACCAGGTCGGCGTGCAGGGCGAAGTCGCCTTCGACATGAACTTCTGATCGAAGCGGTCACCCCGGTTGCAACGAAGAACCCCGGCCAATGCCGGGGTTTTTTGTTTCTGTAGAGCCAAGCCCATGCTTGGCTGCCGTGCTTTTGTAGAGTCGAGCCATGCTCGACTGATCTTCGCGAACAGCAGTCGAGCATGGCTCGACTCTACAAAGAACGGCTAACGCCGCCCTTCCACCGCCATGCGTACCGCCAGCCCGGCCAGCACCGTCCCCATCAGCCAGCGCTGCGCGGCCTGCCAGCTCGGCCGTGCGGCCAGGAACGCCGCAATGCTGCCGGCCATCAGCACGATCACCGTGTTCACCGCCAGGCTGACCGCGATCTGGGTGAAGCCCAGCACCACCGACTGTGCCAGCACGCTGCCGTGGCCGTCCGGGTGCAGGAACTGCGGCAGCAGGGACAGGTACATTACCGCGATCTTCGGGTTCAGCAGATTGGTCAGAAAGCCCATCGTGAACAGCCTGCGCGGGCTGTCGGCGGGCAGCGCGTGCACCGCGAACGGCGAGCGCCCGCCCGGCTTCACCGCCTGCCACGCCAGATACAGCAGGTAGAGTGCACCGCCTAGGCGCAGCGCGTCATACGCCAGCGGAATGGTCATCAGCAGCGCAGTGATGCCCAGCGCCGCGCATAGCATGTAGAAGACGAAGCCCGCCGCCACGCCGCCCAGCGACACCAGCCCGGCACGGCGGCCCTGGCAGATCGAGCGCGAGACCAGATAGACCATGTTCGGGCCTGGGGTGAGGACCATGCCCAGCGACAGCAGGGCGAACGCGAGCAGGTCGGAAGCGGCGGGCATGGGCGGTCCGTGCGGTGGGCGTGGCGCAGTGTAGCCCCGGCCGCTCGGGCCTGCCTTAAAATTGCCGCACCCCCCCACACCCTGGCCACCGCCATGACCCCCATCGTCGAAACCGTGCCGCCCATCGAAGTGCGCATGGCCGAAATCGTCTTCCCCAACCACACCAACCACATGGGCACCCTGTTCGGTGGCCAGGCGCTGGCGTGGATGGACAAGGCTGCCTTCCTGGCCGCCGCCCGCTATTCGCGCCGCACCGTGGTGACCGCGCGCAGCGACCAGGTCGATTTCAAGCTGCCCATCCGCATCGGCCAGATGGTGGAAACCATCGGTCGCATCGTGGAAGTGGGCCGCAGTTCGATGAAGGTGGAAGTGGAGCTGATTGCCGAAGACCTGCACAGTGGCGAGCGCAAGCTGTGCACCCGCGGCCACTTCGTGATGATCGCGCTGGGTGAAGACGGCCAGCCGACCGCCGTGCCCCGCCTGCCCGAGGCCGTCTGAACCGGCGCTTGCGGGGGCGCCATCGCGCCCCCATCTGCTGGGCATGACCCCGCCGCTGACCGAGTTCATCGACCGCGCCCAGCGCCTGTTCGTACTGACCGGCGCCGGCTGCAGCACCGCCTCGGGCATTCCCGATTACCGCGATACCGACGGCCAGTGGAAGCGCACGCCGCCGGTGACCTACCAGGCGTTCATGGGCGAGGCGGCCACCCGCCAGCGCTACTGGGCGCGCAGCCTGCTGGGCTGGCCGCGCTTCGGCCTGGCCCTGCCCAACGGCACCCACCAGGCGCTGGCCGCGCTGGAAGCACGCGGCACCCTGCAGGTGCTGCTGACCCAGAACGTGGATGGCCTGCACCAGCGTGCCGGCAGCACGAACGTGATCGATCTGCACGGTCGGCTGGACCAGGTGCGCTGCATGGGCTGCGAACGCCGCAGCGGGCGCGGGGATTTTCAGCAGCGCCTGTTGGACGCCAACCCCGGCTGGGACGCGCTGGAGGCCGGCATCGCGCCCGATGGCGATGCGGATCTGGAGACTGATTTTTCCGCGTTCGTGGTGCCGGACTGCCCATACTGCGGCGGCCTGCTGAAGCCAGATGTCGTCTTCTTCGGCGAAAACGTGCCGCGCGAACGGGTAGCGGCGGTGCATGAGCACCTGCAGCAGGCCGATGCGCTGCTGGTGGTGGGCTCCTCGCTGATGGTCTATTCCGGCTTCCGCTTCGTGCAGGCCGCGGCCAAGGCCGGCCTGCCGGTGGCGGCGCTGAACCGCGGTCGCACCCGCGCCGATGATCTGCTGCAGTTCAAGGATGAACGCGACTGCGCCGAGGCCTTGGCGGGTTTCGCGACCCGGTAGCGCCGGGCCATGCCCGGCGCTACCGGTGACAGGTCGCGCGAAACAGCGATCCATCCAGACGGTTGATCCGCAGGCCGTGCAGCGGTGCAATACGCACCCCCTCCGCATGTCGCTATCGCCTTGAGCCAGTTGTTCTCGCCGGTCACCCTCGGCCCGCTTACCCTGTCCAACCGCATCGTGATCGCGCCGATGTGCCAGTACTCCGCCGAAGATGGCCGCGCCAGCGACTGGCATGCCCAGCACCTGGGCAGCCTGGCGCAGTCCGGCGCCGGCCTGCTGATCCTGGAAGCGACCGCGGTGGAACCGCGCGGGCGCATCAGCTATGCCGACCTGGGGCTGTGGGACGACGGTACCGAAGCCGCGCTGGCGCAGGTGCTGGCCAGCGTACGGCGCTGGTCGCCAATGCCGCTGGGCATCCAGCTGGGCCACGCCGGCCGCAAGGCCTCCACCGCACGCCCGTGGGATGGCGGCCGCCAGCTGCCGGCCGACGATGCCCGTGGCTGGCCCACCGTGGCGCCGTCGCCGCTGCCGTTCCACGCCAACGACCCGGCCCCGCAGGCACTGGATGAAGCCGGCATTGCCGAGGTGGTGGCCGCCTTCGCCGCCAGCGCCGTGCGCGCCGAGCGCCTGGGCTTCGAACTGATCGAAATCCACGCGGCCCACGGCTACCTGTTGCACCAGTTCCTGTCGCCGCTCAGCAACCGCCGCACGGATGGTTACGGCGGCTCGCTGCCGAACCGCCTGCGCCTGCTGGTGGAAGTGTTCGACGCGGTGCGCGAAGCGGTGTCGGACACGGTGTCGGTGGGCGTGCGCATTTCCGCCACCGACTGGGTGGAAGGCGGTTGGGACGTGGTGCAGAGCGAAGCCCTGGCACAGGTGCTGGACGCGCGCGGCTGCAACTTCCTGCACGTGTCCAGCGGCGGCCTGGACGAGCGCCAGAAGATCAGCGTGGGTCCGGGCTACCAGGTGCCGTTCGCCGCGGCGATCAAGGCCAAGAAGCTGCGCATGCCGGTCATCGCGGTGGGCCTGATCACCGAGCCGGAACAGGCCGAATCGATCCTGCGCCACAACCAGGCCGATGCCATCGCCCTGGCCCGCGGCATCCTGTACGACCCGCGCTGGCCGTGGCATGCCGCTGCCGCGCTGGGTGACAGCGTGGTGCCGGCGCCGCAGTACCTGCGCTGCGAACCGCGCGAAGCCCGCAACGTGTTCCGCGCGCGCTGAGGCCGGTCATACCTGCCAGGCCGGCGGCAGGCCGGCCTGCAGGTGCTCGAACAAGGCGCGGATGCGGGCGGTGAAATCGCGCCGGTCGCTGACGCAGAAGAACACCTCCATCGGCTCCGGCTGCCACGCGCTGGCCGGGCCGAACACCGCCTGCAGCCGACCATCGCGCAGGTACGGGTCGGCCACGAAGGCGGCCAGCCGGGTGATGCCGGCACCGGCAGCGGCCAGCTCGGCCAGCGCGTCGATGTCATCGCAGACCATGCTCGGCGGCAGCGCCGCGTCCACCCGCGTATCGCCACGCCGCAGGCCCCAGCGCAGCGGTCGGCCATCGGTGGGGAAGCGGTGAAGCAGGCCACGATGCTGCTGCAGTTCGGCCGGTTCCTGCGGCATGCCGTGCGCGGCCAGGTAGGCCGGTGCGGCGCAGAACAGGAACGGGATGCGCGCCAGCGGCCGCGCCACCAGCCCATCTTCCAGCTGCGCGCCGATGCGCAGGCTCACATCCACCGTTTCCGGGCCGTGCTGTACGGCGCGATCGCTCAGGCGCAGTTCCAGCTGCAGTTGCGGGTAGCGCTGCTGCAGTGACGGCAGTAGCGGCGACAGCACATGGCGACCGAAGGCGCGGCTGCTGGCAATGCGCAGCGGCCCACTGGGCACGATGTCGTCGGCGGTCACCAGCGCCTGCGCGCGCGCCAGGTCGGCCTCGATGTGCTGCACCTGGGCCAGGTACAGCGCCCCGGCCTCGCTCAGGGCCAGTTGCCGGGTGCTACGGTTGAGCAGGCGCACGCCCAGGTGGGTTTCCAGGCGCTGGATGTTCTGGCCCACGGCGGTGGCACTGATGCCCAGGCTGCGCGCGGCCGCGGCAATGCTGCCGGTCTGCGCGGTGCGGGTGAAGCTGCGGATGAGCTGCAACAGGTTCATGACCGTCCAGCTTGCCACGGAAACCGGCAAGCGTGGCTTGGGTCTGCACCAAGCGCGGCGGGGCTGTGCGTGGGGCGTCGCGCCGCTAGCCTGCCGGCCCTGTTCACCTGATGCGATGTGCCATGGCCCACCCCCGCTCGCCCCGCTGGAAGCTGCACGCCCGCAGCACGCCGTTCGTGTTCGCCTTCTTCATGGCCAGCCTGATGGCGCTGCTGATGTGCCTGGTCATCACCGCCGCCAATGCCGGGGTGGGCAGCGGCTACCTGGCGCGGGTGCTGGCGGCCTACCAGATGGCCATGCCGGTCGCGTTCTGTGGCGTGCTGCTGGTGCGACCGCTGGTGGTGCGGCTGGTGGCCTTGACCGTGCATCCGCACTGAAGATCGGTTGCATCTGACAGCATTGTGCACCGCCGCAGGGTGCTGCCCTAAACTGGGGTGATGCGCCCTGATTCCATTCTTACCTTGTCCTGCCCCGACCGCACCGGAATCGTCTACCGCGTGTCGGGGCTGTTGTTCGACCACGGCTGCAACATCCTCGACGCCCAGCAGTTCGGTGATGAGGAGAGCGGCCGCTTCTTCCTGCGCGTGCATTTCGACCGCGATGCCAGCCAGCCGCTGGATACCGTGCATGCGGCGATGGCCGCGCTGGCCGCCGATTACGGCATGGACTGGCAACTGCACGACGGCCGCCGCCGCGCGCGCCTGCTGGTGCTGGTCAGCAAGCAGGGCCATTGCCTGAACGACCTGCTGTTCCGCGCGCACAGCGGGCAGCTGAAGGTGGATATCGCGGCGGTGGCGTCCAACCACGCCGATTTCGCGCCACTGTCCGCGTCCTACCAGGTGCCGTTCCACCATTTGCCGGTGAACGCGGAAACGCGCGCGGTGCAGGAACAGCAGATCATCGATCTGGTCGACCGCGAACGCATCGACCTGGTGGTGCTGGCGCGCTACATGCAGATTCTTTCGCCCACGCTGTGCCGCGCACTGGCCGGCCGTGCGATCAACATCCACCACAGCTTCCTGCCCAGCTTCAAGGGCGCGCAGCCGTACCACCAGGCGCACGCGCGCGGGGTCAAGATCATCGGCGCCACCGCGCACTACGTGACCGAAGACCTGGACGAAGGCCCGATCATCGAACAGGACGTGGCCCGCGTGGACCACGCCATGACCCCGCGCGATCTGGTGCGGCTGGGCAGCGACACCGAATCGCAGGTGCTGGCGCGCGCCGTGCGCCGGCATGTCGAGCACCGCATCCTGCTCAACGGGCACCGCACGGTGGTATTCCGCTGACAGCGGGGGGCGTGGCCGCCGGGCTACAGATCATCACCTTGTGCAGCGCCGGGCCATGCCCGGCGATGTGTTTGATCGCTTCCCGCAGCAGAGGCCTTCGCCCCCCACGTTTCGTGCCTGAAGGCAGGTCTGGGACATGTGGATCGAACGCCATTAATGTGCTCCAGGAGACCCGGTGGAATCGCTGACCACATCGGGTCCAGCACGAAATCCACGCCCTCCCGCCGCGCGAGCTTTGCGGCTGGAATGAAGTCGGAATCACCAGCGACAAGAACGATCTGACGTACCTGTCGTTTCAACGACAGCGAGGAAATATCCAAGCCGATACGCATATCCACCCCCTTCTGCCGAACCTCCGGATGCAGTTCGCTTGGCAGGAGCGCGGAGAACGTGCGCTTGCCCTTCAGCAGGGCATCGAGCGTTCGGGAGTCGGTCGTCCACGCGTTGGAGTCTGCGAGATGGCCAAGCCGCAAGGCCACTTTCCGCTTCTGCTTCAGGGCGTCATGCAGGGCGACCCTGAACAGTGCTTCGGGTGATCGCGCGTAGTCAATGCAGACGCCCGATATGGGGTTGTGCATCCGTTTCCGTAAGGGTGGGCAATCGTAGAAGAAGATGCGGTAGAGATCGCGCCTGTCGCAACCCGAGGATGTGAGATGCGCCAGTGCCCAACGGTGTGCCAGTTCGGCAGCACGTTCAGGGTTGTAGGCGTTATGAGGTTCAATGCGGCGGAATCGCTTGACGAAGTAGCCGCCATCTATGAGAACTGCCGTTGGCATACCGTTGCCTTCCCGCTTTCATCCAATGAAAAGCCCCTGGTTCGGCCGTCCCGCGATCTGTAGGGGGGCGTACTGGAGGGGCTGGATGGCCCATTGTGTTACCGCGGGAAGCGGCGCACAAGCGGCAGAACCGACATGGCGACCGGCACGATCAGGCAACGCCGGGCATGGCCCGACGGTCGCGCGTCAGATGATCGAAATGCCCGCCTTGGCCAACGCCTCGCGCACCATCGCGTCGTTGGCTTCGGTCACCGGCCGGGTCAGGTCCCACAGGAACTTCACCCGGAAACCGGATTTCACCGCGTCCTGCGCGCTCCACAGCACGCAGTAATCGCGCGCCAGGCCGCACACATGCACCTCGCGGATGCGCCGCTCATGCAGCCAGCCGGCCAGACCGGTCGGCGGGCGCTCGCCCCCCGGGCCGTGGTTCTCGCGGAAGGCGCTGTACGAATCCACCTGCTGGCGGGTGCCCTTGCGCAGGATCAGGTCGGCCACGTTCCAGTCCACGCCCGGGTGCAGCGCGGCACCGTCACTGCCCTGCACGCAGTGGTCCGGCCACAGGGTCTGCGGCTGCGCGTGCAGCAGGATGCTCTCGAATGGGCGCGCGCCTGCGTGCTGGCTGGCAAACGACGCGTGGTCGGCCGGGTGCCAGTCCTGGGTGGCCACCACCGTGCGGTAGCGACGCTGAGCCAGCAGCTCGGCAATCGGCGCCACCAGCGCATCACCGTCGGCGCAGGCCAGCGCGCCACCAGGCATGAAGTCCGGCTGCAGGTCGATCACCAGCAGGGCGACATCGGCGGGCAGGACGGTCATGGCAGTTCCACTACAACAGAAGGGGGCGACCAGCGTGGCCGCCCCGTGCGTGCACGTCAATCGCCCTTGGCCGGCTCCGCATCCTGCCCGTAATAGAGCAGGCCGATCTTGATGCGCTCGCGGCCGGTTTCGCGGCGGTGGCGGTTGGCATCGCGCAGCGAGTACACACAGCCGCAGTACTCCTGCTGGTAGAACTGTTCGCGCTTGCTGATTTCCACCATGCGGCTGGCGCCGCCGCCCTTGCGCCAGTTGTAGTCCCAGTACTGCAGTCCTTCGTAGCGCGCCGCGGCGCGGATGCCGCAGTCATTGATCTGCGCCATGTTCTTCCAGCGCGAAATACCCAGCGACGAACTGATGGTGTCGTAGCCGTGCTCGTGCGCGTACAGCGCCGTGCGTTCGAAGCGCATGTCGAAGCACATGGTGCAGCGGATACCGCGCTCCGGCTCATTTTCCATGCCACGCGCGCGACTGAACCAGTTGTCGGTGTCGTAGTCGCAGTCGATGAACGGAATGCCGTGCTGCTCGGCGAAACGGATGTTCTCCTGCTTGCGCAGCTCGTACTCCTTCACCGGGTGGATGTTGGGGTTGTAGAAAAAGATCGCGTAGTCGATCCCGGAGGCGGTGATCGCCTCCATCACTTCGCCCGAGCAGGGCGCGCAGCACGAATGCAGCAGCAGGCGCTTGCCGTCGGCGGGGAGGGACAGGGCGGGGCGTTGGAACTCGGTCATCGTCGGGTGCGTGGCAGCGTGGGGAACGGATCGGGCCGGACACCGTGAACAGGACGCACGCGGCCACACCGCCCGCGCGCGCAGGACGACGATGGCCCCGGCACCCTCCCCGCGGAGAGTCCAGGTCGAGTCAGGGGACGGTCGTGTCCCCCGGCCGGGGCCGGTATTCGGGCTGATGGACACGGGCCGCAGCCCACCTACTCCCTGCCGCTTCCCAGGCATGCGCCCAGTGCTCTTGGCAGGCTTCGTTTCCATTCACCGCTGCGGGGCAGCTCCGGAATGGGCGCGCGAGGCGCCTTCACCGGATTCCCGTTTAAATCCCTCCCTGCGCGTGAACGCCTGGAGGGATACCTTCGGCGCGCCCACGGTGTACGGGTTGGCTGCGTGGGTCAAGGGGGTTGGGGTCAGAGCCCGTTGCGCTGCAACGGGATCCGACCCCGGCCGGGACGTGCCTTCAGCGCCCCGCCGCCGCGCGCGCGCGGATGTCGTCCAGCCGCTGGTCGCACAGCAGGCGGCCGTTCTCCCACACGGTCACCATCGCGTCCTCGAAGCCGGCCGGCAGCGCGTCATCGCCATTGGCGGGCAGGGCCGTCGTGTGCAGGCTGCCATCATCCAGCCGACGCAGCAGGCGCATGCGGCCGCGCTTGCTGGCCTTGCCGGCATCGGTGATCGGGTCCTTGTAGACGTCGATCCAGACACCGTCCACCCGCGCGGCCGAGCACTTCAGCGCGAATTTCTGCGTATCGCGGTCCAGCCGCTGCAGCAGGGCGCCGCCCATGCCGAAGGCCACGTTGTCGGCGGCGTAGCCGTCAGCGGTGATGCGCTGCAGGATGGCGCGGATCGTGTCCGGGTTGATGCCATCGCCCTGGATCACCCGCACGTGGTTGAGCACGCGGTAGCCCTTGCCGTTGATCGTGTGGCCGAAGGCCTCGTCCAGGCGGCGCAGGCTCTCGGCCACCACTTCCACCGGGTCGCCCGAATCGGGACGGATGACCAGGGTCGCGCCCGAGGCGATCACTTCATCGCGCAGGGTGGTGCCCCAGTGCTCGCTGATGGCGCGGTAGATGTCATAGCTGTCCGACACCACCGCCACGATCGCGCCGGGTCTGCCGAACTGGCGCAGCATGTTGCGGTACGCATCCACTTCGCGCTCGCGGCCCCAGCTGGTGATGGTGCTGTGCTCGGCAGCAGGAATCGAATAGCCGGCCATCGGCGCGTGGTAGTGCGCACGGGCCAGGCACAGCGCCGAGACGGTGTCGGTGCCGAGGAAGTTGACCAGGTGCGCGGCACCGCCCAGCGCGGCCGATTGCAGGCTTGATACACCGCGCGCGCCGAAGTCGTGCAGCTTGAACGGCAGCTGCCCCTGCGGGTCATCGCTGGTCTGCTGCAGGAAGCGGCTGATGGTCTGGCGCGCGTGCCAGCTGATGGTGGCCACGGTGACCGGGTACCACACGCGCAGCAGCAGGGTTTCCAGGTACGAGGGCACCCAGAACGCGGCCGGGTCGGTCGATTCGATGGTCATCAGCGCCTGGTGCGTGGGCACCACGCTGCCCTCGGGCACGGCCCGGATGCGTACCGGCAGGTGCCCGCCGAGGCGGTCGACGATGTCGCGCCAGCCGGCTTCATTGAACGGCTCGCCATGTGCGGCGAACACCGCGGCGGCGTCGTCGATGTCGGCGTGGGTGACCGGCCGTGCCAGCGCGTCCTTCAGGATCGCCTGCAGGCCGAAGAACACCGTGCGGTCGTGCAGGCCACCACGCGATTCCACGTAGAAGAACGTGGCATCGGTACCGGGCGGGTACTGCAGCCAATGGCTGGCCTTGTAGCTGTCGGTATTGAGGAGAAGATTATCGAGGTAGTGCATGACGGAAGCTCCTTCGCGTCGGTGACACCGGCGGTCTATCCGCCGGTGGGGAGGGTCGGGCAGGTCAGCCGCGGCCCAGGAAATACTCCAGGATGTGCAGGTGGTCTTCGAACAGCTGCGGGCCCATCTCCAGTGCCTCGCTTACCGGAATCCAGCGTGCCTTGTCGGCGTCATCGCCGCCGCGTACCGCCGGCAGTTCACCGGCCGGAAATTCGAAGTGGAAACCGTGGGTGATGGTGCGGCCGCGCTGGCTGCGGTCGGGGTGGTCGAACACCTGCTGGCTCTTCAGCGAGCCCTTCAGCACCGGCAGCGGAATCTTCAGCCGGGTCTCTTCGCGCAGTTCGCGCAGGCAGCTGTCCAGCAGGCTCTGTTCCTGGCCGACGAAGCCACCGGGCAGTGCCCACAGGCCCTTGCCGGGTTCCGAACGGCGGCGCACCAGCAGCACGTGGCCCGAATGCACTACCACTGCATCGGTGGTGACGAAGGTGGGTGCGTAGGGCGCATCCTTCCAGGCCGCCTTGTACTGTTCGATGAAGCGGTACTCGGCCACCAGCTGGCCATAGGCCGGCGCGCTTCTGCGGAACGCTTCGAGCATGTCGTACACCGGCGGCGGCACGTTGCCACGCAGCATCAGCAGGGCACCGTGGAAGTCGACATCGCCGGCTTCGAACAGGTAGCGGCGCAGCTCGGTGGCCGACAGGGTGGCGGTGTGCTGCACGTCCACCAGGGGCCACTGCGGGAACTCGCGCAGGTAGTAGCTGGAGGCGTCCTTGTCCATGCCGATCAGGCCGACCTTGGCATCGGCGGCGGCGCCGTCGTTGCGCAGGGCCTCGGCCACCTGGCGCTGCACGTTGGCGATCCACTGCGCTTCGTTGTACAGGTGGTCGCGCAGCGGGCGGATCAGCAGGCGTTCGGTGTTGCCATCGAGGGCGGCCTGGATCATCACGGCGCGTTCGGCCACGGTCCAGGGATTGCGCAGGCTGCGGGGGGTATCGGCAGAGCCGACCAGGAAGATCAGCTTGCGGGCCCGGCTCAGGGCCAGGCGGGCAACGGCGGCATGGCCGTTGTGGAAGGGCTCGAAACGCCCGATGAAGACCAGATAATCGAATTCCATGAGAATCCCTCATGTCGTTGTGATGGCCGCGGGTCTGTCCCTTGGCTTGGTGCTGATGCTACGCCGATGGTTGTGGGGGTCAAGTGTGGGGGTTGCCGGCAGGGCTGCGCCCTGCACCTGCAGAGGCAACGTCAACTGCAACGTCAACTTCAAAAGCTGGCTATCCGTGGGTTGGCGGGGTGGGTCCGGTTGAGGGGGACGCTGCAAGTACGTCCATGTAAGCTCGGTCGCCGCATCCATGCGGCTCACGCCCCCTCAACCGGACCCACCCCGCCTTCGACAGTTTTCTGCGATCTGCCGGAACGGCACGGGGTCGGATCCCGTTGCACCGCAACGGGCTCTGACCCCATTACGGCGCCTCGATGTAACGCTGCCAAAGGTGGTTCACCAGCTGCGTCTGTGGGTCGTACTGGCGCTTGATGTCGACCAAGGCCTGCCACTGCGGATAGGCGCGCTGGAAGTGCGCGCGCGTGGCATGCGGGCGGTACGGGAGGTAGTAGCTGCCGCCGCAGTCCAGCGCGGCATCGATCAGCGCGCGGGTCCAGCCCGTGGCCAGCGTATCGCTCCAGGGAAAGCGCCGCTGCTTGTGGTACAGCACGAAGCAGAACACTTCTTCGCGCGCCCACGCCAGCAGCGAGGTGGTATCGGCCGGCGCGTGGCGGATCGACACGTTCAGCGCGTCCACGCGGTGCTGCTGCAGGATGGCGGCCATGCGCGTGGCGAAGGACTGGAAGTGGCGCACGGGAATGAAGTACTCCTGCAGCAGGTAGGTCGACATCGCGCGCGTGCGTGGCTCCAGTGATGCCACGTCCAGGCTCGCTTCCAGGTTGCGATGGATCACCCGCGGTTCGGCCATCTGCTGCTTCACCACCGAGCTTTCGCGCAGCTGCGGGCCGCCGGGCAGTTCGGTGACGGCCCAGATCATGTTCTGCTCGTGGGCATAGTTCGCACCCACGGGTATCAAGCGCCGGGTGTCGGTCAGCGCTGCCGTGCTGCGCCGCCAGGTCACGGTCACGGGTGCATCGAAACGCGGCGGAATGAGGTCGGCGTTGTGCATCAACGCATCGCTGCGCGACGCCACGTTCTCGCGGAACCACTGCGGGTAATCGGCCAGCGCCACCCGCTCCATGTGCCGTGCCATGCGGTCGTTGCCGGCCAGGTCCAGCTCGACTTCGCTGACCACGCCGATCAGGCCATAGCCACCGATGACCGCGGCGAACAGCTCCGGATGCTGCGTGCGCGAGGTCTCGATCACCTCGCCGGACCGCAGCACCACCTGCAGTGCACGCACGGTGGAAGCGATGCTGCCGCTGCCAACGTAGCGACCATGGCAGTTCACCGACACCGAACCGCCGACGGTGAAGTTGCTGAAGCTCTGCATCACCTTCACCGACAGGTTGTGCGGGTCCAGCCATTCCTGCAGCGCGCGCCAGCGCATGCCGGCCTGCACGCGCACCGCCTTGCGCGCGACGTCCAGCCACAGCAGACGGTGGCTGGGCGTCAGATCCAGCTGCAGGGCGCCGGCCGCGCTGGTCTGCCCGCCCATGCTGTAACGGCCGCCGGCCACGCAGACCGTACCCCGGTGCTGCTGCAGGGCAGCCTGCACGTCAGCCGTTTCGGCAACGGCCCGCACCCCGGCCACGTCGGTGGGTTCCAGTTGGCTGATGTCGTTGGCCACGGGCGTGCCGCGCCGGGTACAGGCAGCGGCGGCAGTGGCGGCGGCACAGCCTGCGATGAACGCGCGACGGGTGGTCATGGCAATCCCTGCATGAGTGTCCTGTACGCAGTGTGCACGGGCCGGGCGGGGGCGGCCAGTAGCCCTTCGGTGGGCGGGTTCTCAGGCTGTGAGAAGCCTTCGCGTCATACTGCATCCGTAGCGTCGGGTGGCATCTCAGGCACAGTCAGCGGGGGGCAGGGTAGTGGCAGACAAGTACTGCGATCTGGTCATGAAGGGCGGCATCACCAGCGGCATCGTGTACCCCAATGCGGTACTGGCGCTGGCCCGCGAGTATCGGTTCAAGAGCATCGGTGGCACCTCGGCCGGCGCCATTGCCGCGGCGGTGGCGGCAGCGGCGGCCTATGGCGATCGCCGCCAGCAGGCCGGCGAGCAGCTGGCCGACGACGCCGGCTATGGTGGCCTGTCGACGGTGTCGGCGCAGCTGTCGCGGCGCGGCTTCATCTACAGCCTGTTCCAGCCGGCGCACGGTGCGCGGGCGGCCTACCGGCTGCTGGTCGCGCTGACCGGTGGTTACGGCTGGCCGCGCAAGCTGCTGTGCCTGGCGGTGGCCGTGTTCGAGATCGCCCCGCTGGAAGTGCTGGTGTCGCTGGCGCTGCTGCTCGGCCTGGGCTGGTGGGGCGGCGGCTGGAGTGGTGTGGCGGCCACCCTGCTGCCATCGCTGCTGTGCGCCTATGGTGCCGGCGTGGCCGGTGCCGCGCTGCGGGTGGCGCGGGTGGCACGGCGCAACCTGCTGGGGCTGTGCAGCGGCCTGGGCCGCGATGCGCGCAAACCGGCGCTGACCGAATGGCTGCACCACAGCCTGCAGCAGCTGTCCGGCAAGTCGCTGGATGCGCCGCTGACCTTCGCGGACCTGCACGACGCGCCGCGCTATGCCGGCGAGCCGGAGAGCCCGCATGCGATCAGCCTGCAGATGATCACCACCTGCGTATCGCACAACGAACCGCGCACGCTGCCGCTGGGTGGTGCGCAGTTCTGGTTCCTGCGCGAGGAATTCGAGCAGTTGTTCCCGGCCAGCGTGGTGCAGTGGCTGGTCGACCACGCCGGTGCGCCGGTGGCGGTGGACGGCCGGCAGTACTACCACCTGCCGCAGGGCCCGCAGTTGCCGGTACTGGTGGCCACCCGCATGAGCCTGAGCTTCCCGCTGCTGATCAGCGCGGTGCCGCTGCATGAACCTGCGCGCCGCGAGCGCCGCTGCGAGCCATCGCCGGCCGCAGCCGATGCAGAACACAACGTGGCCGACAGCATGGAAGGGCTGACCAGTGCCGGCCAGTCCTGCGGGCCGGTCATCACCGCCTTCCGCATCTGCTGGTTTTCCGATGGTGGCATCAGCAGCAACTTCCCGATCCACCTGTTCGACGCGGCGATGCCACGTTGGCCGACCTTCGCCATCAACCTGGTCTACCCGCAGCACGCCGAGGATGTCAGCCACGGCACCACCGGCCAGCAGGCGCTGGAGCGCGCGGTGGTGTTGCCGACCGAGAACCGTCATGGCTGGCAGCGGCACTACCAGTCCATCGCCACGCCGCTGGCTGCGGCCGAGCTCGGGCGCTTCCTGTTCGCGGTGGTGGCCACCATGCAGAACTGGCGCGACCTGCTGCAGGCGCGTGCGCCGGGTTACCGCGACCGCATCGTGCATGTGAGCCTGCAGGGCGACGAAGGCGGCATGAATCTGGACATGCCGCAGGAGGTGCTGAGCCGCATCGCCGACAAGGGCAGCCTGGCCGGCGCACGCTTCTGCGCGTTCTCGTTCGAGAACCACTACTGGATCCGCTGGCGCAATCTCGCATCGGCCTACCAGCGCTACACGCTGGAGGTGGCGCGTACCGACGACCCGGCGCAGCAGGTGCTGGCCTACCGCGCGGCGTACTCCATCGTCGCCAGCGGCGAACCCGTGCCGCCGTCGTACAAGCTGGGCTCGGAAGACAAGCGTCGTGGCTCGCAGCAGCTGTGGGCGCAGATGGTGGAGCAGGGCCGCACCTGGGAAGACCTGGGCCCGGACCTGACCGACGGCGCACCACGTCCGCTGCCGCAGATGAAGGTGACACCGATCTACTGATCGGCGCCGATACAATCGTGCTTCATGCTGCAAGGAGTTTTGGATGTCTGCCCGCCAGGAACTGCTGGACCTGCTTGAACGCCTCGATGCCCGCGACCCGGAGCACCTGCCGGTGGTGCCGCTGGCCGCATATTTCGAGGGCAACGATTTCGAAGAGTGCATCGCACCGAACCAGTGCGGCTACGGCCGCCCGCCGATTGCCGAGCTGTACGCACGCCTGGCCGCCATCGCTGAAAAGCCCGAAGTGGAAGGCGTTTACGTCGGCCTGCACCAGGACTGGGGCAGCGCGCTGGAAGACGACAGCGAATGGCCTGCCGCAGAGAACGTGCACGTGCTGACCCGTGCCGACGCCGCAACCGTGGAAGGCTGGCTGCAGGGCCTGGAATGCGACGGCGTGGGCGAAGGGTGGCCCTACGGCCAGCACATTGACGCCCCCGTGCCCTCGGAAGGCCATCGCGTACTGACCGTGTATTGGGATTAGTAGATCCACGCCACGCGTGGATGCATTCCGCGCACGGCCAGAACGTGCCCATCCAGGTGGGCACCTACCTACGGCGACATCCGGATGGGGTCATAGCCGGTTGCGTCGCAATGGGATCTGACCCCGTGTCGCTCCATCAGATCGCAGGAACCTGTCAGGGGTGGGGCGGTGTCGGATTGCGGGGTGTCCGCGGCATGGATGCCGCGGCCAAGCCCCCATGGTGAAGTGACCCCCG
>NZ_DAMBCN010000033.1:0-39164 GCF_032056425.1 Stenotrophomonas sp.
CGACCACGCACGGCAACCTGCGCTTCTATCTGGAGAACGACTTCTTCGGCAGCAGCGACGGCTATCAGTTCCGGCTGCGCCACGCCTACGGGCAGCTGGGCAACACGTATGCCGGTTACGGCTATTCCAGCTTCATGGACGCCGACAGCCTGCCCGACACACTGGATTTCGCCGGCCCGGGTGGCGCGGGCTACCTTCTGGTGGCCGGCATCCACCACAGTTTCGCGCTGGGCAAGGGCACCACGCTGACCCTGGCCGCCGAAGACCCGGACACCGAGCTGGCCGGCGCCAACGACAGCGTGATTGCCGCCAACCGGCTGCCGGATGTGACCGTGGCCGCGCGCGTGGAGCGTGACTGGGGCCATCTGCAGTTGGGCGCGGTGGCGCGCAGCCTGGCCTACGACGGTGACGGCAAACGCGACCGGCGCATGGCCGGTGGTCTGCAGCTCAGTGGTTCGGCGGCGGTGGGCGAGCGTGACCTGCTGCTGTTCGGTGCATTGGGCGGGCGCGGGTTGAGCCGCTACACCGCCGACCTGACCGGCTCCGGCCTGGACGCGGTGGTCGGTGCCGATGGGCGTCTGCGCGCGCTGGACGTGCACGGCGGTTTCGTCGGCTACACCCATTACTGGTCCGAACTGTGGCGTTCGAACCTGATCTACGGGCAGCTGACGCTGGAGCGCAATGCGGCGCTGCCCGCCGATGCGTTCCGCGAAAGCCGCTACGGCGTGTTCAACCTGATCTGGAGCCCGGCACCGTCGTGGACGATGGGCATGGAGCTGCTGTATGGCCGCCTGGAGCAGCAGAGCGGCGCGCGCGGCGACACGGTCCGGGTGCAGGGCAGTCTGCAATACAACTTCATCAAGTAGACGCCAGCGGCGGTACGCCCGCGTTTTCCGTCCCCATGCCCGGTGTTGCCGGGCCCATGCCAGGTGCAGGAGAGTGTCATGGCAGAAACGAAGAAAATCGGGGTGGTCGGTGCCACCTTCCTCGTGGCCGGCAACATGATGGGCTCAGGGGTGTTCCTGTTGCCATCGAGCCTGGCCAAGATCGGTACCGCCTCGATCTGGGGCTGGTTGATCACCACCGCCGGGGCCCTGCTGCTGGCGTTCGTGTTTGCCAAGCTGGGCAAGCTGGCGCCAAAGGCCGGCGGCCCGTATGCCTATGCGCGTGACTGGTTCGGGCCGTACATGGGCTTCCAGACCAACACCATCTACTGGTTCGCCAACTGGATCGGCAACGTGGCCATTCCGATCGCGGCAGTGGGCTATTTCAGCTACTTCTTCCCGATCCTGTCCGAGCCGCTGGTGCGCTGCATCGCCGTGCTGGCGCTGGTCTGGGCCCTGAGCTTTGCCAACGTGATCGGTCCGGCGTTCGTGACCAAGGTGCAGACGGTCACCACCAGTTTCGCGCTGGTGCCGATCCTGGGCATCGCGATCTTCGGCTGGTTCTTCTTCGATGCGGACATCTTCAAGGGTGCTTACAACGTTTCGGGTGAGTCGAACTTCGGCGCCATTTCCAGCGCTGCCGCACTCACCCTGTGGGCGTTCATCGGCGTGGAATCGGCGTCGGTGACCGCCGGCGTGGTGGAAAATCCGGAAAAGAACGTGGCCCGCGCCACCCTGGCCGGCGTGTTCCTGGCGGCGGTGGCCTATATCGCCAGTTCGTCGGTAATCATGGGCATGGTGCCCAATGCCGAACTGCAGACCTCCGATGCGCCGTTCGCGCTGGCCGCCGCCAAGGCAGTGGGCGGCTGGGGCGGTGGCCTGGTCAGCCTGTGCGCCTTCATCGGCGCGGCCGGTTCGCTGGGCGGCTGGATCCTGCTGACCGCGCAGAGCGCCAAGGCGGCGTCCGACGATGGCCTGTTCCCGAGCATCTTCAGCAAGACCAACAAGGACGACGTGCCGGTGAAGGGCGTGCTGATCGTGGCAGTGCTGATGACCCTGGCGGTGCTGGTCACTTCCACCTCGGAAACCGCCTCGGCGCAGTTCGATGTGATCACCTCGGCGGCGGTGGTGCTGACCCTGCTGCCGTACATCTATTCCTGCGTGGCCTGCTATTTCGTGGTGGAGCGCTCGCACACCATCGTGCACACCGGCGCGTTCTGGGCGTTGACCAGCCTGACGGTGGTGTATTGCCTGTGGGCGATCTACGGATCGTCGGGAACCATCGTGCAGTACGCCTTCCTGTTCGTGCTGTTCATCACCGTGTTCTATCCCTTCTTCAGCGAGGAGCGCCGCCAGCAGCGGCAGCGCACCCGTGAGGCAGCCGCGTTGTCCAGCGGCGCCCAGCGTTCCTGAGTTCGACAAGGAGAATCAACGTGTACTTCAAGTCCCTGGATTACCCGGTCATCGTCATCGATGGTGATTACGAGTCGCCGCGCATCGGCGGCATCCTGATCCGCGCACTGGTGGAAGAACTGCGTGGCAACGGCCAGCGCGTGCTGTGCGGCCTGAACCTGGACGATGCCCGCGCCGGTGCCCGCACCTACGTGGCGGCGTCGGCGGTGCTGATCTCGATCGATGGCAGCGAGGAGGGTGAGGGCGAGTTCCAGCGCCTGGCGGCCTTCCTGCGTGAACAGAGCGCACGCCGGGCCAACCTGCCGGTGTTCCTGTACGGCGAGCGGCGCACCATCGAGAAGGTGCCCAGCAAGCTGCTCAAGTACATCCACGGTTTCATCTTCCTGTTCGAGGACACCAAGAACTTCGTCGCCCGCCAGGTGATGCGTGCGGCCGAAGACTACATGCACAACCTGCTGCCGCCGTTCTTCAAGGCGTTGATCCACCACGCGGCCGAATCGAACTATTCCTGGCATACCCCGGGCCATGCCGGTGGCGTGGCGTTCACCAAATCGCCGGTGGGCCGTGCGTTCCACCAGTTCTACGGCGAAAACACCCTGCGCAGCGATCTGTCGATCTCGGTGCCGGAACTGGGCTCGCTGCTGGACCACACCGGCCCGATCAAGGACGCCGAGGACGAGGCCGCGCGCAACTTCGGCGCCGACCACACCTTCTTCGTGACCAACGGCACCTCCACCGCCAACAAGATCGTCTGGCACGGCACGGTGGCGCGCGGCGACGTGGTGTTCGTGGACCGCAATTGCCACAAATCGCTGCTGCACGCACTGATCATGACCGGCGGTGTGCCGGTCTACTTCACCCCCAGCCGCAACGCGCACGGCATCATCGGGCCGATCAGCCTGGACCAATTCACCCCCGAAGCGCTGCAGCAGCGCATTGCCGACAACCCGCTGGCCCGCCAGGCCTACCAGGCCGGTTCGAAGCCGCGCATCGCGGTGGTCACCAATTCCACCTACGACGGCCTGTGCTACAACGCCGAAAAGATTGCCGAAGAGATCGGCAGTGCGGTGGACTTCCTGCACTTCGATGAAGCCTGGTACGCCTACGCGGCATTCCACCCGTTCTACGAAAACCACTACGGCATGGCCAAGGGCAAGCCGCGCGAGCAGGATGCGATCATCTTCACCACGCATTCGACCCACAAGCTGCTGGCCGCGTTCTCGCAGGCTTCGATGATCCACGTGCGCAACTCGGCCAGCCGCGACCTGGATGCCGAGCGCTTCAACGAATCGTTCATGATGCACACCTCCACCAGCCCGCATTACGGGGTGATCGCCGCCTGCGACGTGGCCTCGAAGATGATGGAGGGCGAGGCGGGGCGCTCGCTGGTGCAGGAAATGCACGACGAAGCGATTGCCTTCCGCCGCGCCATGTTGCATGTGCGCGATGACCTGGGGCGTGACGACTGGTGGTTCAGCGTGTGGCAGCCGACGAAGGTGGAGCGCAGTCTGGACAAGGGCGATACGCCGGCACCGCTGGTAGCCAAGCGTGAGGAATGGTACCTGCAGCCCGATGCGCACTGGCACGGCTTTGATGGGCTGGTGGACGACTATGTTCTGATCGACCCGATCAAGGTGACCCTGCTGACCCCCGGTCTGTCGATGGATGGCAGCACGGGCAGGCTGGGCATTCCGGCGGCGGTGCTGAGCAAGTTCCTGTGGGGCCGCGGCATCACCGTGGAAAAGACCAACCTGTACTCGGTGCTGTTCCTGTTCTCGATGGGCATCACCAAGGGCAAGTGGAGCACCCTGGTGACCGAGCTGATGGCGTTCAAGGAACTTTACGATCGCAACGCGCCGCTGAACCAGGCACTGCCGACGCTGGCCGCCGATTATCCGGTGGCCTATGCCGGCTGGGGCCTGCGCGATCTGTGCGATGCACTGCATGCGTTCAACCAGGAATTCGCCGTGGCCAAGGTGATGCGCGAGATGTACGTGGACCTGCCGACCCCGGTGATGACCCCGGCCGATGCCTACAACCATCTGGTGAAGGGCGAGATCGAACGGGTCGATATCGAGCAGCTCAGCGGTCGTATCGCCGCCACCATGCTGGTGCCGTACCCGCCGGGCATTCCCACCATCATGCCGGGCGAACGCTTCGGTGCCAGCGACGAACCGATCATCCAGTCGCTGCGCATTGCCCGCGAACAGAACGCGCGCTTCCCCGGTTTCGAGTCGGACGTGCACGGGCTGATCATCGAGCACGACGAGGAAGGCATCAGTTACCGGGTGGAGGTGCTGAAGGCCTGACCGTGACGGTCGGACCTTCGGCACTGCATGGATACCACCCGCGAGCAGCGCATCCTGCGGCTGTCCATCGGCATGACCGTGGCGGTCAGTGCAGCCGGCTTCCTGGGCGGCCTGCTGGTGGGATCGCAGGCCATCCTGTTCGACGGCATCTACAGCCTGGTGGACGTGGCCCTGACCCTGGTATCCCTTTCGGTGCTGCGGCTGGTGGCGCGGGAGCAGAGTCCGCGCTTCCAGTATGGCTATTGGCACCTGGAACCGATGGTGGAAGCGCTGGGCGGGGTGATCCTGTCGCTGGCCTGCGTGTATGCGCTGGCCAATGCGGTGATCGGTCTGACCACCGGCGGGCACGTGGTGAAGTTCGGGCCGGCGCTGTGGTGGGCCGGTCTGATCAGTGCCAGCAACCTGGGCATGGCCGCGTTCGTGGCCGGCCAGGCGCGGCGCCTGCATTCGCCCTTGCTGTGGCTGGATGTGCGTGCCTGGCTGCTGGGCGGGCTTATGGCATTGGCGGTGGTGCTGGCGTTCCTGCTGGCCCTGGCCCTGCAGGACGGGCCGTGGCAGCACTGGGTGCCGTATCTGGATTCGATCGTGCTGATGCTGATCAGCGTGGCCGTGCTGCCGGTACCCACGCGGGCGGCGTTCAAGGCGCTGCGCGAGGTGCTGCAGGTCGCGCCCGATGACCTGGACCAGCGCGTGCAGCAGGTGATGCAGGCGTTCGTGCGCGAACGGGGCTATGCCGGTTTCACCAGCCATGTGGCGAAGATGGGCCGCATGCGCTTCATCGAGATCCATGTACTGACCGACCCGGCCACACCGTTGGGCACGGTGGGCGAGGTGGATGCCATGCGCGACGAGATTGCGGTGCGCCTGGATGCCCGCGGCGGCATGTTCTGGCTGACGATCGATTTCACCGCCGACCCGGCGTGGACCTGAGTGGCGTCAGCGCAGGTAGTATTCCACCGGTACCACGCGTTCCTGCGGCGCCGGCAGATCGTCGGGAATGCGCGGCAGGGGCTGCGCGCGGCGGAAGGTCTGCAGGGCGGCTTCGTCCAGCATGGGTTCGCCGCTGCTGCGCTCCAGCAGCAGCGTGCGCAGGCGGCCGCTGCGATCGACGCTGGCGCGGACCCAGGCGGTGCCCTGCTGGCGGCGCGCGCGGGCGGCGCTGGGGAAATAGCGGTGGCGCTCCAGGCGCGCCATCAGCCGTGCTTCCCAGCTGTCGCTGTGGGCGCCGGCCAACTGGGGTGCCGGTGGTGCGTCGGGTGTCGGCGGCGCAGCCGTGATCGACGCCGGTGCCGGTGCGGCGTCGCTGGCTGGCAGGATCAGCGCCGGTACCGGTTCCGGTAGCGGCTGCGCTTCGGCGCTGCGGCCGTGACCGGACGCCAAGGTGCCCTGCGGTGCGCGGGTGGGTGGGGGCGGTGACAACGGACGCGGCTGCGGCGCACGTGGTTGCTGCGCCTGGCTGGGGCGGTCGGCGTTCAGTTCTTCCAGCGGCTGTGGCGGCGCGGTGGGCGGCAACAGCCGCAGGCTGATGCGCACATCTTCCGCTGGGGGTGTGGGTTGGCGTGTGGACGTTGTCCAGTGCAGCAGCCCCAGCACCGGCAGCAGATGCAGGCCGATGGTGATCGCCACCGCCATCCAGTGCGGGCGGCGCTCGCGTGCACCGGTCTGCGCTCGGCGGTCCGATGGCAGGGGCGAGGGCAATGAGGGAAGCGCTTGGACTGGCACGGACGGAGTGCGGAGAGCGGTATAGGAACGGCCTGCGGCGGCAAGGGCAGCGCGCGCACCTTACCGCAAAAGAGAATCGTTTGCATTAATGCCCGGCCTGTACCGGGCCCGTTCAGGGCGCCGCGTTGACCCCGGGTCGCACGTAGTAGGTCTGGCCGCTGTCGTCCAGGAACAGCAGTTCCGGCTTGCCCTGCCAGGAGGTGAGCATGGCGCCGGTGTTGTTCTGGTGGCGCACCATCAGTGAAGCGCCGCGGTCGGGGTTGGCCACCACCTTGAACACTTCGGTGGTGCCGCTGGCATCGTCCAGAGTGAGCAACGCTTCGCCGCCACGGTCACTCGTGCCGTAGGCGCCGCGTTCCGAACCGTCGGGGCCGAGCAGGATCACGCCGGACAGTGCCGCCGCGCGCGGGCCCTGGGTGCGCCCCTTGCTGGCCGGGTCGGGGACTGGCGCGCCGACGATGACGCGTGCCTGGCCGTTGGCATCGTGGACGACCAGGCCACGTGCATGGACCACGCGTTCGGGCGACTGGCTTCTGTGCAGGTTCCAGGCCGTCCAGCCTGAGGTCAGCAGGGCGAGGGTGGACACCCCCAGAGTGGTAAACAGCAACGCACGGGCCATCGTGTAGTCCTTCCTTGGATCTGGCGACGATAGCGGATGCAAAAGCGGATGGGTAGGGTCGAGCCATCAATGGAAATCGCGGCTGTGGCTTCGCAGGCCCTGCAGCAGGCCGTCCAGGCCCAGCATGCGTTGCACGATGACGTGCTGCACGCCATCCACGCGTTCCAGCCTGCCGTCGATCTGCATCAGCTGGGCATCGACCAGGATGCGGTGCTGGCGATCGGCCACGTGGCGCCAGACCACGGCGTTGACCATGCCGGTCTCATCTTCCAGGGTAAGAAACGTGACCCCGCTTGCGGTCTGCGGCCGCTGACGCATGCGTACCAGACCAGCGATGCGCACGCGCCGGCCATGCCCGTGCGCGGCCAGTTGTTCAGCATCCAGGCAGCCGCGGCTGCGCAGCTGCGCGCGCAGGAACGACAGCGGGTGGCGGCCCAGGGTGGTGCCGGTACTGCGGTAGTCGGCCTGCATGTCGTCCCAGGCGCTGGGCAGCGGCAGCGGCACGCGTGCTTCGCCGGTGGCGCGGGCCGGGTCGAACAATGGCAGGCGGTTTTCCACGCCGGAGACGTCCCAGCGTGCGCGGTGGCGGTGGCCACTGAGGCCGCGCAGTGCACCGGCATCGGCCAGCAGGCCCTGCTGGCGGCGATCGAGCGCCACTCGCTGGCACAGATCACCCACATCGTCGAACGGACGCCGTGCGCGTTCGCGGACCAGCGCCTGCACCGCCTGTTCGCTGCAGCCATCGACCAGACGCAGGCCCAGGCGCAGGGCGGCGGCGCCCTTGCTGAAATCGAGCGTGCAGTCCCAGTGGCTGTGGCGCACATCCACCGGCAGCACCGCGATGCCATGCCGGCGTGCATCCTGCAGCAGCTGGTCGGGGCTGTAGAAGCCCAGCGGCTGGCTGTTGATGAGGCTGGCGGTGAACGCGGCCGGGTGGTGGCACTTCAGCCAGCAACTGACATAGGTCAGCAGGGCGAAACTGGCGGCGTGGCTTTCCGGGAAACCGTAATTGCCGAAGCCCTTGATCTGCTCGAACAGATGTTCGCCGTACTCGCGGCTGAAGCCATTGCGCAGCATGCCGGCCAGCAGTTTTTCCCGGTGCGGTTCCAGCCCGCCGCGGCGCTTCCAGGCGGCCATCGAACGGCGCAGCGCATCGGCCTCGCCGGGGGTGTAGCCGGCCGCTTCCACCGCCAGCTGCATCACCTGTTCCTGGAACAGCGGCACGCCCAGGGTGCGGGCGAACACGCGTTCCAGCTGCGGTGGATAGAGCGGGTTGGCCGGGTCGTTCAGCGCATCCGGCCCTTGTTCGCGCAGGATCCGGCGGCGTTCCAGGTAGGGGTGCACCATGTCGCCCTGGATCGGCCCGGGACGCACGATGGCCACTTCGATCACCAGGTCGTAGAACGTGCGTGGCTGCATGCGCGGCAGCATGGCCATCTGCGCGCGCGATTCGATCTGGAACACCCCGATCGTGTCGGCGGCGCAGATCATGTCGTAGGTCGCGCTGTCCTTGGCGGGCACCGCATCCATGCGGCCGCTGTGCAGCCCGTGCTGCTGCAGCAGGGCCAGGCACTTGCGGATGGCGGTGAGCATGCCCAGCGCCAGGCAGTCGACCTTCATCAGGCCGGTGGCGTCCAGGTCGTCCTTGTCCCACTGGATGACGGTGCGGTCGGCCATGGCCGCGTTTTCCACCGGCACCAGGGTGGACAGCGGATGTTCGGAGATCACGAAACCGCCCGGGTGCTGCGACAGGTGGCGCGGGAAATCGATCAGCTCGGCGGTGAGGGACAGCAGCCGTCGCATCAGCGGCGTGTCCGGGTCGAAGCCGCGTTCGCGCAGGGTATCGGGCAGCGGTATGTGGCCACCCCAGTGGTCCATGGCCGCGCCCAGCTCGTTCACCTGGTCCATCGGCAGGCCCAGCGCGCGGGCCACATCGCGGATGGCACTGCGGCCGCGGTAGCTGATCGCCACGGCGGTCAGCGCGGCGCGTTCGCGGCCATAACGCTTGAACACGTACTGCAGCACTTCTTCGCGGCGCTCGTGCTCGAAGTCGATGTCGATGTCCGGTGGTTCATCGCGTTCTTCGGAAATGAAGCGCTCGAACAGCAGGTTGCTGCGTGCCGGGTCGATCTCGGTGACGCCCAGCACGAAGCACACCGCCGAATTGGCTGCCGAACCGCGGCCCTGGCAGAGGATCTGCTGGCTGCGGGCGAAGCGCACGATGTCCTGCACGGTAAGGAAATACGAGGCGTAGTTCTTCTTGGCGATCAGTTCCAGCTCGTGTTCGATCTGCTGGCGCTGGGCCGGCTGGATGCCGTCTTTCCAGCGCTCGGGAATGCCTTGTTCCACCAGGGCGCGCAACCAGCTGTCCGGGGTGTGCCCGGCCGGCACCAGTTCGCGCGGGTAGGTGTATTTCAG
This sequence comes from Stenotrophomonas sp., assembly GCF_032056425.1. Classification (GTDB taxonomy): domain Bacteria; phylum Pseudomonadota; class Gammaproteobacteria; order Xanthomonadales; family Xanthomonadaceae; genus Stenotrophomonas. The sequence continues at coordinate 9,366 of NZ_DAMBCN010000033.1, forward strand.
CTGGTCCAGACTGAAGTGGCAGCGCGCGGCGATGTGCAGGGTTTCGGCCAGCAATGCGGGCGGGTACAGCTGGGCCAGCGACGTGCGCGGGCGCAGGTGGCGTTCACCGTTGGGAAACAGGCGCCAGCCGGCTTCGGCCACGCTGCAGCGGTGGCGGATGGCGGTGAGGGTGTCCTGCAGGGCGCGGCGACGGCGCACGTGCATGTGCACATCGCCGCTGGCTACCAGCGGCAGCGCATGGCGTTCGCCGAAGGCCTGCAGCTGCTGCAGGCGGCGCGCGTCGTCGTGTTCGTGGTGCAGCTCCACTGCCAGCCACAGGCGGTCGCCGAAGCCGGTGCGCAGCGGCTGCAGGTGGCTGGCATCGGGCTGGCGGTCCAGCCACAGGCACAGCAGGCCGTCGGGCAGTCCGTGCAGATCATCGGCCAGGCAGCGGTACTCACCCTTGCCAGCGCGCCGGCGGCAGGTGGTGATCAGCTGGCACAGGCCGGCGTAGGCATCCTGGTTGGTGCACAGCAGGGCGATCTTCGGCCCGTCCTCGATCTGCAGTTCGGCGCCGACGATCAGCGCCACGCCGTGCGCCTTGGCCGCCTGCCAGGCGCGGACGATGCCGGCCAGCGAGCATTCGTCGGTGATCGCCAGGGCGTGGTAGCCCTGGCTGGCGGCGCGCGCGAACAGTTCATCGGCGGTGGAGGCACCGCGCTGGAAACTGAAGGCCGACAGGCAATGCAGTTCGGCGTAGGCGGGCAGTTCTGCGTGCATGCGGGTTCAACCGAACCAGCCGTGCAGCATCCACGGCGCATGCGGGTCGTTGCGCGGTCGGAACGCCCAGCCGCGTTGCCCGTGCGCGGTTTCCACCACGTAATAGTCGCGCCGTGCATCGGCCTGGTCCCACCAGCCCGATTCGATCCGTTCCGGGCCAGCGACGATGCGCAGGCGCGGGTCGCGCAGCGGCTGTGGTGCCTCCAGCAGCCAGCCGGGGCGCAGCGGCCAGTAGCCGGGCGGCGTGGCCGGCGGCTGCGTACCGCTGGCGCGTTCGGGGCGATGGTCGGCCTGTACCGCCAGCGGTTGCACGGCATCATCGCCCAGCCGCGCACGCAGGCGTTCGCGCAGCTGGTTCCAGGGCATGGCCTGCGCCGGGCGGGTGTCGAACAGATCACGCGCGACCGGCACGAACGGCGGCAGTTGCTCGGCCTGCAGGCGCAGCGCACGGCTGCCAGCGGGCAGGGCGAAGGCTTCCATGCGGTTGCGGGCGATTTCGAACAGCAGCGCGGCATCGCGCTCGGGGGCCAGCAGGCCGATGGTCAGCACGCTGGCCGGCAGCAGGTCGTGTTCGAAGTGCAGGTCGAAGCGCTGCACGCCGCCATCGCGCGAGCAGAGGAAGGCGGCCAGGTCCAGCAGCAGGCGCCGCAGCGGGAACAGCAGGGCCTGGCTGGATTCGATTTCGTATTCGAATTCGATGCGGGCATCGAAACGGTCCGGGGGCTGGTAGTAGCGCAGCGGCGTGTTGTCCAGGCCGCGCACGGCATCGAGCTGCTGCAGCACCTGCGGGGCGAAGCGCCGGGCCAAACTGTCGCGCGGCAGGTCGAACACCGCGCCCAGCGTACGCAGGCCGGAACGGCCGAGCACGGTGACCGCATCGGCCGGCAGGCCGCTGCGGGCCAGTGGCAGCGGCGCCAACGCGGCCGCCAGCTGCGCAGCATCGATGCCCAGGCCGTCGTGCACGTTGGCCAGCACGCGCGCGGCATGCGGGTTGGGCGCGGCCACCAGGCGGTGGCGGAAACCGAGTTCATGCAGGCCGTGGCGCAGGCGCTGTTCGATCTGTGGCCAATCGCCGAACAGGGCGCGGCTGGCGTGGATTTCCAGCACCAGTGCATGCGGAAAATCGAGGCTGACCTGCGAGCTGTAGGCGTACAGCCAGCTGGCCAGCAGTTGCCGGGTCTGTTGTTCGGCGGCGGGATCGTAGTCGTGCAGCTGCATGTCCTGCACCAGCACCTGCGCGGCCGATAGCAGCATGCCCGGGCGCAGACCGACGGCCCGTGCGGCCGGGCTGACCGCGCGCAACACCCGGCGCTGCGCCGGGCCCTGCAGCAGCACCAGCGGCCGCTGCGGGTCCGGCTGCTGGCGCAGCACGCTGTCCAGCGCCAGTTGCGGCAACAACAGGCAGGCCCAATGCATGGTGCGGCCTCAGTGGGCGATGGCCAGCGGCAAGGGCTGCGCAGGCGGCAGCCCGCCGCGGCACTTCAGCACGCGCACCTGGCCGGGGTCGAGCTGCAGGCGCAGGCTGGCCGGCGACGGATTGCGCGCGGCGCGTGCTTCGCGGAACACGAAGCCCAGGCACTGGCCACTGTCGGCGGCCACCTGCAGCCGGCGCAGGGAACGATCATCGGCTTGCTGCGGCCAGCACAGCACCGCCGCACAGGCGGCCGAGCGCAGGCATTGTTCGGCCGCCCACAACGCCTGCTTCGGCGCCGCATGGATGATCTGCAGCTGGGCCAGATCCAGCCCGGCCGCGGCCCAGGCCGGGGCATGCGGCCGATGCGGCGGGGCGACCAGCACGATCGGCCGATCGCGCTGGCTCAGCTTGGCCAGTGCCGGCCAGACCAGGGCCAGTTCACCCACGCCGGGGCAGGCCAGCAGTACTTCGCACAGCCCGCTGGCGGGCCAGCCGCCGCCGGGCAGGCGGGCGTCCAGGGCCGGGTGGCCGCTGGCCAGATGGTCGCTGGCCGGGCCGTGGCGGGCCGGGCCGCGCCACAGCTGGCGGCCATCCAGCAGGCGGTCCAGGGCGACGACGGCACCCATCAGCCGGTCCTCCAGGGGAGGCGCCGGGCAGGCTGGAAGCGGCAGCAGTGGACGGAAACGGCAGGCATGGAACGAGTATCGACAGGCCGGTATCAGGGGCTGAGACCGGACATGCTACTCGCCTTGTGAGTAGAATTACTAATGAAATCGCGGGGTGGGTTTCAGCTTGCTGAAGGGGGCAGGGAGTGCCGACCAAGGTCGGCACCTACCCGGCGCGTTACCGGTGTACCGGCAGGGCCACCGGGCGCAGCGGGGCGGCGTCGCCACCGCGGATCTTCAGCGGGCCGCCGATGAAGGCGAACTCGTAGACCTGGTCACGGGCCAGTTCGTCCAGCGCCACCAGTTCGATGATCGGTGCACCCTGCTGGGCCAGCAGGTAGGTGTGCAGCGGCACATAGTCATCGGACACCTCCGAGGGGAAGGTCTCGAAGCTGAGGTTGTCGGCGCCGACGATCATCGCGCCACTGTCCTCCACCAGGAAGCGTGCCGCGTCCAGGCCCATGCCCGGCGGGTTGGCCATGTAGGCACCGGGCTGTTCGAACAGGCGCATGCGGCCGGTGCGGATCAGCACCACGTCGCCCTGCTGCAGGGTGACGTGCTGGCGTGCCAAGGCATCCTTCAGGTCCTGGCGGGTGACGCGATAGCGGTCCGGCAGCATGTCCACGCCCTTGGCGCCAGCCACGTCGATCAGCACGCCACGGGCGATCAGCGGCGGGAATTTCTCGATGCCGGTGACCTTCCAGCCACGATCGCCCAGATGCGTGTCGGCCTCGAAGCCATTCCAGATCTTTCCGTGGATGCCGAAGTGGTTCAGCGCATCGATATGGGTGCCGGTGTGGCTGTACATCGAAAACGCGGTGCCGGTGTAGCTGCGGGTGAGGTTCATGGCCTGGCCCACGCCCATCGGGTCGTCCACTACGGTGCCGCGCGGGGTGTGGGTCATCCAGAACTGGTAGTGCGGGTCGCCGGCGTCCTGCCAGCTGGGCATGCCGACAAAGTATTCGGTGGCCAGGTCGTAGGCCTTGCCGCCGCTGACCCGCGACAGGATGGCGGCACGCGAGGCGTCGGTGATCAGGTTGAGGCGACCGATCTCGTCCTTCGGCCCCCAGGGGCTGGTGCCGACCTGCTGGCCAGAAGGAACGCGTTCGTGTGCGGACACGGCGGTGGATGCAGCACTGGCCAGCAGCAGCGCCAGTGCGCTGCCCAGGGTACGTGGGGTCATGGGGTTTCTCCTTGCAGGGTGGGGAAGGGCGCGGCGGTGGCCGCGACCAGGGGCGCCAGGGCCTGGCGCAGGTGGGGCAGCGGCAGGGTCTGCAGGCGCAGGCCATCGCGGCCGATGACGGTGGGAATGGAACGGATGCCAAGGGCGGCCGCTTCGGCGCGGTCGGCCTGTACGCGCTGGCGCACGTCTTCGCTGCGCATGTGGTCAGCGAAGACGCCACGCCGATGGCCCAGTGACTCGGCGATGTCCAGCAGGACCTCGGCATCGCCGATGTTGCGGTGCTGGTGCAGGTGCGCCCACTGCACCGCATCGAACATCGCGCCATGGGCATCATTGCCGCCGAGCATGCCGGCGGCCTGGCAGGCCAGTGCGCCCAGCCAGCCGGAGGGGTATTCGAACGTCTGCGCGCGCATGCCGTCGATATCGATGCGCGCGGTGTCTTCATGCGCCGCGCAGTCGGCCCAGTGGCGCAGGATGGTGTCCTTGGCGCGGGGCATGGAACCGAACACGTCGATCATCCGGGCGCGCGAGTCCTGCAGCACGAAGCTGCGGTGGCGCACCTGGATGCCCAGTTCGGCCGAAACCTGCTGCAGGCGCGGGGCCAGTACGAAGCACCAGCCGCAGACCACATCGTGGAAGAAATCGACCACCGGCGCGGCGGTGGTGGGGGAGGGAGCGGAAGACATCTGCCTGCCATCGGTGAGAGGGGAGGCGGCAGCGTAGGCAGCGCGGCGCGGCCGAAACAGCGGGTTTCGGGCAGCTCAGTTTTCGCTGGCGGTTACGAATCCAGTCCCGCGCAGCCGGGCAGTTCGGCGTGCAGGAAATCGATGAAGGCGCGCACCTTGGGCTGCAGGTGGCGCGCGGTGGGGTAGACCGCATGGACAAAGCGCGGCGGATAGCGGTGGTCGGGCAGCACCTGCTGCAGGTCGCCGCGCGCCAGCGCGGGCGCGGCCAGGAACGAGGGCAGGGCGCCGATGCCCAGGCCGGCCACCAGCAGATCGCGCAGCAGCAGGCTGTTGTTGGCGGTGACCCGTGCGGGCAGGGTGATCGTGACCTGGCCATCGGGACCCAGCAGCGGCCAGCTGCCCGGTGAATCGGACAGGCTGTAGGCCAGCACGCTGTGCGCATGCAGGTCCTGCACGGTGTGTGGCGCGGGGTGCTGCTGCAGGTAGCACGGTGCCGCGCACAACACCTGCTGCAGCGAGGCCAGCCGCCGCGCCACCAGGCGTGAATCGTCCAACTCGGCGCGCAGCCGCAGCGACACATCGAAGCCTCCGCCCACCGCATCGAGCAGGCGGTCTTCCATCACCAGGTCCAGCGACAGCTGCGGATGCTGCTGCAGGAAGCGCGGCAGCAGCAGCGACAGCGTGCTCAGCGCGAAGGACTGCGGTGCGTTCACCCGCAGGCGGCCGGCAACCTCGCCCCGCTGTTCGGCGATGCCGCGTTCCAGTGCGTCCAGTTCGTCCAGCAGGCGGCAGCACTCGCGGTAATACGCATGGCCGGTTTCGGTCAGGCTCATGCGCCGCGTGGTCCGCTGCAGCAGCACCACGCCCAGGTGCGCTTCCAGCGTACGCAGCTGCTTGCTCAGGCCGGCCGCTGACAGACCCAGGTCTTCGGCCGCGCGGGCCAGGCCGCCGCGTTCGACGATGCGACGGAAGGTGCGCATCAGGTTGAAGGAATCCATGCAGCCCCCGGCGCAATGAGGGCGCCATTGTAAATCCACGCCATGCGTGGATGGCGGAACCGGTTTGGCTTGCGCGGTTTGTTCAAGCCGGCAGGCCTGGTGCCAGGCCAGCATGCAGGCCCCTCACTCACGGGCTGCCCATGAAGCACTGGATGCTCCGCCTGTATGCGCCGTTGTTCCTGTCTGGATTCGTTGCCGCGGCCGTGGCCTGGGTCGGCCATCGGCACGGTGACCCGCTGTGGCTGCTGGCCCTGCTGGCGGTGGCCATTGCCGTTTCATTCGCCGCCGAGCGCGCCTGGCCATACGATCCCGCATTCAATCAGGCGCAGGGCGACCGTCTGCGTGACAGTCTGCATGCGCTGGTCAACGAAACCTTGAATCTGTTGTCGATCGCGGCGGTGCCTGTGCTGGCGGCGATCATTCCGTGGCAGCTGTGGCCGGCGCAGTGGCCGTTCGCGTTGCAGGTACTGGTTGCCATCATCGCCGCCGATCTGGGCATCACCCTGGTGCACTACGCCAGCCACCGCATCGGATGGCTGTGGCGGCTGCATGCGGTGCATCACAGCGTGACCCGCATGTACGGCTTCAACGGCCTGATGAAGCATCCGCTGCACCAAGCCGTTGAAGCGGTGGGTGGCGTGCTGCCGCTGCTGGTGCTGGGCCTGCCGACGCCGGTGGCGGCGGTGCTGGCCTTCGCCATCGCCATCCAGTTGCTGCTGCAGCACTCCAACGTGGACATGCGGCCGGGCGTGCTGGGCCGGGTGATGGCGTGGGCGCCGCTGCACCGTTTCCACCACATGCGCTACGGCACCGCAGGCAATGTCAACTTCGGGCTGTTCCTGACCGTCTGGGATCACCTGCTTGGCACCGCCTTCGATGCGCCGGGCTACCGGTTGCGCACGCATGACCTGGGCATCGGCAGCCAGCCGGACTATCCGCGTGACTACGCCGGGCAATTGCTGGCCCCGTTCCGCGATCTGCCCCAAGGGCAGGTGCCGACGCTGCCCGAAGGCCTGCGCGGGCGCCGCTGAGCGCAGGCTTCAAGCGGCCTGCAGCTGCAGGCCCTGCAGCTGCGCGGCGCCGATGCCGAACATGCGGCGCAGGCTGCGCGAAAGATGGGCCAGATCGGCGAAGCCGGCCGCGTGCGCACTGTCGGTCAAGCTGTGTCCAAGCAGATGATGCGCCAGGGCGCTGCGCAACCGCTGCCACAACACCCAGCCGCGCAGGGTCACGGCAAGGTCGGACTGGAAGCGGCGATGCAGCTGGCTGGTGGACAGATGCGCCGCTTCTGCAATTGCTGCCGCCGGTACCGGGCCCGGCAGGTGCCGTGCAATCCGGGCCAGTGCGGCCTGCACGCGACGGTCCAGCGGCTGCGCGCGGCCCAGCCGGGGCAGTTGCGCGCGCAGGGCATCGAGCGTGGTGGGCAGGGTGTGCAGCTGTTGCTGGATCTGTGCGGGCTCGGCGTGGGCCGGCTCCAGGAACAGCGTGCAGCCGTCCGCAGGCGCGGCGAGGATGGCATGCGGCACAAAGGACGGCAGCCACAGGCGCTGGCCCTGCTGCGCCACGCCATCGATCTGGACATGCCAGGCAGTGGTTTCGCTCAGCAGCAGCTGGTGGGCGTAGTGCGCATGCGTGCTGCTGTCACCGGCACGGCCCTGCAGCACCGCCACGTGAGCATGCAGCAGCAATGTGCCGTTCCAGGGCCGGGCAGGTAAGGACATGCAGCGATTGTAGATCCACGCCATGCGTGGATGGATCTCCATCTGAATCGAATATCTCGTGTTGCATTCGAAAAGCATCCACGCATGGCGTGGATCTACTGGGTACCAGCCAACTGTCGAAGGCGGGGCACTGTGGGTGTGCGGGGTGTGAGCCGCATGGATGCGGCGACCAAGCCTCCACGGATGGATTCACGGCGTCCCCGCACACCCACAGTGCCCCGCCATCCTACGGAATGCGGAATTTGATCTTGCTGTTGCGTTTGCTGTTGCCTCTGCGGGTGTCGGGCGGCAGCCCGGCCGTCGCATTACCGCCCGTGTGGGTCCGGCCGGTGGTGTACGTACTCGACCACGGTACCGTCGGGGTGCACGGCGTTGAATGCCGCGCCGGTGGGCACCACCTGCAGCGGGAAGATGATCTGCGCACCGGCCGCGACCAGCCTGTCGTGATAGGGCCGCACATCGTCAACCAGCAACGTGCCGGTGGTGGAGGTGAACGGCGCCAGTGCGGTGTCATTGCCTTCGATCAGCAGGAAGGCACCGACCATGGCCAGGCGCAGGCCGGCATCGGGGAAGGGGAAGCCCGCGTCGGCCACCACGCCCTGCAGTTGTTCGTAGAACGCCACTCGTGCTTCCAGCTCCCCGGGGGCGACGAACACGCGGATCAGCACGCGTGGGCTGCGCTGGCTGGAGGTATCACAGCGGTCGCGCCAGAGATGGTCGAAGTCGCGGTGCAGGGTCATGGGCAACGCTCGGGGCCGGGAATTCCATTATCGGCAGCACCACAGCCCACACTGATGACCAGCGGTGATGGGCTGATAACCGGCCTGGGGGTGGGCGCCTGTGACTTAGGTCCTGTTGACAGCGATGAACGCCCTCGCACAATCTTCACAGGATGGGTCGCCGTGTGCGGCCCGGGCAGGCAGGTTGTCACGCCGGGAGGAGGGTCCCGCGCGCAGACCGGCCCGTCCTTTGGCCTGCAGGTGTTGCCTGGCAACGCTTGCGCGGTATGACGCTGCACCCTTCGGCGGCACTTTCCCTGGACCGATTGCCTTGGCAACGGAATTACGCCTGCCGATGAAAACGTTTACAAAGCCGCTTGCCCTGTCCCTCGCCCTGTCTGCTGCATTGGCCGCCCCGGCCTGGGCCGATCCGGCCGCCTTCACCGTGCTGACCCTGGAGCAGGCGCCCACGCCCGAGGCCATGCCGGCCCTGGCAGCGCAGCTGAAGACCCTGCAGGTGGACGCGGTGAGTGTGCGCCAGGTGCAGCGCGGCATCGGCCAGGTCGACCCGTTGCAGCTGCTGGCCGATGGCCTGGGCTACGACTACCGCTTCATTGCTGCCGGCAAGGACAACGGCCAGACCCAGCAGGGCCAGGCCGTGCTGACCCGTCTGCCGATCGCCGCCGAAAGCGGCCCGGACCAGCCGGGCCTGAACTACCTGCGCCTGGATGATGGCCGCCACACCGTGGCCGTCTATACCGACGCCGGTGCCGGCGCCGCAAGGTTGCCGGCGCTGGTGTCGCGTTCGCGGCTGGGTGCACCGGCGGTGCTGCTGGGTGCGGTGGCGGCCGAGTCGGCCAAGGCGGCCGGTTTCGATCCGTCCCGCGTGGCCTTGGAAGCCGATGCCAGCTATTTCAGCGATGGCTTCCAGGCGGCCAGCAGCGCACCGTTCAAGATCGATGGCAGTGGCCTGCAGGCGACCCTGCTGACCCTGGCCTATGCGGCCGACAAGGGCGGCGAACGCCCGTGGATGGACGCCACCCTCACCGCCGATGCGCGCGCTGCGCTGCTGCTGAAGGCGATGACCGAGGACGAGAAGTTCCAGATGCTGCACAGCTACTTCGGGCTGGGCAAGGACGGTGGCCCGCTGCCGGAAGGCGCGGTGGGCTCGGCCGGCTTCGTGCCGGCGGTGCCGCGCCTGGGCATTCCGGCGCAGCAGTCGGCCGACGCCGGCGTGGGCGTGACCAACCCCGGTGGCATCCGTCCGGGCGATTTCGCCACGGCCATGCCGTCGGGCCCGTCCACCGCGTCCAGCTGGAACCGCGAAGTGGCCTTCGCTGGCGGCGCGACCATGGGCCGCGAGGCGTGGCAGCAGCGCTTCAACATCCTGCTGTCGGGCAGCGTGAACCTGCAGCGCGACCCGCGCAACGGCCGCAATTTCGAGTACGCCGGTGAAGATCCCCTGCTGGCCGGCTCGATGGTGGGCGCGCTGATCCAGGGCGTGCAGAGCCAGCACGTGATCTCCTCCATGAAGCACTTCGCGCTGAACGACATGGAGACCCGCCGCAACTTCCACGATGTGCGCATCGGCGAACAGGCCATGCACGAATCGGACCTGCTGGCCTTCGAGATCGCGCTGGAAGCCGGCCGCCCGGGCGTGGCGATGTGCTCGTACAACAAGATCAACGGCACCTACGGCTGCGAGAACGGCTACCTGATGAACCAGGTGCTGAAGCAGGAGTGGAAGTTCCCCGGTTTCGTGATGTCCGACTGGGGCGGCGTGCACAGCGGTTCGAAGGCGGCGCTGGCCGGCCTGGACCAGCAGTCGGCCGGCGAAGTGTTCGACGCGGCGGTGTTCTTCGACGAGCCGCTGCGCCTGGCCGTGCACGGCGGCGTGGTGCCGCAGGCGCGCCTGAATGACATGGTGGCGCGCATCCTGCGCACGATGTTCCTGCACGGCAACTTCGACAACCCGCCGCAGCACCAGAAGGTCGATGCCGAGGCCGGTTTCGCCGTGGCCCAGCGCACGGTGGAAGAAGGCAGCGTGCTGCTGCGCAATGAAGGCAACCTGCTGCCGCTGGCCGACAGCGTGAAGCGCATCGTCATCATCGGTGGCCACGCCGACAAGGGCGTGATCGGTGGCGGCGGTTCGTCGATGGTGGGCGTGACCGCCAAGGGCACCAATGCGGTGCCGGGCGTGCTGCCGACCACCTGGCCGGGCCCGGTCATGTTCCATCCGTCTTCGCCGCTGGAATCGCTGCGTGCAGCGCGTCCGGACGCAACCATCGACTATGTGGACGGCAGCAATGCCGCTGCGGCCGCCAGGGCCGCCGCGCAGGCAGACGTTGCCATCGTGTTCGCCACCCAGTGGGCGGCCGAATCGGTCGACCTGCCGGACATGAAGCTGCCTGACAACCAGGACGCACTGATTTCCGCGGTGGCCAAGGCCAACCCGAAGACCGTGCTGGTGCTGGAAACCAATGGCCCGGTGCGCACGCCGTGGCTGGCGCAGGTGCCGGCGATGCTGCAGGCCTGGTACCCGGGCATTCGCGGTGGCGAAGGCATTGCCGCGCTGCTGACCGGCCAGGTGAACCCGTCGGGCCGCCTGCCGGTGACCTGGGTGGTGGACGAATCGCAGCTGCCGCGCCCGCACATCGACGGCCTGGGCTTCAAGCCGAAGAAGGAGTTCGGCGACGTGTTCGATTTCGATATCGAAGGCGCCAACGTCGGCTACAAGTGGATGGCCGCCAAGGGCCTGACCCCGACCTTCGCGTTCGGCCATGGTCTGTCCTACACCTCGTTCGCCTATGAAAACCTGAAGGTGAGCGTAGAGGGTTCGCGCCTGGTCGCCAGCGTGGACATCCGCAACACCGGCAAGCGCGCCGGTGCGGACGTGGCCCAGCTGTACCTGAAGCTGCCGGCTGGCAGCACCACGCCGATCCGCCTGATCGGCTATGACAAGGTGCAGCTGCAGCCGGGCGAACAGCGCCGCATCCGCATCGAAGCCGAGCCGAAGACCCTGGCCCACTACGATGCGCAGGCGCGCCAGTGGAAGATCGACGGCGGCACCTACCAGGTGCAGCTGTCGCGCAACGCGGCCGAGCCGCTGCAGAGCGTGGACGTGCAGCTGGTAGAGCAGGTGCTGCGCTGATCCAGCGGGTTGTTGATGTTCGGAGGAACGGCCCCGAAAGGGGCCGTTTCTTTTTGTGGGGTGCCGCTGCGCTCGCCGGGCATGGCCCGGCGCTACCTGGTCATGGCATCTCCGGCGGACGCCGTCATCACCCGGGAGTGCCGGTGAACCACCCGCGCAGGAAATCGATCAGGTGGCGGACTTTCGGCGAGGGCTGCGTGCTGTGCGGGTAGACGGCGTAGACGCTCTGCTGCGGGAAGCGATGCTGGTGCAGTACCGGCCGCAGGCGATCGTGGGCCAGGTCGTCCTCGATCAGCCAGCGCGGCAGTACGGTGACCCCGGCGCCGGCCAGGGCGAAGGCGCGCAGGCTGCTTGCACCGTCCACGCGGATCACGGCGTTGCCGGGGTTGGTGGCGAACAGGGCGTCGCTGCCGTCAGGTGCGACCACCGGCACATCGGCCAGGCGCGGATAGCCCAGGCGGGGCAGGGTACCCAGCTGCGCCGGATCGTCAGCTGCGTCGGCGCACGGCAGGCGTGCCAGCAGTGCAGGGGCCGCCACGGCGCACAGCGGGTGCCGTTCCAGTTCGCTGGCATGCAGGCTGGAATCGGGCAGTCGGCCAAGCCGGATCGCCAGGTCGAAGCGCTCTGGAATCAGATCGGCCGGTGCCGGTGACGTGGACAGATGCAACTGCAGGGCCGGGTGCTGCGCCCGGAACGCCTGCAGCCCGGGGATCAGCCGCAGCTGCGCATATTCCGGCGTGGTTGTCAGGCGCAGCAGGCCCTGCAGTTGCTGCTGGTCGCGGCGCGCGGCATCGATGGCCGCCTGAGCCGCATCCAGCGCCTGCACGCAGTGTTGCAGGAAGTGCTCGCCGGCCTCGGTCAGGGCCAGGTGCCGGGTACTGCGCAGCAGCAGGGTTACGCCCAGCTCCTGTTCCAGCCGCTTCAGGTTGAAGCTGACCACCGCGCGGCTCAGGCCAAGGCGGTCGGCGGCAGCGGTCAGGCTGCCGGCTTCGACCACGGCGCGGAAGATATCGAAGCGATCAAGGCTGACCATGACGCTGCATTGTCAAAATTGGTTTGACAGTGTTGCAGCTGGTGTCGTGTTTTTCCAACAACGCCGGTTCGCCATGCTGGCACCTTCTTTGCTGGAGCGTGCTGATGCCTTCCCCGCGCCTGCGCCATGAGGCGATTTTCCTGCTGGTGTTCGCCCTGGACCTGGTGAACATGTTCATCGCCACCGTGGCCTATCCCGCACTGGCGTCCGAGCTGCAGGCCGATGTGGGCCTGTTGGCCTGGGTGGGCACTGCCTACATGCTCGGCCTGAGCGTGGTGATTCCTCTGGCGCCGTGGCTGGCCGCGCGCTGTGGCGAGCGCCGCCTGTTGCTGGTCGCGCTGCTGCTGTTCGCCGCCGCTGCGGTGCTGGCGGGAGCTGCACCGTCCATCGGCTGGCTGCTGGTCTGGCGCCTGCTGCAGGGCCTGGCCGGTGGCCTGTTGATCCCGGTGGCGCAGGCAGCGGCATATCGGCAGTGCACCCCCGACCAACGTGGCGCGCTGACCCGGCGCATCCTGCTGGTGGCGCTGCTGGTCCCGGCACTGGCCCCCGCGCTGGGCGGGCTGCTGGTGCAGTGGCTGTCCTGGCGCGGCGTGCTGTGGGCCAGCCTGCCGCTGGCACTGACGGCGATGGGCCTGGTGCTGGCCTGGATGCCGGCCGATGGCGAACGCACTGCGCCCCGCCTGCAGGCCTATGCTCTGGCCACCGCGATGAGCGCGCTGGGCGTGCTGCTGCTGGCCTTGACGTGGTTGGGCGAGGCCGGCCATCGCGGTGCAGGGGCCCTGCTGTTGCCGCTCGCGCTGTTGCTGGCGCTGGCCCACCTGCGCCACGCGCGCCAGCAGGCACAACCGCTGCTGCGCTGGTCGCTGCTGTCCCTTCGCGGCCTTCGACTGGCAATGCTGGTCTACCTGGCCGTACCCGGCGTGTTCATCGGCAGTCAGTTGGCCAGCACGCTGCAGCTGCACGCGGCCGGCTACAGTGCGGCGCGCATCGGTGCGCTGATGCTGCCTTGGGCGCTGGCGTCGGCCGTGGCGATCACAGGCAGCCGGCGGCTGCTGGCGCGTTTCGGGCCGGGCGCAGTACTGCGTGTCGGCATGCTGTTGCAGGCCAGTGGCCTGCTGCTGATGGCCCTGCTGCCGCAGCCTTCATTCGCGCTGGCGGCGCTGCTGTTTGCGCTGATGGGGGCGGGCGGCAGCCTGTGCAGCAGCACCGCGCAGACGCTGGCCTTCACTGGCGTTGACGCGGATGCGCTGGGTGACGCCAGTGCGCTGTGGAACCTCAACCGCCAGCTCAGTTTCTGCCTGGGCACGGCGGCCATCGCGCTGGTGCTGGCGCTGGCCCTGCAATGGCTGCCAGCGCGTGCCACGGGCGCTGCGCTGGGCATGGCAGCTGTCCTGACCCTGCTGCCGATGCTGCTGTTGCGCCGCGCGCAGTCACTGACCCTCATGCAACCGGAGAATGCCTGATGCAACACACCGCCGAAGATGAAGTCTACGTACTGCACGACGCGCTGCAGGCCTGGTTCCGTGCCGACACCGGCGCCGAAGCGCTGGATGACCTGATGGCGCACTTCTGCGCGGACTTCAGCATGGTCGGCATCGCCGGGCGGCGACTGGACCGGGACGCGGTGCAGGCGCTGTTCGTGGGCGGGCACGGCGCGCGCCCCGGCCTGGAGATCGCCATCGAAGACGTGCAGAGGATCCCGGCGCCCGCACCACTGGCGGTGCTGCGTTATCGCGAAGGGCATGCGGTGGCTGGCGGAGCGCTGGCCTGGCGGGAATCGCTGGCGGTGCTGCGGCAGGACGAGGGGCGCTGGCGCTGGTTGGCGCTGCACGAGGTCCCCGCGGGCTGATGGATCCGCCGGGCCCGGCCCGGCGCTACCGAAGACCGCGGGAACGGGTAGCGCCGGGCCATGCCCGGCGAGTGCAGCGGCCGCCGGCCGCACATGTGCCATCAGTCGTGCCCCGGACACCACAGAACGCAAAGCCGGCGCACACTTCGGCGCGGTGGGCAGGAGTACGCTGGAACCTTTCCTGCCGAGGGGTCATCCATGCATGTGCGTGCCGTTGCTGTAGCCATCGCCCTGTGCCTGTCCAGCAGCGTGCTGGCCGCCGATACCCCGCCGATGACCCCGGACATCAGTGGCAAGCCGTTCGTTGCACCGGATATCGGCCGCGACTACGACAAGCGCGTGGTGATGGTGCCCATGCGCGATGGCACCAAGCTGTATACCGTCATCGTAGTGCCCAAGGGCGCGCACAATGCGCCGATCTTGCTGACCCGCACGCCCTACGATGCCGCCGGCCGCGCCAACCGCAGCGATTCGCCGCGCATGCGCGACCTGCTGCCGCAGGGCGACGAGGTGTTCGTCGACGGCGGCTATATCCGGGTGTTCCAGGATATCCGCGGCAAGTACGGTTCCGAAGGCGATTACGTGATGACCCGGCCGCTGCGCGGGCCGCTGAACAACACCAAGGTCGACCACGCCACCGACGCCTGGGACACCATCGACTGGCTGGTCAAGCACGTACCGGAAAGCAACGGCAAGGTCGGCATGCTGGGCTCGTCCTACGAAGGCTTCACCGTGGTGATGGCGCTGACCAACCCACACCCCGCGCTGAAGGTGGCCGCACCGCAGAGCCCGATGGTGGATGGCTGGATGGGTGATGACTGGCTGAACTACGGTGCGTTCCGCCAGGTCAACTTCAACTACTTCGCCATGCAGACCGAGAAGCGCGGCAAGGGCACGCCGCTGCCCAGCCTGGGCTACGACGACTACAGCACCTTCCTGCGCATCGGTTCGGCCGGCGACTATGCGCGCTTCACCGGCGTGGACCAGCTGACGTGGTGGAAGAAGCTGGTGCAGCACCCGGCCTACGATGCGTTCTGGCAGGGCCAGGCGCTCGATGCAGTGATGGCCAACACCCCGTTGCAGGTGCCCACGATGTGGCTGCAGGGCCTGTGGGACCAGGAAGACATGTGGGGCGCCAACCATGCCTACCAGGCCATGGAAGGACGCGATACCGGCAATACCCACAACTACCTGGTGATGGGCCCGTGGCGGCACAGCCAGGTGAATTACAGCGGCAGCGAACTGGGCGCCCTGAAGTTCGATGGTGATACCGCGCTGCAGTTCCGCCGCGATGTGCTCAAGCCGTTCTTCGACCAGTACCTGGTGGACGGCGCGCCCAAGGCCGACACGCCGCCCGTGCTGGTCTACAACACCGGTGAAAACCACTGGGACCGCCTGCAGGGCTGGCCGCGCAGCTGCGAAACGAACTGCACGGCGGCCAGCAAGCCGTTGTACCTGCGTGCCGGCGGGAAACTGGCCTTCCAGCCGCCGGCGGCGGGTGAGGGTGATTACGAGGAGTATGTGTCCGACCCGGCCAAGCCGGTGCCGTTCGTGCCGCGCCCAGTGCGCTTCGCCGACCGTGACATGTGGACCACCTGGCTGGTGAAGGACCAGCGCTTCGTGGATGGCCGGCCCGATGTGCTGACCTTCATCACCGAACCGTTGCGCGAACCGCTGCGCATCGGCGGCACTCCGGTGGTGCACCTGCAGGCGTCCACCAGTGGCACCGACAGCGACTGGGTGGTGAAGCTGATCGACGTGTATCCCGAACAGGAGGCGTCAACGCCGGAGATGGGTGGCTACGAGCTGCCGGTGTCGCTGGCGATCTTCCGTGGCCGTTACCGCGAGAGCTTCAGCGAGGCCAAGCCGCTGGCCGCCAACCAGGTACTGCCGTACCGCTTCGACCTGCCCAATGCCAACCACACCTTCCAGAAGGGGCACCGGGTAATGGTGCAGGTGCAGTCCAGCCTGTTCCCGCTGTATGACCGCAACCCGCAGACCTACGTGCCGAACATCTACCTGGCCAAGCCGGGCGATTACCAGAAGACCACGCAGCGGGTCTGGCACAGTGCCGCGCAGGCCAGCTACATCGATCTGCCGGTGTATTGAAGGTGGCGGGGTAACGCCGGGCATGGCCCGGCGCTACCCGTAGATGAGCCGGTGGTAGCGCCGGGCCATGCCCGACGGATGCGGCCCGGCGCATGCGCGGCTTATGCGCCCAACGCTGGGTAATCGGTGTAGCCGTGCGCGCCGCCGCCATACAGCGTGGCCGGGTCCAGCTCGGCCAGGGCAGCGCCGCTGCGCAGGCGTTCGACCAGATCGGGGTTGGCGATGAAGGCACGACCGAAGGCGACCATGTCGGCATAGCCGCTGCCGACGGCCTGTTCGGCACTGTCCACGTCGTAGCCGTTGTTGGCGATCCACGGGCCGCGGAAGCGCGCACGCAGTGCGGTGTAGTCGAACGCGATGTTGTCGCGGTCACCGCCGGTGGCGCCTTCGATCACGTGGATGAAGGCCAGTCCGTCAATGCCGTCCAGCCGTTCCACTGCGCGGTTGAACAGCGGCTGCGGATCGCTGTCGTGGGCATCGTTGACCGGGGTGACCGGTGAAAGGCGCACACCCGTACGGGCCGCGCCGATGGCCTCGGCCACCGCGCTCGTCACTTCGAACAGCAGGCGCGTGCGGTTTTCGATGCTGCCGCCGTAGGCATCGCTGCGCTGGTTGCTGCCATCGCGCAGGAACTGATCGATCAGGTAACCGTTGGCCGCATGCACTTCCACGCCGTCAAAACCGGCCGCAATGGCGTTGCGCGCGGCGATGCGGTAATCCTCGATCAGCGCCGGAATTTCCTCGATGGCCAGCGCACGGGGTGCGGACACATCCTCAAACCCGTTGGCGGTGAAGGTCTTGCCGTTCGCGCGCAGGGCGCTGGGCGCTACCGGCACCTCGCCTTCCGGCAGCAGGCTGGTGTGCGAGATGCGGCCCACATGCCACAACTGCAGCACGATGCGGCCGCCTTCTGCGTGCACCGCATCGGTGATGGATTTCCATGCCGCAACCTGTTCGGCGCTGTAGATGCCGGGGGTATCCAGGTAGCCCTGGCCAAGTGGGCTGATCTGGGTGGCTTCGGCAATGATCAGGCCGGCGCTGGCCCGCTGCTGGTAGTAGGTGACCGCCAGCGGCGACGGCACGCGATCGGGCAGCGCGCGGTTGCGGGTGAGCGGGGCCATGGCGATGCGGTTGGCAACGGCGATATCACCCAGGCGGGTGGGCGTGAACAACACGCGGGATTCGGCATTCATCAGGGGGTCCATGCATTGGGGGAGGTGTGGATGAGCATAGGGCCGCGCGCGTTGCAGCGATGGGAAGGATCGTTGCGTGGTACGGGTGCGCCGCGTGCCGCTTCCGTAACACGCTGCGGCGTAGATTCGAGAGCAGGCGGGCAGGCCCGCATCGATTCCCAACACGTGGAGTACACAGATGATTGACTATCAGCTGGGCGGAAAGACCGCCATTGTGACCGGCGGCGTTTCCGGCATCGGCCTGGCCGTGGCCGAACTGCTTGCTGCCTCCGGCGCGCGCATTTCGGTGTGGGACCTGAAGCAGGACACCGTGGATGCGACCGTGCAGGCCTTGAAGGCCAAGGGTGCCGAAGCCATCGGCATCGCCTTGGACGTAACCGACGAGGCAGCGGTGGACGCGGCCGTGCAGCGCACGGTGAACGAACTGGGCGGGCTGGATATCGCGGTGAACAATGCCGGTATCGGCGGCCCGGCAGCCAGCAGTGGTGATTACCCGGTTGATGGCTGGAAGCGCGTGGTGGATGTGAACCTGACCAGCGTGTTCCTGTGCCAGCGTGCGCAGATCCAGGCGATGCGCACGGCCGGCAAGGGTGGCAGCATCATCAACATGGCGTCGATCCTGGGCCAGGTGGGCTTTGCCGGTTCCACCGCCTACGTGGCGGCCAAGCACGGTGTGGTCGGGCTGACCCAGACCGCCGCGTGGGAACACGCCGCCGACGGCATCCGCATCAATGCAGTGGGTCCGGGCTTCATTGCCACGCCGCTGCTGGACAAGATGGATGCGAATGCGCGTGCCACGCTGGAAGCCAAGCATGCCCTGAAGCGGCTGGGCAAGCCGGACGAGGTGGCGGCACTGGTGGCGTGGCTGGCCAGCAGTGATGCCTCGTTCGCGACGGGTACCTACTACGCGATCGACGGGGGCTACTTGGCGCAGTGATGCGCTGAGCGAAGGTGACGCCGGGCACGGCCCGGCGCAACCCGGTGAACCGGCCGTGCGGGCGCCTTCACTGTGATGCCACGCGCCGCGCGCGACGCTCCGGGAAAATCCCGGAGCCGGCTGATGGAACTTACCCAGGACGTATCGATCCTGTTGCGCGTGGCCGCCGCCATGGTGTTTGGCGGCGTGCTGGGTGTTGAACGCGAGATGGGCAAACATGCCGCAGGCCTGCGCACACACATGCTCATTGCGGGCGCGGCGGCGTTGATCGTCGGCCTGGGCGATTCGGTGGCCGAGCATTTCCAGCAGGAGCGCTACCGCGACCTGCTGCAGGTCGATCCCGTACGCCTGATCGAGGCCGTGGTGGCCTGCGTGGGCTTCGTTGCCGCCGGCACCATCCTGCGCGGCAACCGCGAAGACCAGGTCAGTGGGCTGACGACTGCCAGTTCTCTTGTGATGGCCGCCGCCATCGGCATTGCCGTGGGCATTGGCAAGTACGTGATCGCGATGGGGGTGAGCGTGCTGTGCGTGCTGGTACTGGCGGTGATACGGCGGGTGGAGAAGAAGCTGTGAGCGGCGGGGTGGGGTCGGAGCCCCTGTCGGGGATCCGACCCCGCCGCAACAGGGTCAGATCCCCGCAGGGGCTCTGATCCTTTCTTCTAATGGTCATACCAATAAGCCAGAACTAACGCTATGGTCTAATAGGCGTCTTGCGGGAATGGCGGTTCAATCCGCCACCAGTGGTGCATTTGTTGCGGATAATGGTACGACCAATATCCACGCGCCACGGACCGCCCCACTGCGGTGGGTTCCCCGTCAACGCCGAGATTTTCCATGCAGCCCTGGCAACACCTGTACGACCCCGCCGGCAACCTGTGGTTGTCCAGCCTTATCGCGCTGCTGCCGATCGCCTTCTTCTTCGTCGCCCTGGCCGTGCTGCGCATGAAGGGCTGGCTGGCCGGCACGATCACCGTAGCCATCGCGCTCGGCGTGGCCCTGCTGTTCTACCGCATGCCGCTGGCGCAGGCGCTGGGGGCGGCCGGCTACGGCTTCGTCTACGGGCTGTGGCCGATCGCCTGGATCATCATCGGCGCGGTGTTCCTGTACAAGGTCTCGGTCAAGACGGGGCAGTTCGACATCATCCGCGCCTCGATCCTGTCGGTGACCGAAGACCAGCGCCTGCAGATGCTGATGGTGGGCTTCGCCTTCGGTGCCTTCCTGGAAGGCGCCGCCGGGTTCGGCGCGCCCGTGGCGATCACCGCCGCGCTGCTGGTCGGCCTGGGCTTCAAGCCGCTGTATGCGGCCGGCCTGTGCCTGATCGTCAACACCGCACCGGTGGCGTTCGGTGCCATGGGCATTCCGATCATCGTTGCCGGGCAGGTGACCGGCCTGGACGCGTTCGAGATCGGCCAGATGGCCGGCCGCCAGCTGCCGTTCCTGACCATCATCGTGCTGTTCTGGATCATGGCGATCATGGATGGCTGGCGCGGCATCAAGGAAACCTGGCCGGCGGTTCTGGTGGCCGGTGGCTCGTTCGCCATCGCCCAGTACCTGACCTCCAACTTTATCGGCCCGGAGCTGCCGGACATCACCGCCTCGCTGGCCTCGCTGGTGTGCCTGACCCTGTTCCTGCGCCGCTGGAAGCCGGTGCGTATCTTCCGTTTCGATACCGAAACAAGTGCGCGGGCCGCTGCACAGGCGCTGGAGGCACCGCGCCATAGCGTGGGCCAGATTGCCAAGGCGTGGTCGCCGTTCCTGATCCTGACCGCCATGGTCACGCTGTGGAGCATCAAGCCGTTCAAGGCGTTGTTCGCCGCCGGCGGTGCGCTGGAAAGCTGGGTGCTGAAGCTGCCGGTGCCCGGCCTGGACCAGATGGTGCAGAAGATGCCGCCGATCGTGCCGGCGCCGCTGAGCTACGAGGCGATCTACAAGTTCGACTGGTTCTCGGCTACCGGCACCGCGATCATCCTGGCGGCGGTGATTGCCATCATCGCCCTGCGCATGCCGGCAAAGGCCGCGCTGCAGACCTTCGGCGAGACGGTGCGCGAGCTGCGCGTGCCGATCTATTCCATCGGCATGGTGCTGGCCTTTGCCTTCATCGCCAATTACTCCGGGCTGTCGGCCACCCTGGCGCTGGCGCTTGCCCACACCGGTGATGCGTTCCCGTTCTTCTCGCCGTTCCTGGGCTGGCTGGGCGTGTTCCTGACCGGCTCGGACACCTCTTCGAACGCGCTGTTCTCGGCGCTGCAGGCGACCACCGCGCAGCAGATCGGCGTATCGGACGTGCTGCTGGTGGCGGCCAACACCACCGGCGGGGTGACCGGCAAGATGATTTCCCCGCAGTCCATCGCCAT
Source organism: Stenotrophomonas sp. (assembly GCF_032056425.1). Classification (GTDB taxonomy): domain Bacteria; phylum Pseudomonadota; class Gammaproteobacteria; order Xanthomonadales; family Xanthomonadaceae; genus Stenotrophomonas. Next base: position 30,137 of record NZ_DAMBCN010000033.1, read on the forward strand.
TGCCTGTGCGGCGGTGGGCCTGGCCGGCAAGGAATCGGACCTGTTCCGCTTTACCGTCAAGCACAGCCTGATCTTCACCACGATGGTCGGACTGATCACGCTGGCCCAGGCCTACTGGCTGACCTGGATGATTCCCTGAGCCATGGCCAGCGCGTTCCTCCAGCGTTGCGCGGTTCGGGTCACAATGGCGCCATGAGCATGCAACGGGTTTCGGACAAGGTGGCCGCGCAGCTGCGCGCGCTGGTGCAGGAACAGCAGCTGCAGCCGGGCGACCGGCTGCCAGCCGAACGCGCCCTGGCGGTGCGGCTGGGGGTATCGCGCACGGCGCTGCGCGAGGCCATCGCGCAGCTGTCCAGCCAGGGCCTGCTGACGGCCCGGGTGGGCGGTGGTACCTACGTGGCTGCACCGGCTGCGCGCGCCCGGCAGACGCTGGACGAGCCACTGGCACCGTACCTGCCGCTGTTCCAGGGCGACCCGGAATACCGCTTCGACGTGCTGGAAATCCGCCACGCACTGGAAGGCGCCACGGCCTGGCATGCCGCGCTGCGCGCGACCGATGAGGACCGCACGCGCATCGCCGCCGCGTTCCAGACCATGATGGAGGCGCACGGCAAGGATGACCCTGCTGGCGAAGCGCAGGCCGATGCCGCGTTCCATCTGTCCATTGCCGAGGCGTCGCACAACCTGGTGCTGCTGCAGGTGATGCGCGGCCTGTTCGAACTGCTGCAGACCAACATCTCGCAAAGCCGCGAGAAGCTGTACACCTCGGCCCGGACCTTCTCGCCGTTGTCCGACCAGCATCGGGAAATGATGGATGCGGTGCTGGCCGGCGACCCCGAGCGCGCGCGCGCCGCCGCGCATGCCCACCTTGAATTCGTGCACACCACACTGCGCACGCTCGATGACAACGAAGCCCGGCGTGCACGGGCCTCGCGCCTGCCGTCCCCGCACGGCTGACTACTTCCGGTTGAATCCATGATCATTTCCGCCTCCACCGATTACCGTGCCGCAGCGCAACGCCGGCTGCCGCCGTTCCTGTTCCATTACATCGATGGCGGCGCGTATGCCGAGCACACGCTGAAGCGCAACGTTTCCGATCTGTCCGACATCGCGCTGCGCCAGCGCATCCTGCGCAACATGGCCGACCTGAGCCTGGAAACCGAGCTGTTCGGCGAGAAACTGGCGATGCCGGTGGCGCTGGCGCCGGTGGGCCTGACCGGCATGTACGCGCGGCGGGGCGAAGTGCAGGCGGCGCGGGCGGCGGACAGTCGCGGCATTCCGTTCACCCTGTCCACGGTGTCGGTGTGCCCGATCGAGGAAGTGGCTCCGGCCATCCAGCGCCCGATGTGGTTCCAGCTGTACGTGCTGCGCGACCGCGGCTTCATGCGCAACGCGCTGCAGCGGGCGCAGGCCGCCGGCGTGACCACCCTGGTGTTCACCGTGGACATGCCGGTGCCCGGCGCGCGCTATCGTGACGCGCACTCGGGCATGAGCGGCCCCAATGCGCCGCTGCGTCGCATCGGCCAGGCCATCACCCATCCGCACTGGGCGTGGGATGTCGGTCTGTTCGGCCGCCCGCACGACCTGGGCAATATTTCCGCCTACCGCGGCCATCCGACCGGGTTGGCGGACTACATCGGTTGGCTCGGCAGCAACTTCGATCCGTCCATTTCCTGGAAGGACCTGGAATGGATCCGCGAGTTCTGGAAGGGGCCGATGGTGATCAAGGGCATCCTCGACCCGGACGATGCACGTGATGCGGTGAAGTTCGGTGCTGATGGCATCGTGGTGTCCAATCATGGCGGTCGCCAGCTCGATGGCGTGCTGTCCACCGCGCGGGCGCTGCCGGCCATTGCCGATGCGGTGCAGGGCGATATGAAGATCCTGGCCGACTCGGGCATCCGCAACGGCCTGGACGTGGTGCGCATGCTGGCGCTGGGCGCCGACACGGTGTTGCTGGGGCGCGCCTTCGTCTACGCACTGGCGGCCCAGGGCGAGGCCGGGGTCGCCAATCTGCTGGACCTGATCGCCAAGGAGATGCGGGTGGCGATGACCCTCACCGGCGCGCGCCGCATTGCCGATATCGGCCGCGACTCGCTGGTGCGCCTGCCATGAGCGATACCGATGCCGTGTTGGCGCAGTTGCGCAACGCCGTGGGCCATCGCCACGTGCTGACCGGCGACCGCGCCACGCGCCGCTTCCGCCGCGGCTATCGCTTCGGTGAAGGCCCGGTGCTGGCGGTGGTGCGCCCCGGCACGCTGCTGGAACTGTGGCACGTGCTGCAGGCGGCCGTGCAGGGCGGCGCGGCGATCATCCTGCAGGCGGCCAACACCGGCCTGACCGGTGGCTCGACCCCGGATGGCAACGACTATGGGCGCCCGATCGTGCTGGTCAGCACGCTGCGGCTGACCGGCATCCAGCTGTTGAACGAAGGCCGCCAGGTACTGTGCCTGCCCGGTGCCACCCTGGACCGCCTTGAGCAGACGCTGGCGCCGCTGGGGCGCGAACCGCATTCGGTGATCGGTTCGTCGTGCATTGGTGCCTCGGTGCTGGGCGGGGTCTGCAACAACTCCGGCGGCGCCCTGGTGCGCCGTGGTCCGGCCTACACCGAGCTGGCGCTGTATGCACAGGTCGATGCGCAGGGCCGGCTGCAACTGGTCAACCACCTGGGCATCGCCCTGGGCGATACCCCCGAGCAGATCCTGCAGCGCCTGCAGGACGGGCAGTACAGTGCGGCCGACGTGGGCGATGGCGATGGGCGCGCCGCGTCCGACCAGCGTTACAGCGACGACGTGCGCAAGGTCGATGCCGATACGCCGGCACGCTTCAATGCCGACCCCGGCCGCCATTTCGAAGCGGCCGGTTCTGCCGGCAAGCTGGCGGTGTTCGCCGTGCGCCTGGATACGTTCGAGAAGGAAGCGGCCGAGGTGTTCTACATCGGCAGCAACCGCACCGCCACGCTCACCGCCATCCGCCGCCAGCTGCTGACCGGATTCGAACGTCTGCCGATCGCGGGGGAATACATCCACCGTGATGCCTATGACATCGGCGAGCGCTACGGCAAGGACACCTTCCTGCTGATCGACCAGCTGGGCACCGCGCGCGTGCCAGCAGCCTTCGCCTTGAAAAGCCGGGTGGATGGCTGGTTCGAGCGGATCGGGCTGCGCGGCGTCACCGACCGGGCGATGCAGGCGCTGACCGCACTGCTGCCTTCGCACCTGCCGACGCGCATGGGCGAGTTCCGCCAGCGCTACGAGCATCACCTGCTGTTGAAGGTATCGGCGCAGGACGCTGCAGAGACCGAGCGCTGGTTGCGGGAGTGTTTCGCCAACCACGAGGGCAGCTTCTTCCGCTGCACAGCAGACGAAGGGCGCAAGGCCTTCCTGCACCGGTTCGCCGTGGCCGGGGCGGCCGTGCGTTACCGCGAAGTGCATCGCGCCCAGGTGCAGGACATCGTGGCGCTGGATATCGCACTGCGCCGCGACGACGCCGACTGGTTCGAGACGCTGCCGGCGGATATCGACGGGCGCCTGCTGCACAAGCTTTATTACGGGCATTTCCTCTGCCACGTGTTCCACCAGGACTACATCGCACGCAAGGGCGAAGACCCGATGGCGATCGAACATGCGATGTGGGCCCTGCTGGACCAGCGTGGGGCGGAGTATCCGGCAGAGCACAACGTGGGCCACCTGTATCCGGCCAAGCCGGCGTTGGCAGCGTTCTACCAGCAGCTGGACCCGAGCAATACGTTCAACCCCGGCATCGGCCATACCTCCAAGGCGAAAGGATGGGGCGGGTGTGATTGCAGTGCCTCGGATGGGGTGTGATTGCACCGCTTTGGTGGGGTGGGGGTGCACCGCTTTGGTAGAGTCGAGCAAGCTCGACGCTACGAAATGCCGGATCCGGAGCAGTCGAGCAAGCTCGACTCTACCAATAGCCGGGGCGCGGGCCGTTGGGCACGCCCCGGGGTCATTCGCAGCGGGCGGCGGTGATGATGTTGTCCTTGTCCACGAACACGCGCAGGCGGTCGGGGCGGATGTCGCGGGTGGTGATGGTATTCGGTCCGATCGGGTTGACCAGGCCGGCGCCGCTTTCGCGGGACAGGCGCCGCATGTTCGCTTCGTCTGCGGGCTGGCCGACGGCCCACCCCAGCGTGCTGGCGTTGCACTGGCCGCTGCCGCTCACCTGCGGGCCGGGCGTGCTGACACAGGCCGACAACAGCAGGGCCGAGGCGGGCAGCAGCAGGGACAGGCGGATGGCGGTCATGCGGGCGCTCCTGCGCAGGGGAATGGCTGCACGATAGCACCGCCACAGTGCAGCTGGCAGCGACGGGATCATTGCCGGTGCCGGCGCCACGCTGCATAGTGCGCGGTGTGTCGACGCAGCGTCGATGGGCGGAGCCGGGCCTTGCCGGCGCAGGCGTGTGATCGCAGATGAAGGCAGTCCGAGTCCACTCCGTGCGGATCCTTGCAGGCGTGCTGAGCCTGGGCATGGCCGCGTTCGCGCAGGCCCAGACCGAGCCGACGGCGGTGGCGGACGGCGCGCTGTTCGGTGCCTGGCGCAATCTGCAGACCGAAACCGGCCATGTCCCGGCGCAGCGCAATCTGGCCTTCGCCATGCTGCCGCAGGCGGCGACCCGTGGCGACCGTTTCGCGGTCCTGGACCGCGAGGGCCGGCGCACGGTGTGCTGCCTGCAGGTCGCCAGCCCCTCGTTGGGGGTGAACGTACTGCGCGAGCAGTATCACCTGCCCGCGGTATGGGTGGCCGACCTGGGCAATGTGCACAGTGCCGCGCGCCCCTATCTGCCGCACGTGTATGCCATGCAGCGGGTCGATGAGCTGGTGGATTACACCTTTGCCGATGTGCCCGGCGCCTACAGCGACCTGGGCGGCCTGCTGCTGCCCGAGGGGGCCGCGGTGGACAGCACGGGCACCCGCGTGCGCTGGGGCGAGGCACAGTACCTGCTGACCTTCCAGCGGTTGCCGCAGTCCGATGAAGAGGGCGCGCTGGACCGCTACACCCTGCAGCCGGTGCCGGCGGGACCACCGCTGCGTGTCGAGGTGCCGTTCGGCACCTACTGAAGCTGTGCCGGGAGCCGGTAGAATGGCCCGCCGCCTGTCCGGATCCCGCCGTGTTCCCGCGTTCGTTGCTGCTGTTGTCCCTCGCCGGTCTGGCTGGTTGTGCCAGTACGCCGCCGCCGGCCCACTCCGATGCGCTGTGGCGGGTCATCCAGCGCGACTGCCGCAACCCGCAGGGGCCGCAGGGCAGCTGTCTGCAGGTCAATGAAGCGGCCGACCGGCGCGATGTGCTGGTCAAGGATACGCACGGCGACTACCAGTTCCTGCTGATGCCGCTGGACAAGGTGAGCGGCATTGAAAGCCCGGCGCTGTACCAGCGCGGCGTCCCCAACTATTTCGCTGCGGCGTGGCAGGCCCGCGTGCACAGCGAACGAGCACTGGGCCAGACGCTGCCGCGCGAGGTGGCCAGCCTGGCGCTGAATTCGCCGCACGGGCGTTCGCAGCATCAGCTGCACATCCACGTGGACTGCCTGCGCGCCGATGTGCTGCAGGCGCTGGACGCACAGGCAGGCGCGCTTGGGCCGGAGTGGGCACCGCTGCCGGCTCCGCTGCGCGGCCACGTCTATCAGGCGCGGGTGCTGCCCGGTCCGGAACTGACTGCCAATCCACTGAACCTGCTGGCCTACGGCTTGAGCGGCGTGGCGGAGGCGGGCCAGTGGAGCCTTCTGGTGGCGGGGCGCCAGGACGTGCAGGGCACGCCTGGCTTCGTGCTGCTGGCGACGCGGGTCGATGCCGCGACCCGCAACGAGGCCAGCGCCGAGGAGCTGCAGGATCATGCGTGCTCGGTGCTGACCGGTGCCGACCAGGTGTTGGAACGCGTGCGCTAGCCGGTTTCATCCTGGCGACGGCGCCACTCCGGCGCGGTCAACGCGTGCAGATGGCGGTCCTGCCATTGCGCGCCATCGAAGTGCTGGCCGCGCAGCACGCCCTCCTTTTCAAAGCCGGCATCCTTCCAGACCGAGGCGACGGTCTTCGGGGTCTGTGCTGGCAGCAGCACATACAGGCGATGCAGGCCCACCTGTTCAAACAGGAAAGGGCAGAGCGCGTGCAGCGTATCGCGCAGGGACTGGGTGCCCTTCCAGAGGCCCTGGCAGAACGGGTGCAGTTCGGCGCTGCGAGCCTGTGTCGATTGCAGGCGGACGCCCAACTGGTCCAGCAGGCGGCCGTTGCTGGCGTCGAACACGCCCAGCAGCAACTGGTCATTGTCGAACTGCAGGCGTGAGCGCTGTACCCCGATCAGCAGCTGCACGTCGGCGTCCGGCCGGCAGCCGAAGCCATGCTGTGCGCGGCGCTGCACGCACAGGCCCAACCAGTCGTTGAGGTCGTTGCGCTGCAACGCACGCACGGTCACGCTGCCATGGGTCAGATGCAGCAGATGCCGACGCAGCACCGGGTGCAGCGCGGGAACGGGCGAGGGAACGGGTTCGGTACACATGCATCCGACCTTGCCGCGACGCCGGGCCGAATGCTATCCAATTTGTTGCAGATTGCGTGAACGGCGCGCGCGCTGCTACGGCAGTGCATGCGCGCTGTAAGACTCGATGACGTAGCTGAACGGCTGTTGCTGGCGGTCACGCAGCAGGGCGCGCACTTCCAGGATCACGCCGTGACTGCCATCGCTGCGGGCCGGCCAGAATGTCTGGTCGGCCAGGGTCTGGCGCTCGAACCCCAGGGGCCCGACCACGCGACCGAAGGGTTCGTCAGTGCTGTCCAGTACCTGGTTCATGGCCGGGCTGAGGCGGGTGGGCAGGTACCAGTTGTCGGCCTCGGACAGGACCCGGCTGCCGCACACCAGCTGCACGCGCCGATAGCGTACGGCCGTGCCTTCACTGGCACCCAGCGCGCGCAGTACCTCCATCGGGGCAACCTTGTCCTGCCCGTGCACGCGAACCGCACGTACGCGTGCCTGCTCGGCCAGGCCGTGCTCGGCACACCAGCTTTCCAGGGTGGCGGTGGCGCTCTGCCCAGACAGCACCCGCTGGTGCAGGCGTTCCACAAGTACCGCCGCCGCAACGCGCTGCTGCCCGGGCGGGGAGGGCGGCGGGGCGGTGGCCGGGGCGTCACTGGCGGCCAGGCTGGCCATCGGCGCGGCGGCCAACAGGGACGCGGCCTGCCAGCGGCGGAGACGATCGTGGCGGTCGGACGGGCCCATATGGCATCTACAGCGGGAACAGAGCGCTATGGTACCTGTTCAGGCGTGCCCGCAGCGTGTGGCTGTCGGGCCGCCATCGCCGCATCGAATGGCTGGCATCACCATATTTCGTTGGCCGATGGCAGCGGGCAGGCGCACGATGGCCGCCTGTTCTGACCTGTGGAGAGACTGATGGCCCTTCAATTCGTTCATGGTGGGGTGGATCGCCACGGCGCGCCGCTGCAGTTCCATATCCGTGACGGCTGCTATCAGGGGCTCAACGACATGGTTGGCGCGGCCGAAGGTGCCGAAAGCGTCAACCTTTCCGGTTTCACCGTGCTGCCGGGGCTGGTCGACGGCCATATCCACCTGGACAAGAGCTTCGTGGGCGACCGCTGGCACCCGCACCAGCCGGTGGCCAGCCTGCGTGAGCGCCTGGCCGTGGAAAAGAAGGCCGTTGCCGCCGCCGCACCCATGGTCGATCGGGCCGAGGCGCTGATCCGCCAGTGCAGTGCGTTTGGCACGGTGGCCATGCGCTGCCATGTCGACATTGATGGCAGTACGGGCCTTCAGCACCTGCAGGGGGTACGCGAAGCGGCCGAGCGCTGCGCGGACCTGATGCAGATCCAGCTGGTGGCGTTCCCGCAGGCGGGGGTGATGTCCTGCCCGGGCACCGCCACGGTGCTGCAGCAGGCCCTGGATGCTGGCGTGCAGGTGCTGGGCGGCATCGATCCCAGCACCCTGGACGGTGATGCCGACGGGCAGCTTGCGCTGCTGTTCGGTCTGGCCGAGCGCCACGCGGTGCGTCTGGACATCCACCTGCACGAACCGGGTGAGATCGGGCTGGCGCAGTTGCTGCGCATTGCCGCGCGCACCGAAGCGGCGGGCCTGCAGGGACGGGTGGCGGTCAGCCATGCGTACGCGCTGGGCGAGGTGCCGCTGGCGCGCGCGCTGCAGGTGGGCGAGGCACTGGCCAGCGCGGGTGTGGCGATCATGAGCAACGCGCCCGGTGATCATCCGTTCCCGCCGCTGCGTGCACTGCACGATGCCGGGGTGCGGGTGTTCGCCGGCAACGACAACATCCGCGATTGCTGGTGGCCCTACGGCAATGGTGATCTGCTGCAGCGGGCGATGCTGCTGGGTTACCGCTCGGGCTTCTACACCGATGCCGATCTTGATCTGGCGCTGGACATGGTGACCACGCATGCCGCGCAGGTGATCGGGCTGCCGCAGTACGGCATTGGCGAAGGCCTGCCGGCCACGTTCGTGGCGGTGCGCGCCGATCACGGCCCGGCGGCGGTGGCAGGCGTTCCGGTCGAACGGCGCGTGGTGGTGCAGGGGCGGTGGTTGTAGTTTGCAGGGCGGCGCCCTGCACCTGCTCGATGCAACGGCAACGGCAACGTCCAAAGCAAGAGCGGGCATTCTGTGGGATGGCGGGGCGGTGTCGGAATGCGGGGACGCCGCAAGTCCCCCTCCGGGGCCCGGCCCAGCCGCTGGCGGCTGTGCGTTCGGGCGCTTGCGAAGCAGTGCTTCGCAAGCAAAGCGCCCTCACCCGTGTAGGCTTGGCAGCCGCATCCATGCGGCTGACACCCCGCACTCCGACACCGCCCCACCTCTGACAGTTCCCCTCTGCTGTTGGTAGGTGTCGACCTTGGTCGACACATCTGTCAGATATCCAAAACTATCTGGGGTCAGAAACTATCTGGGGTCAGAGCCCGTTGCGCAGCAACGGGATCCGACCCCGTGCCTTCCCGACAGATCACTGGAAACTGTCGAAGGCGGGGTGGGTCCGGTTGCGGGGGCGTGAGCCGCATGGATG
>NZ_DAMBCN010000034.1:0-39126 GCF_032056425.1 Stenotrophomonas sp.
CGCGCCATGGATGGCGCGGCTAAGCCCCCATGGATGGGTTTACGGCGTCCCCCGCAACCGGACCCACCCCGCCATCCCACGGACACCCAGCTCTTGACGTTGCTTCAGTCGAGCATGGCTCGACTCTACGGCAGGTGCAGGGCTGCAAGCCCTGCAAAAACACCCCCCCCTCAGGCCACGCCGTTGTCGACGTGTTCGGCAAACCCCGGCTGTTGCCGCAGGCGCTCGAACCAGGCGGCCACGTTGGCCAGCGCCGGCTTGTTGCCCGGTGTGCTGCGCCAGCGCTGCGTCGACAGCCCCAGCCCGATATCGGCCAGAGTGAAGTCATCGCCGGCCACGTACGCGTGCAGCGCCAGCTGCGCATCCAGCATCGCCATCAGCCGGTTCCACTGCGCCAGGCTTGCATCCGCCCGCGCATCGTCCGGGTAATCCGCATGCCCGCGCACGCGCGCCATGAACACATGGCGCCACGCCGTGTTCAGATCGGTGGCCTGCCAGTCCATCCACTGTTCCACCCGTGCCCGCGCCTGCGGCGCCATCGGCAGCAGGTCATCGCGCCCGGCGCGCGTGGCCAGGTAGCGGCAGATGCTGTTGGATTCCCACAGCACGAAGTCGCCCTCGCGCAGCACCGGTACCTGCGTGTTCGGGTTCAGCCGGCGCAGCAGCTCGGCACTGGGCGCCGCATGGTGCTGCACCGCCAGGTCCAGCCCGGCGCACAGCCACAGCACCTTGCGCACGTTGATCGAGGTCGGCTTTCCGTACAGTTCGAACATGGTCAGACGCAGCGTTTGAGACGGGGCCAGCCTACACTGGTGGCATGCAAACCGAATTCCTGATCGTTGGCGGCCTCCTGCTGGCCATCCTTGTCCTGCAGCTGGTCGCCCTGCTGCGCCGGCCTCCCCATGACCGCCTGGAACAGGCCGTGCGCGAAGAGGCCCGCAGCGGCCGCAGCGAACTGCGCGAACAGCTCGACGGCTTCGCCCGCGCGCTGACCGATCTTTCCACCCGCACCGACCAGCGCCTGGACCTGCTGCGCGAAGCGCTGGGCGAAGATGCCCGCAAGGCGCGCGCCGAGGCGGCCGACAGCCAGCAGCGCAGCGGTGCACTGCTGGGCCAGCGCCTGCAGGAACTGCGTGCGCAGCTGGAAGTGTTCGGCCAGCAGCAGGAAGCGCGCATCCATGCCTTCGGCCAGCAGCTGCAGGAACTGACCACGCGCACCGATACCCAGCTGGGCGCGCTGCGGCAGACGCTGGTGGACGATGCACGCAAGGGCCGCGAGGAAGGCGCGCAGTCACAGCAGCGCCTGACCGAAAGCCTGGGCCTGCGCCTGCAGGAACTGACCCAGCGCAACGAGCAGCGTATTGCCGAAATGCGCGCCACCCTGGAAGAGCAGCTGCGCGCGCTGCAGACCGACAATGCGCAGAAGCTGGAACAGATGCGGGTGACGGTGGACGAGAAGCTGCAGTCCACGCTGGAAACCCGCCTGGGGCAGTCGTTCAAGCTGGTGTCCGAGCGCCTGGAACAGGTGCAGCGCGGCCTGGGCGAGATGCAGCAGCTGGCCACCGGCGTCGGCGATCTGAAGCGCGTGCTGACCAACGTGAAGACCCGTGGCAGCTGGGGCGAAGTGCAGCTGGAAAACATCCTGGAGCAGACCCTGATCCAGGAACAGTACGCACGCGCAGTGAAGGTCCGTCCGGACAGCGGCGAGATGGTCGATATCGCGGTGCGCCTGCCTGGCCGCGCCGCCGACGATGCGCCGGTGTGGCTGCCGATCGATTCCAAGTTCCCGCGTGAAGACTACGAGCGTCTGCTGGATGCGCAGGAACAGGGCGACGCCGAGCTGGTGCGTGTGCAGGGCGCGCAGTTGGAGCGGGCGGTGAAGATCCAGGCCAAGTCCATCTGCGAAAAGTACATCGTGCCGCCGCACACCACCGATTTCGCGGTGATGTTCCTGCCCACCGAAGGCCTGTACGCCGAAGTGATCCGACGCCCCGGGCTGGTGGACCTGCTGCAGCGTGATCATCGCGTGGTGGTGGCGGGGCCGACCACGGTCACCGCGCTGCTCAACAGCCTGCAGATGGGCTTCCGTACCCTGGCCATCGAAAAGCGCTCCAGCGAAGTGTGGAGCCTGCTGGGCGCGGTGAAGACCGAGTTCGGCAAGTTCGGCGATGTGCTGGACAACGTGAAGGCCAAGCTGGACCAGGCCAGCAAGCAGATCGACCAGACCGGTGTGCGCACGCGGGCGATCGCGCGCAAGCTGCGCGAGGTGGAATCGCTGCCGGCCGAGCAGAGCCGGCAGCTGCTGCCCGATGGCCTGGCCGCAGACGAAGCGCCCGAGGCCGACGAAGCCGGGCAGGGCTGACACACCCTTTGCACCGTGCGGTGCGTATGCTGGCGGCCTCGATTACCGCCAGCAGGTCCGACCATGCGCCTTCGTTTCCTTGCCAGCCTTGTCCTGGGTGTGCTGCTGGCCGCCTGCAGCAGTACGCCACCGGCGACCGATGCGGCGGCACAGCCGGCCGCGGCCGACACCGCTGAAGCCAGCCAGGCCTACCAGGAAGCGCGCGACGTCGATTGCCGCGCCGCCGGCGGCACCCTGCAGCCGCTGGGCCGGCTGCAGCGCGTGCAGTGCGTGATTCCCTATGCCGATGCGGGCAAGACCTGCAGCGGCAAGCAGGACTGCAGCGGCCAGTGCCTGGCCACCAGCGAAACCGAAGCAGGCGTGGTGGCCACCGGCACCTGCCAGCGCGATGCCAGCCAGAACTTCGGTTGCCGCCAGCGCATCGAAGCGGGCAAGGCACAGGGCACGATCTGCGTGGATTGAGCGCGCGCAGCACGCGCGCGGCGCTATGCTGGCAGACCTTTCCCGCCATTGCCGGAGCACCCGCGTGAGCACCCCGATCCAGGACATTTCCCTCACCACCATCGACGGCCAGCCGTCGTCCCTGGCCGACTACAACGGCAAGGTCCTGCTGCTGGTGAACGTTGCCTCCAAGTGCGGCCTGACCAAGCAGTACGAAGGCCTGCAGGCGCTGTACGCCGACAAGCAGGCGCAGGGCCTGGAAGTGCTGGGCTTCCCGGCCAACAACTTCCTCGGCCAGGAGCCGGGCAGCGAAGCCGAGATCCAGCAGTTCTGCCAGCTGACCTACAACGTCAGCTTCCCGATGTTCGCCAAGATCAGCGTGGCCGGTGAGGACATCCACCCGCTGTACCAGCAGCTGACCGCCGCCCAGCCGCAGGCCATCGGCGAAGGCCCGCTGCGCGAGCTGCTGGCCGGCAAGGACATTCCCACCCTGCCGGCACCGTCGGTGCTGTGGAACTTCGAGAAGTTCCTGATCGGCCGCGACGGCAAGGTCATCGCCCGCTTCGCACCGGACGTGGCCGCCGATGATGCGCGCCTGCGCGAAGCGGTCGAGGCCGCCCTGGCCGCCTGATCCGCCGGGGTCGGATCCCTTTCCACCGGAAAGGGCTCTGACCCCAGGGCAGCGGCAAAAAAAAAACCCCGCCAAGGCGGGGTTTTTTCATGCACCGGACGCAGCGGTCAGTTGCTCCACTGCGGCATCGGCATGGCATCGACCGGAATGGGCGAGTTGGCATCGTCGCTGCCACGTTCGCGCTTGCCACGCAGATCGTTTTCGATCTGGTAGTTGCGGCGCTGCAGCCAGGCATCGCGGGTCAGCGCGTACTCGTCCACCGCGCTGTCGCGGATATCGTCCAGCGCCATCAGCTGCGCGCGGGTGTCCACCAGCTGCAGGCCCTGCAGGCCGATACGGACCTTGTCTTCCTCGATGGTGCGGATCGGCGACAGCGGAATGTCACCGGCCAGGCCGAACACATCGCGCACGGTGCGCGGGCCGAAGAACGGCAGCTCCACGTAGCGCGAACGGCGCCAGCCCCAGGCACCCAGGGTCTGCCCGAAGTCTTCATTGCGGCGCGGGACCATGGCCTTGCTGGCCGGATCGAACAGGCCGCCGATGCCCAGCGTGCTGTTCATCAGGAAGCGGCCCAGGGTGTCCCAGGCATCGCCCGGTCGGCCCTGCAGCAGCTGGTTGGTGATGGTCAGCGGCGAACGCAGGTTGCTGAAGAAGTTGCTGACGCCGGTACGGGCAAAGCGCGGAACGACGTGGGTATAGGCGGTGGCCAGCGGGCGGGCGACGCCGCGATCAACGGCGTTGTTGAACGCATGCACCTTGCGGTTCAGCGGCTCCCACGGGTCGTAGGCCGAGGCATCGGCGGTGGCGGCATTGCTGCCATACAGGGCGTCGAAATCGTCCTGGTCACCGGCGTCGGCAGTGGCGGCGCTGGCGCCCGCCTGGCCGGCAGGCGGCGCCGCTTCGGCGCCTGCGTTGGCACTGGCCGTCGCGGTGGCCGTGCTTTCAGCCGCCGGCGCGGCGTCGGGCGCGTCCACGGCATCGGTGGCCACCGGCTCGCTGGCGGCCGCCGGCACCACGGTGTCAGCCACGGGCGCGTCGCTGCGCGCAGGCTTGCCGGCGCAGGCGCTCAGCGCGGCGGCGACAAGAAGAAGGGAGATGGCGCGTACGACGTTCATGTCAGCTCGCAGCAGAAGGTGCGGTGAAATCCAGGGTGGGCGACAGCCGGTAGGCCGCGCTCAGTTCGTTGTAGCCGGCCGGGGCGCCGGAAATTTCCAGCACATGGCCCTGCCCGCGTGCGCGCGCGGCCAGCTCGGCCAGCAGGGCCAGGCCGGCGCTGTCCACGCGTTCCACGTCGCCCAGTTCCAGCCGTGCCAGCTTGGCCGGCAGGGCCTGCAGCTGCGGCCAGAGGGCGATGACCGCGGCACGGTCCAACACCCCGCGCAGGCGCAGGGTGTCGCCTTCCAGCAGCGCCAGCGGCTTACTTGCCATTGCCCGCGGGCCCGGCCTGCATGCTGCCGCTGCGCAGTTCGCTGGCCACCTGCTTGATGCCCTTCTGGCGCAGCGGGGCGTCGAACTGGTTGCGGAAGGTCTGCACGTAGGAGATGCCTTCGATGTTCACGTCGAAGATCTTCCACTGGCCACCCACGTTGCGCATCCAGTACTCGACCGGGGTGCCTTCGGCGCCGGCACGCACCAGCTCGGTGGCCACGCGCACGCCGCGGTTGCCCGGCAGCGGGCTTTCGCCCTTCAAGCGGAAGCTGGGCTTGCCCTGGATGTTCAGCAGGGTCGAGCCGTAGCGCTGCATCAGGCTGTCGGCCATGGCATCGGCGAACAGCTTGATGTCGGCATCGGACGCGCCGCGGGCATGCGTGCCCAGCACCAGGCGCGCGGCATAGTCGCGGTCGAAGGTGCGGTTGAGCTCGCTGTCGATGTAGCTGCGCAGGCTGGCCGGGTTGCTGCTGAATTCGCTGCGGCGCTGCTGCAGGGTGCTCAGGATGCGGGTGCTGGCATCGATCACCACCTTGCCGGCCTGGCCCTGCGGCGCGGTTGCGGTCGGCGCGGTGGACTGGGCCTGGGCCAGCAGCGGGCTGGCCAGCAGGAGCGAGGATGCGAGCAGGGCCGGGATCAGTTTCGTCTTCATGGTTGCGGTTCCGTTGCAGGCGCGGGGGCGCTCTCGTTGGATTTCGGGTCGGCGCCGCCACCGGCGCCGCCACTGAACATGTACTTGCCCACCAGCTGGATCAGATCGACCGCCGGCTGGGTGAAGACAATCTCGTCACCGGCCTTGAGGACGTCCGGATCGCCGCCCGGCTGCAGGCCGATGTAGCTTTCGCCCAGCAGGCCGCTGGTGAAGATGCCGGCCGAGGTATCCGCCGGCAGGTCCTTGATCTTGCTGTCCATGCGCAGGGTCACGATCGACTCGAACTTCACCGGGTCAAGATCGATGGCCGCCACCTGGCCGACGGTCACGCCGCCGATCTTCACTGGTGCCTGCTTGCGCAGCTGGCCGACCTGCGAAAAGCGCGCCTTCAGCTCGTAGCCCTGGCTGCCCCAGCTCCAACGCTGGTTGGTGGAGGCAACGGCCAGCACCATGAGCGAAGCCAGGGCCAGCAGCAGGAACGCGCCGACGGAGAATTCAAGTCTGGGACCGCGGATGGCCATGTGGAATACCTGATCGTCTCTGGGTGGCCGCGCGCGCTGCGCGCCGCCGGTGGAAAGGGTTACGTGAACAGCATTGCCGACAGCACGAAGTTGAACATCAGCACCAGCAGCGAGGCATTCACCACCGCGCGGGTGGTGGCCACCGAGGTGCCTTCGATGGTGGGTTCGGCGTGGAAGCCCACATACGAGGCCACCAGCGCGGCGGTGCCACCGAAGATGGCCGACTTCAGCATCGCCACGCCGAAGTCGTCCCAGAAGTCCACGCTGTTGCGCAGCGCCGACCAGAACACGCCGTTGTCCAGGCCCAGCACGTGCACGGCCTCGAAGTAGCTGGCGCTGATGGCCAGCGAACAGAACACGCCGGTCAGCAGCGGCACGGTCAGTACCGCCGCCCAGAAGCGGGGCGCCACGGCCTTGGCCACCGGGTCGATGGCCATCAGTTCCAGCGCCTTGATCTGGTCGGTGGCGCGCATCAGGCCCAGCTCGGCGGCAATGGAACTGCCGGCGCGGCCGATGAACAGCAGCGCGGTCAGCACCGGCGCCAGCTCGCGGTACAGCGACAGGCCCAGCAGGGTGGACAGCGCGTCTGCCGCACCGAAGGTGGTCAGCGTGCGGTAGCCCTGCAGGGTCAGCACCAGGCCGACGAAGGCGCCGCCGACGGCGATGATCGGCAGCGAACGTGCGCCGATCTTGTAGATCTCGCGGGTCAGCTCGGCCAGGAAGTCACGGGTGGGCAGCGAACCACGCAGCACGGTGAGCGAGAACAGGCCGGCGCGGCCCAGCGAACGGGTGGCTTGCACGAACGGCATCAGGCGACCCTCGCCCGCGGGGCAGCATCGAATGGAATGGGGCCGTCGGGCTGGCCGTGCAGGAACTGCCGCAGCAGCGGGTCCTGGCTGGTCTGCAGCGCTTCGGGGCTGCCCTGGAACACCACCCCGCCATTGGCGATGGCGATGACCTGGTCGCAGATCGGCAGGGTTTCGTGCACGTGGTGGCTGACGATGATGCTGGTCAGGCCCAGGCTGTGGTTGAGGCGCTGGATCAGGCTCATGATCACCCCCGAGGCGATCGGGTCCAGCCCGGTCAGCGGTTCGTCGTAGATCATCAACGGCGGGTCCAGCGCCAATGCGCGGGCCAGGGCCACGCGCCGTGCCATGCCGCCGGACAGCTCGCGCGGCCAGGCATCGGCGGCGGCCAGCAGGCCCACCGCGTGCAGCTTCATCTGCACCAGCCGACGCAGTACCGCTGCCGGCAGGCGGGTGTGGGTACGCAGGGGCAGGGCAACGTTCTCGGCAACGGTGAGGTCGGTCAGCAGGCCGTTGCCCTGCAACAGCACACCCACGCTGCGGCGCATCTCAAGCAGCTCGGAACTGCCGTGCGGAATGGGCTTGCCGAACAGGGTGACCTGCCCCTCAACCGGGCGCAGTTCGCCGGTCAGCGCGGCCAGCAACGTGGACTTGCCGCTGCCGGAGGGGCCCAGTACGGCGGTGATGCTGCCCTGTGGAACCTGCAGCGAAACATCGCGCAGGATCGTGCGCCCGCTCCGGTCGATGCGGACGTTGGACAACTGCACCAAGCTGGAGGCGGAAGCCGACATGGGCACCATTAACGTTTTTTCGACAGGGCAGAATCGGGCCAGCCGGCTGAACATAAGCGGACTGGACGGTGCAGTATTGTCGCACGCCATGCCACCCGCACGACCGGGACAATACCCGGGGACCCCGGAACAATCCGTACCGATCCCGCCAGTACACCATTGAATAGCGGCGCTCGTGCGGCACACTGTGCACGATGAGTGACCCCGGCAACGATTTCCGTCTCTACCATTCCAACTCCCTGGACGTGCTGGCTGCACTGCTGGCGCGCAACGTGCGCGCGCCGGTTTCCGGCCAGCCGCTGCTGGCACCGGAGGTAGTGCTGATTCCCCAGGTGGCCATGCGCCGCTGGCTGCAGGCCACCCTGGCGGCAGAGTATGGCGTAGCGGCGAACCTGGAGTTCCTGACCCCGGGCGAATTCGTCGCCCGCGCCCTCAACGCGAACGTGCCCGGTGAAGCCGACGACCTGGACGCGGCCGGGCTGCGCTGGAAACTGTACCGCGCCCTGCGCGATCCGTCGCTGTTGGCCCAGCCGGCGATGCGTGCCCTGCAGTCCTATCTGGCCGGTGGCGACGCACTGAAGCCCTGGGCGCTGGCCGGCGAGCTGGCCGCGGTGTTCGAGAAGTACCAGGCATGGCGCCGCGACTGGCTGCTGCGTTGGGATGCCGGCGCCGACCCTGACGATCCGCAGGCAATCCTGTGGCGGGCGATCGCCCGTGGCCAAGGCTATCGCGCGCGCCGCATCCAGGACTACCTGGAGCGCTACGAAGGCGCTGGCAAACCGCTGCCGCAGGGTCTGCCGCCACGCCTGTCGGCGTTCGCCACGCTGAACATCTCGCCAGATGTGCTGCGGGTCATGGCTACCCAGTCGCGGGTGGGCGAACTGCACTTCTACATGCCCACCCCGGTGCAATCCTACTGGGGCGATCTGCAGACGTTGGCCGAACGCCTGCGCAGCGGTGCCCCGGACCCGTTCGGTGAAGCTGCCGGCGAGAACCGCCTGCTGGAAGCATGGGGCGCGGCCGGCCGTGACTTCATGGCGGTGCTGGGCAGCTACGAGGTGGTGCACCCGGCCGGTGAGATTGCCGCCTATTCCGACCCGGAAGAAGACACCCGGCCCACGCTGGCTGAAGGCGGCCTGGCCGACAGCCTGTTGCACCGCCTGCAGCGCGACCTGTTCCACCGCCGCGCGTTGCCGTCGGGGGAACTGCGCGATGGCCTGCGCAGCGATGACCCGAGTCTGCAGGTGCACGCCTGCCACACCCGCCTGCGCGAACTGCAGGTCCTGCACGACCAGCTGCGTGCCCTGCTGCAGGACCCGCGCTTCGACCCGCCCCTGCAGCCGCGCGAGATCGCGGTGCTTGCACCGGATATCGACCCCTACGTGCCGTACCTGGAAGCCGTGTTCGGCGGCCGCAGTGGCGACGAGGAGCATATTCCGTACGCGCTGGCCGACAGCAGCCCGCTGGCGGGTGAGCCGCTGGCCGACGTGTTCGTGCACCTGCTGGGCCTGCCGGTCTCGCGTTTCGGCTTGAACGAAATCCTGGATCTGCTGGCCAGCGCGCCGCTGGCCGAGGCCGCCGGCCTGGAGGCGGTGGATTTCGACCGCCTGCACGGCTGGCTGCAGCAGGCCGGCGCGCGCTGGGGCATCGACGCCAGCCATCGCGGGCAGATGCAGGCACCGCGCGATGACGCCTATACCTGGCAGTTCGCGCTGGACCGGCTGCTGCTGGGCCACGCCACCGGCAGCGATGCCGACCTGGCCGGCGTTGCGCCGTGGACCGAACTGGAAGGCGGCGCGCTGGATGCGTTGGACCGTCTGCTGCGCCTGCTGCGCGTGCTGGCCGTCTACCAGCGTCGTCTCGGCGAAGCGCTGACCCCGGCGCAGTGGCGGCAGCGCCTGTTGTCCTTGCTTGACGCACTGCTGCCGGAAGCGCCCAGTTCGCCCAACAGCCAGCGCGCGCTGGAGCGCCTGCGCAAGCTGCTCAACCAGTTTGCCGACGAGGCCGACAGGGCCGGCTTCGCCGAGGGGGTGCCACCGGAGGTGGTGCGCGCGCACTTCGCCGGCGTGCTGTCCGAGGCCGATACGCGTGCGCCGCTGCTGACCGGTGGCATCAGCTTCGGCCGCATGGTGCCGATGCGCCTGCTGCCGTTCCGGGTGATCTGCGTGCTGGGCCTGAACGACGGTGACTTCCCGCGCCGCGATCCGGCTGCCGGCCTGAACCAGCTCACCGCCGAACTGGATACGCCGCGGCGGCGCCCGGGCGATCGGTCCACCCGCGAAGATGACCGCTTCCTGTTCCTGCAGTTGTTTGCTGCCGCCCAGGACGTGTTCTACCTGAGCTATCTGGGGGCCGACCCGCGCGATGGCAGCGTGCGCGAACCTTCGGTTCTGGTCAGTGAACTGATCGATGCCGCTGCGGGCTACCACCACGACCCGTCTGCGGCCACGCGCGACTTCACCGTGCGCCACGCCCTGCAGCCCTTCTCGCCGGCCGCGTTCGGCGAAGGTGATGCGCGGCGTTTCAGCTATCGCCGCCAATGGCACCCGGCGGCCGGGCGTCTGGCCGGCCTGCGTGGCGCGCTGCCCGCCTGGTTCGATGCGCCGCTGCCCGCGCCGCTGGACGATGCGGCCGAAGCGGAGGTGGCCCTGGACACGCTGCGCCGCTTCCTGTGCGACCCGGCCGGGCAGTTCCTGGCCCAGGCGTTGGGCCTGCGCCTGCCCGATGGGGCCGAGGACGTGGACGACCTGGAGCCGCTGGTGCTGTCCGCGCGCGGCCCGGAAAAGCGCAGCGTGCAGGCTGCGGTGGTCCGCGCCACCCTCAGTGGCGATGTCGAGCCGCTGTACCCGCGTCTGCGCGCGCGTGGCCTGCTGCCTTCGGGCGCGCTGGGCGAACGCCAGTTCGAAGCCGAACAGCTCAAGACCCGTCCCTATGCCAGCGCCCTGCTGGGCTGGATGCGGGGGCAGCCGCTGGAAAGCCGCCGCTACGAAGTGGAGATCGATGGCGTGCGCCTGCATGGTCGGGTGGCCGACCGCCATCCCGATGGCCTGGTGCGGCTGCGCGCGGGCACGCTGAACGGTAACGCGGTGATCCGCCAGGGCCTGGACTGGCTGCTGGCCAACGCGGCCGGTGATGCGCTGCCGCTGGTGCAGTTCCACGATGGCGGCGATGCCGGCCCCGGGCCGCATGCGTTGCCGGCACTGAGCGTGGCGTCGGCACGTGCGGCCCTGCGTGCCCTGCTGCAGTTGCGCCAGCGCGGCCTGCGCGAGCCGCTGCGCTTTGCCCCCTACACCGGCTGGGTGCTGTTCACTGCGCCTGCGGAAAAACAACGCAGCGAAGGCTGGAAGCAATGGCACGGCAGCGACCGCAGCTGGGGCGAAGCCAACAGCGATGCCTGGCAGCTGCTGCTGCGCGGGGCCGATCCCTTCGCCGATGACGACAGCTACGCCGATCTGCTGCGCAACAGCCAGATCGTGTTCGGTGCGGTCCGCGACGGGCGTGGCCCGGCGGGTACCGGCAAGGAGGCCCAGGCATGAACCACTCCGTTGACTCCTACCTGCTGCTGCCGCTGCAGGGCATCGGCCTGATCGAGGCCAGCGCCGGTACGGGCAAGACCTTCACCCTGGCCACCCTGTTCACCCGCCTGGTGGTGGAGCAGGGCCTGCGCATCGGCCAGATCCTGGCGGTGACCTTCACCGACGCGGCGACCCAGGAGCTGCGCAAGCGCATCCGCGAGCGCCTGGCCCTGGCCGCGCGCCTGGTCGATCTGCCACCGGCGGCCGATGAGGCGCCCGACGCGCTGCTGACCCGGCAGGTGCTGCAGCGGCATCTTGAGGCTGGCAGTGAAAGCGCGCCCGCCCTGAAGCGTCGGCTGCAGGTGGCCGCCGACGAGATCGATCTGGCC
Source organism: Stenotrophomonas sp. (assembly GCF_032056425.1). Taxonomy (GTDB): domain Bacteria; phylum Pseudomonadota; class Gammaproteobacteria; order Xanthomonadales; family Xanthomonadaceae; genus Stenotrophomonas. The sequence continues at coordinate 11,537 of NZ_DAMBCN010000034.1, forward strand.
TCGATCTTCACCATCCATGGCTTCTGTACCCGTGTGCTGCGCGAATACGCGCTGGAAAGCGGGCATACCTTCGATCCGCCGGAACTGCTGGCCAGCGACCGCGAACTGCTGGAAGAACTGGCTGCGGACCTGTGGCGCGTGCATGCCAACGACCCGGCCACCCTGGAGCCGCTGACCTGGCTGTGGTCGCATCCCGATGCACTGGCGTCGGACCTGCGTGCGCTGCTGGCCTCGCCGCCGCTGTACCCGCGTCCGCAGCCGCTGACGGTGGAGGACCCGCGCCCGGCCCTGCAACGCGCGGCGGCAGACCTGTCGATGGCCGTACGCGAGCATGGCGAGCAGTTCTTTCTGGACCTGTGCGAAGCCGTCGACAACAAATGGATCAACGGCGTCTCCTACAAGCTGGGCTGGCTGCACCCTCTGGGGCGGCAGCTGCTGGCCTGGGCCGAGCGCGGCGATGCGACCGAACTGCTGTCCAGTGACCGCCTGCCGGCCCTGCTGGCTGACGCGCTTGTGGCCAAGACCAACAAGAAATTCGTTGATCGCACGCCGTCGTCGCCGTTGCAGGCACCGCTGCAGCGCTACGTAGCGCTGCTGGCGCAGCGCGAGCAGTGGCTGCGCGGCAGCGCGCTTAACTTCCTGCATGCCCTGCGCGAGGAGGCCAGCCAGCGCTTGGCTGCGCTCAAACGCACGCGCCGGGTGCAGACCTACGACGACCTGATCAACGGCGTGGCCCAGGCGCTGGAAGGGCCGCAGCGCCTGGACCTGGTGCGCAAGCTGCGCCTGCAGTACCGCATCGCCCTGGTTGATGAGTTCCAGGACACCGACGATCGGCAATGGGGCATCTTCCACACCGTATTCGGCGATTCGCAGGAAGTGCAGTCGCTGGGCCTGCCGCCTGCGCTGTTCCTGATCGGCGATCCGAAGCAGGCCATCTATGGCTTCCGCGGCGGTGACATCCATACCTATCTGAAGGCCAAGCAGGCCGCGCGGCCTGCACCGCCGCTGGACCAGAACTTCCGTTCGCGGCCGTCGGTGCTGCGGGCGCTGCAGGCCCTGTATGACAACGGCGGCGACGACGCCTTCCTGGAAGCGGGCATCGGCTTCGAACCGGTGCGACCCGGTGGCGTGCGGTCGGACGACGATTACCTGCGCAACGGCACCGCTGCACCGGCGCTGACACTGCGCGTGCTGCGCAGTGACGGCGACAAGGCGATGAGTGCCGACGCCTCGCGCATGGCGGCTACCCAGGCCTGCGTGGCCGCCATTCACCAGACCCTGGTCGACGCCCGCGCGGGCGCAGCGGTGCTGCGTGGCCGCCCGGTGCAGCCCGGCGACATTGCCGTGCTGGTGCGTTCACACCGTGAGGCGACCCTGGTGCAGCGCGCGCTGGCGATGGTGGGCATTCCCGCCGTCGCCGCCGGCAAGCAGAGCCTGTTCGCCACCAGCGAAGCACGCGACCTGCGCGCGCTGCTGCTGGCCCTGTTGCAGCCCGCAGACGAAGGCCGCCTGCGCGCCGCGTTGGCGACGGTGCTGCTGGGCCAGCCGGCCAGCGCGATCGCCAGCATGGAGCGCGAAGGTGACCTGCAGCGCGCCTTCCAGGCGCAGCTGCTGCACTGGCGCGAGCGCTGGCAGCGCGGTGGCCCGTTCGCCGTGGTGGCCGACGTCTGCGCCACACAAGGCGAACGCCTGCTGGCGCTGATCGATGGCGAACGCCGGCTGACCAACTACCTGCAGCTGGGCGAACTGCTGCAGGAGGCGTCCGCGCAGGCGCTGGGCATGCACGGCCTGCTGGACTGGCTGCAGGGGCAGATGGTCAATGCCGACCAGAATGACGAACAGCAGCTGCTGCGCCTGGAATCAGACGCGCGCCGCGTGCAGATCATCACCCTGCACAAGAGCAAGGGCCTGGAATACCCGCTGGTCTATCTGCCGTTCGTCGGCATCGACGGCGGTGCGCCCAACAACGCCGCGCACTGCACCGTGCACGTGGACGGCCAGCGCCAGCTGCACTGGAAGCTGGACAAGGACGAGGCCTGGGAAGCGGCCAGCGGCCAGCGCGAACGCGAGCAGCGCGCCGAAGATGCGCGCCTGCTGTACGTGGGCCTGACCCGCGCCGAACACGCACTGTGGATCGCCATCGGCGATCTCGCCGGGCTCGGCAAGACCCGCCTGGCACCACTGCTGGGTGACCTGCAGCTGCTGCGCACGCATGCCGATGTGCATATTGATGACAGCGAGCCGGTGCGGCAGCTGCCGCAGCTGCCGGTGGAACAGGACGGCGAGCTGCCGGCCGTGCGCAGCCTGACCCGGCGCGTACCGCACGATTGGTGGGTGTACAGCTTCACCCAGCTGGCGCACGCCGATTCCGGCAACGACGTGGAAGCGGCCGCCACCGAACTGCCGGCACCGGCCGCCGACGAACCGACCGGCGCTGAGCTGCCACTGGAACCGGCCTTGCCCGAAGCGGCCGCCGCCGATGCCGACGCCGTGCCGCCGGACCCGCGTTTCATGGGCAGCCGCTTCGGCAACGTGCTGCATGAGGCGCTGGAAAACATCGATTTCGGCGCATGGGGCGGCTGGACTCCCGACCAGCCCGCGCCCGAAGGACAGGCTGCGCTGCTGCGCAAGGCGCTGCACGATGCAGGCTATGCCGACCAGGATCTGGACGATGGCGTGGCGGTGCTGGTGCCGCTGGTCGGCCACACGCTCACCGTTGCGCTGCCCGAGGGGGGGGCCCTGCACAGCCTGGGCGAGGGCGAACGCCGCGCTGAAATCGAGTTCCACTTCGCCATTGAATCCACCGCCGTGCCGGCGCTGCTGCAGCTGCTGCACGCCCATGGCATTGCCAGCGCGCGCCGCGGCTTCGGCCTGCGCCGCCGTCTGGAAGGGCTGATGACCGGCAAGATCGACCTGACCTATGTGCGCGATGGGCGCTGGTACGTGCTCGACTACAAATCCAACCGCTTGCCGGGCTACAGCCCGGACCTGCTGCAGATCGCCATGCGCCACAGCGAATACGACCTGCAGGCGCTGATCTACACCGTGGCCCTGCACCGCTGGCTGCGCTTCCGCCTGGGCCGCGCGTATGACTATGCGCGTGACATGGGCGGCATCCGCTATTTGTTCTGCCGCGGCCTGGACGGCAATGGCAACGGGGTCCATGTCGACCGCTTCGCACCAGAGCTGGTGGACGGGCTGGACGCCCTGTTTGCCGGTGGCGACGCCGCCCATGCCGAACTGGCCGCGCGTGCCATCGGAGCCAGCGCATGAGCACCAGCCTGCTGAAACAGCTGTACGTGGGCCGCCACCTGCGAACGCTCGACCATGCCCTGGCCACCAGCCTGCTGCGGCTGCGCGACGATACGCCCGATGCAGTGGCGGTGGCTGCCGCGCTGGCCTCGCTGGCGGTATCGCAGGGGCACGCCGCCTTCGATCCGGCGCAGCCGCAGCGCCTACTGGAAGGCTTCCAGGCCTGGCCCGCACCCGCGCAGTGGCTGGCCCAGCTGCAGGCGTCGCCGTGGGTGGCGCGGCCGGAGGACCCCGAGGCGGCCGCCGATGAGGCGCCGCTGGTGCTGGAAAACGGCCTGCTGTACCTGCGCCGTTACCGCGAATACGAGCGGCAGCTGGCTGCCGGCCTGCAGCGGATCGGCCGGCATCCGTTGCCGGCACCGGATCTGGACGCGCTGGCACCGTTGTTCGCGCGCCTGTTCCCCGCTGCCGCCACCCAGGAAGATCACCAGGCGCGTGCCGCCGGCGTGACCCTGCGCCACCCGTTGGCGCTGGTCACGGGCGGCCCCGGTACCGGCAAGACCACCACCATCGCGCGCCTGTTGCTGCTGCTGGCCGCGCAGGCCCTGCATGCCGGCGAACCGCTGCCGCAGGTGGCCCTGGCCGCACCGACCGGGCGCGCCGCCGAGCGCATGGCCGAAAGCCTGCGCCTGGCCGTGCAGCGCCTGCAGGAGGAAGGCCTGGACCCGGCGCTGTGTGCCGCGCTGCCGAGCACCGGCACCACCCTGCATCGCCTGCTCGGTGTCATTCCCGATTCGCCGCGCTTCCGCCACCACGCCGACAATCCGCTGCCGGTGGACGTAGTGGTGGTTGACGAAGCCTCGATGATCGACCTGCCGCTGATGGCCAAGCTGGTCGATGCCATCGGCAGCGGCACGCGGCTGATCCTGCTGGGCGATCCGGACCAGCTGCCCTCGGTGGAAGCCGGTGATGTGCTCAGCGCGATCCTGCGCGCCAGTGGCGATGGCAGCGGCACCCGCGCCGATGACGCGCAGGCCCTGCACGGGCTGCTGGCCGCGCCGACCCTGCAGCCGCAGGCTGCGCCGCGCGCCTTCGCCGGCCGTCGCGTGCAGCTGCAGCGCGGCTACCGGCAGAGCGATGCCCTGCAGCTGGCGCCATTGGCGCAGGCGGTGCGTGAAGGTGATGCGCGCAGTGCGCTGTCGCTGCTGCGCGACGGCAGCCTGTCGGGCGTCAGCTTCCACGAACACGACGCAGATCCGTTGCGCGGTCACCGTGATCATCTGCTCGCGCATTGGCGCGCGCTGGCCGATGCCGAAGATCCGGGGCGCGCGCTGCGGCAGGCCGGCCGCCTGCGCGTGCTGACCGCACTGCGCGAGGGCCCGCAGGGCGCACGCGGTCTCAACAGCCGCATCGAACAGCTGCTGGCCGGCAACACGCCTGGTTACTTCCAGGGCCGCCTGCTGCTGATCACCGAAAACAGCTATCGGCACCGGCTGTTCAACGGCGATATCGGCATCTGCCTGCGCGACAGCAGCGGTGCGATGGCGGCCTGGTTCCCCGGCGATACGCTCGACCAGCCGCGCGCCTTCCATCCGGCCGCACTGCCGGCGCACGAGAGCGCCTTCGCGATGACCGTGCACAAGGCACAGGGCTCGGAATTCGATGAAGTGTGGTTGCAGCTGCCGCGCCAGGACAGCCGCGTGCTGTCGCGCGAGCTGGTCTACACCGGCCTCACCCGCGCCCGCCAGCGCCTGCATGTGGCCGGCAGCGAAGAAGTGCTGGTGGCCGCCCTGAAGCGGCACGCCAGCCGCCTGGGCGGCCTCGCCTGGCGGCTGGGCGCCGAACCGGGGTTGGATCCCGTTCCCGACGGGAACGGGCTCTGACCCCATCGCCGAGTCGAGCATGGCTCGACTCTACAAGAGCATCTACGCATGGCGTGGATCTACTGGCCACCGGGAACCTGTCAGGGTCGGATCCCATTCCCACAGGGAAAGGGCTCTGACCCGATCAGTCAGCGATCAACACCAGACCATCGGGGAATACGATCGCCGCTTCATCCGCGCTCAGATCGAAGAACCCCACGCCGTGCTGTTCGGCTAGGTCCTGCACGCGACCGTGCGCGCGCTCGGCCACCGAATGGGCGAAGGCACCGTAGATCACCTGGCGGCCGATGCTGTAATCGGTCACTTCGGCGCGGTCGTCATCGTCGTTGCTCAGCGGGCCGTTCATCGGCGGGAACTCCCGCGCCATATCCGCAAACCAGGCCTGCAGCGCGGGGCTGCTGACCGCCGGGTCGTCGTACTCGTGGTTCTCGCCCCACTGCGCCTGCTTCTCGAACCAGGCGATGAAGGCCGCCGCCTCGCGTGGCGCCGCGCTGGCCTCGAAGACCATCATGTCGTAACTCATTGAACCGTCCTGTTGCAGCGCCGGGGTCGGATCCCTCTCCGCAGGAGAGGGCTCTGACCCCATCGCAGGGTCTGTGGCTGCACAGGGTATCGCGCTACGGCTGTTCGACCGCACTGATCGCCACGCCCGGCGCCAGCGCCTTGGCCTCGGGGAACAATGCAAAGCGCACGCCGATCAGGCCCATCAGCGCTTCATCGCGCGCCTTGCAGGCGGCCACGTTGCCCACGCGGCCCAGCGAGGCATCCAGTCGCTCGCGCAGGGCCTCGCTGGCGGCGATCGGCCGACGTGCTGCCACCTGGCGGCGGTAGTGCGCGGCCAGCTCCTCCAGGATGTGTTCCACTGCGTCGCGGCTGCGCTCCGGCAGTTCCAGCCGGGCACGGCGCAGCTGCAGGATGTTCAGGCCGATGCGCGCCTCATTGAGCATGTCCACCGAGGCGATGTCGCTGCCTTCCGGTGTCGCGGCCAGGCGCGGTGCCAGCAGGCCCAGCAGATCCAGCATGCGGGCGGCGAAACGCTGGCGGTCCTGCTGGCCGCGCCCTTCGGCGGCCTCGGCCAGCGTGGTCCACCCTTGCCGCACCAGCCGGCGCGCGGTCCATTCGGCGCCCACCGAGCGGAACAGGCGGGTCATCACCACGGCAAAGCCGATGCCGATGAACATCGCGATGGACGAGTTGAGGAAGCTCTGGATGTTGGCGCTGTAGGTGTTCTGCAGGCTGAGCAGCGCGGCCAGGTTCACCGTCAGCGGCAGCGCGAACAGCGCGCTCTTGGGGTGGTGCAGCAGCAGGCCCAGCGGCAGGAACGCCACCGCCAGCACCAGCGCCAGCAGGCCGAAGTCATGCACGGCCGGGAACACGCCGAACAGGTAGACGCCGGCTACCAGCGAAGCAACGATGGCCCAGACCAGGAACGAGACCATGCTCGGTGCGGGGTCGTCCTGGGCGGCGAAGAAGGCCGCCGTGACCGCCGCCATCATCGCGCCGTTGCCACCGCCCTCCCAGCCCAGCCCGATCCACAGCACGCAGTAGCTCATCAGGGCCACCCCGGCGCTGAGCGCGGAAAACAGCGCCATGCCGTAATCCACGTGCTTGTCGGTGGCCACGCGCTCGGTGCGGATGCGGTAATGCGCACGGTCCAGCGGTGCGGTGCCGTGGTCGATGGCGTGCTGCAGGGTGCGGCAGTCCTGCCACAGGTCCACCAGCTCCTCCAGGCGCAGCAGCAGGCTGGCCAGCTGCAGGTGCTGCAGGTCGCGGTCCACCTGCGGCTTCAGTGCGCTGATCCGCGCATGCAGGCGTGCGTAGTCGCTGGCGCTGGCAGGGGTGTCGATCCACTCGCGGATATCGTCCACCAGTTCCGGCAGACCCTGCGGCAGCGCTTGGCCGTGGCTGCGCAGCGCGCTCAGCCGGTCGGCAATGGACGACAGCACCGGCAACAGCAGCAGCATGCGCTCACGCAGGCGTTCCATCGAAACGGCGGAGCCGGCATGGCGCGGATCATCGCGGCGCAGGAACTCGATCAGCGCCTCGAACTGCACCAGGTCGGCGGCCAGCCGGTTGCGCGGGGCATGCGCGCGGCCGCGCTCGAGGATCTGCCGGCACCACTGCGCGGCATCTTCCATCCAGTTGTTGATGCGCCCGCGCAGCATCGGTCGCACCGAGGCGGGGAACAGCAGCGAAGCGAACAGCACCGCCACCACCGTGCCCAGGATGATCTCCTCACTGCGCGCCACCACCGTGTCAAAGATGGTCTCCGGCGAGGTGACGGCCGGGAAGCCGATGAAGGCCGTGGTGTAGCCGGCCAGCAGGAAGGCGTAGCCGCGCGGACCACGGTTGAGCAGGGCCAGGAACAGGCAGGCGGCCAGCCAGACCGACATCGCAGCGCTCAGCACCATCGGCGTTTCCACCAGCACCGGCAGGACCAGCAGGGTGGCCAGGCCGGCCACCAGGGTGCCGACGATGCGGTACACGCCTTTGGCCCGGGTCGGGCCCAGCAGCGGCTGGCTGACGATGTACACCGTGCCCATCGCCCAGTAGGGGCGGGACAGATTGCCGGCCATGGCGATGTACAGCGCGGCGATCGCGGCCAGATAGGTCTTGATCGAAAACAGCCAGGCCTGGCGGTCGGTCAGTCCGTCCATTGCTTACTTCGCCGGAGCCTGTGCGGTGGCGGGGGCAGCCGTGGTCTGCCAGCCGCCGCCCAGCACCAGGAACAGGTGGATCTGGTCGCGCGACACCTGCGCTTCGGCGGCGGCCAGGGTGGCGTCGCTGGTGGCCAGGCTGCGGTCGGCATCCAGGCTGGACAGGTACGGCGTGCGCCCACCCTGGTACAGCCGGCGGTTCTGCTCGGCGGCCAGCGCGGCCTGCTGCTGTGCTTCGCGCAGTGACTGCAGGCGGCGCAGATCCTGCGCGTAGCGGTCCAGCGCGGTCTGGGTCTCACGCAGGGCCTGCAGCACCGCATGGTCGAACTCGGCCAGCGCGGCATCGGCGCCGGCTTCGGCGGCGTGGATGCGCGCATGCGTACCCGAAGACGGCAGGGTCCACGAGATCAGCGGGCCGATCGACCACTGCTGGGTCATCGGCGTGCCGAAATCTTCCAGCAGGCCGGCGGCGCCCAGCGAGGCGCCCAGGCGGATATCCGGGTACAGCTCGGCCGTGGCCACGCCGATGCGCGCCGTGGCCGAAGCCAGCTTGCGCTCGGCCTGGCGGATGTCGGGGCGGCGCTGCAGCAGGGCGCGGCCATCACCCACCGGCAGCGGCTGGGCCAGGTTCGGCGCGTGCGCACAGTCGATCACGCCGGCCGGCAGCTGCCCGGGGGTCTGGCCCAGCAGCGCGGCCAGCGAATAGGCGGCTGCCGAACGCTGTGCGCGCAGCGGCGGCAGCGCGGCTTCCAGCAGGGCGACCTGGGCATTGGCGCGGGCCAGCTCCGGCGGCGTGCCACGGCCGGCATTGATCAAGCGCTGCGTGACCGAACGGCTGCGCTGCTGCAGCTGCAGCGAATGCTCGGCCACGTGCAGTTCGTGGTTGGCATGGCAGATTTCCAGGTAGCTGTCGGCCACTTCGGCCACCACGCTCACCTGGGCCAGATCGCGCGCGGCGGCTACCGACTGCTCGTCGGCGTGTGCTGCTTCGGCACCGCGCTTGAGCTTGCCGAACAGGTCGAACTGGTAACTGACGGCGAATTTTCCGTCGGCCAGGTTGATCACCGGCAGTTCGTGTTCCTGCAGGAACGACTCGGCCGACAACTGCGCACGGCTGATGCCGGCCTCGGCCTCGTACTCGAAACCACCGGCGTCCATCGCGTGTTCGTACACCGCCGCGGCGCGGCGCAGGTGCGCATCGGCGGCCTTCAGCTCGACGTTGTCGCGCAGCGCCTGGGTGATCAGGCCATCCAGCACCGGGTCGTTGTACAGCGACCACCAGCGGTCGGGCAGCGCCTGGTTGGCGGCCACGTCCGGGTTCTGGGTGTCGATGAAGGCCGCATTGGCCTGCGGGCGCTTGAACGCCGAGCCTTCCGGCAGGGCGTAGTCCGGGCCCACGGTCTTGCAGGCCGCCAGGCTGGCCAGGGCGACGATCAGGCCGAGACGGGGCAGGGCGGTGTTCACAGGCCCGCCTGTGTCGGCGTGGCGCCGGCCTTGTCTGCGTGCTTGCTGTGGGTATCGACCGTCACCGTTGCGGTACGGCCGGAGATCAGCTGCACGCCCTCGGGCACCTCGTCGATGGCGATGCGCACCGGGATGCGCTGCGCCAGCCGCACCCAGTCGAAGGCCGGGGTCACGTTGGGCAGCAGGCTGCTGCCGTTGCTGCGGTAGCGGTCTTCGATGCCCGCGGCAATGCTTTCCACATGGCCGGTCAGTGCGATGTCCTCGCCCATCAGGCGGATGTCCACGCGCTGGCCCGGGGCCACGCCGCGCAGCCGGGTTTCCTCGAAGTAGCCATCGATACGGAACGAGCCGGTATCCAGCAGCGCCAGCACGGGCTTGCCGGCCACCACGTAGTCGCCCACGCGCATGGTGCGGTCGTTCACCCGGCCATCGGCCGGTGCGCGCACTTCGGTGCGGGCCAGGTTCAACTCGGCCAGGTCCACTGCAGCCTGGGCGGTGGCCAATGCGGCCTGCGCGGCCTGCAGCTTGGCGCGGCGCACTTCGGCGTCCTCGGCAGCCACCAGATCCTGCAGGCTGCGGTCGCGGCCGATCTCGCGGCGCAGCTGGGCAACCGAGGCCTGGCGCTCGGCCAGGCTGGCGCGGGCCTGTTCCAGGGCGATGCGGTAGCGCGCGCGGTCGATCACGAACAGCAGATCCCCTTTCTTGACCGCCTGGTTGTCGGCCACATCGACCGCTTCCACCAGCCCGGACACGTCCGGCGCGACCTGCACCACGTCGGCACCGACGTGGGCATCGCGGGTCCAGGGTTCATCCATGTAGTAGACCCATAGCTGGCGCAACACCAGCAGGGCAACGATCACGGCGACACCGGTCAGCAGCACCGGCAGGGTTTTCTTCAGGATCTTGTTCACGATTGCATCCAGCGCAGAAGGTGGAACAGCACACCCAGCACGATGCCGTACAGGGCCAGGTTGAACAGCGGCGGGTGCCAGACATGGCGATAGGCACCGACGCGCTGCAGCAGCGCGTGCAGGCCGCTGTTGACCAGGTAGGCCAGCAGCATCAGCCCGAGCAGGGTCGGGACGAACACTCCGTGGAGACTGAATTCACCGGGCATCGGTAGGGGGGCGGTAGTAGGGGAAGGGGGAGGAGCAACAACAACAACGCGACAACGCCGCTGGCGCGTCCACGGCAGCGGCGCACGCAAGGGCGGTGCGGGCTTACGTGATGCGGTCGGCGGCCTCGCCCAGCAGGCGCCATGCCTTCAGCACGGCGTGCAGTTCATCCATGGTCAGTTCGCCGAACACGTCCTGGCGCAGGCCGATCAACTGTTCTTCCAGCTCGCGCACCAGGCTCTGGCCTTCATCGGTCAGCCACAGCAGGTTGGCGCGGCGGTCGCTGGCATCGCTTTCGCGGCGGACCAGATCGCTGGCGCACAGCTTGTCCAGCAGGCGCACCAGCGAGGGACCTTCCATGCCCAGTTGCTGGGCCAGGGCCACCTGGCGGATGCCACCGCCGGAGCGGCCGATCATCAGCAGGGGCATGGTGCAGGCGGTGGAGATGCCGTAGCTGCCCAACCGGCTGTCGGCCAGGCGCTGCCACTGCCGCCCTGCGTACAGCAGGCCGGAGCTGAGCTGCATCTGCAGCCGGGTGCGCTCGTCGAGGGGTCGGTCCATAAGAGATAGATAGGATACTACTAATTTCATTCCTATCAATAGGTTTTGCTGAATGGGTGGGTGTGTTGAGGAAAGCGTTGCGCCTGCCTGGCGTCGGGTGGGGCAGCGGGGGCCGGACGGTGCAGGACACGCCGTAAACCCCCCTCCGGGGTCCGGCCCAGCCGCTGGCGGCTGTGCGTTCGGGCGCTTGCGAGGCATGCCTCGCAAGCAAAGCGCCCTCACCCTTGGGGGCTCGGCCGCGGCTTGCTCGTGTGCGCGTCCTGCGCACACGGCAAGGCCGGGGTTGGGCGTCCTGCCCAACCCGCCCGAGGCATGCCTCGGGCCCATGCCGCGGACGGTCCTGCCCCGCCCGGCTCCCGCTGCCCTCCCATCACCCCGCGAGCGCGGAGGGTTGGATCTTTAGAAGCGGTAGCGCCGGGCCATGCCCGGCGGGCGCCGCGCGGTGCTTCTGAAGCCATGAACCCCAGCTTTTGACCCCGCTTTCGGGCGGTCCGGCCGCGCCCGCAGGAAACCGTCAGGGATGGGGAAGGGCGGCAGGGCAGGACCGCAGGCGCCATGGATGGCGCCTACGAGCCCCTATGGACGGGTTTACGGCGTGTCCTGCCCTGCCGCCCTTCCCCATCCAGACCGATAGCAGGAAGGCGCCGCAAGAACCCCCCGATGAACCCGATCCACAGGACGACCCACCCCCCGGTCGGGTACGATGCTCGCCCCCCGTTCGGGACGCTGTACGCAATGAGCAAGAACAACGAAAAGGCCGCCCCGCAGGGCGATGTGACCCAGGACCAGGCCGAGGATGCGGTGCGCACCCTGCTGCGCTGGGCCGGCGAGGACCCGTCCCGTGAAGGCCTGCTGGATACCCCCCGTCGCGTGGCCGAGGCCTATGGCGACTGGTTCAGCGGCTACCGCGATGACCCGCGCGCCTATATGGAACGCACCTTCGAGGAAGTGGCCGGCTACGACGAACTGATCGTGCTGCGCGACATCGAATACGAAAGCCACTGCGAACACCACATGGCGCCGATCATCGGCCGCGTGCACGTCGGCTACCTGCCGGCCGGCAAGGTGGTGGGCATCAGCAAGCTGGCCCGCGTGGTCGAAGCCTACGCCCGCCGTTTCCAGGTGCAGGAAAAGATGACCGCGCAGATCGCCCAGTGCATCCAGGACGTGCTGCAGCCGATCGGCGTGGGCGTGGTCGTCGAAGGCGCCCATGAATGCATGACCACCCGCGGCATCCACAAGCGCGGCGTCAGCATGGTCACCTCCAAGATGTTGGGCAGCTTCCGCGACGACGCGCGTACCCGCGCCGAGTTCCTGCGCTTCATCGAAGTGGGCAGCAAGCGCTGAGCCGCTTGCCTGCGCCCCGCCGGCCCGCCGTGGCCGGCCGCGCCCGCGCGGCCGCATTGCCTGCAGCCGCCTGCGGCTGTCTTCCGCACCCCGCCAACCTGATCACTGTCGCTGCATGAAGCACCGCGAACGCATCTCCCGTTACCGCACCCTGCGCGAACAGCCGCAGTGGAAGCTGCTGGCTGCCGACCATGCTCCGGAAATCATCGGCCTGCTGCAGGGCCTGCTGATGGACGGCGAGCGCACGCTGCCCTCGGCGGTGCTGCACGAACGCCTGCAGCGTGCACTTGACCAGCTCAACAGCGATGAACTGTCGCGCGACCTGCCGCGTACCGCGCAGGCCTACATCGCGCACTGGCTCGCCCAGGGCTGGCTGGAGCGTCGCCTGCCCGACGGCGCCGACCAGGAACAGTACGAACTGTCGACCCCGGCCCTGCAGGCCATCCGATTCGCTGACAGCCTGGAGCAGGCCCGCGTGGCTGCCACCGAAAGCCGTCTGGCCCTGGTGATCGAGCAGCTATCGCAGCTGGCCGCACAGACCGAATCGGATCCCGACGCACGCCTGTCCGCACTACGCGACGAGCGCGACCGCATCGATGCGGAGATCGCCCGCGTCAGCGCCGGCCGGGTCATTGCCCTGGACGGCAAGCGCGCGCTGGAACGCACCCGCCAGATCATCGGCCTGGCCGACGAATTGACCGAAGACTTCCGCCGCGTGCGCGATGACTTCGAGCAGCTCAACCGCGATTTCCGCGAGCGCATCATCGACGACGAAGGCGAGCGCGGCGACGTGCTGTCGCAGCTGTTCGAAGGCGTGGACGTGATCGGCGAGAGCGATGCCGGCCGCAGCTTCCAGGCCTTCTGGCGCCTGCTCAACGATGCCGAACAGAGCGCCCAGCTCGATGCGGCGCTGGAAGCGGTGCTGGCGCGCGGCTTTGCCCGCCGCCTGGACCGCACTGAACGCAATTTCCTGCGCGGCTTCACCAGCACCATGCTCGAGCGCGGCGGCCAGGTCCACGACGTGCTGCAGAACTTCGCGCGCAGCCTGCGCGGTTTCGTGCAGAGCCGTGGCTATCTGGAACAGCGCCGCTTGAACCAGCTGCTGAAGCAGGCCCAGTCCGAAGCACTGGCGCTGCGCGATGAGTTCCCGGCGCAGCGCGCCATCGGTCGCGACCTGCAGCTGACCACCAGCCGCCTGCGTTCGTGGTCGCAGTGGAAGCTGCATGATCCGCGCAGCGCGCAGGTCGATGGCAACGTTGAATACAACGATGCGGCCAGCATCAGCCTGGAAAGCGTGGGCGACCTGGTGGCTTCGTCGGAAATCGACTTCCGTACCCTGCGCCGCGACCTGCACGATCTGCTGGACGCGCAGCCGCGCCTGAGCATCGCCCAGGCGCTCTCGCAGCGCGAAGCACCGCAGGGGCTGGGCAGTGTCATCGGCTACCTGTCGTTGGGCACGCGCTTTGGCAACGTGGTGGCCGGTGAGCAGGAGCTCGCCCAATGGCGCGGCGGCGACGGCCAGCTGCGCCGCGCACGTATTCCGCTGGTTTGGTTTACCCAGGAGAGACGCCATGAGCTGGCATGAAGATCCCATCGACGCAGCGGCGGCCGGCCTGGTCGAAGATGCTTACGAAGCCGAGCCGGCACCGGCGGCAACGCAGCCCCGGCGCGGCAACGATGTCTATTACATGGGCGACACCGGGCGGTTGCCGCTGGATGCGCGCCGCGCGCTGTGCCAGCTGCTGATCGGCCCCAGCATCGACCAGCTGCGCCACGCCAAGCTGTGGCCGGCGCTGATCCGCAGCGAAGCCGGCATCCGCTCGGCGCTGTCCGATCTGTTCCTGGAACTGGTGCTGGACCGCGACAGCGGCGTGGCGTTCACCCGCCAGGCCGACACCGAAGACGTGGATGCACCGGTGCTGCTGCGCACCTCGCCGTTGACCTTCATCGACTCGGTGCTGCTGCTGTTCCTGCGCCAGCAGTTGGCCGAGGCTGATGCGCGCGGCAACCGTGCCGTGGTCGCCGACGCGGAGATGGCCGAAGCACTGGCCATCTACGAAAAGAACCTGTCCACCGACCGTGCCGGCTTCAACCGCCGTGTTGCTTCGGCGGTGCAGAAAATGAAAGACAACCACATCCTGACCCGCCTCAGCGGCCAGGAAGACCGCCACGAAGTCTCGCCGGCGCTGAAGCTGCTGTTCTCCGCCGAAGACGTGTCCCAGCTTTCGGCGGTCTACCGCCAGCTGCGCGAAACCCCGGCCGCCGAGGCCTGAGAGACCCGAGCACCGCATGGCCATTTCCAAGCACACTCCCGCCCTGTTCAACGACGGCCTGCCCGACCCGCGCCTGCAGCAGTTCCGCATGCGCCGCCTGCAGGTGCACAACTGGGGCACCTTCAACGGCCTGACCGAAGTGCCGATCGCCGAGCGCGGCTTCCTGTTCGTCGGCCGTTCCGGTTCGGGCAAGTCGACCCTGCTCGATGCCATGTCCGCGCTGCTGACGCCGCCGGCCATCGTCGACTTCAACGCGGCCGCGCGCGAAGCCGAACGCAGCGGTCGTGACCGCAACCTGGTCTCCTACGTGCGTGGCGCGTGGGCTGACCAGCAGGACAGCGGTACCGGCGAGATCGCTACCCAGTACCTGCGCAAGGGCGCCACCTGGACCGCACTGGTGCTGGAATACCGCGCCGGCGACGGCCGCGTGGTCAGCCTGGTGCGCCTGCTGTGGATCTCCGGCAATGGCACCTCGGCCGGCGATGTGCGCAAGCACTACATGATCGCCGAGCGCCCGTTCGATATCGCCAAGGATCTGGGTGGCTTCGACCTGGACCTGCGCAAGCTGAAGCAGAAACTGGCCGACATCCACCATTTCGACACGTTCTCCGGCTATGCAGAGCGCTTCCGCGACCTGCTCGGCATCGACAACGAAATGGCGCTGCGCCTGCTGCACAAGACCCAGTCGGCGAAGAACCTGGGTGACCTGAACGTGTTCCTGCGTGACTTCATGCTCGACACGCCGCGCACCTTCGATGCCGCCGAGCGCCTGGTCAGCGATTTCGCCGAACTGGATGGCGCACACCAGGCCGTGGTCACCGCGCGCCGCCAGGTGGAAACGCTGCTGCCGGCACGTGCGCACTACAACGACCTGAAGGAGATGTCGCGCCAGCGTGGCGACGACGAAGCCCTCAAGCTGGGCATCGACAGTTTCCGCGAAAGCCGCCGCCAGCTGCTGATCGAAGCGCGACTGCGCGAGATGGACGTGCGCGACCGCGGCCTGCTGGGCGAGGAATCGCAGCGCCGTGCCGCGCTGGACAACCACACCGAGCGGCTGGCCGAACTGGAACTGCAGCGCCGCCAGCAGGGCGGTGAGCGCATCGAAGAACTGGAACGCGAGCAGGGCCGCGCCGAAGCCGAGCGCGACCGCCGCCTGGCCAAGCACGGTCAGGCACGTGAAGCGGCACAGAAGCTGCAGGCCGAGCTGCCCGACGATGCGCACGGCTTTGCCGAGCTGGTTGCGCAGGCGCAGACCGAACTGCAGGATCGCCAACGTGCCTCCAGCGCGCTGGACGATGCGATCAGCGACCGCCTCGGCGGCAAGCGTGATGATGAGCGCCGCTTCAGCGAAGTGCGTGGCGAACTGGAGGCGATGCAGCGCACCCCCTCCAATATTCCCGCGCCCATGCAGAAGCTGCGCGCGCGCCTGGCCGAAGAGACCGGCATCGCCGAAGCGGCACTGCCGTTCGTGGGCGAGCTGATCCAGGTGCGTTCGGACGAGCAGGCCTGGCAGGGCGCGATCGAGCGCGTGCTGGGCGGCTTCGCGCTGTCGCTGCTGGTCGATGACAAGCATTACAACGACGTGGCCGAATGGGTGAACCGTACCCACCTGGGCATGCGCTTCACCTACTACCGCGTGCGCCGCAACGACGAGGCCTTCGCCCGCGAACCGTCGGGCCGTTCCCTGCTGCACAAGCTGGAACTGCGCGACCATGTGTTCGAAAGCTGGCTGCGCCGTGAGCTGGGCAAGCGCTTCGACTACGAATGCGTGGATGCCAAGCAGCTGCGCAACGTCGATCGCGGCATCACCCGCGAAGGCCAGGTCAAGCACCCCGGCGACCGCTTCGAGAAGGATGACCGCAGCGCGGTCGGTGACCGCCGCCGCTGGATCCTCGGCTTCAACAACCACGACAAGGTGGGCGCGTTCGAGAAGGAAGCGCAGGAACTGGCCAAGCGCATCGCCGGTTGCGAGACCGACATCGCGCGCCTGCGCGGCCAGCGTGACCGCGACAATGAACGGCGCCTGGCCTGCCACGAACTGGTGGGCATCAGCTGGAACGAGATCGATATCGCCGCCCCGCAGCAGCGCGTGGCCGACATCGAAGCCAGCCTGCGTGCCCTGCGCGAAGGCAATGCCGACCTGGCCCGCCTGGCGCAGCAGATCGATGCGGTGCGGGCCGATATCGAACAGGCCCGCCGCACCTACGAAGACACGCGCGTGGAGCGTGGCCAGCTGGTGCGCGAGCGCGACCGCCTGGACCGCGCGCGGCAGCAGAGCCGTGCGCTGGTGCTGCCGGCACTGGCCCAGGAACAGGAGGCCGGGCTGGCCGAACGCCTGCAGGAGCAGGGACCGCTCAGCCTGGAAACCCTGGAAGCGCACATGCGCCAGGTCAGCAACGCACTGAACGAGCAGCTGTCGTCCTCGCAGCAGGACGTCAACCGCGTCGAGAACCTGCTGCTGGGCTGCTTCCGCCGCTTCATCCAGCAGTGGCCGGAGGAATCGGGCGATTTCACCGTCTCGGTGGCCTCGGCTGACGACTTCCTGGCACGCTTGGAACGCCTGGAGCGCGACGGCCTGCCGCAGCACGAAGAGCGCTTCTTCGACCTGCTGCAGAACCAGAGCAAGAACAACCTGCTGGCCCTGCAGCGGCACAGCGCCGAGGCCCGCAAGTCGATCGGCCAGCGCCTGGACGAAGTCAACGCCAGCCTGGAACAGGTGCCGTTCAACCGCGGCACCCTGCTGACCATCGAGTTGAATGACCGCCGGCTGCCGGAAGTGGGCGAGTTCCACCAGCAGTTGCGTGAGGTCCTGTCGCAACAGCAGACCGAACAGCGCGAAGTGGCCGAATCGCAGTTCACCGTGCTGCGCCAGCTGGTGAACCGGCTGGGATCGCAGGAAGGCGAGGACAAGCGCTGGCGTGAGCTGGTGCTGGACGTGCGCATGCACGTGGAGTTCATCGGTGTGGAACTGGATGCCGAAACCCGCCAGCAGGTCGAAATCTATCGCAGTGGTGCCGGCAAATCCGGCGGCCAGCGGCAGAAGCTGGCCACCACCTGCCTGGCGGCGGCACTGCGCTACCAGTTGGGCGGCGCCGACAGCCAGCTGCCCAGCTATGCCGCCGTGGTGCTCGACGAAGCCTTCGACAAGGCCGACAACGAGTTCACCGCCCTGGCCATGAACATCTTCGACAACTTCGGTTTCCAGATGGTGGTGGCCACCCCGCTGAAATCGGTGATGACCCTGGAGCCGTTCATCGGGGGTGCCTGCTTCGTCGAGATCAGTGGCCGCCACGATTCGGGCGTGCTGCTGATCGAGTACGACGAAGAAGGCAAGCGCCTGAAGCTGCCCGAGCGCAGCCGCCAGCAGGCCAGCGAACCGGAAGAAGCCGACGCCTGATGGGTAGCGCCGGGCCATGCCCGGCGGCTCTCCGCGACCGGAAACAGCGTGCCAAGCAAGGGTTGGCACCTACCGGATCATGGCGTCGCGCTCATGCGCCGCGGAACGTGTCCCAGGCCATCCGCGCGATCAGCACCACCACCAGGCCCACGAACAGCTTGCGGATGAAGGGCGTGCCGCCCTTCAGCGCCAGCCGCGTGCCCACCACCGAACCGAAGATGTTGGCCGCCGCCATCGGCAGCGCGAACAGCCACAGGATGTTGCCGGTGGGAATGAAGAACGAGATCGCGGCCACGTTGGTGGCCAGGTTCACCACCTTCGACGCGGCCGAGGCGCGCAGGAAGTCCAGGCCGAAGAAGCGCACGAACAGGAAGATCAGGAAGCTGCCCGTGCCCGGCCCGAAGAAGCCGTCGTAGAAGCCGATGGCCGCGCCGATCGCCAAGGCGATCGCCAGCTCGCGGCGGCCGATCTCCTGTGGCCGGTGCAGGGCGCCGAAGTCCTTCTTCCACAGCGTGTAGCCCAGCATCGCCACCAGCAGCACCAGCACCAGCGGGCGCACCGCGTCCTTGGGCAGCAGGCTGACCGCGGTGGCGCCGGCAAAGGAGAACACGAAGGCCGTGGCCGCCGCGAACAGCACCGGCTTCCAGGGGAAGCGCACATTGCGCGCATAGCGCCAGGCCGCCGCGCCCGTGCCGAACATCGAGCTGAACTTGTTGGTGCCAAACAACATGGCCGGGGTCTGCTGCGGCAGCACCGTGAACAGGCCCGGCAGCTGCACCAGCCCGCCGCCGCCCACCGCCGCATCCACCAGGCCGGCAATGAAGGCGATCAGCACCAGCCACCACAGTTCGGGGGGAATCAGCTCCAGCACGGGTATCGATCGCAGCAGCAGGGCGCGACAGCATACGCCCATTGCCCATGGAAGCCTGCGCCGGCCCGCGCGACAATGGCGCCATGAAACCCAGCCCCGCCGAAACCTGTCCCTGCGGCCTTGCCGCCCGCTACGCCGAGTGCTGTGGCCGCTATCACGCCGGGGAAGCGGCGCCCGATGCCGAGCGTCTGATGCGCTCGCGCTACAGCGCCTACGTGCGCCAGCAGGCCGAGTACCTGCGCCAGACCTGGCACCCCGCTACCCGCCCGGCCGAGCTGTCGCTGGACGATGCACCGGGCCAGCGCACCCACTGGCTGGGCCTGACCGTGCACGAACACACCGTCACCGGCGCCGATACCGCCGAAGTGCGTTTCACCGCCCGATACCGCATCGGCGGCGGCAGCGCGGTGAAAATGACCGAGCACAGCCGCTTCCAGCGCATCGACGGCCGCTGGTACTACCTCGACGCGGTCTGACCCTCAGCCCGCGCGTACCGCCAGCACGCGCTGGCCACCATGCGCGCAGACCCGGTTGCGGCCTTCCTCCTTGGCTGCATACAGAGCCTGGTCGGCCGCCTTCACCACCCCGGCCGGGCGCGGGTCCACCCGGCTGTCGGCCAGGCCGATGCTCACCGTCACCTGCACCACCGCACCGGCACCGCCGCGCCCGCGCTGCTGCTGCCCGGCGGTGTCGTCGCGGCTGCGGGTGCGGCGGTCGCGCAGCTGCATGCGGCTGTCCTGGATGCTCTGCCGCAGTGCTTCCACCGCATCCACGCAGGCCTGTGCAGGCCGGTCCAGGAACACCACCGCGAACTCCTCGCCGCCATAGCGGAACGCACGCCCGCCATCGCCCACCCGGGCCAGCCGCGAAGCCACCAGCTTCAGTACGTCGTCACCTGTGTCGTGGCCGTGGGTATCGTTGAACTTCTTGAAGTGATCCACATCGACCATGGCGATGCTGTAGGTGCCGCTGGCGCGCCCCAGTGTTTCGTTGAACGCGCGCCGCCCGGGCAGCCCGGTCAGCTCGTCGCGGAACGCCATGTGGAAGGATTCCTGCAGGGTTGCGCCCAGCAACAGCAGCAACGCCGCCACGCTCAGCGCCGGCAGCAGCGCTGGTTGCAGGAAGATGCGCGGCAGCATCCACCACAGGCACAGCAGCGCCAGCAGCATGGCCGTATGCAGCGGGCGCGGCCGCTGCCATGCCTGCCAGCCCAGCGCCGCGGTGGCCAGCAGGAACAGCAGTGCGGGAATCTGCGCCAGCGCGTTCCAGTCGCGCGGCACCCAGTCCAGGTGGCGGTTGGACAGCAGATCGTGCATGCCCTGCGGCTGCTGCGCCGCCAGCAGGATGAAGATGGCCAGCGCGGCGCCGCTTGCGATGGCGCGCAGCAGCAGGTCCTGGCGGCGTCGCCCGCGTTCGGGCCACAGGGCGTGGGCGGTGAACAGCAGCGGCAGCCACGCCGAAATGGCGTGGAAGCGCAGCGGTGTCAGCGCGCTCACCCGGCCCTGCCGCAGGTAATGGGCCACGTCCGGGTGCAGCACGCTGAACACGGCGGCAACCACCAGCAACAGGCACAGCGTCCGCACCTGGTTGTACATCAGCGCCAGACCGGCGCCCAGGCAGGCCAGCAACCACGGCAGCACGCGCTGCCCAGCTCGGGCCACATCCTCGTTGCCCAGGGTGGCCCACAGCACCAGTGCAACCAGCAGAGCGGGCAGCACGAACAGGTAATGCGCAGGCTGGCGGAGCGGATGATCGGACAAGCGTGGTTCCCGCGCGGTCACGAAGCGGCCGCGGCAAAGCCGTTAGCGGCGTTGCCGTGCGCTTCTTGAATACGCAGGATGTGAAAGCGGTGCTGTCGGGCCATGACATCGCGCTCACCCATGGCGGCCGAAGCTGGCGCCATGCACAGCGCACCTGCCGCCGTCGCTGCCGCGCAGCGTGATATTGCCCGCCAGTTCGCCCATATCCGCGGGCGAAGCCTGCAACTGGCCGCTCCGCTCAGCGCCGAAGACGCGATGCTGCAGAGCATGGACGATGCAAGCCCCAGCAAATGGCACCTGGCCCACACCACCTGGTTCTTCGAACGCTTCGTGCTGGCCAGCCTGCCGGGCTACCAATGCTGGGACCCGGCCTGGGACTTCCTGTTCAACAGCTACTACAAAAGCCTGGGCCCCGCCCACGCGCGTCCCCGCCGCGGGCTGTTGTCGCGGCCCTCGCTGCAGCAGGTGCGGGACTACCGCCAGCACGTGGACGAACAGGTTCTGGCGCGCCTGCTCGATGGCGATCTGGCCGAGCACGCCCTGCAGCACCTGCAGCTGGGCCTGCAGCACGAGCAGCAGCACCAGGAGCTGCTGCTGACCGACATCAAGCACGCGCTCTGGTGCAATCCATTGCAGCCGCCCTATCGCGAGTCCCTGGTGCCGGTGGCCAGCGTTGAAACAGCGCAGGGCTGGATCGAGCACGAAGAGGGCATCGTGGGCATCGGCGCTGCACCATGGCCGCTGCATGCCGTATTTGCCTACGACAACGAATCGCCGCCGCACCGCGTGCTGCTGCCCGCGCATGCGCTGGCCGAGCGCCCACTCAGCAACGCCGAATACCGCGCTTTCATCGAGGCCGGCGGCTATCGGCAACCGCAGCTGTGGCTGAGCGAAGGCTGGTCGCTGTGCGAAAGCGAAGGCTGGCAGCATCCGCTTTACTGGCACGACGATCTGCAGCGCGAGTACACCCTGGGCGGTTGGCGCACCCTCGACCCGCATGCGCCCGTCTGCCATCTCAGCTATTACGAAGCCGATGCCTGTGCGCGCTGGTACGACGCGCGCCTGCCCACTGAATTTGAATGGGAAGCTGCGGCGGCGTCGCAGCCGCCGGTCGGCCACTTCGCCGACGATGACCACCTGCATCCACATGCGGGGCAGGGCAGCGGGCTGCGCCAGCTGTTCGGCGATGTGTGGGAATGGACCCGCAGCGCCTACGGCGCCTATCCCGGCTTCCGCCCGTTCGGCGGCAACCTCGGTGAATACAACGGCAAGTTCATGTGCGGGCAGTGGGTGCTGCGCGGCGGCAGCTGCGCCACCCCACGGGGTCATGTGCGTGCCAGCTACCGCAACTTCTTCAATCCACCGGCGCGCTGGCAGTTTTCCGGCATGCGCCTGGCCAAGGACCTTCCATGAGTACCGTACAGGACGCGCTGCAGGCGCTGACCGATCTCACCCCCGGCCGCCAGCAGCTGCTGGCCGATGCCGTGGCCGGGCTCTCGCGCTCGGCGCGGCAGCTGCCCTCCAAGTATTTCTACGACGCGCACGGTTCGCGCCTGTTCGAACGCATCACCCACACGCCCGAGTATTACCCCACCCGTACCGAGCTTGCGCTGCTGGACCGGGTACTGCCCGACATCGCGCGGCGGGTGGGCCCGCGCGCGCACGTGGTGGAACTGGGCAGTGGCAGCGGCCGCAAGACCGCACGCCTGCTGGGCGCACTACGCGAACCGGTGGCGTACACCCCCATCGAGATCTCGCGCGCGGCCCTGCTGTCCAGCATCGATCTGCTCGCCCCGGCGCTGCCGGAGGTGGAAATGCTGCCGGTCTGCGCTGATTTCACCCGCCCGGTGCAGGTGCCGGCGCCCGCGCGTGCCGCGGCACGCCGGCTGGTGTTCTTCCCCGGTTCGACCCTGGGCAACTTCGCCGCCGATGACGCGGTCGCGTTGCTGCGGGCCATGCGCCAGACCATGGGAACCCAGGGCCTCGCCCTGATCGGCATCGATCTGCACAAGGACCCGGCGTTGATCGAGGCCGCCTACAACGACGCCGAAGGCATCACCGCTGCCTTCACCCTGAACCTGCTGGCCCGCCTGAACCGCGAAGTCGGCAGTGACTTCGATCTGCAGGGCTTCCGCCACCAGGCGCGCTACAGCACCGCGCGGCTGCGCATCGAAACCGATCTGGTCAGCCAACGCGAGCAGGATGTGCATCTGGATGGCCGCACGTTCCACTTCGCGGCCGGCGAACCCATCCGGGTCGAGTACAGCCACAAGTACACCGATGACAGTTTCGACCACTTGCTGCGGCAGGCTGGCCTGGAAGTCGTCGCCCACTGGAATGCGTCCGACCCTGCGTACGGCCTGCGCCTGTTGCGCGCTGTCGCCCTGTGAGTGTCGCGCCTGGCCAAGCGCTGCGGCTGTGCGGCAGTGCGCGCGTTACCATGGCGGTGTAACGGCAACACGGAGGACGCCATGCCCTTGATGACCACGCTCGGCCTGGCCGCCGCCCTGGCCGCGCCCGCGCCGCTGCCCGCTGCGCCGGCCACGGATCCGGCGTTCAGCGCCTGCATGCAGCAGCTGCAGGCCAGCGCAGGGCGCCAGGGCATCACGGCCGACCGCTTCGCCGCGCTCACGGCTGGCCTGCAACCGGACCCCAGCGTGCTGCCGCTGCTGGATGCGCAACCGGAGTTCACCACGCCCATCTGGGACTATCTGGCCGCGCTGGTCGATCGCCAGCGCGTGGACGACGGGCGTGCCCGCCTGCAGCAGCACCGTGATCTGCTACAGCAGGTTTCGACGCAGTACGGCGTGGATGCCGCCACGATTGTCGCCGTCTGGGGCGTAGAAAGTGATTATGGCCGCGTGTTCGGCAAGCGTCCGCTGCTGCAGTCGCTGGCAACCCTGTCCTGCGCCGGCCGCCGCCAGTCGTTCTTCCGCGGTGAACTGCTGGCGCTGCTGAATCTGATCGACCAGGGCGATCTACAGGGCCAGGGCCTCACCGGTTCGTGGGCCGGGGCGTTCGGCCACACCCAGTTCATGCCCAGCACCTATGCGCGCATTGCCGTGGATGGCGATGGCGACGGCCGCCGCGATCTGGTCGGCAGCATCCCCGATGCGCTGGCATCCACCGCCAACTACCTGCAGCGCGCCGGCTGGCGCACAGGCGAACCATGGGGAGTGGAGGTCCGCATCCCCGAGGGCTTCAAGGCGGCCCAGGCCGGTCGGACCCAGCGCCGCCCGCTGGCGGACTGGCGCGCGGCCGGGGTCACGGCCCTGGACGGCACGACGCTGGCCCCCGCCGGCCTGCCCGCCGATGCGCGCGCGGCCCTGCTGCTGCCGGCCGGGGTGAAGGGTCCGGCGCTGCTGGTGTTCCGCAACTACGATGCGATCTACAGCTACAACGCCGCTGAAAGCTATGCGCTGGCGATCGCCACCCTGGCTGATCGCCTGCGTGGCGGCACCGGCCTGGCCACCGCGTGGCCCACCGACGATCCCGGCCTGGGCCGCGACGAGCGCCGCCAGCTGCAGGCGCTGCTGCTGGCACGCGGCCACGACATCGGCAGCGCCGATGGCATGATCGGTACCGCCAGCCGCCGCGCGATCCAGAGCGAGCAGCGCCGGCTGGGCTGGGCCACGGCCGATGGTCGCGCCGGCCAGCGTATCCTGCGTGCCCTGCAGGGCGAGCCGCGCACCCCGACAGTGCCCACCCGGTTCAGCCTTCCCCCCAACTACAGCGCCGCGCAGTCGCCGGCCCTGCGGAGTCGTTCCAGCGTGCAACAGATCCAGGGTGTCAGCAGTGGCCAGTTCCAGGGACTCGATGCCTGGCTGGTGGAAACCCCCTTCGCCACGGCCGCCATCAGTGTGTTCGGCGGCCAGCTGCTGTCGTTCATACCGAAGGGCCAGACCGACGTGATGTGGCTGTCGCCGCAGCGTGCGGCGCTGCCGACGCCCATCCGTGGTGGCAGCCCGGTGTGCTGGCCGTACTTCGGCCGCCAGGGGCAGGGCAACGATGTGCCCGCGCACGGCTTCGTGCGCACCCTGCCGTGGGAACTGCAGCAGGCGCGGCGCCTGGACGATGGCAGCATCGAACTGACCCTGGCGCCGCCGGCGCTGCAGGATCTGGGCCTGCGGTTGTCCATGACCGTGCGCGTGGGGCGCGAGCTGCGCCAGCAGCTGGTGACCGAAAATACCGGCAGCACGCCGGTCAGCTTCACCCAGGCACTGCACAACTACTTCCGTGTAGGCGATGCCACGCGCGTGGAGGTGGATGGCGTGGATGGCGTGGACTACCAGGACAAGTTCGAGAACTACGCCCAGACCCGCCGCCAGCAAGGCCCATGGTCGCTTCGTGATCCGCGCGATCCCGGCCGCAGCGACCGCATCTACAGCCCGGCCGGCGGGCGTTATGTGCTGCGCGACCCTGTATTGAAGCGCCGCATCCAGCTGCAGACCGAGGGCAGCCGCTCGCTGGTGGCGTGGAATCCCGGTGCCGAAGCGGCCGCGAAGATGGCCGACGTGGGCGAGGGCTGGCGCCAGTACGTGTGCCTGGAAGCCGCCAACGCCGGCCCGGACGTGGTGACCGTGGCGCCCAGGGGGCGCCATGTGCTGGTGCAGACGTTGTCCGTGTCGCCGCTGTAAGCGCCGACCCATCGTTCGTTGAACAGGAGCTCGACCATGCAGGATGCGACCTGGTACTACGCCATCGACCGTCAGCGCCTCGGCCCGGTGGCCAGCGAAGAACTGCAACGCCTGCGCAGCGAGGGCGTGGTGGGCGCCAGCACGCTGGTGTGGTGCGATGGCATGGACGGCTGGAAACCGCTGCATGCGGCCCTGCCCGCTGTGGACGTGGTGGCCGAACCGCCGCTGTCGGCGCCGCCGCCGGTTGCCGAAGTGGCAGAGCCCCTTGCCGACAACCCCTACGACGCGCCGCCGTCGGGCCACACCCCGGCCATCCTGCCGCTGGGTGACGCGCTGGAAGGGGATCTGGGCCGCTATGCGGCGGTCGTGGGTGGCAACTTTCCCATCTATCGGTACCGCTGGCGGCTGGAGCAGGGCGCGCCGACTGCCGCGGGTACCTGGCATTGGCCCGGTTTTTTCCTGGGCGCGGCGTGGTTCGCCTACCGCCGGCTGTACCTGCAACTGGGCATCAGTCTCGGCCTGCTGGTCGCCGGCCTCTGCATCGACTCATGGCTGCAGACCCGCGGCCTGCTGACCCTGGGGGCCACTCTGGTGGTGGCCATCATGGGCGGCTGGGGCTACCGGCTGTACCTGGACCGGTGCACGAAGGAACTGGCGCGTGCCAAGGCGCTGTACCCGGACGACGAGCCCGCCCTTCGCCGCGAACTGGCCCGTCGTGGCGACACCCAGGTGCCGACCACGGTGCTCACCCTGGGAGCGCTCTGGTTGCTGTTCACTCTGGCGCTGGGGCTGTTCGGCGCCGGCTGATCCCCATCAAGGGGTGCGGCGCGGGCGCAGTACCAGCAGGCACAGCGCACCGGCCACCAGCCCCCAGAACGCAGAGCCGATGCCGGCCAGGGTGACGCCCGAGGCCGTTACCAGGAAGGTCACCAGCGCGGCCTCGCGGTCGCGCTCCACCGCCAGCGCACTGGCCAGGCTGTTGCCGATCGTGCCGAACAGCGCGATACCGGCCACGCAGGCCACCAGTTCGCGGGGGAAGGCGGCAAACAGGGCGGCCACCGTCGCGCCGAACAGGCCGATCACGATGTAGAACGCACCGGCCGCCATGGCTGCGGTATAGCGCCGGGCCGGGTTCTCGTGCGCATCGCGGCCCATGCAGATGGCCGCAGTGATGGCGGCCAGGTTCAGTGCATAGGCACCGAAGGGGGCCAGCAGCGTGTTGACCACCCCGACCCAGCCGATCAGCGGGGACACCGGTGCCTGGTAGCCCGAGGCGCGCATCACCGCCACGCCCGGGATGTTCTGCGATGCCATGGTGACCATGAACAAGGGCAGGGCGATGCCGGCCACCGCCGACCAGGACAGGGAAGGCGTGACCCACTGTGGGGTGGCCAACTGCAGGTGCACCGACTGCGCATGCAGCAGGCCGCGGCTGGCGGCCACGGCAATGCCCACCAGCAGCGTGGCGATCACCGCATAGCGAGGGAACAGCCGCCGCCCGGCCAGCCAGGTGGCGAACATGGCCAGGGCCAGCACCACCTGGGTATTCATCGCCACGAACACATCCAGCCCGAAGCGCAGCAGCACACCGGCAAGCATGCCGGCCGCCAGCGCCATCGGCACCCGCTGCATCAAGCGGGCGAACACGCCGGAGAAGCCCGCGACCATGCCCAGCACAGCGGCCAGCAGGAAGGCACCGGTCGCCTCGGACAGTGAGGCGCCGCCAGCGCCCACCACCAGCATCGCCGCACCCGGAGTGGACCACGCGGTTACCACCGGCACCCGGTAGCGCAGCGACAGGCCGATGCAGGTCACGCCCATGCCCAGTCCCAGTGCCCACATCCAGGAGGCGATCTGCGCCTGGTCGGCGCCCACCGCCTGCGCGGCCTGGAACACGATCACCGCAGAGCTGGCAAACCCCACCAACACCGTAATGAAGCCTGCCACCACGGCAGGGAAGGAGAGGTCGCGCCACCAGGGCGCGTGCGGTGGCGTAGCCAGCGTGCTGTGTTCGGTATCCATCCCTGCATACATAGCGCCAGTGGCAAGGTGTGCGCAATGCAACAACGCGGCTGTCACCATGCTGAAAAAAAGAGTTGACGAATTCTGCAGGATCTCTAGAATTCGCTCCCTTGCTGCAGCGCGCCACTTCCTCGGAAACGGCACGCGACCAGCAACGCCACCACCGCCGAACGAGATGATCGAACGAAGGTGTTGACGGACTGGAAAAGTCCGGCATAATAGGCGGCTCGCAACGACGAAAGGCCTTCCGGCCCAACGACGAAGCAGCATCGGCAACAACGTCCACTCCGGTGAGACGGCCTTGAAAAAAGGTGTTGACGAAGCGAAAAAGCCGGCTATAATGGGCGGCTC
>NZ_DAMBCN010000035.1:0-38107 GCF_032056425.1 Stenotrophomonas sp.
GTGGGGCGGTGTGGGTGGGCAGGACCGCAGGCGCCATGGATGGCGCCTACGAGCCCCCATGGACGGGTTTACGGCGTGTCCTGCCCACCCACACCGCCCCGCCATCCCACGGAATGCCGCTGTTGCTGTTGCTTTCGCCGTTGCCGCTGCACTGAGCGGGTGCAGGGCTGCAAGCCCTGCAAAGCCCCCCCCCCCTACAACCAACGTATTACCTGTTCAGTGCGATATTCGCACACGCAGTCGATTACCGCACTTGAATGGTGCAGTGCGATAAACCTAATTTCACTTCCGCAGTTTCATAGCAGTCCAAGCGATCCACCCCTGGCGGGGCGAGGGCAGCATCGGCAACGGTGCTGAAGCCAGGTGCAGGGGAAGACCGTTGGATCTCTTTCACCTGTGCGGAGTGATCGCATGAGCCGTCGTCTGTCTGTCGTTTCCCTGTCCCTGCTTGCCGTGCTGCCGTCGCTGGCGCTGGCCTACCAGGCCGAACCGCCGCGTGAAGCGCTGCAGGTGCTGCGTGTCGATCGCTACGCCGACGACAGCAACGCCGGGTCGCTGCGCTGGGCCATCAACACCGCCAATGCCACGCCGGGCCGCTACCGCATTGAAATCGATGCGGTGGGCAACGCGCCGTATGTGATCAAGCCGGCCTCGCCGCTGCCGGAAATCAAGGGCCCGGTGCAGATCGTCGGCACGCCGTGGGCGCGCGACGGCCAGTTCGTCGCCATCGATGGCTCGGCCTACGTGACCGGTACCGGCACCGATGCCTGCCCGGGTGCCGAGCCGGGCCAGTCCGGCACCAATGTGCGCACCACCACGCTGCCCGGCCTGGTGCTGCGTGACACGCAGGGTGTCGAACTGACCGGCCTGGAGATCCGCAACTTCTGCATCGGCGTGCTGATCAACCGCGCCAGCCACAGCGAAATCCATGACAACCGCATTGTCGCCAACAAGGGCGGCGCCGGCATCATGCTCACCGGCGACGATGGCAAGGGCCAGTCCACCGCCACCACCACCGTGCACAACCGCATCGTGCGCAACGTGTTCCTGGACAACGGCGATGGCCTGGAACTGACCCGCGGCGCGGCCTGGAACCTGGTGGCCGACAACCTGTTCCAGTCCACCACGGCCAACCCGGAACCGTCGCAGGGCATCGAGATCCTGTGGGGCAACGACAACAGCGTGGTACACAACCGCTTCGTCGATTACTCCGATGGCCTGCAGATCAACTGGGGCAACCGCAACTACATCGCCGCCAACACCTTCACCGGCAACTCGATCGGGCTCAGCATCACCGGCAGCGGCAACGTGGTCGATGGCAACACCATCACCGGCAACGGCATCGGCATTGGCGTGCGCCCGCAGCCGGTCAGTGCGCCGAACCGCTTCATCGCCAACCGCATCTTCGGCAACGGTCTGCCGATCGAGCGCTGCGAAGCCGGCGGCGCCTGCGTGAAGGGCCAGCCGCGCGGTGCCATCGTGTTCGGTGTGCCGGGGCTGGAACATGCCAGCTTCGTCGGCTCGCGCGGGCGCGGCGTGGACACTGATCCGGCCAAGCGCGCGCGCATCTGCAGCGCTGCCGGGCAGGCCGACTGCCAGCCGCTGGCCAACCTGGGCCAGGCGGCGCCGCAGCTGACCGCCGTGCAGGGCAAAGGCGCCCAGCGCGCCGTGACCGGCAGCTTCCACGGCCAGCCGGACAGCCACTACCAGGTGGAAGTGTTCGGCAACCGCGCGGCCAACGGCAGCGAAGCCGAGCGCGTGCTGGGCACCGTGCAGGCCCGCACCGATGGCCAGGGTAACGGCACCTTCACCTTCCCCTTGGGCAATGGCGCCGATGCTGCCGATCTGGGCGGTGTGACCGCCACGGTCACCTCGCCGCAGGGCGCTACGTCCCCCCTGAGCGCGCCGCTGTCGCTGCGCTGATCACCTTTCCGAGACCCTGACCATGATTCCTGCAAAGCCTGTTTCCCTGACCGTGCTGGCCGCGATGGCCCTGCTGCCGGCACTCGCCAGCGCGCAATCCAGCAACCGCTATGCGGGCAAGACCCTCACCGGTGACTGGGGCGGTACCCGCACCGATCTGTACGAGCGCGGCATCGCCTTCCGCGGTGACTACGTGGGCGAGGCCATGGGCGTGGTCGATGGTGGCTACGGCGAGACCGGCGCGCGCTATGCACAGCAGGTGCGCGTGGGCATGGACCTGGACATGGGCAAGCTGGCCGGCTGGGACGGCGGTGCTTTCCACTTCACGTTGAACGACCGCCGCGGGCGCAGTACCTCGGCCGATCTGGTCGGCAACCGCTTCCCGATCCAGGAAGCCTACGGCGGCCAGTACACCCGGCTGACCGAACTGAGCTACGACCAGACCTTCAACGATGGCCAGTCGTACTACAAGCTGGGCTACTACGCGATGGGCAACCAGTTCGGCCTGCACAGCCTGCTGACCCATTTCGTCAATGCGGCATTCTGCGCGCACCCGCTGGCGATGTCCGGCAACAGCGGCTGGTACAACTACCCGGTGGCGCGCTGGGGCGGTGAAGTGGCGCAGCAGGTCAGCCCGGCGCTGAACGTGCGCACCGGCTGGTTCCAGGTGAACCCGAACCTGGGTGGCAACATCGAACGCAATGCGTTCCGCCCGTTCGCTTCGGGCACCACCGGTTCGCTGTTCCCGGTGGAAGTGACCTGGACGCCGGCCAAGGGCAGCCGCTACGCCGGCGTCTACAAGTTTGGTGGTTACTACGACACCTCGCGCGTGGACCAGCGCGGCCTGGATACCTCGCCCACCACCGGCCGCCACGGCGCCTATGTGCTGGCCGAGCAGCGCCTGACCCAGGAGTCGGCCGACCCCAGCCGCGGCCTGACGGCCTTCGCGCAGTACATGGTGTCCGATGCCGATACCGCGCAGATCAAGCGCTGGTATGCAGTGGGTGCCGTCTACCAGGGCATCGGTTCGCGCGCGCAGGACAGCATCGCGCTGGGTTACGTAGGCGCCGACATCAACGACCGCCTGGTGGATGCGCGCCGCGCCTCGCTGGCTGCCGGTGGCGTGCCGGTGGATTCGCCGCTGTACAACCTCAGCCAGGCCGAGGAGCTGTTCGAACTGTCCTACAGCTTCCAGGTGAACCCGTGGCTGATGATCCGCCCCGACGTGCAGTACATCGTCAATCCCGGCACGTTCAATTACAGCGGCACCGACAACGCCTGGGCCGTCGGTGTCCAGGCCAAGGTGACCTTCTGATGGCCGCGCGCCCCTTCCACGCTCTGGTGACTGCCATGCGCATTCCGTCTGCTTCTCTTGTCCTCGCCGGTGCGCTGTGCACCTCCCCCGTACTGGCCCTGGCCGCACCGCCGCCGGCGGTGCTGCAGGTGGGCTCGCTGCGCATCGGCGAGGGCAGCCCGCGCACCATCGTGCCGATCACCGGCGCGACCGCCGAGCTCGCCCTGCAGCAGGCCGCGGCCATCGCTGCCAGCACCCCCACCGACCTGGCCGAATGGCGCATCGATTACCTGGATATCGCCACCGATGGCGGCAAGCTGGTGGCGCTGGGCAAGCGCATCCAGGCCACGCTGGGCGGCAAGCCGATGATCGTCACCTTCCGTACCAAGGCCGAAGGTGGTTCGAAGGCGATCAGTGACCGTGACTACGGTGCGCTGTACGCCACGCTGCTGCGCGGTGGCGTTGCCCAGCTGATCGATGTGGAAATGTTCCGCGACCCGGCCGTGGTGCAGTCGCTGGTGGCGCAGGCGCACAAGGCCGGCGTGAAAGTGGTGATGTCCAACCATGATTTCCAGGCCACGCCGCCGCGCGAGGAGATCGTCGCTCGCCTGCTGAAGCAGCAGGACCTCGGCGCCGACGTGTTGAAGATTGCGGTGATGCCGCGCGACGCCGGCGATGTGCTGGCGCTGCTGGACGCCACCTGGCAGGTACGACAGCGCAGCGACAAGCCGCTGCTGACCATGTCGATGGGCGGCACCGGCGTGGTCTCGCGTCTGGCCGGGGAAACCTTCGGCCAGGCCCTGACCTTCGGCATGATCGGCACGCCGTCGGCGCCGGGTCAGGTTGAAGTCGAACAACTGCAGGACGTCCTGCAGGTCATCCACGCTTCCAGCCAGGCCGGTCGCTGAGACCACCACGCCGGACGTTCCGCCGCTTCACGCTGTTGCAGGAAACCGCACCATGAGCCACGCCTCCGCCGCTGCACCGCCGCTCGTCCTGGAACGGATGACCCCTTTTCAATGGACCGCCATCGCGATCTGCGTGCTGCTGAACATGCTCGATGGCTTCGACGTGATGGTCATGGCCTTCACCGCGCCGCACGTGTCGGCGGACTGGGAACTGTCGGGCAAGGTGCTGGGGCTGATGCTCAGTGCCGGCCTGGTCGGCATGGCGCTGGGATCGTTCCTGCTGGCGCCGCTGGCTGACCGCTGGGGGCGGCGGCCGATGATCGTGTGCTGCCTGCTGATCCTGACCACGGGCATGGCGCTGTCGGCACTGGCGGGCAACGCCTGGCAGCTGGGTGCGCTGCGCGTGTTCACCGGCATCGGTATTGGCGGCATGCTGGCCGGCGTGGGAGTGATCACCGCTGAATATGCCAACGCCAAATGGCGCAGCACCGCCGTGGCGCTGCAGGCCACCGGCTATCCCATCGGTGCCACCGCCGGCGGCGTGCTGGCGGCGTGGATGCTGCAGCACTGGTCCTGGCACAGCGTGTTCCTGATCGGTGCGGCGGCCTCGCTGCTGTGCATTCCGCTGGTGCTCAAGTGCCTGCCCGAATCGCTGGATTTCCTGGTGGCGCGGCGCCCGGCCGATGCGTTGCCGCGCTTGAACGCGCTGCTGTCGCGCATGCAGATGCCTGCACTGCAGGCGCTGCCGCCGGCGCCGGTGCGTGAGGGCCAGCCGCAGGGCTATGCCGCATTGTTCGTGGGCGATCTGCGCCGTGTCGCGCTGCTGATCGCGCTGGCGTTCTTCCTGCACATGTTCGCGTTCTATTTCGTGCTGAGCTGGACCCCCAAGCTGCTGGTATCTGCGGGTGTTTCGGCGCAGCAGGGCATCACCGGTGGCGTGCTGCTGAACCTGGGCGGCATCGTCGGCGGCAGCCTGTTCGGCTGGCTGGCCTCGCGCTGGTCGCTGTCCCGCCTGACCGCCGGCGCGCTGCTGCTGGCGATGGTGGCAATGCTGGGTTTCGCGGCGTTCAACACCCAGTTGAACGTGGCCTTCCCGTTGGCCTTCGTGATCGGTGCCGCGCTGTTTGCTGCCATGGCAGGGCTGTATGCCGCCGCACCGGTGGTGTTCGCCGCGCAGGTGCGTACCACCGGACTTGGCTGGGCGATCGGCATCGGCCGGGTCGGCGCCATCCTGTCGCCGCTCACCGTGGGCGTGCTGGTGGATGGGCACTGGCCGCCGTCGGCGCTGTATGTGCTGTGCGCGCTGCCGCTGCTGCTGGCCGCCTGGGCGTGCCTGGGGCTGCGTGTGGGCGTGGGCCAGAACCGGCGTTGAACCGCTTTCCGGAGCACGTCAGGAAATGTGCGATTATCGGATTGAATGGCCGAATATCGGATTGACCGGGCAGGGGCCTGTGCGCACCATGTCCGCGTCATGTTTTCCCGTCGCAGTGGCCGTGCGCCGCGCTGGTCGGTACCAGCGAGGGGCAGGGCAAGGAGCAATGCAGTGATCGACAAGACCGTGGCCAGCGCTGAAGCAGCGGTGGCCGATATCCACGATGGCGCCACCGTGATGATCGGTGGTTTCGGCACCGCCGGCATGCCCGACGAGCTGATCGATGCGCTGATCGCGCAGGGTGCGCGCGAGCTGACCATCATCAACAACAATGCAGGCAACGGTGATACCGGCCTGGCCGCGCTGATCAAGCACAGGCGCGTGCGCCGCATCGTCTGCTCTTTCCCGCGCCAGTCCGATTCGCAGCACTTCGATGCGGCCTACCGCGCTGGCGAGATCGAACTGGAGCTGGTGCCGCAGGGCAACCTGGCCGCGCGCATCCATGCCGCCGGTTCCGGCCTGGGCGCCATCTTCACCCCCACCGGCTACGGCACCGAACTTGCCCAGGGCAAGGAGACACGCGAGATCGACGGCCGCCACTACGTACTGGAATATCCGCTGCACGCCGACTTCGCCCTGATCAAGGCCGACCGTGGCGATCGCTGGGGCAACCTGGTCTACCGCAAGACCGCGCGCAACTTCGGCCCGCTGATGGCGATGGCCGCGCGCTGCGCGATCGTGCAGGTACGCGAGGTGGTGGCGCTGGGCGAACTGGACCCGGAAGCGGTGGTCACGCCCGGCATCTTCGTGCAGCGCGTCGTGCCGGTGGCCGCAGCAGGAGGACAGGCATGAACAAGCTCAGCCGCGAACAGATGGCCGCGCGCGTGGCCCGCGATATTCCCGAAGGTGCCTACGTGAACCTGGGCATCGGCCTGCCGACCACGGTGGCCAACTTCCTGCCGGCCGACAAGGAAATCTTCCTGCAGTCGGAAAACGGCCTGCTGGGCATGGGTCCGGCGCCGGCGCCCGGCCACGAAGACCCGGACCTGATCAATGCCGGCAAGCAGCCGGTCACCCTGCTCACCGGGGGTTGTTATTTCCACCATGCCGACTCGTTCGCGATGATGCGTGGTGGCCACCTGGACATCTGCGTGCTGGGCGCCTTCCAGGTGTCGGTGCACGGCGACCTGGCCAACTGGAGCACCGGTGCGGCCGACGCCATTCCCGCCGTGGGCGGTGCGATGGACCTGGCCATCGGCGCCAAGCAGGTCTTCGTGATGATGGACCTGTTCACCAAGAACGGTGAAAGCAAGCTGGTGGCCGACTGCAGCTACCCGCTGACGGGCCTGCGCTGCGTGTCGCGCGTCTACACCGATGTGGCGGTGTTCGATCTCGGCCCCAAGGGCGCTACCGTGCTGGAGATGGTGGAAGGCATGGACATCGCCCAACTGCGTGAATTGACCGGCCTGCCGCTGGCGCTGGCCAAGGGAGTCTGAGATGAGCCTGCACGACACCTACATCGTTGATGGCATCCGTACCCCGATCGGCCGCTACGGCGGTGCACTGTCCGGCGTGCGTGCCGATGACCTGGGCGCGATTCCGCTGAAAGCGCTGCTGGCGCGGCACCCGCAGCTGGACCCGGCGCTGGTCGAGGATGTCTACCTGGGCTGCGCCAACCAGGCCGGCGAAGACAACCGCAACGTGGCGCGCATGAGCCTGCTGCTGGCCGGCCTGCCGGTGACTGTGCCGGGCAGCACGATCAACCGCCTGTGCGGTTCGGGCCTGGATGCCATCGGTACCGTCGCCCGCGGCATTGCCGCCGGCGAGCTGGGCCTGGCCATTGCCGGTGGCGTTGAATCGATGTCGCGCGCGCCGTTCGTGATGGGCAAGGCGACCTCGCCGTTTGCCCGCGACCAGCAGATCGAAGACACCACCATGGGCTGGCGCTTCATCAACCCGCGCCTGCGCGAACTGCATGGCGTGGAAACGATGGGGCAGACCGCCGAGAACGTGGCCGAACGCTACGCCATCAGCCGCGACGACCAGGATGCGTTCGCCCTGCGCAGCCAGCAGCGCACCGCCGCGGCGCAGGCGCGCGGCTTCTTTGATGGCGAGATCGTGGCGGTGGACGTGCCGGGCCGCAAGCGCGGCGAGACCGTCACCGTCGACCGCGACGAACACCCGCGCGGCGATACCACCGCCGAGGCTCTGGCCAAGCTGAAGCCGCTGTTCCGCCAGCCTGGCACGGTGACCGCCGGCAACGCGTCGGGCATCAACGATGGTGCGGCCGCGCTGCTGCTGGCGTCGGGCACGCAGGTCAAGGCGCTGGGGCTGACCCCGCGCGCGCGCATCCTCGGCTTCGCCAGTGCCGGCGTAGAGCCGGCCATCATGGGCATGGGCCCGGTGCCGGCCAGCCAGAAGCTGATGGCACGCCTGGGCCTGTCGATCGCCGATTTCGATGCCATCGAATTGAATGAAGCCTTCGCCTCGCAGGGCCTGGCCTGCATGCGCCAACTGGGCCTGGCCGACGATGCTGCACACGTGAACCCCAATGGCGGCGCCATTGCGCTGGGCCATCCGCTGGGGATGAGCGGCGCGCGCCTGGCACTGACCCTGCTGCGCCAGCTGGAAGCCAGCGGCGGCCGGCGCGGCCTGGCCACCATGTGCATCGGCGTGGGGCAGGGCGTGGCCCTGGCCATCGAGCGCGTGTGACTCCCTCGCATTCCGTAATCTGCCCGTAACCAGCATGACAGCCGCGGCCCTCGGGCCGCTCGCCAACAGGAGTACGCCATGAGCGATCCCACCGAAATGCGCGGCTACCGCAAGCCGTACCCCGGCAGCCAGCCGCCGCGCATCCACCTGCCGTATGCCAGTACCGCCAAGCGTGGCCCCGGCACCGATCCGATTGCCATTCCGGTCACCCTTTCCGAAGTGACGGGTCCCAGCATCAACCGCATCACCCTGGGCGCGCATGCTGCCGATCTGACCGCGGGTTTCCCCGGCCAGCCGCAGGGTGAGCGCATCATCGTCAGCGGCCGCGTGCTGGACGAGAACGGGCGGCCGGTGCGCAACTCGGTGGTCGAGGTGTGGCAGTGCAACGCCGCCGGGCGCTACCTGCACAAGGGCGACCAGCACGACGCACCGCTGGACCCGAACTTCAAGGGCACCGGCCAGGTGCTGACCGACAGCGAAGGCCGCTACCGCTTCACCACCATCAAGCCGGGCGCCTACCCGTGGCGCAACCACTACAACGCCTGGCGGCCGGCGCACATCCACTTCTCGCTGCATGGCGAGGGCATCGGCCAGCGCCTGGTCACGCAGATGTATTTCCCCAACGACCCGCTGCTGGCGTTCGATCCGATCTACAACTGCGTGGATGACGCCAAGGCACGCGAGCGCATGGTGTCCTCGTTCGACTGGGAAACCACCGCCAATGAATTCGCGCTGGGCTATCGTTTCGACATCGTATTGCGCGGTCGCAAGATGACCGTGTGGGAGTAAGACCATGAGCTTCCAATCCACTCCGTGGCAGACTGTTGGCCCGTACTACCGTTTGGGCCTGGAACCGCTGTACCGCGCCGAGATCGCGCCGGCGCAGGCGCAGGGCGAACGCGTGCAGGTGCAGGGCCAGGTGTTCGATGGCGAGGGCGTACCGGTATCCGATGCCGTGCTGGAAATCTGGCAGGCCGACGCGCAGGGCATCTACGCGCACGCCGAAGACCCGCGCCGCGACGACCACGATCCCAGCTTCGATGGCTGGGGCCGCGTGCCCACCGACGACCTGGGCCGCTTTGCCTTCACCACCGTCAAGCCGGGCCGCGTGCCGGGGCTGCGCGGTGAGGTGCAGGCGCCGCACCTGGTGGTGCTTGTCTTCATGCGCGGCCTGCTGCAGGCCACCCGCGGGCGCATCTACTTCAGTGACGAGGCCAGCAATGGTGACGATGCGATCCTGGCGCTGGTGCCGGCCGAGCGCCGCCACACCCTGATCGCGCAGGGCCAGGGCCAGGGCGTGTACCACTGGGACGTGCGCATGCAGGGCCCCGATGAAACCGTGTTCTTTGCCTACTGAACGCCCGGGCGGTCGCTTGCCCACGCCGGTCACCGCCGGCGCGGGTAAGCTGGGGCAACCCCGGCAGGATCTTCTTTGATGAACCAGACTCCTTCGCTGCTTGGCGGCCTGTTCGGTGAGCCTACCGTGGACGCGGCGTTCACCGATGTCGCGCGCCTGCAGGGCATGCTGGATGTGGAAGCGGCGCTGGCGCGCGCGCAGGCGCGCTGCGGGGTGATTCCGCAGGCCGCGGTGGCGCCGATCGAAGCGGCATGCAGCGCGGCCCACTACGATGTTTCGGCGCTGTCGGCGGCGACTGCGCTGGCCGGAAACCCGGCCATCCCGCTGGTCAAGGCACTGACCGCGCGGGTCAAGGTGAACGACGCCGAGGCGGCGCGCTGGGTGCACTGGGGCGCCACCAGCCAGGACATCATCGACACCGGTGCAGTGTTGCAGTTGCGCGCCGCGCGCGAGCACGTGCTGACGCGCCTGCAGACGCTGTGCACGGCGCTGGCGCGGCTGGCCGCCGCCGAGCGCGATACCGGCCTGCCGGGCCGCACGCTGCTGCAGCAGGCGGTACCGGTCACCTTCGGCCTGAAGGCCGCCGGCTGGCTGGATGCGCTGCAGCGCAGCCTGCGTCGCCTGCAGGCCCTGGGCGACGACACCCTGGTGCTGCAGTTTGGTGGTGCCGCAGGCACCCTGGCGTCGTTGCAGCAGCGCGGCCTGGACGTCGCCCAGGCGCTGGGCGAGGAACTGCAGTTGCCAGTGCCGGCACTGCCCTGGCACACCGCGCGCGACCGCGTGGCCGAGCTGGGCAGCGTGTTCGCGCTGCTGTCCGGCACCCTGGGCAAGATCGCCACCGACATCGTGCTGCTGATGCAGTCCGAAATAGCCGAAGCCTTCGAACCGGCGGGCGAAGGCAAGGGCGGATCATCGGCCATGCCGCACAAGCGCAATCCGGTGGGCTGCGTGGCCGCCATTGCTGCCGCGACCCGTGTGCCGGGCCTGCTGTCCACGCTGTACAGCGCCATGCCGCAACCGCACGAACGTGCGGCCGGGCAGTGGCATGCCGAATGGGAAACCGTGCCGGAGATCGTGCGCCTGTGTGCCGGCAGCCTGGCCCAGGTGACCGTGGTGGTGCAGGGCCTGCAGCTGGATCGCGCGCGCATGCTGCAGCACCTGGACAGCCATGGCGGCCTGCTCTACGCCGAAGCCGTAGCGGTCACCCTGGGCGAGCGCATCGGCAAGGCCGCCGCGCATGCGCTGGTGGAACAGGCCGCGCAGCGCGCACTGGGCCAATCGCAGCACCTGCGAGCGGTACTGGCGCAGATGCCCGAGGTCACCGCGCAGCTTTCCGCTGAACAACTCGATGCCTTGTTCGCCGCCGACAGTTGGCGCGGCATGGCCGATACCTGGATTGACCGCGTGCTTGCACGCGCCTGATCCCCACGCACTTCGCTGGAGCCAGCATGCCGTTTCTCGAGCTTCCGCAGCATCGCCTGCACTTCCAGACCGAGGGCCGTGAAGACGGCCCCTGGCTGACTTTCTGCAATTCGCTGGGCACCGACCTGGGCATGTGGGCGCCGCAGGTGCAGGCGCTGTCATCGCAGTACCGCATCCTGCGCTATGACCGTCGCGGCCATGGCCAGTCCAGTGCGCCCCCGGGCGTGTACCGCGTGTCCGATCTCGGCGCTGACGTGCTGGCGCTGTGGGACCACCTGGGCATCGAGCGCAGCCATTTCTGTGGCCTGTCGATCGGCGGGCTGACCGGCCAGTGGCTGGGCGTGCATGCTGGCAACCGCCTGCGCACGCTCACCGTGGCTGCCACGGCAGCGAAGATCGGCAGCGCCGAAAGCTGGCAGGCGCGCATGGCACAGGTGCAGCACGATGGCCTGCTGCCGCTGGTCGATGGCACGCGCGAGCGCTGGTTTACTGCCGGCTTTGCGCAGACCCACGCCAGTCTGGTGGAAGACATCCTGCAGCGCTTCCTGGCCACATCGGTCGAGGGCTATGTGGGCTGCTGCAATGCGGTGGGCACGGCCGACTTCCATGGTGCGCTTGCGCGCATCCAGATGCCCTTGCTGGCCATTGCCGGCGATGACGATCCGGTCTGCGTGCCGGCTGATCTGCAGGCCATTGCCAGCGGCGCAGCGCACGGCGCGTATGCGCAGGTAGCCGGGCGGCACATCTGCAGCCTGGAATCACCGCAGGCCTTCACCGATGCATTGGCCGCGCATCTGGCGCAGGCCACGCACTGACACACTGCACAGGTAGACGACGATGGACGAACAGGAACGCTACGAAGCCGGCTTGGCGGTACGCCGCCAGGTGCTGGGCGAAGCCCATGTGGAACGCTCGCTGCAGGCGCGCACGGACTTCACGACTGAATTCCAGGAATTCATCACCCGCACGGCGTGGGGCACGGTGTGGACCCGCGACGGCCTGCCGCGGCACACGCGCTCGCTGCTGACCATCGTGATGATGGTGGCACTGGGCCACGACGAAGAGTTCAAGCTGCATATCCGCGCCGCCCGCAACAATGGCGTGACGCCGGAAGAGATCAAGGAAGTGCTGCTGCAGGCCGCGATCTACTGCGGCGTGCCGGCGGCCAACCACGCCTTCGCGCTGGCCAAACCGATCCTGGAAGAGCAGGCGGCCGAATGATGCCGGGGTCGGATCCCTTTCCGCAGGAAAGGGCTCTGACCCCAGTCCAACGTGGGGTCAGAGCCCTTTGCGTTGCAAAGGGATCCGACCCCGGCGAACAAGCATCAATGCAGCAACGACCCCAGCTGCTGCGCGGCTTCGCGCAGGCGCGGCAGCAACTGCGACTGCATCACGCCCAGGTTCACGCGGCCGGCCTGGGTGCCGATGTTCAACGCGGCAATCACCTCGCCACTGCGCGAACGCACCGGCACGGCAATCGAGCGCAGGCCGATCTCCAGCTCCTGGTCCACCAGCGAAACACCGTCGCGGCGGACCTTTTCCAGCGTTTCCAGGAAATCCTCCATGCGGGTGATCGTGCGCTCGGTACGCGGGCGCAGCGGCGTTCGGTCCAGATAGCCTTCCAGCGTGTCGCGTGGCAGGGCCGCCAGCAGCACCCGGCCCATCGAAGTGCAGTACGCCGGCAGGCGGCTGCCCGCGCGCAGGCCGATGGACATGATGCGCACGGTCTCGGCACGCGCGATGTACAGGATGTCATCGCCATCGAGCACGCCCAGCGAACACGATTCGTGCACGTCGTCGCGCAGTGCATCCAGCACCGGCTGTGCGGCGGCGGTCATCGACGAGGACGCCACGTAGGCGCCGCCCAGGCCCAGTACGCGCGGCAGCAGCACATAGCCGCGGCCCTGTTCGCCCACGTAGCCCAGCTTTTCCAGCGTGTACAGCACGCGGCGCACCGCCGCACGCGAGATGCCGGTGTCGCTGCTGATCTGTGACATGGTCACTTCGCGCGGGTGCTGCGAGAACACGCTCAGCACGGCCAGGCCGCGGCCGAGCGAGGTCATGAAATCCGGATCGCCCTGGTTGTCCTGGATCTGCTGCATCAACTCATGGGCCAGCCCGCGCTCCTGTGGCGGGGCCGGGGAACGCTTGGGGCGGCGGCTGGGAGGAACAGCAGGCATGGCAACCGGTTTCATCTACGTAAGCCCTGCATGGTAAGCGCTGGGCAGCAGGATCGGTACCCGCACGCCGTGGCCACGATCGGCCACGGCGTGGGCACGGTTCACTTGCTCTGCGGCAGCGCGTAGGCGATCACGTAGTCGCCACGGTCCGGCGACTGGCGCGCGCCACCGGCGGAAATCACCACGTACTGGCGGCCGGTCTTTGGCGAG
The DNA here is from genome assembly GCF_032056425.1 of Stenotrophomonas sp. GTDB lineage: Bacteria > Pseudomonadota > Gammaproteobacteria > Xanthomonadales > Xanthomonadaceae > Stenotrophomonas. Next base: position 13,379 of record NZ_DAMBCN010000035.1, read on the forward strand.
ACATAGGTCATCGGCGTGCCCTGGCTGCCCACCGGCATGCGCGCCTTCCAGACTTCCTTGCCGCTGCGGCTGTCATAGGCGCGCAGGTAGTAATCCTGGGTGCCGGCAAAGAACAGCAGGCCCGACTGCGTGGCCAGCGAACCGCCCAGCGTCGGCATGCCGATCGGAATGGGCAGGTGCATCTTGATGCCCATCGGCCCGGTGTCCTGCACCGTGCCCACCGGCACCTGCCAGACCAGCTTGTGCGTGGCCAGATTGATGGCCGACATCGTGCCGAACGGCGGCTGCTGGCACGGAATGCCCAGCTTGGACAGGAAGCGGTCGCGCAGCGAGCCATACGGCGTACCGGTCTGCGAGGCGGCACCCATTTCCACGCCACCATCGCCGCTGGTCATCTGCGCACGCGGAATGAGCTTGGTCCACAGGCCCAGGCGCATATCGTTCACGAACAGATAGCCGGTGGTCGGGTCGACCGAGGCGCTGCCCCAGTTCATGCCGCCCAGCGAGCCGGGCCACTGCAGGGCCAGGTCTTCGCCCGGCGGCGTGTACATGCCGTCGTAGCGGAACTGCTTGAACTGGATGCGGCACAGCATCTGGTCGATCGGCGTGGCGCCCCACATGTCCGATTCGGTCAGCGTCTGCGCGCCGATCTGCGGCAGGCCCACCGACAGCGGCTGGGTGGCGGCGTAGCGTTCGCCCTGGGCATTGCCCTGCGGTGCGGGAATCTCGCGCACTTCGGTGATCGGCTGGCCGGTCTGGCGGTTCAGCATGAAGATCTGGCCGGCCTTGGTGATCTGCAGCAGGGCCGGCAGGGTGCCGCCCTTGCCGTCGGGCACATCGGTCAGGGTCGGCTGCGCGGGCAGGTCGTAATCCCACAGGTCATGGCGCACTGTCTGGTAGACCCAGCGCTCCTTGCCGGTGGCCACGTCCAGCGCGACCACGGCCGAGCTGTACTTGTCATCCTGCGGGGTGCGCTCGCCGGCCCATTGGTCCGGCGTGGTATTGCCGGTGGGCAGGTAGACCAGGCCCAGCTGCGGATCGTAGGCCATCGACGTCCACACGTTCGGCGTGGCGCGGGTGTAGTGGATCGACGGATCCAGCGGTACGTCCGGGGTTTCCTTGGACAGATCCCAGACCCAGGCCAGCGCGCCGGTACGCACGTTGTACGCACGCACCACACCGGACGGTTCGCCCACTTCAATGTTGTCGGCCACGCGGCCGCCCACCACGATCAGGTCACCGGCCACCAGCGGTGCGGCGGTCAGGGTGTAGAAACCGGGCTTGATCTCGCCCATGCCCACCTTCAGATCGACCACGCCGTTGCTGCCGAAGTCCGGGCACAGCGCGCCGGTCCTGGCATCCAGAGCGAACAGGCGGGCATCGATGGAGGTCATCAGGATGCGCTTCTCGCAGATCGCCGGCTGGCCCACGGCAGCGGCGACGCTGGGGGCCGGTGCGGAGGGCTCGACCGTAGCGGCGGGTGCGGCGACGGCGGTGTTGCTGTCGAAGTAGCCCAGGCCGCGGCAGCGCTGCCAGTTCGGTGCAGTGGCCTTGGGATCGAATGCCCAGCGCTGCGTGCCCGAATCGGCATCGATGGCGATGACCTGGTTGTGCGGGGTGCACAGGTACAGGGTGTCACCGATCTGCAGCGGGGTGTTCTGGTCCTCGGCACCGAAGCCGTTGCTTTCCGGCACGTCGCCGGTGCGCGCGGTCCACGCCACCTGCAGCTGCTGCACGTTGTCCGGGGTGATCTGGTCCAGCGCGGCAAAGCGGGTGCCAGCGGTGGTGTTGCCCCAATGCATCCAGTCACGCTGTTCGCTGCCCTTGGCCACCGGCACCACCGGTGGCACATCGCCGGCGGCGGACACCACCGGGCGCGGCTGGAAGGCCGAAACGGCAGTGGCCAGCAGGCCCAACAGCAGCACGGAGGCAACGCCGTAGGCACCGCGGCCCGCCGTCGCGCCACGGCTGCGCCGCAGCACCGGCCAGGCCAATGCCACCAGCAGGGCCAGCACGGCCGGCATCACCAGGCGCGATACCAGCGGCCAGAAGTTCCAGCCGGCATCGACCAGTGCCCACACCACGGTGGCCACGAAGGCGGCGCCGTACAACAGCGCACCGGCCGGGCGGCGCGCCAGCAGCAGGGCACCGGCCAGCGCCGATGCCAGACCCATCAGCAGGAAATACCAACTGCCACCCAGCTGCGCCAGGCGCACACCGCCGACCAGCAGGGCCAGGCCGAACAGTGCCACCAGAATGCCGAGCAGGACCAGCAGCACCCGGCACAGGGCCGGAACTTTCGTCGTCTCGTCCACGTTGCATGAACCTCGTATCGAAAAACCCCACGGCCGTGGGGGAAGGCCCGCGCGCGCCAGGCGTGGCGGGGACCGTTCGGCATCCCTGGCTGCGGGCCGTCCAGCGGGCGGGCAGGCAGTGACCTGCTTATGGCGCAGGCGGAGTGAATGGCCGGTTAGGGCGATTATCGCACGTGTGTGCGATTTTGGTGTGAGATTGGGCAGGTCACGAATGGAACATTGCGGCGCGCCGGTGCCGGGAACGGGCAGCGTTCAGGCGAACCGGTTACCCTATGCCGCCATACAAGCTGGTAGCTGCAATGACCGACGCCACCGTGGCCGTCCCCGCCTGGGCTTCGCGCCTGCGCGATATCGCTGATTTCCCCAAGCCCGGCATCCTGTTCAAGGACATCATGCCGCTGCTCGCGCACGGCGAAGACTTCCGCGGCGCGATCACCGCCATGGCCGATCGGTGGCGCGACCAGAAGCTGGATGCGGTGGTCGGTATCGAATCGCGCGGTTTCATCCTGGGCGCGGCAATGGCGCTGGAGCTGGGCGTGGGCTTCGTACCCGTGCGCAAGCCGGGCAAGCTGCCGGGCAAGGTGCTGCGCGAGGAATACACGCTCGAATACCGCAGCGACTGCATTGAAGTGCACGCCGATGCGCTGCAGGCCGGTGCGCGCGTGGCCATCATCGATGACGTGCTGGCCACCGGTGGCACACTGGGTGCCGCGCTGTCGCTGGTGCGCCGCCTGGGCGTGGACGTGGTTGGCGCCGGCGTGCTGGTGGAACTGGACGGCCTGGGCGGTCGCGCCCGCTGGGAAGCGGGTCTGCCGTTGCACACCGAACTGGTGTTCTGATTGCTTCGCCGGGCATGGCCCGGCGCTACCCTCAGGATGCAGGTAGCGCCGGGCCATGCCCGGCGTTTTCGTTACGGGTCACATCATCCGAACGCGGAACCGGCGGCCCTTGATCTTGCCGGCTTCCAGCTTCGCCACCGCCTTGTTCACCTGTTCGCGGGCAATCGCAACGTATGAACGGGTGGGGAAGATCGCGATCTTGCCGATGTACTTGCCCGACAGGCCGGCATCGCCGGTCAGCGCACCGAGGATGTCGCCGGGGCGCAGCTTGTCGGTCTTGCCGCCATCAATGCGCAGCGTGCGCATGGCCGCCTGCGGCAGTTCGGCCGGGCGCGAGGTCGCCAGCGGGGTCTTCTGCCAATCCAGCGGCTGACCCATCTGTGCTTCGATCGCCTCGGCGCGATTCTTTTCGCGGCCCGCCACCAGGCTGATCGCCAGGCCGCTGGCACCGGCACGGCCGGTACGGCCCACGCGGTGCTGGTAGCTCTCCACGTCGGTCGGCAGTTCGTAGTTGATCACCGCCGCCAGTTCTTCCACATCCAGACCACGGGCGGCCACGTCGCTGGCCACCAGCACGTTGCAACTGCGGTTGGCCAGGCGCAGCAGTACTTCCTCGCGGTCGCGCTGTTCCATGTCGCCATGCAGCGCCAGCGCCGAGAAGCCGAACTGCTGCAGCGAGTTGGCCACTTCGTCCACGTCCTTACGCGTGTTGCAGAACACCACCGCCGATTCGGGCGTGTACTTCAGCAGCAGGCCGGCCAGCGCTTTCTGCCGGTGTGCCGGTTCCACTTCGCAGAACAGATGGCGGATGGCCGGGGCCTGGTCGGCGCCTTCCACGGTGACTTCCACTGCATCGCACAGCAGGTCGCGGGCGATGGCGCGGATGCTGTCGGGGAAGGTGGCCGAGAACAGCAGGCTCTGGCGGTCCTTGTGGGTGCGGCCGGCGATCTCGCGGATCGGCTCTTCAAAGCCCATGTCCAGCATGCGGTCGGCTTCGTCCAGCACCAGCGTGCGCACCGCGCCCAGATTCAGTGCACGCTTGCGGGCCAGTTCCTGCACGCGGCCGGGCGTGCCCACCACCACGTGCGGGTCGTGGCCTTCCAGCGAGGCCAGCTGCGGGCCCAGCGGCACGCCGCCGACCAGCGTCAGCAGCTTCAGGTTGGGAATGCCGGTGGCCAGCTTGCGGATCTGCTTGCCGACCTGGTCGGCCAGTTCGCGGGTCGGGCACAGCACCAGCGCCTGCACGCGGATCAGACTGGGGTCGATGGCCTGAAGCAGGCCCAGACCGAAGGCCGCGGTCTTGCCGCTGCCGGTCGGCGCCTGCGCGATCACATCGCGGCGGTCCAGGATGGCGGGCAGGCTCTGCGCCTGGATGGGCGTAAGCGTGGTGTAGCCGAGGGCGTCCAGGCCGGGCTGCAGGGCCGGGCTCAGCGGCAGGGTCGAGAAGTCAGTCATGGCGCATTGTACCTGTCTGCGCGGCAGCGCCCGCCTGATGGGGTGGGGTCGGATCCGATTCCGCAGGAATGGGCTCTGACCCCATCGGAGTCGGCATCCACGCATGGCGTGGATCTACTGGGGCCTATCCACGCATGGCGTGGATCTACCGCCGGTGTACCACGCGTTGATTCAGTAGATCCACGCCACGCGTGGATGGCGGTGTCCCGGCCCTCAGCCCAATACCGCCAGCACACCCTGGTGGATCGCCAGGCCACCCAGCAGCAGCCACGCAAACAGCACCAGCGCCAGCAGCAGCGGCTTCAGCCCCGCCTGGCGCAGCGCAGACACATGGGTGGTCAGGCCCAGCGCCGCCATCGCCATCGCCAGCAGCACCGTATCCAGCTGCACCAGCCCGGCCTGCAGGCCTGCCGGCAGCACATGCAGCGAATTGAAACCGGCCACCGCCACGAAACCGAACGCGAACCACGGCACCACGATGCGCGGGGCCGTGCCTTCACCAGCCGCCTTGCCGCCGCGCGCCAGCCACAGCGACAGCGCGACCAGGAACGGTGCCAGCAACATCACCCGCACCATCTTGGTGATGACGGCAGTATCGGCAGCGGCTTCACTCACCGCGCGCCCGGCGGCCACCACCTGCGCCACCTCGTGCACCGTGGCGCCGGTGAACAGCCCGTACTGGCGCGCGTCCATGGCCAGCCAACCGTGCGACTGCGCCAGCGCGAACAGTGCCGGGTACAGGAACATCGCCAGCGTACCGAACACCACCACGGTCGATACCGCCACGGTGACCTGCGCTGCGCGTCCGCGCACCACCGGTTCGGCGGCCATCACCGCCGCCGCGCCGCAGATCGCGCTACCGGCACCGATCAGCATCGCCGCTTCGCGCTCCATCTTGAACACCCGCACACCCAGCCAGCAGGCCAGGCCGAAAGTGCTGACCACCACCAGCGCATCCATCAGTACGCCGGCCACGCCCACCTGGTCAATGTCCTGGAAGGTCAGGCGCAGCCCGTACAGCACGATGCCCGCGCGCAACAGCCAATGCTTGGAAAAGCCGACGCCGGCTGCGCTGGCGGGGGCCAGTCGCGGGTAAAAGGTGTTGCCGACCACGATGCTGGCCACGATGGCCACGGTCAGCGCGCTCAGGCCATGCGCCTGCAGCCACGGCAGCTCGGCCAGGTACAGCGACGCCCCGGCCAGCAGACCCACCAGCAGCAGGCCGGGCAGGCGTGGCTGCCAGCGCTGGCGCAGGGCGGGCAGGGACCAGGGAGACAGGGCAGTGGCGTTCATGGCGGGCGGGCATGGAGGAAGTGCGCCCAGCCTGCGCCCGCGCGGCTTACCTGTAAAACGAATACTATGGGTGAAAACTACCTATCAAGCAGGTAATTTCATGCGCCTGACCCTGCGCCAGCTACAGGTCTTCGTCGCCATTGCCGACCACGGCAGCACCACGGCGGCCGGGCAGGCCATTGCCCTGTCGCAATCGGCCAGCAGCGCGGCCCTGCAGGAACTGGAAGCGCACTTCGGCACGCCGCTGTTCGACCGCATCGGCCGTCGCCTGGTGCTGAACGGACATGGCCGCGGCCTGCTGGAACCGGCCCGCACCCTGCTGGCGAACGCCGCCGACCTGGAACGCCACCTGGCGGCAGGCGGCACGCCGGGGCGGGGCGCACCGCTGCGCCTGGTGCTGGCCGCCAGCACCACCATCGGCAACTACCTGCTGCCCGCACGCATCGCGGCCTTGCTGCAGCAGGCCCCGCAGGCCGAAGTCGACCTGCGCATCGACAACAGCGCCGGCGTGGTGGCGGCCGTGCAGCGGCTGGACGTGGACGCTGGCCTGATCGAAGGCCCGTGCCACGAGCGCGGCCTGCAGGTAACGCCGTGGCAGCAGGACCCGCTGGTGATCGTTGCCGCCGCAGACGCCCCCGCGCGCTGGTCGCTGGACGAACTGCGTGCTGCCCGCTGGCTGCTGCGCGAGCCGGGCTCGGGCACGCGCGAGGCCGTTGAACAGGCCCTGCTGCCGCACCTGCACGGCTTTGCGCAGACCCTGCAGCTGGGCAACACCGAAGCGATCAAGCAGGCCGCCATCGCCGGCCTGGGCGTGGCCTGCCTGTCGCGCCACACCGTGGAAGAGCCTCTGGCACTGGGCCGCCTGCAGGTGCTGGACACCCCGTTGCCCGCCCTGCAGCGCACCCTGTGGCTGGTACGCCACCCCGGCAAGCATTGGCTGCCGGGGTTGCAGGCGTTGTTGGGGGATGCAACCCTGCCACCGCGTATTGGCAAGCCGAACGGATCATGCGAGCGATAGAGAGACTCAGCCGCGACCTGGGCCTGCCGCCCGCTGACAGCCATAGCCAGGACTGGGCGTACGAGCTGCCCGAGCTGTATCGGACCGACGCCTGGTTGGACCGGTACATGGCGGCATATCACGACAGCGGCTATCCGCCGGACGTCAGGCATGCGCTGATGACCCTGGCCCTGGATGTAAGCAATGACCTGCTTGGCGCGGGTGCCAGGCCGGATGATCGCAGCATTGCCGCCGTACTCGCCGCGCTGCGTCAGGATCGTCACGAGCACCACGTCCTGATCGAGTACTGGGCGCTGGAGGGGGAGCCATTCGATGACTGCTTTGCCCTGACCCCTGAAGTCAGAAAGATCAAGGCTGCACGCTGAGCCCCGCCCCGACCGGGCGCCGGACGCTGCCGGCGCCGGGGCGGTAGCGTCGACCGTTGGTCGACCATCGCGCGCACCGCGGGCGTTTCGCGGCCGCCAGGGTACCGGTCAAGATTCCGGCCGACCGCCGCAGCCCTTACACTATGCGGATGCCTCTGATTACTCTGCAGAACGTCGACTTCAGCGTCGGCGGCCCGTTGTTGCTGGAAAAGGCCGAACTGTCGATCGAGCCGGGCGAACGCATCGCCCTGATCGGCCGCAACGGCGCCGGCAAATCCACCCTGCTCAAGCTGCTGTCCGGCGACCACAAGCCCGATGACGGCGAAGTGCGCGTGCAGCAGGGCGTGCGCGTCACCCGCCTGGAACAGGAAGTGCCGCACGGCGCCGCCGGTTCGGTGTTTGACGTCGTGGCCGACGGCCTGGGCGAACTGGGCCAGTGGCTGGCCGAGTTCCACCACCTCAGCCATGCCGAGGAATTCGACGGCGAAGCGCTGGGCAACGTGCAGGCCAAGATCGACGCCGCCAACGGCTGGGGCCTGGACCAGCGCGTCAGCGAAACCCTGACCAAGCTCGACCTGGACGGCGAGGCCGAATTCGGCCGCCTGTCCGGCGGCATGAAGCGCCGCGTGCTGCTGGCACGCGCGCTGGTCTCCAGCCCGGACGTGCTGCTGCTGGACGAACCGACCAACCACCTGGACATCGAAGCCATCGACTGGTTGGAAGCCTTCCTGAAGGGCTGGAGCGGCAGTGTGGTGTTCGTCACCCATGACCGTCGTTTCCTGCGCGCGCTGGCGACCCGCATCGTCGAGATCGACCGTGGCCAGGTCACCAGCTGGCCGGGCGACTGGGCCAACTACGAGCGCCGCCGCGAAGAGCGCCTGAACGCGCAGGCGCAGGAAAACGCCCGCTTCGACAAGCTGCTGGCGCAGGAAGAAGTCTGGATCCGCCAGGGCATCAAGGCCCGCCGCACCCGCGACGAGGGCCGCGTGCGCCGCTTGAAGGCGATGCGCACCGAGCGTTCGCAGCGCCGCGACCTCAGCGGCAACGTCAAGATGGAAGCGGCGCAGGGCGTCAGCTCCGGCAAGAAGGTCATCGACGTCAAGGACATTTCGTTCGCCTTCGGCGAGCGCACCATGGTCCGCGACTTCACCACCACCATCCTGCGCGGCGACCGCATCGGCCTGATCGGCCCCAACGGCAGCGGCAAGACCACGCTGCTGAAGCTGCTGCTGGGTGAGCTGCAGCCGGCCAAGGGCGAAGTGAACGCGGGTACGAATCTGCAGATCGCCTACTTCGACCAGTACCGTGCGGTGCTGCGCGAAGACTGGAGCGCGATCGAGAACGTGGCCGAAGGCCGTGATTTCCTTGAGTTCAACGGCAAGCGCAAGCACGTGCATGCGTACCTGCAGGATTTCATGTTCACCCCCGAGCGTGCGCGCGCGCCGATTACCCGCCTGTCCGGTGGCGAGCGCAACCGCCTGCTGCTGGCCAAGTTGTTCGCGCAGCCGTCCAACCTGCTGGTGATGGACGAACCGACCAACGACCTGGACGTGGAAACCCTGGAGCTGCTGGAAGAGCTGCTGGGCGAATACACCGGCACCCTGCTGCTGGTCAGCCACGACCGTGACTTCATCGACAACGTGGTGACCTCCACGCTGGTGATGGAAGGCGACGGCGTGATCGGCGAATACGTGGGCGGTTACAGCGACTGGCAGCGCTACGCGGCCAGCATCAGCAGCCCGGTAGCACCGGTGGTGGCCAAGCTGGCGCCGGCCGCCGCGCCGGCACCGGCCGCTGCCGAACCGGCCGCCGCCAAGCGCAAGCTCAGCTACAAGGAAGCGCGCGAACTGGAGCAGCTGCCCAAGACCATCGAAAAGCTGGAAGGCGATGTGGAGGGCCTGACTGCGGCGATGAACGACCCCTCGTTCTACACCCGCAGCAGCGCCGAAGTGACCGCCCACACCCAGCAGCTGGCCAAGGTGCAGGCCGAGCTGGACGCGGCGTACGCGCGCTGGGAAGAGCTGGAAGGCTGATCGCGCGGCATGCGGTAGCGCGGGGCCATGCCCCGCGAGCGCGCAGCGCGGCGCATCGGGTGATCCGCCGGGCATGGCCCGGCGCTACCGGAAGGCGGACGGCGCAATGTGTGCGGACCAAGGTCCGCACCTACCAGAGCCGGCGGCCGGCGCCGATGCCCGGTAGATCCACGCCATGCGTGGATGGCGGGGTCATTTCACCCCGTGCAGGTCCCGCAGCTGGCTGGTCCGGCTGCCGAAGTACGCCGCCAGATCCGCAATGTCCTGGTCGCTCAGGTCCTTGGCCTGCGGCGTCATCAGCGCATGTTCGCGGTCGCCGGCGCGGTAGGCCTGCAGCGCATGGGCCAGGTAATCGCCGTACTGGCCCCCCAGCTTCGGGTAGGTCGGGTCGATCGGCGCATTGCCGTCGGCACCATGGCAATCGATGCAGCTCTGGTTGGTGGCCTTGCCCTTCACCTTGGCGCGGGCTTCGCCGGCCGCTTCGCGCCCGGCCGGCAGGCCGGCCGACGATGACGAGCCGTGCTCGCCGCTGGCATGGCCAGGATCGGCGGCGGATTTCTCGCTGTTTTCCACCTGCGACTGCGAACAGGCGGCCAGCAGCAGGGCGACGGACAGGGCGATGGCGTGACGCACGGGATGCGCGGCTTTCGACATGGGCGGGCCTTACTTGACGGTGGACAGGTAAACAGCGAGATCGGCGATCTCCTGTTCGCTGAAGCTCATCGACTGCGCCTGCATGGTCGGATGGCGGCGCTTGCCCTGGCGGTATTCGGTCAGGGCCTGGGTCAGGTACTGCTGGCTCTGGCCGCCGATCTTGGGCACCCGGTAACTGGGGTAGGCGTTCTTGTACCCCGTGATGCCATGGCACCCCTGGCAGGTGTAGGCCAGCACCCGGCCATTGTCGAAATTGCCGCTGGGCGCGGCCGGCGCCGGCGTGGCGGCAGGTGCCGGGGCCGGTGCGGGTGTGGCAGGTGCAGAAGCAGGAGCGGGCTGTGCGGCGGCCCCAAGGGGCAGGAGGACGGCCAGAGCGAGACAAGCGGCGAGCGGCTGCGGGCGCATGATGTCGTTTCCGGGATTCGGGTCTGGTCGTTCCGGCGTGGGGTACGGAACTGGTCCCGAGTATAGCCGCAGGTTTCATCTAGCTGAAATGGGGGCGGTCCGACCAGCGGCGTGAAGGCACCATGACCTTTGGGATATGGTGTGGCCGTGAAGTGGTGCATTACTTTGGTAGCACACCTGTCCACACCCCCGTCCACGCATCTTCCAGGGACCCGACGATGTCGTACTCCATCTTCCTGCCAGGCCGCCGCAGCACCACCTGTGCTGCCGCGTTGCTGCTCACCACCTCCCTGCTGCTGAGCGGTTGCGCCGCCGGGCCCAACGCCGAGGCCAAGGCTGAAACCAAGGACGAGAAGAAGGTCGATTCGGTACCGGTGGAAGTGGCCGTCGCCAGCCATCGTGCCGTGGCCGCCAGCTACACCGGCACGGCCGCGCTGGAACCGCGCGCCGAATCGCAGGTGGTGGCCAAGACCTCCGGCGTGGCGCTGGCGGTGCTGGTGGAAGAGGGGCAGCGCGTTTCAGCCGGCCAGCCGCTGGTACGCCTGGACCCGGACCGCGCGCGCCTGGCCGTGGCGCAGAGCGAAGCGCAGCTGCGCAAGCTGGAGAACAACTACCAGCGCGCACAGAAGCTGGTGGGCCAACAGATGGTCAGCGCCGCTGACGTGGACCAGCTGCGCTACGACCTGGAAAACATGCGCGCCCAGTACCGCCTGGCCACGCTGGAACTGTCCTACACCACGGTGGTGGCGCCGATCTCCGGCGTCATCGCCTCGCGCTCGATCAAGACCGGCAACTTCGTACAGATCAACACGCCCATCTTCCGCATCGTCGACAACTCGCGCCTGGAGGCCACGCTGAACGTGCCCGAGCGCGAGCTGGCCACCCTGCGCGCGGGACAGCCGGTCACGCTGTTGGCCGATGCGCTGCCGGGACAGAGCTTCACCGGTACCGTGGACCGCATTGCGCCGGTGGTCGATTCGGGCAGCGGCACCTTCCGCGTGGTCAGCGCCTTCGATGGCGCCGCACACGCGCTGCAGCCGGGCATGTTCGGCCGCATCCGCATCGACTACGACCAGCGCGCCGATGCGCTGGTGGTACCGCGCCTGTCGCTGCTGGACGACGGCGAACCGGCGGTGTTCCGTGTGCGCGCCGGCAAGGTCGCCCGGGTACCGGTGAAGCTGGGCTATGCCGAGGGCCCGTGGGTGGAAATCCGCGAAGGCCTGGCCGCCGGTGACCAGGTGGTGACGGCTGGCAAGGTGGCGCTGCGCGACGGTACCGCCGTGCAGGTCATCGCCGATCCCAACGCCAAGGCCAAGCCGGCCACGGTGACCGCCGCGGCCAAGCCCGCAGACAAGGCCGGGAGCCAGCAATGACCGCCCCGGGCCACGACCACGGTGCCTCGCCGGCGAGCGACGGCGCCGCCGCCGGCATGCGCGGCGGCCTGGTGGAATTTGCCACCCGCCGCCGCGTCACCATCGCCATGTGCACGGTCACCCTGCTGCTGTTCGGCCTGATCGCGCTGGGCAACCTGAAAGTGAACCTGCTGCCGGACCTGAGCTATCCCACGCTCACCGTGCGCACCGAATACACCGGCGCGGCACCGATCGAAATCGAAAGCCTGATCAGCCAGCCGGTGGAAGAAGCGGTGGGCGTGGTCAAGAACCTGCGCAAGCTGAAGTCGGTCTCGCGCACCGGGCAGAGCGATGTGGTGCTCGAGTTCGCCTGGGGCACCAACATGGACCAGGCCAGCCTGGAAGTGCGCGACAAGATGGAAGCGCTGAACCTGCCGCTGGAGGCCAAGGCCCCGGTGCTGCTGCGCTTCAATCCATCCACCGAGCCGATCATGCGCCTGGTGCTGTCGACCAAGGCCGCGCCGGCCAGCGATGAAGACGCGATCCGCGAACTGACCGGCCTGCGCCGCTATGCCGACGAAGACCTGAAGAAGAAGCTGGAACCGGTGACCGGCGTGGCTGCGGTGAAGGTGGGCGGCGGTCTGGAAGATGAGATCCAGGTGGACATCGACCAGCAGAAGCTGGCCCAGCTCAACCTGCCCATCGACACCGTCATCAAGCGGTTGAAGGAAGAGAACATCAACATCTCCGGCGGGCGCCTGGAGGAGGGCTCGCAGCGCTTCCTGGTGCGTACCGTCAACCAGTTCGCCGATCTGGAAGACATCCGCAACCTGCTGGTCACCACCCAGTCGTCCAACGGGAGCGCGGCCGATTCGGCCCTGCAGCAGATGTTCACCATCGCCGCCTCCACCGGTTCGGCGGCCGCCGTTGCCGCTGCGTCGGCGGCGCAGAGCGCGTCGTCCGGCACCTCCAGCGTGGTCGCCAACGGTGTGCCGGTGCGCCTGAAGGACGTGGCCACCGTGCGCCAGGGCTACAAGGAACGCGAAGCGATCATCCGCCTGGGCGGCAAGGAATCGGTGGAGCTGGCCATCTACAAGGAAGGCGATGCGAACACCGTTGCCACCGCGCAGGCGCTGCGCACGCGCCTGGAACAGATCAAGAGTACCTTCCCGTCCGACGCCGAACTGACCACCATCGAAGACCAGTCGCGCTTCATCGAGCACGCCATTGCCGATGTGAAAAAGGATGCGGTGATCGGCGGCCTGCTGGCCATCCTCATCATCTTCCTGTTCCTGCGCGATGGCTGGTCCACCTTCGTCATCAGCCTGTCGCTGCCGGTGTCGATCATCGCCACGTTCTTCTTCATGGGCCAGCTGGGCCTGAGCTTGAACGTGATGTCGCTGGGCGGTCTGGCGCTGGCCACCGGCCTGGTGGTGGACGACTCGATCGTGGTGCTGGAAAGCATTGCCAAGGCGCGTGAGCGCGGCCTGGGCATCCTGCAGGCGGCCATCGTTGGCACCCGTGAAGTGAGCATGGCCGTGGTGGCCTCCACCCTGACCACCATCGCCGTGTTCCTGCCGTTGGTGTTCGTCGATGGCATTGCCGGCCAGCTGTTCCGCGACCAGGCGCTGACCGTGGCCATCGCCATCGCCATTTCGCTGCTGGTGTCGATGACCCTGATCCCGATGCTCAGTTCGCTGAAGGGCCGGCCGCCGCTGGCGTTCCCGGAAGAAGCCGGCGCCGAAGCGTGGCGTCCGGACAGCCGCTGGCAGAAGCCGGTCGCGCTGGGCCGTCGTGGGTTCGTGGCCAGCGTGCGCTGGAGCTTCTTCGCCCTGGCCTGGCTGGTGGTGCGCCTGTGGCGCGGCATCGTGGCCGTGGTCGGGCCGGTCATGCGCAAGGCCAGCGATATCGCCATGAAGCCGTATGCCGGGGCCGAGCGCGGCTACCTGCGCCTGCTGCCGAATGCACTGGCCCATCCGGGCAAGGTGCTGGGCCTGGCCACGCTGGCCTTCGTCGGCACCCTGGCCATGGTGCCGATGCTGGGCGCCGACCTGATTCCGCAGCTGGCCCAGGACCGCTTCGAGATGACGGTGAAGCTGCCTGCGGGCACGCCGCTGAAGCAGACCGATGCGCTGGTGCGCGAACTGCAGCTGGCCCATGGCCAGAGCCAGGGCGTGGCCTCGCTGTATGGCGTCAGCGGCAGCGGTACCCGGCTCGACGCCAGCCCCACCGAAAGCGGGGAAAACATCGGCAAGCTGACGGTGGTGATGGCCGGTGGCGGCAATGCGAAGGCCGAAGCGGAAATCACCGAGCGCCTGCGCGACAGCATGGGCCAGCACCCCGGTGCGCAGGTCGACTTCGCGCGGCCGGCCTTGTTCAGCTTCTCCACGCCGCTGGAAATCGAACTGCGCGGGCAGGACATGGCCACCCTGGAAGTGGCCGGCCAACGCCTGGCGGCGCTGCTGCGCGGCAACGCGCACTACGCCGACGTCAAATCCACCGTGGAAGAAGGCTTCCCGGAAATCCAGATCCGCTTCGACCAGGAACGCGCCGGTGCGCTGGGCCTGACCACGCGGCAGATCGCCGATGTGGTGGTGAAGAAGGTGCGCGGCGACGTGGCCACGCGCTACAGCTTCCGCGACCGCAAGATCGATGTGCTGGTGCGTGCCCAGGAAGGCGACCGCGCCAGCGTGGACAGCATCCGCCGCTTGATCGTGAACCCCGGCAGCAGTCGCCCGGTCACCCTGGACGCCGTGGCCGATGTCATCGCCACCAGCGGCCCCAGCGAGATCCACCGCGCCGACCAGACGCGGGTGGCGGTGGTGTCGGCCAACCTGCGCGACATCGACCTGGGCGCGGCCATGCGCGAAGTGCAGCAGATGGTGGCCGAACAGCCGCTGGGTGCGGGCGTGGGCCTGCATATCGGCGGGCAGGGCGAGGAGCTGGCGCAGGCGGCCAAGTCGCTGATCTTCGCCTTCGGCCTGGCGATCTTCCTGGTCTACCTGGTGATGGCCTCACAGTTCGAATCGCTGCTGCACCCGTTCGTCATCCTGTTCACCATCCCGCTGGCATTGGTCGGTGCGATCCTGGCGCTGATGCTGACCGGCAAACCCATTTCGGTGGTGGTGTTCATCGGCCTGATCCTGCTGGTCGGCCTGGTCACCAAGAACGCGATCATCCTGATCGACAAGGTGAACCAGCTGCGCGAAGCCGGTGTGGCCAAGCACGAAGCGCTGGTGGAAGGTGCACGCTCGCGCCTGCGGCCGATCATCATGACCACCCTGTGCACCCTGTTCGGCTTCCTGCCGCTGGCGGTGGCGATGGGCGAGGGCGCCGAGGTGCGTGCGCCGATGGCCATTACCGTGATCGGTGGCCTGCTGGTGTCCACCCTGCTCACCCTGCTGGTCATCCCGGTGGTGTACGACCTGATGGACCGTCGCGGCGATGCCTATTACCGCGAACGCGGCCGCAAGCACGCAGGTGAAGGCATGCACGGCGCCACCGGCAGCGCGGCGGGCGCGGAGGAACCGGCATGAGCGTTGCCGAGTTTTCCATCCGTCGCCCGGTCACCACCATCATGTGTTTCGTGTCGCTGGTGGTGGTCGGCCTGATCGCCTCGTTCCGGCTGCCGCTGGAGGCCCTGCCGGACATCTCCGCGCCGTTCCTGTTCGTGCAGATTCCCTATACCGGCTCCACGCCGGAAGAGGTGGAGCGCACCATCATCCGGCCGGTGGAGGAATCGCTGGCCACCATGACCGGCATCAAGCGCATGCGCTCGTCGGCCACCGCCGAGGCGGCGTCGATCTTCATCGAGTTCAGCGACTGGGACCGCGATATCGCCATCGCCGCTTCGGACGCGCGCGAACGCATCGATGCCATCCGCAGCGACCTGCCCGACGACCTGCAGCGCTACAACGTGTTCAAGTGGTCCAGCAGCGACCAGCCGGTGCTGAAGGTGCGCCTGGCCAGCACCACCGACCTGACCACCGCATATGACATGCTCGACCGCGAGTTCAAGCGGCGCATCGAGCGCATTCCCGGCGTGGCCCGCGTGGACATCACCGGCGCGCCGCCGAACGAGGTCGAGATCGCCATCGATCCGAACCGGCTGAACGCCCATGGCCTGAGCATCAACGAGCTGAGCGAGCGTCTGCGCACGCTGAACTTCTCGATCTCGGCCGGTCAGATCGACGACAACGGCCAGCGCGTGCGTGTGCAGCCGGTGGGCGAGATCACCGACCTGCAGGAAATGCGCGACCTGGTCATCAACGCGCAGGGGCTGCGCCTGGGCGACATCGCCGATGTACGCCTGAAGCCGGCGCGCATGAACTACGGGCGGCGCCTGGACGGCAACCCGGCGGTGGGCCTGGACATCTTCAAGGAACGCAGCGCCAACCTGGTGGAAGTCTCGCGCGCTGCCCTGGCCGAGGTCGAGGCGATCCGTGGCCAGGAATCGATGCGCGATGTGCAGATCAAGGTCATCGACAACCAGGGCAAGGCGGTCACGTCTTCGCTGCTGGAGCTGGCCGAAGCCGGTGCGGTCGGCCTGATCCTCTCGGTCACCGTGCTGTTCTTCTTCCTGCGCCACTGGCCGTCCACGCTGATGGTCACCCTGGCCATTCCGATCTGTTTCACCATCACCCTGGGCTTCATGTACTTCGCCGGGGTCACCCTGAACATCCTGACCATGATGGGGCTGTTGCTGGCGGTGGGCATGCTGGTGGACAACGCCGTGGTGGTGGTGGAGAGCATCTACCAGGAACGCGAACGCATGCCCGGGCAGCCACGCCTGGCCTCGATCATCGGCACCCGCAACGTGGCCATCGCGCTCAGCGCCGGCACCCTGTGCCACTGCATCGTGTTCGTGCCCAACCTGTTTGGCGAAACCAACAACATCAGCATCTTCATGGCGCAGATCGCGATCACCATCTCGGTTTCGCTGCTGGCGTCGTGGCTGGTGGCGGTCAGCCTGATCCCCATGCTGTCCGCGCGCATGGCCACGCCCAAGCTGGTGCATTCGCAGACCGGCCTGATCGCGCGCCTGCAGCGCCGCTACGCGCAGGTGCTGGACTGGTCGCTGCGCCACCGTGGCTGGAGCCTGCTGGGCATCATGCTGGTGGTGCTGGTCAGCCTGGTGCCGATGAAGCTGACCAAGGTGGACATGTTCGGCGGCGAAGGCGGCAAGGACATCTTCATCGGCTACATGTGGAAGGGTGCCTACACCTACCGGCAGATGTCCGAGGAAGTGGGCCGGGTGGAGGCATGGATCGAAGCGAACCGCGACCGCCTGCATGTGCAGCAGGTGTATTCCTGGTACAGCGAACAGGAAGGCAGCTCCACCGTGGTCACCCTGGACGAGAAGCACGCCAAGGACATCAAGGCGCTGCAGGAGGAAATCCGCAAGGGTCTACCCAAATCCGCGCGCACCGACTACTTCGTCGGCAACCAGGGCGGCGATGGCGGCGGCGGTGGCAACCAGGGCGTGCAGGTGCAGCTGGTGGGCGATTCCAGCACGCTGCTGCAGGAGATCGGCGAGGAAGTGCTGCCGTTGCTGGCCCAGCGCCAGGAGCTGCGCGATGTGCGCATCGACAATGGCGAGAAGGGCGGCGAACTGAAGGTGCACGTCGACCGCGAACGTGCCGCCGCCTTCGGCTTCAACGCCGAACAGGTGGCCAGCTTCGTCGGCCTGGCCCTGCGTGGCGCACCGATGCGCGAGTTCCGCCGTGGCGATAACGAAGTGCCGGTGTGGGTACGCTTCGCCGGCGCCGAACAGAGCAGCCCGGAAGACCTGGCCGGCTTCAGCGTGCGCACCGGTGACGGCCGCAGCGTGCCGCTGCTGAGTCTGGTCAGCGTGGACGTCGGCTCGTCGGCCACCCAGATCGGCCGTACCAACCGCCAGACCACGCTCACCATCAAGGCGAACCTGGCCGAGAAGATCACCGCGCCTGACGGCCGCAAGGCGATCGAAGCGGTGCTCAAGCCGATGAGCTTCCCGGCCGGCTATGGCTACAGCTTCGATGGCGGCGACTATGGCAACGACGATGAAGCCATGCAGCAGATGGTGTTCAACCTGCTCATCGCGCTGGTGATGATCTACGTGGTGATGGCGGCGGTGTTTGAATCACTGCTGTTCCCCGCCGCGATCATGAGCGGCGTGCTGTTCTCGATCTTCGGCGTGTTCTGGCTGTTCTGGATCACCGGTACCGCGTTCGGCATCATGTCCTTCATCGGCATCCTGGTGCTGATGGGCGTGGTGGTGAACAACGGCATCGTGATGATCGAGCACATCAACAACCTGCGCCGCGGCGGCATGGGCCGCACCCAGGCGCTGGTGGAAGGCTCACGCGAACGCCTGCGCCCGATCATGATGACCATGGGCACGGCGATCCTGGCGATGGTGCCGATCTCGCTGACCAACACGCAGATGTTCGGCGATGGCCCGGAGTACGCCCCGATGGCGCGCGCGATTGCCGGCGGCCTGGCGTTCTCCACTGTGGTCAGCCTGCTGTTCCTGCCGACGATCTACGCCCTGCTGGACGACCTGCGCAACGCCGCCGTGCGGCTGATCCGCCGCGCCCGCGGCCTCGACAAAGCCGCGGCCACCGTCGCGTAGCGTCGAGCTTGCTCGACTGCCGCCCATGGCGGCAACACCGTGTGTAGTGGTGGGGGGAGACCGGTCGTAGTGGGGCGGTCTCCCCCTTTTTTTCAACTCTCGTCGACCTTGATCAACTGTGATTTGAACTTCGGGAACAGCGTGATCCGGTGGTTCAGGAAACCCTTCACGCGTGCGGCAGGGTCCAGGCGCCTGACCGGATTCTGCTGCGGCTCTGATGCTCTCCAAAGGCCAAATGCGATGACATGTGTGCCAGGCGGATACTGCTGGAGCCATTCCTGGTCGCTGTGACCGATACTTGCTCCATAGGTCGGCTGTATTCCGTCAGTTCCCACCCTGTGCCTTTCCGGAACCAGATTGAGGAACGTGTTTCGTTGATTCGAACCGGCGGTCGGAAGTCCGATTCGATCCACGACGCCGGCTATCGCAAACGGGTGGGCCGAGGGTTCGGCCTTGCGCAGCATGTTCCAAGCGTCTTCATACCGATCCTCTTCAAAGTAGAACTGGCGCCAAGGGATCTTGCGACTGCCAAAGCGCAGAAGCAGAGTCGCGCTCAGCTCGGCATCCTCCTCGCAGCGTTCGCGCAGCGTGAGGATGTCCATCGTGGTTCGCAGATAGCCATCCAGTTTTGCTCCAGTTCTGATGTAGCCGGTTCTTGTGTGCTCATCTTGATTCTGCGATCCCGCCTGGTAACCCGCCTTCACGAATCGATCGGAGTTGCCAAGTGCGTTATGTAACAGCTGCAGGCGGAGCTCATGCTTTCCTTCTTCCAGGCTTGACAGGAAGTCAGGATCAGATTGATTGGCGATGATCAACTTGAGCCTGCCGGTTGCGTTGTAGCTGCAGCTTGTCGCGTGGTCGGAGTTCTTCGCCGAGGTGAGGCCAATGTATGCTGCCCGCTCTACCGGTTCTTTTCCCTTCGGGCCATTTCGGAGTCCACGTTTCACGAAGCGGACGGACGCAGAGCATCCAACGCCATCACAGAACAGCAGAGGGATCGACTGTCCGTTTTCAGCTCGACGCTGCAGTGATTCGAGCGCATGCCGGTTCCTTTGATTGTCCACGGCGGACGCCATCTTGATGCCTTTTCCCATGCATACCCTCCCAGACTCAAGAACGTTTCCTTGATCATACCGACCGGAAGCGCGGCACAAAAAAGGCCACGCGATGCGTGGCCGTTTTCGCTCTGCAATGATGTGCCAACCAAGGTTGGCACCTACCAATAAACCGGGCATGGCCCGGCGAGGGTGATCACCCCGCGACCTTGCCCCACACCCGGCCGGCGGTCAGCCACAGGCCCAGCATGCTGCCCAGGTTGGTCAGCATGAAGGTCAGCACCACCCGGGTCACCCGGTTGCGGTACCAGCCCTTCAGGCTCTGCGCATCGTCGCGCAGCTTCAGGAAATCCTCGTAGGCCGGCTTGCGCAGGCGCGCTTCTACCAATGCCGAGAACGCACCGGTGGGAATGCTCAGGCGGAACGGCTTGAACGGCGCCACCGCGATCGCGGTCAGGATGCTCAGCGGATGGCTGCCGGCCAGCAGGCAGCCCAGGCCGGCCAGGCCGCCGGTGTACATCGCCCAGGTCGCCAGCAGTTCAGTGCCCACGCCCAGCCCGCCGCGGTAGAAGCCCACGCCGATGCCGGTCACCACGATGGCCAGGATGACCAGGGTGAACCACGGAATGTTGCGCTTCTTCGGCATCGCTTCCAGTTCCGCGCGCAGCGGTGCCGGTGCCTCGTTGTCGGTTTCCAGATAGCGGGCCAGGCCCGCCAGGTGGCCGGCGCCGACCACGGCCAGCACCTCGCGCTGCAGCGGGGTGTGTTCCTCGCGCAGGCGGGTGGCCATGTAGCGGTCGCGCTCGCCAATGATGGTTTCGTACAGCGCCGGGCTTTCGCTGGCGAACTCGCCGAAGCTCGATTCCAGCATGTCGCCCTGCTTGAGCTTCTCGATCTCGTTCTCGCCCACTTCTTCGGACGAGAACAGGCCGGCGCCGAGCCCCGCCACCAGTTTCAGCTTGCCGAAGAAGCCCAGCCGCTGCGACGCGCGGCGGAAGGTCAGGCCCACTTCGCGGTCGATCAGGTGCACCGGCAGGCTGCGCTCGCGCGCCAGGTCCACCGCGCGCTTCAGCTCGGCACCGGGTTCAATGCCCAGCTGTTCGGCCAGGCGGCGCTGGTAGGCCGACAGGGCCAGGTTGGCCGCGAACAGGGCCACGCGGCCCTTGCGGATCACTTCCACCAGGTCCAGCTTGGCCAGCGTGTCCGGATCGCTCAGCGCCTGCAGGCGCTGCGGGTCCAGTTCCACCGCCACCGCATCGAAGCGGCCGCTGTCGATGGCCTTCTCTACGGCCTCCACACTGGCGTGGGAAACGTGGGCGGTGCCCAGCAGGGTGTAGCGCACGCCGTCGCGTTCAACAACGCGCACCGGCTGTCCGGCGAACAGGTCGTCGCCGGTTTCGGGAAGGGTTTCAGTCATGGAATCATTCATTGGAAGGGGCGGTGTCGGCGCCATCGCCGAGCGCGCGCTGCATCTGCACGGTGTCCAGCCAGCGGCCATGCTTGCGGCCCAGGCCTTGGAACACGCCCACCAGGTGGAAGCCGAAGCGTTCGTGCAGCTTGATGGAGGCCGTGTTGGTGGGTTCGCCGATCACCGCCACCATCTGCCGGTAACCGCGTGCGGTGCAGGCGTCGATCAGCGCCTGCAGCAGGCGCGTACCCACGCCCTTGCCCTGGAACGCGGCATCGACATAGACCGAGTTCTCCACGGTCCACTGGTAGGCCACGCGGGTGCGGTAGGTGTTGGCGTAGGCATAGCCGGCCACCTGGCCGCCGATCTCGGCCACCAGGTAGGGGAAGCCGCGGTCGATGATGTCGCGCATGCGCCGCAGCATCTCGGCCGCATCCGGGATGTCGTACTCGTAGGTGTTGACGAAATCGGTCACTTCCACCGCGTAGATCGCGGTGATCGCAGCGATGTCGGCCGGGCCGGCATCACGGATGAGGACGGCCATGCCGGGTCTCCGGATCAGTCGATGTAGCGCTTGAGCAGATCACCGTACGCATCGATGCGACGGTCGCGCAGGAACGGCCAGATGCGGCGCACGTGTTCGCTGCGCTGCAGATCCACGTCGCACACCAGCACGGTGGCGTCGGTGCCGGCTTCGGCCAGGAACTCGCCCTGCGGGCCCAGCACGTGGCTGTTGCCCCAGAACTGGATGCCCGACGCGCCCAGCGGCGACGCTTCGTGGCCCACGCGGTTGCAGCTCAGCACGGGCAGGCCGTTGGCCACGGCATGGCCGCGGTGGCTCAGCACCCAGGCATCGCGCTGGCGGGTCTTTTCGTCCTGCACATCGTCCGGGTCCCAGCCGATGGCGGTGGGGTAGAGCAGCAGTTCGGCGCCGGCCAGCGCCATCAGGCGTGCCGCTTCCGGGTACCACTGGTCCCAGCACACCAGCACGCCCAGGCGGCCGACCGAGGTGTCGATCGGCTTGAAGCCGATGTCGCCCGGGGTGAAGTAGAACTTTTCGTAGAAGCCCGGATCGTCCGGGATGTGCATCTTGCGGTACTTGCCCAGCAAGGTGCCGTCCTTTTCGAACACCACGGCGGTGTTGTGGTACAGCCCGGCCGCGCGGCGCTCGAACAGCGAGCCGACCAGCACCACGCCATGCTTCTTTGCCAGTGCGCCCAGGCGCTCGGTGCTGGGGCCGGGAATCGGCTCGGCCAGATCGAACTCGTCCACCGATTCGTGCTGGCAGAAGTACGGGCCGTTGTGCAGTTCCTGCAGCAGCACCAGTTTCGCGCCCTGCGCAGCTGCCTCGGCCACACGCGCTTCGATCACCGCCAGATTGGCGGCGGCATCGCCGTGGTTGCGCTCCTGGATCAGAGCAACGGTCAAGGGGCTGCGCGAGTTCATGCGGGGTGTTCCTGCGGGGGAAAACCAGCATGTTAGCGCGGATGGCGCGCCGCGGCGTGTTGGCCGCTGAATGGGCCGTCTTTGTAGAGTCGAGCTTGTTCGACTGCTCTACGGTCAGGCCGCGCGCGACCCGCTCCTTGTAGAGTCGAGCCATGCTCGACTGACGCTTCGCACGGATTACGTCAAATGCCAGTCGAGCATGGCTCGACTCTACAAAGGCGGTGCCGGGCGCGGGGCCCGGCGCCCGGCCATCAGGCCTTCAGCAGGCCCTGCGGCAACTGCATGGTGATGCAGTGCAGGCTGCCGTTCTGCCAGATCAGCGAGCGGCAGGGCACCTGCACGATCTCGCGGCCCGGGTGGGCCAGGGCCAGTACGTCGCGGGCCAGGTCGTCGGCCGGGTCGCCGTAGGCCGGCATCAGCACCGCGCCGTTCACGATCAGGTAGTTGGCGTACGACGCGGCCAGGCGGCGACCTTCATCGATCACCGGCTGCGCCCACGGCAGCGGGAACAGGCGGTACGGCGTGCCGTCCTTGGTGCGCAGGGCGGCCAGCTCGTTGCCCATCGCCTGCAGTTCGGCGTAGTGCGAATCGTTCTGGTCGTCGCAGGCCTGGTAGACGATGCTGTCAGGCGAGGCGAAGCGGGCCAGGGTATCGATGTGGGCGTCGGTGTCGTCACCTTCCAGGTAACCGTGGTCCAGCCACAGCACGCGGTCCTGCTGCAGCCAGTCGGCCAGGTCGGCGCTCAGGCTGGCGCGGTCGCGGTCCGGGTGCCGTTCGTGCAGGCACTTCCACGTGGTCAGCAGGGTGCCTTCGCCATCGGTCTCGATGCCGCCGCCTTCCAGTGCGAACGGAATGCTGCGCACCGGTGCATCGTTGAACACACCGGCCTGGTCCAGCACGCCCACCAGCTGGTCATCCAGGGTGGCGTCGAACTTGCCGCCCCAGCCGGTGAAGCGGAAGTCCAGCAGCTGGAAGCCGCCGTCGGCGCGGCGCAGGGTGATCGGGCCCGAATCGCGCAGCCAGGTGTCGTCGTAGGCCGCCGTGGTGAAGTGCACCTTGTCCATGTCGATGCGGTTGGAGCGCAGCCGCATTTCGGCGTAGGTCTCCACATCGTCATCGGCCACGCAGATCAGCACCGGCTGGAAGCGGGTTATGGCCGCAACCAGGGCGATATAGGTCTCTTCCACCTGGCCCAGGCGGTCGGCCCAGTCGGTGTCGGCGGTGGGCCAGGCAATCAGGACGCCGCTCTGGGCTTCCCATTCGGCAGGAAAACGAAGGTTCTGGTTCATGGTCTCGCTACACGGGCCCGCCACGGGCGGGGTGGGGGATCAACGGATCGGCGGTTTCGGGCCGATTTCGTTCGGGTCGGCCTGGTTGGCCACCACATCGATCACTTTCTGCTTTTCAAAGTAGACGGTGAACTGTGGGTACACCCAGCGGTGGATGGTCGGCCACTGGCGCTTCTGGCCGCCGCGTGGCTGCAGCTGTTCGCTCGGCGCGCCGAACTGCGACTGCACCTGCTGCATGCTCTGGCCGCGGACGGGCAGTGCGGTGGCCGGCTTCTCACGGGCGCGGTCGATCAGCAGGGTGTCGGCCAGCGCCGGCGTGGCGGCAGCCAGGGTGGCCAGTACGGCCAGGGTGGACAGGTAACGCTTCATCTCGAACTACTCCCCAGTGGTCAAGAACGGCGATTACAGCAAAAACGGCGGAAAAAAGCCGTATAAACAAAAAACCGCCCGAAGGCGGTTTTTTGCATCGGGTCGCCCCGCGTGGGGCAGCCTGGGCCCGAGGGCCGGAAGGCTTAGCGCTGACGCGCCTTGAAACGCGGGTTCGACTTGCAGATGACGAAGATCTTGCCACGACGACGCACGACCTTGCAGTCACGGTGACGGGCCTTCGCCGACTTCAGGGAGGACAGGACTTTCATGGCATACCTCGGCGTAAACAGTAGTTGTTCGGGTGGAGCGTGGCCGCGATATGCGAAAGACAATCGGCAGTTGACGCTCGTTCAAGCCCGCCATTCTACCGGGCTTTTCTCCGTGGTTTCAAGTGGTTGCACGAAAGTCGCCGCGCAGGGTGTCTGGCAGGGGCTAGAATGGCCCCTTCACACGCGCAAGGACCCCTATGAATCCACTCGCTCCCGTCCTGACCATCGACGGCCCGTCCGGGGCTGGCAAGGGTACCATCAGCCGCATCGTGGCGCGCCGCATGGGCTGGCATTACCTGGATTCGGGCGCGCTGTACCGGGCGGTGGGCGTAGCCGCCAGCTGGGCCGATATCGACACCTCTGACGCATCTGCTTTGGTGCGCTGCACCTTCGATACCCGCGTTCAGTTTGTTGAACAAGGCGAGGCCATGCGCGTGCTGGTCAACGGCACCGATGCCACCGACGAGCTGCGCCTGGAGACGACCGGTGCGCTGGCCTCGGCCATTGCCGCCATTCCCGAAGTGCGTTCGGCGCTGAAAGAGCGCCAGCGC
>NZ_DAMBCN010000036.1:0-28556 GCF_032056425.1 Stenotrophomonas sp.
CCGCGATCTGTCGGCACCGCATCTTGCTCTGGTAGGTGTCGACCTTGGTCGACACAATCTGTCAGATACCGGATTGTTTCTGGGGTCAGAGCCCGTTGCGCAGCAACGGGATCCGACCCCGTGCCGTTCCGACAGTTGCGGGAATCCGTCAGAGGCGGGGTGGTGCGGGTGGGCAGGACCGCAGGCGCCATGGATGGCGCCTACGAGCCCCCATGGACGGGTTTACGGCGTGTCCTGCCCACCCGCACCACCCCGCCATCCCACGGAATGCGCGCTGTTGATGTTGACGTTGACGTTGATTCGGCAGGTGCAGGGCTGCAAGCCCTGCCGCCCCCCCCACACACCTTCAGTGCAGCAGAGACGCCACGGCGGCGCGGAAACCCGCCTGGGCCTGCCCGGAGTCAGGGGAGTGGTGCAGCTGGCGCACGGCGCGGCCCAGCCGGGCCGCCCCCACGAAACCACAGCTGGCCTGCAGCCGATGCAGGTGGCTGCGCAGCAGGCGCTCATCGTGCTGGTCCACCGCCTGTTCGACCGCATCGCGTACTCCCGGCAACTCGGCCAGGAACAGTTCGCGCAGGGCAATCAGGTGGTTGCGCTGGCCATTCAGCGCCGCCAGCGCTGCGGTCTCATCCCAGTCCTCCACCGCCAGCTCCGTCGATGCCGGTGGCAGGGGCGTTGCGCCAGGACGGTTCACCAGTGCACGGCGCACGGCTTTCAACAACTGGTCGCGGCCCAGCGGCTTCACCAGTGTGTCGCTGAAGCCGGCTTCACGCAGCCCGGCATGGATGGAAGCATCGCCGTCGGCGGTATGCGCCAACGCCGGCGTGTCCGGGTGCGACAGACGCAGCGCCTGCAGCAGCTGGGCGCCATTGCCGTCCGGCAGGTTGACGTCAATCAGCCAGAGGTCGTGTGCGCCGGGCTCGCCACGGGCCAGCGCGCTGGCCAGTGAGTCAGCGGTGTCCACATCGGCTGGTAACGTTTCCAACGCCGCTTTGAAAAAACCACGGCTGATGATGTCGTCCTCGACAAGCAGGAAGCGGGGCCGGCTGGTCCGCGGGGTCATCTGCATCAGGGCTGCCTCCATGTCAGCTGTGGACAATCATCATGCACGGCGGCGGCGTGTGCAAGCGGCCATCGGACCGCCCGGCCAGGATCTGCGACAATATGCGCCCTTTTTTGCCCGCAGCCTGTCGCCACGTGGCCCGATCCCGTTCCCGCATCGACCGTACCCCGTTCCAGACCGAAATCCTCGACCTCAGCCATGACGGTCGCGGTGTCGCCCGCCGTGAAGGCGAAGGCGGCAAGGTCACCTTCATCAGCGGCGCCCTGCCCGGCGAAGTGGTGATGGCCGAACAGACCGCCCGCAGCCGTCATTTCGATGAGGCGCGCACGGTGGAAGTGCTGCAGGCCTCGCCGCAGCGCGTCACCCCCAAGTGCCCGCACTTCGGCACCTGTGCCGGCTGCGTGCTGCAGCACCTGGACGAAAGCCAGCAGATCATGGCCAAGCAGCGCGTGCTGATGGACAACCTGGAGCGGATCGGACACGTCACCCCGGGCACCGTGCTGCCGCCGCTGGTCGGTGACAGCTGGGGCTACCGCCGCAAGGGCCGCTTCTCGGTGCGCCGGGTGGAAAAGAAGGACAAGACCCTGGTCGGCTTCCGCGAACAGGATCCGCGTTTCGTGGCCGACCTGAGCCAGTGCCTGACCGTGATCCCGGAAATCGGCACCAAGGTTCAGGACCTGTCCACCTTCATCGAAGGCCTGGATGGCAAGCGCGACATTCCGCAGATCGAGTTCATCGGCGGCGACAACGCCATTGCCCTGACCGTGCGCCACCTGCAGCCGCTCAGCGACGCCGACCGCGCCGCCTGGGCCGCGTTCGGCCAGCAGCACGGCTTTGCCATCTACCTGCAGCCGGGTGGCCTGGACACCGTGCACCCGCTGGACGGGCAGGGCGTGCCGCTGTCGTTCCGGCTGGCGCCGTGGGACGTGGAACTGGCGTTCCGCCCGCTGGATTTCATCCAGGTCAATGCCAAGCTGAACGAGGCGATGATCGCCCGCGCGCTGGAGCTGCTGGAGCCGGGCGCCGATGAGCGCGTGCTCGACCTGTTCTGCGGCCTGGGCAATTTCACCCTGCCGCTGGCACGCAAGGTGCGCGAAGTGGTGGGCGTGGAAGGCGATGCCGGCCTGGTCGCGCGCGCCCGCGAGAACGCCGAGCGCAACGGCCTGGCCAATGCCCAGTTCTTCAGCGCCGACCTGACCCAGGACCAGCGCGCCACCCCGTGGATGCGCCAGGGCTTCGACAAGCTGCTGCTGGATCCGCCGCGCTCGGGCGCGATCGAAGTGCTGCAGCAGTTGCCGCTGAAGCAGTTCAAGCGCATCGTCTATGTCAGCTGCCACCCCGGTTCGCTGGCGCGCGACGCCGGCTACCTGGTCAACGAACAGGGCTTCACCCTGGTCAGCGCCGGTGCCATGGACATGTTCCCGCACACCGCGCACGTGGAAAGCATCGCGGTCTTCGAAAAGCGCTGACAACACGCGGGCACCCGGACGACCCGGGTGCCCGCCGCCACACGTGGCGTCGCGTCGGCTATCGGGGCGCCGGCGCGCTGCGCCACTGGCCATCCTCGCGGATGAACGCCAGTGTTTCGGTGCCTTGCTCATCGCCCACCTGGGCGGTGACCGCACATTCGAATACGGCACGCTCGTCGGGCACTTCGCAGTCGGCAACCTCCAGCACCTGCGCGTCGTTCACGGCCCGCATGAAGCGCGCGCGCTCCTCGGCATCGCTCTCACGCGCCGCCACGGTCGCCAGATGCGCGCGCAGCAGCGGCTGTACTTCCTCGCGACTGGGCGCGGGCGTCGGCAGGCGGAGCGGATCGGGCAGGGTCCACTGGCCGTCCACCCAGGCCAGGTGCAGCAGGCGCGCACCCGATTTCATGCCCGCACTGCCCACCACGATGCACGTGGCAGTGTCGGCGGTGCTGCCCACCGCGCAGCTGCTCAGCGATTCCAGCGTGGGCCGGAACGCCATCGCGACCAGGCTGCTGCTGTCACTGCGCGGGCGCGCGGCGATCTGCTCGGCAATCGCCAGATCCATCGCGTCCTGCGCCTGTTGCAGGGTGGGCATGGAAGGGACCTGTGCCAGGCCAGCGCCGGCGGGCAGCAGCAGGGCCAGCGCCAGCGGGCGCAGCGTGGAAAGGGACAGTGTCATGGTTCAGCGATCCTTGCAGGGCGGCGCAGTGTAGTGCCGCGGCCGCGCGCCGGGTAGGCAGGTCGCTGCTGGCGGCCGCATACTTTGCGCATGGGCATTGAAATCGAACGCAAGTTTCTGGTGACCGGCGACGGTTGGCGTACCGCCGCGCATCGGGTCATTCCGATGGCGCAGGGCTATATCAACGACATGGGCGCACTGGATCGCGGCAGCCAGAATGCTTCGGTGCGCGTGCGCATCGAAGGCGAACGGGCGGCGCTGAACCTGAAGTCGCGCGCCCTGGGGCACACCCGCCAGGAGTTCGATTACCCCATCCCGGTGGCCGATGCCCGCGATCTGCTGGCGCTGTGCGTGGGCGGACTGATCGACAAGCGTCGCCACCTGGTGGAACACGCGGGGCTGACCTGGGAAGTGGACGAGTTCCTGGGCGACAACGCCGGCCTGGTGGTGGCCGAAGTGGAACTGGACAGCGCCGACCAGGCCATCGATCTGCCGGCGTGGGTGGGCGCCGAAGTGACCGACGATGCGCGCTACTACAACGTCGCGCTGGCCAGTCATCCCTATTCACAGTGGTGAAGCGCTGATTCTCCGGCAGCGCGTGGCAACGCCCCCCTTTTGCCACCGCGGGGCGGCCCCATCTTCGGGGCATGAGAATCGATATCTATTCCGACGTGGTCTGCCCCTGGTGCTGGATCGGCAAGCACCGTTTCCAGCAGGGCGTGCAGTTGCTGGGCGCCGATACGCCCGCACTGGACATCCATTGGCAGCCGTTCCAGCTTGATCCCGACGCCGATGCCATCCCGGTCCCGCTGCGCCAGGCCTATGCGCGCAAGTTCGGCGGGCCCGAGCGCACCGAACAGATCCTGGGCCAGACCCAGTCCACCGCGCAGGCCGAGGGCCTGCCCATGGATTTCGGCCAGGGCCAGGTGCGGGTGACCACGCTGCCTGCGCACCGCCTGCTGTGGCTGGCCGGCGAACACGGCGTGCAGGATGCGGTGGGCGAAGCGCTGTTCCGCGCCCACTTCGAGCATGGCCAGAACCTGGCCGACCCCGCTGTGTTGGTGAAGGCCGGTGCGGCCGGCGGGCTGGCCGCGACCGAAATCGAACAGATGCTGGCATCCGATCGCGGCCTGGCCCAGGTGCAGGCCAAGCTGGCCGACGCGCAGGCGCTGGGTATTTCCTCGGTGCCCACCTTTGTGATTGATGGCCGCTGGGCAATCTCCGGCGCGCAGCCGCCAGAAGCGTTCGCCCAGGCGCTGCGCCAGATCGCCGCCGAGCAGGGCGATGCGCCCGCCGCCGGGGGTGACGACGCCTGCGGCCCGGACGGCTGCGCCGTGTAAGCCGCGCGGGGTCAGAGCCCGGGGTCGGGTCCCCGCAGGGGCTCTGACCCCATGCCCGACCCCGTGTCCGTGTTCAGCCGAACACTGCGTCCATCGGCCGGTTCTGCGACAATGCGGCACTGCGCCATGCGGGCGCCTGTTGTGGAGATCGACCCATGCTGCTGATCGGCGTTGCCGGCACTGAACTGACCGCCCAGGAACGCGACTGGCTGCAGCACGATGCCGTGGCCGGGGTGGTGCTGTTCAAGCGCAACTTCGCCTCGCGCCAGCAGGTGACCGATCTGACCGCCGCCATCCGCGCCGCCGCACCGCGCCCGCAGTTGCTCTGCGTGGACCAGGAAGGCGGCCGCGTGCAGCGCTTCCGCGAGGGCTACAGCGAACTGCCGCCGCTGCAGGACATCGGCGCCCTGTACGCGCGCGATCCGCAGCAGGCGCTGGCGCTGGCCGAACAGCACGCCTGGCTGATGGCCAGTGAAGTGCGCGCCAGCGGCCTGGACCTCAGCTTCGCCCCGGTGGTGGATCTGGCCCGTGGCAACCGCGCCATCGGCAACCGCGCCTTCAGTGAAGACCCGCAGGTGGTCGCCGCTTTCACTGCCGCCTATGTGCGCGGCATGCATGCGGTGGGCATGGCCGCCACGCTCAAGCATTTCCCCGGCCACGGCACCGTGCTGGAAGACACCCACGTCGATACCGCCATCGACCCGCGCGCGCTGGACGAACTGCGCGCGCAGGACCTGGTGCCGTTCGGCGCCGGCATTGCCGCCGGTGCCGATGCGGTGATGATGGCCCACGTGATCTACCCGCAGGTGGCGCCCGAGCCGGCCGGCTATTCGCCGCGCTGGATCCAGGACATCCTGCGCGGTGAGCTGGGCTTCCGTGGCGTGGTGTTCTCCGATGACATCGGCATGGCCGCTTCGCACAGCGCCGGTGGCGTGCCGGCGCGCGTGCATGCCCACCTCGATGCCGGCTGCGACGTGGTGCTGGTCTGCCACCCCGAGCTGGTCGATGAAGCCCTGCACGCCGTGCAGGGCCGTTCACTGAATACCGCCGCGCTGCTGGGCCTGCTTGGCCGCGGCGCACTTGGCTGGGACGGCCTGCTGGCCGATGCCCGCCATGGCACCACCCAATCCCATCTGCTGCAAACCCTTGGAAGAACCGTCTGATGCCGAACCTCACCATTTCCCAGGCCCTGGCCCAGGCTGACCTGCTGGTCGACCGCCCCACCATCGACAAGGCCATTGCCAGCATCGCCGACGCCATCGCGCGCGACTACAAGGGCGAGGTGCCGCTGTTCCTGTCCATCATGCACGGCGCACTGCCGTTCGCCGGCCAGCTGGCACTGGAACTGGGCGCGCGCGGCCAGGACGTGCAGTTCGATTACCTGCACGCCACCCGCTACCGCGGTGAAACCACCGGCGGCGACCTGGTCTGGAAGCACAAGCCGGCCACCTCGCTGTTCGGCCGCCGCGTGCTGCTGGTGGACGACATCCTGGACGAGGGCTACACCCTGCAGGGCGTGCGCACCTGGTGCCTGGAACAGGGCGCCACCGACGTGCGCATTGCCGCCATGACCGTGAAGAAGCATGACCGCGCACTGGCCGATGTCAGCGCTGACTATGCCGGCATCGAGCTGCCCGACCGCTACGTGTTCGGCTTCGGCATGGATGTGAACGAGACCCTGCGCTGCGTGCCGGCCATCTATGCCATGAAGGAGTGACGGCGCGGCCGCCCGCGGCCGGTCCCACCCTGTCGCCGGCGCCTTCGGGTGCCGGCGTTCGTCTTTTTCCGGAGTGATTCCCATGCAACAGATTGCCCTGGCCGTGATTGGCGGTACCGGTGTCTACAACCTGGCCAAGCTGGATGACGTGCAGACCCACGAGGTCGAAACCCGTTTCGGACGCCCGTCGGGCCCGGTGCGCGTCGGCACCCTGCTGGGCCATCGCGTGGCCTTCCTGGCCCGCCACGGTGAGGGCCATTCGCTGCCGCCGCACAAGATCAACTACCGCGCCAACCTGGCCGCGCTGCAGCAGATCGGCGCGCAGCGCGTGCTGGCGCTGAACACGGTGGGCGGCATCGGCGACGACTTCGGTCCGCGCGTGCTGGCCTGTCCGGACCAGGTAATCGATTACACGTGGGGTCGTATCAGCACGATCTGCGAAGAAGACGGCACCGACGTGGTCCACGTCGATTTCGGTCATCCGTACACGCCGATGCTGCGCAGCAAGATCCTGGCGGCGGCGAAGGTGACCGGGGTGAAGGTGCACGACGGCGGCTGCTACGGCGCCACCCAGGGCCCGCGCCTGGAAACCATTGCTGAAATCGCCCGCATGCGCCGCGATGGTTGCGATCTGGTGGGCATGACCGGCATGCCTGAAGCCGCGCTGGCACGGGAGCTGGGGCTGGATTACGCCTGCCTGGCGATCGTGGCCAACTGGGCCGCCGGCTGTGGCGACGGCGAGGAGATCACCATGGCCGAAGTGCTGGCAAACGTGCAGGCCGCCAGCAACGGACTTCCGGAACTGGTAGGCGAATTGGCGCGGGGGTGATTGTCATCCTCGGGCAAGCTTTGCATACTCAGCCGGTACGCGGGTTCAGCGTACACCACCCATTCATTGCAAAGGTCTCGCATTAACATGCCGAACGGTACCGTCAAGTGGTTCAACGACGCCAAGGGATTTGGCTTCATCTCGCCGGAGGATGGCAGCGCCGACGTGTTCGCGCACTTCTCCGCCATCAACTCCAAGGGCTTCCGCAGCCTGCAGGAAGGCCAGCGTGTCACCTATGACGTGACCCAGGGCCCGAAGGGCGCCCAGGCTTCGAACATTACGCCGGCCGAGTGATCCACTCGACAGTGCGTTGAAAACCCCGCTGCGGCGGGGTTTTTTTTTGCGCAATGCGGCCACGATGCGCTGCGCGCGCGATGGCTGCCGCTCCATTCCGACCACGCCTCGGGCACAATGCGGGCATGACGGAACGACTGCGCATTGCCGTGATCGGCTACGGCACCGCTGGCCAGGCATTGGCCATCCTGCTCACCCGTGATGGCCACGAGGTGGAGATCTTCGAACGCGTGTCCACGCCCGGCCCGGTGGGCGCCGGCTTCCTGCTGCAGCCCAGCGGCCTGCAGGTGCTGTGGCAGATGGGTCTGCTCGATGCGGTGCGCGCACATGCCGCGCCGGTGCACCGCCTGTACGGCGATACGCCCTGCGAACGTGCGGTGATGGACATGGGCTATGCCGGCCTGGATGCCCGCCTGCATGGGCTGGGCATGCAGCGCGGCGCCCTGTTCGCTTTGCTGGAGGAGGCGCGCGCAGGCGCCGGCCACCTGCACGTGGGCACCGCCATCGAGGCGGTGGACAGCGCGCAGGGGCGCGTACGCGATGCGCAGGGGCGCTGGCACGGCCCGTTCGACCTGGTGGTCGCCGCCGACGGCGCAGCGTCCACCCTGCGCGGCACCGTCGAAGGCGGCACGGCGCTGGACCGGGTGTACCCGTGGGGGGCGCTGTGGTGCCTGTTGCCCGCCGAGGACTGGCCGCACATGCAGGAACTGCGGCAGCGCTACGTGGCGGCGCGCAAGATGATCGGGCTGCTGCCCGTAGGCACCCGTCCCGGCGATGACACGCCCCGGCTGAGCTTCTTCTGGAGCCTGCCGCGCAGCGATTTCGAGCGCTGGCAGCAGGACGGCATGGCGCCCTGGCTGCAGGAACTGCACGCGCTGTGGCCGCAGGCCAGCGCGCGATTCGACCACCTGCGTGATGCCGGCCAGCTCGCGCGCGCGGTGTACCGCGATGCGGTGATGAAGCGCTGGCACCATAACCGGCTGGTACTGGCCGGTGACGCCGCGCATTCCATGAGCCCGCAGCTGGGGCAGGGCGTGAACATGGCCCTGATCGATGCATTGGCGCTGCGCGATGCGCTGCGCAGCCACCGTGGCGAAGCCGCGCTGCAGGCCTACCAGGCGCAACGGCGCGCGCATGTGGCGGTATACCAGCGCTGGAGCCGCTGGCTGACGCCGCTGTTCCAGTCCAATGGCGATCTCTGGGCGCATGCACGCGATGTGCTGCTGGGCCCGATGGGGCGCATGCCGGGCGGGCGCGGGCACATGCTGCGCGTGCTCAGCGGCACCCAGCACGGTTGGTTCGGCAAACTGCCGCTGGAGGCCGACTTCATCGCCGCGCTGGCGGCAGCGCCCGCCCACACCGCATCGAGCACCGTTGTCGTGCCCGCTGTGAACGTGCCCGTCACGTGAAATAACGAACACCTCACCGCAGGTGTGCGAGAACAGGGTTGCACGCGCACGCCGCGTCGCCCGTTTTCCTTTCCGTGATCGAACACTCCGTGATCGAACTTCGCGCATGGCCCGGGCGGCCGCGCCGTCGCGGCCTGCTGCGGCCCGGATGCGCCGCCTGTTCGAAGGAGGATGCCATGTTGTTCGCGGTCCACGAGCTGGAATCGGAAATCTGCAAACTGCGCGGTCTGCTGCAGATGCTGCACGAGGACCAGCCCGACGTGCTGGAGGATGTCTTTGAATTCCACGTGGGCAGCCTGATCAGCCACGCGGGCGCCGAGCACCATGGGTACATCCGCACCTGTGCGCAGGAAATGCTCGCCGCCGTGCGCGCGCTGCCGCGCCACTCGGGCAGCAGCGAACCCACGTTTCGACTGATGCCGGACATGCTGGCCCGCCCGGCCTGATCCTAGCGGGCAGGCAGCGGCACCAGGGTGCCCTCGACGCAGGCGATGCGCTGCTCATCGCGTGCTGGCGGTACGACCACGCCAGCGGTAAAAGCGGAGAATGCCGGCAGCACGCTGACCCCGGGGCGCAGCCAGAACGCGGAAAAGCGGCGGCGCAGCGCTGGCAGGGCGATCTGCGGATGCACGTGACCGGCAATGACGCAGGCATCGGGCTCGGGCTCTGGTTCGTGGCGCAGCACGATGTCGCCTAGCCGCACCTGCGCGTGCAGCTGCACCTGCAGTGCGGCTGCACTGAGCTGGCGGTCATGGTTGCCGCGGATCACATGCACGTCCAGGGCGGGCTGCTGCTCGCGCCAGGCCAGCCATTGCGCCTGCCACACGCTGCGGTGCAGCGGGCCATGCAGCATGTCACCGAGGATCCATAGTTCGCGGCATGCATGCTGCTGCACAAGCACCTGCAGCCGCTGCAGGTCAGTCTGGGTGCCGCCCGAGGGCAGTGCGATGCCCGCGCGACGGAACACATCGGCCTTACCCAGGTGCAGGTCAGCAATCAGCAGCGCCTGGCGTGCCGGCCACAACAGCGCACGCGCGCCCAGCATGCGCAGCGTTTCACCGGCCAGTTGCAGGGGCAGTTCAGCGTTGATGGCGGCGCTCCAGCTGTTGCGCGGCGCGCTGCACGCGGGTGCGCCAGTCTTCGTTGCTGAATTGCCCGCGCAGGCGCTCGGCCCACAGCGGGAAAGCCAGCGGCGTGAGTGACGCGGGCTGCTGCAGCGACACCGTCTGCCCGCTGATGCGTGCCAGGGTCTGCTGCAGGCCGGGCAGATCCAATGCGTCACGCAGCACTTCCTGCTCGGCCAGGTCCAGCAGCAGGTGCTCCGGATCGTGCTGGCGCAGGACGTCGTAGAGCAGGCCCGCCGAGGCCTGCAGCTGGCGCAGCGAGCGCGGCATGCCACCGGGCAGGCTGGGCACCAGCAGTCCGGCCACGCGTGCGATGCCGCGGAACTGGCGGCGCGCCAGCTCGCCCAGGTTCACCGCCGCACGCAGGTCATCCAGCAGCCCGTCGGCGCTGAACAATGCCTGCCAGCTCTGTGCATCCAGGCTGATCGGCTGTGCCGGTGCCAGCACCAGGCCGTGATCGTTCACCGCGTAGCCAATGCTGTTGCGCTGCTGCCGCGTGCAGCGCCGTGCCAGCAGCGCTGCCAGCGCTTCATGCACATTGCGCCCGGCGAAGGGGTAGACGAACAGGAACTGGCCCTCGCGGCGGCGCACGTCCTCCACCAGCAGCTGCGCCGGCGCAGGCTGTGCGGACACGCGTGACTGCAGCGCGAGCAGCGGCGCAAGCCACCGCGATTCGACACTGTCATCGGCCCCGGACAGCACCGCTGCCACAGCCTGCCCCAAGGGCATCGACAGCGGCAGCTGGCCGCCCTGCCAGCGTGGCACGCTGCCGTCACCGCGGCCACGCGCCACGCGCACGTAGGCGGTCATGTCACGCAGCTGCACCAGTTCCAGCAGACGCCCGGCGAACTGGAAGCGATCACCCGGGCGCAGCCGACTGGCGAACTGTTCTTCCACTGCGCCCAGGCCGCCGCCACGCAGGAACTGCACGCGCACGCTGCCATCGCTGCTGATGGTGCCGATCGACAGGCGGTGGCGCAGGGCCTGGCGGCGATCGGGTACCCGGTAGGTGCCGGTGTCATCGATCACCACCTTGTGGAAATCCGGATACTGCGACAACGCCCGGCCACCCTGCACGATGAAGTCCAGCACGGCCTGCCACTGCGCAGCGGTCAGGTCGGTAAAGGCATGGGTGCGCCGTACCTGGGCCAGCAATGCATCGGCCTGGAAACCGCCAGCCAGCGCGCAGCTCACCGCATGCTGGGCCAGCACATCCAGTGACAGTACGGGCGGCGGACGCGCTTCCACCACGCCCTCGCGCAGCGCGTTGCGCACCGCCGCAAACTCCGCCACTTCCAGCGCGTGGCTGGGAACGCAGGTGATGCGGCCGCTGGCGCCGGGGCGGTGGCGGGCGCGCCCGGCGCGCTGGCGCAGGCGCGCCACGCCCTTGGGGCTGCCCAGCTGCAGTACCTGGTCCACCTCCGGGAAATCGACCCCCAGGTCCAGGCTGGAGGTGGCCACCACGCAGCGCAGCGTGCCGGCACGCAAGCCGTCTTCCACCTGCTGGCGCAGGGTCGGGTCCAGCGAGCCGTGGTGCAGGGCCAGTGTTGCGGCGTCCTCCGGCCACACCGCGGAAAGTGCCTGGTGCCACAGCTCGGCCTGGGCGCGGGTGTTGGTGAACAGCAGCGTGCTGCGTGCGTCCATGACGGCGTGCAGCACCCGTGGCAGCTGCGCCAAGCCGAGGTGGCCGGCCCACGGGAAACGCTCGCCCGGTTCGGGCAGCAGGGTCTGCACCTGCACTGGGCGTTGCCGCGCACCTTCCACTACCGGCGCCGCGGGCCGGTCGGGCAACAGCACCTGCCGCGCCTGCGCCAGATTGCCCAGGGTGGCCGACAGCCCCCACAGCTGCAGCGCCGGGGTACTGTCGCGCAGTCGCGCCAGGTTCAACTGCAGCAGCACGCCACGCTTGTTGCCCAGCAGCTCGTGCCACTCGTCCACCACCACGCAGCGCAGCTGGCGCATGCGCGGCAGGGTGTCGGGGTAGCTCAGCAACAGCGCCAGTGATTCTGGTGTGGTCACCAGTACATCCACCCGGCCTTCGCGGGCCTGGCGACGCTCGCGGCTGCTGGCATCGCCGCTGCGCAGGCCCACTTTCCAGCCCAGTCCAACGCCATCGATGGCCGCCTGCAGTGCGCGCGCGGTATCGCTGGCCAGGGCCCGCAGCGGCGTGATCCACACCATCTGCAACGGGCGCACGGCGTTCGCCC
Source organism: Stenotrophomonas sp. (assembly GCF_032056425.1). Classification (GTDB taxonomy): domain Bacteria; phylum Pseudomonadota; class Gammaproteobacteria; order Xanthomonadales; family Xanthomonadaceae; genus Stenotrophomonas. The sequence goes on from NZ_DAMBCN010000036.1 coordinate 12,135, forward strand.
GTGCCGGTGCAGGCGGTGGATCGATCAAGGCCTGCAGCAGCGGGCCGCCGAACATCGCCAGCGTCTTGCCACTGCCGGTGGGCGTGTGCAGCAGACCGGATTCGCCCGCCAGGTAGTGTCGCCACATCGCGCGCTGGAACGGCAGCGGGCGCCAGCCGCGCGAGGCGAACCACGCCTGCAGGCGCTGCAGGGCCTGTGCGCGCGTCATCGCGCCAGTGCCTGCAGGGTGTGCAGCTGGTCGGCTTCGCTGGCGGGCTTGTCATGGCGCCAGCGCAGGATGCGTGGAAAGCGCAAGGCAATACCCGACTTGTGACGGTTGCTGCGGTTGACCGCTTCGAACCCCAGTTCGAACACCTGCACGGCGTCGACACTGCGAACGGGCCCGAAGCGCTCGCGCGTGTGCGCGCGGATCCAGCGGTCCAGCGCAAGGATTTCCTTGTCGTCCAGGCCCGAATAGGCCTTGGCCACCGGCACCAGCGTTTCACCGTCCCACACGCCGAAGGTGTAATCGGTGTACAGCGTGCTGCGCCGGCCGTGGCCGGCCTGTGCATAGAGCAATACCGCGTCGACGGTGAGCGGGTCGATTTTCCATTTCCACCAGTCGCCGCGCCGGCGCCCCGCCTGGTAGACCGAATCGCGGCGCTTGATCATCAGGCCTTCCACGCCCCGCTCGCGGGCGGCCTCGCGCAGGCGCGCTGCATCGTCCCAGTCGTCGGCAGCGACCTGCGGCGACATCTGCAGGCGCGGATCGGCCAGTGCACCGAGCAGCTGCGCCAGTTGCGCGCGGCGTTCGTGCAGGGGCAGCCCGCGCAGGTCCCGGCCATCGTGTTCCAGCAGGTCGTAGGCCAGCACGCGCACCGGGGTGTTGCGCAGGGTGGCCGCACCGGGTTTGCGGCGCTGGATGCGGGTCTGCAACGCAGTGAAGGGGCGCGGCAGGTCATCGGCCGTATCCCATGCCAACAGCTCGCCGTCGATCACGCAGCCGTCGGGCAGGGCGGCGGCGGCCTGCTCGATTTCCGGAAAACGGCCGTCCAGCCGTTCTTCACCGCGCGACCACAACGCTACTTCGTCGCTTCGGCGCAGCAGCTGCAGGCGTATGCCATCCCACTTCCATTCCAGCAGCCAGTCCTGCAGCGCGCCCAGCCGCTCGGCCGGCACGCCTTCCAGCGGCGAGGCCAGGAAGAACGGGTAGGGTTGCTGGCGATCGCTGGGCAGTTCCTCTGCCGACAGCAGCTGTGACATCGCGGTGGGCGAGGGCACCCACTCACCCAGCATGCGCTGGGCGATCCGCGCGATATCCAACCCCGACCATTCGGCCAGCGCCTGCTGTACCAGTCGCTGCGATACGCCCACACGCAGCGCGCCGGTCAGCAGCTTGTTGAACACCAGGCGTTCGGCCGCGGGAAGCTGCTGCCAGCCCTGCAGTACCGCGGCATGTCGCAGCGCTTCGTCGTGGTTGGCCACCGCCAGCAGGTGCTGCTCGATCCAGTCGGCCAGTGCGCGGTCCGGGGCGGGTGTGGCCGGATCATCCAGCAGCAGGGTCAGCGTCTCCGCCAGATCGCCCACCTGCGCATAGCTGTCGTCCACCAGCCACGGCGGAAGCGCGGACGCCTCGGCAATCCAGCGCCGCAGTTCACTGCTGGCCGCCACCTTGCGGCGCGCGCCGCCCACCTTGCCGCCGCTCAGCAGGTACACCGCCCACGCTGCATCGTGCGGGCGCGCCGTGCGGAAGTAATCGACCAGCGCCGCGCGTTTGTCCAGCGTTGCTGTGCTGCGGTCCAGGCGTTGGTAGAGCGCGGCGAAGGCCTTCATTCCTCGGCCCCGAAGTCGGTGCTGAAGGCCTCGGCGGCGACACCGCGTTCGCGCAGGAACGGGATCAGCGCATCGGTGTTGCCGTGGGTGGCGATGATGCGGCGCGCGCCGGTCTGTTCGATGGTCTGCAGCAGTGCCGGCCAATCGGCGTGGTCGGAAATGACGAAGCCACGATCGACATTGCGCCGGCGCCGGTTGCCGCGCAGATGCATCCACCCCGAAGCAAAGCCCAGCTGGTGGCGGCCAAAACGGCGCAGCCACGTCGTGCCGGCTGCCGAGGGCGGGGCCAGGATCAGCTGGCCGGCCGCATCGGGTGTGCGCCCCTGTTCGGATACGGTCACGGTGTCCAGCATGTCCACGCCGGCCTGGCGGTACACCGCCACGCCGTTGGCGATGGCGCCGTGCAGCCAGGCCGGTTGGTCGTCCAGCGGCAGCAGTTCGGCCAGCACGCGTTGGGCCTTGCCCAGGGCATAGCACAGCAGCACCGCCGCTTCCCCGCGCGCGGCGCATTCGCGGCGCCAGGCCACGATGTCGGCGGCGACATCGGCGGTGTGCGGCCAGCGGTAGATCGGCAGGGCGAAGGTGGCTTCGCTGATGAAGGTATCGCAGGGCACTACTTCGAACGGCGTGCAGGTGGGATCGTGCTGGCGCTTGTAGTCGCCCGAGGCCACCCAGACCTGGCGGCCATCATCGATGCGCACCTGCGCCGACCCCAGCACATGCCCCGCCGGGTGCAGCGATACCTGCACCCGACCCAGCGCAAAGGGCGTTCCTTCGTCATGCGCATGCAGGGGCACGTCGCCCAGGCGCCAGCGCAGGATCGGCACGCTGCCGGTGCTGCAGTGGTATTCGCCCATGCCCGGGCGTGCATGGTCGCCGTGGCCATGGGTGATGACCGCGCGCGGCACCGGCCGCCACGGGTCGATGTGGAAATCGCCCGCCGCGCAGTACAGGCCTTCTGGCCGCAATACCACCAGATCTTCGTTGTCGCTCATGCCGCCACTCTGGCGCGGCGCTCGTGCAGGCGGTGAGAACCGGGCTGAACACGGGCTTGCCAGGCGATGCGGCACAATCGATGTGCTCCTTTTCCGCAACGGGAAGCAATGGATGAACGGACCGGGCTTCAGCAGCAACGTCCCCTACGAAACGCATGTGGTGCTGAACCAGCCGCCACCGTTTGCGGGGCGCCAGTCATGGACCGACGACGTCGCGCTGGTCGAGGCGGTGCAGCGCGAGGGTGGGGGCGCGTTCGCATCGCGATTGGCCGTGTACGGAGCCGTGGCCGGCGACGAGCTGTATCGCCTGGGCTTCGATGCCAACCGTGACCGGCCGCGGCTGCGCACGCACGATGCGCAGGGCCATCGCATCGATCTGGTGGAATTCCACCCGGCCTACCATCAGCTGATGGGCGCGGCCAAGCAGCACGGCGTGGCCGGGCTTTCCTGGCACGAACCGCAACCGGGCGCCCACGTGGCGCGCGCCGCGTTGAGCTACCTGCACCACCAGGCCGAAGCCGGCACCAGCTGCCCGCTGACCATGACCCACGCCGCGGTGGCGGTGCTGCGCTCGCAGCCGCATCTGGCCGAATGGGCGCGCAAGGCGGCCGCGCCGGTCTACGATTCGCGCGATGTGCCGGTGGCCGACAAGGCCGGCATCACCCTGGGCATGGGCATGACCGAGAAACAGGGCGGGTCGGACGTGCGTGCCAACAGCACCCGCGCCGAGCCGCTCGATGGTGAGCGTTACCGTCTGTCGGGGCACAAATGGTTCTTCTCCGCGCCCATGAGCGATGGCTTCCTGGTGCTGGCGCAGGCGCCCGGTGGGCTGACCTGCCTGCTGATGCCGCGCCGTCTGGCCGATGGCGATCGCAATGCGTTCCGGCTGATGCGGTTGAAGGACAAGCTGGGCGACTGGGCCAATGCCTCCAGCGAGGTGGAATTCTGTGGTGCCCAGGCCTGGCGCGTGGGCGAGGAAGGGCGCGGGGTCGCCACCATCATCGGCATGGTGATGATGACCCGCCTGGACTGCATGCTGGGGGCGGCGGCGGAAATGCGCATGGCGCTGGTGCAGGCCCTGCACCATGCGCGCCATCGCCGTGCATTCGGCAAGCCGCTGGTGGAGCATGCGCTGATGGCCAACGTGCTGGCCGATCTGGCGCTGGAATCAGAAGCGGCCACGGTGCTGGCGATGCGCATTGCGCGCGCGGTGGATCGGGCGGCCATGGATCCGGCCGAGGCGGCACTGGCGCGGGTGGGCACGGCGCTGGGCAAGTACTGGCTGTGCAAGCGCGCACCGGCCTTCGTCAATGAAGCGCAGGAATGCCTGGGCGGGGCCGGTTACGTGGAAGAGTCGATACTGCCGCGGCTGTACCGGCAGGCGCCGCTGAATTCGATCTGGGAAGGCAGCGGCAACATCCAGTGCCTGGACGTGCTGCGCGCGCTGGAGCGCGAGCCGGAAACCCGGGCCGCGTTGCAGCAGGAACTGCAGGCCGCGGCCGATGCCGATCTGCGTTACTCGCAGGCGCTGCAGCGCTGGGAAGAGGCCCCGTCATTCGATGAGGGGCAGGCCCGGGCGTTCTGCGAACGCACGGCATTGCTGCTGCAGGCATCGGTGCTGCTGCGCGCGGAAAGCCCGGTGGCCGATGCATTCATCCGCAGCCGCCTGCAGGGCGAACATGGGCTGGCGCTGGGCACGCTGCCGCCCGGGCTGGACCTGGGCGGAATCCTGCTGCGCGCGCTGCCCTGACGTCGCCGGGCGCGGCCCGGCGACGGTGTGGGGTCAGTGCTTGGCTTCTTCGTGGGCGGCGTTGGCCTTGGCGTCGTCTGCGACATCGCGTGCCTTGTCAGCCACCTTCTGCGCAGCATCGGCCGTGGCGTCGCTGGCGTGCGCAGCGGCGTCGGTAGCGGCGGCCTTGGCCTGGTCGGCGGCGTGGGCGGTTGCATCGGCCGCCTTGTCCAATGCCTGCTGGGTATCGGCGGCGGCCTGCTCGGAGGCGGCGGCAGTCTTGTCTGCGGCGTCGCGGGTGGCCTCGGCCGCCCTGTCCACCGCATCGCGCGCGGCGGCGCCGGCGCTGTCGGCGGCCTGCGCGGCATCCTGGCGGGCCTGTTCGGCTTCCGGGCCCTTGCAGGCGGCCAGGGCCAGCACCAGCGAAGCGGCCAGCAGGGAAGTGGTCAGCGTGCGGATCTTCATGGCGGTCTCCGGTACAGCGATGGATGGGGACGCCAGCCTATTCAGGCCCTTGTGAAGGCCCAGTCGCGAGTTCAGCGACAGGATCCAGGCAAAGAAAAAGCCGCTGGCGAACCAGCGGCTTTTCCAGAACAGCGTGAAGAAAGAAGTTATTACTTCTTGGCTTCTTCAGCAGCGTCCTTGGCCTGCTCGGCGGTGGCTTCACCGGCCTTGGCAGCGTCGGCAGCAGCGCCGGCAGCAGCGTCGGTGGCAGCAGCGCCAGCCTGGGCAGCAGCGTCGGTCGAAGCGTCGGCAGCGGTGGCGGCGGTGTCAGCAGCCTGCTGGGCAGCGTCGGCGGTCTGGGCGCCGGCAGCGGCGGCCTGGTCGGCAGCAGCCTGGGCTTCGGTGGCGGCTTCGTTGGCCGAAGCAGCGGCGTCCTGGGCAGCTTCCTGCTTCGAGCAGGCGGCCAGGGCCAGGGCCAGGGACATAGCGACCAGCAGCTTGTTGATGCTCATTGTGTGAATCCTCGTCGTTAGATTAGGCAACGCGCAACTGCGCGCCGACAACATGATGACAAGCCAAGATTGGGTGTCAAGCGCTCCCGCATTCATTTTTGCGAAATCGCCGTTAATTCCTTTTAGATCAATTCGATGGCGATAGCGGTTGCTTCGCCGCCACCGATGCACAGGGTAGCGATGCCGCGCTTGCCGCCGCGCGTGCGCAATGCGTTGACCAGGGTGACCACCAGTCGTGCGCCCGAGGCGCCGATCGGATGGCCCAGTGCACAGGCACCGCCATTCACGTTGAGCTTGTCGTGGCTGATGCCCAGTTCGCGCATCGGCGCCATGGCCACCACCGCAAAGGCCTCGTTCACTTCGAACAGGTCCACCTGGTCCAGGGTCCAGCCGGTCTTCGCCAGCAGGGCATGGATCGCGCCGATCGGCGCGGTGGTGAACCACTCCGGTTCCTGCGAATGGGTGGCGTGGCCAACGATGCGCGCCAGCGGGGTGATGCCGCGCGCGGCGGCATCATCTTCGGCCAGCAGGACCACGGCCGCAGCGCCGTCGGAAATGCTGGAGGAGCTGGCGGCGGTCACGCTGCCATCCTTCTTGAACGCCGGGCGCAGGGTCGGAATCTTGGCGATGTCCGAGCGGCCGGGCTGTTCATCGCTGGCGAACTCGACCTCACCCTTGCGGGTGGCCACCTTCACCGCGACGATTTCGTCGGCGAAGGCGCCATTGGCCTGTGCGGCCTGCGCACGGCGCACCGATTCGATGGAATAGGCGTCCTGTTCCTCACGGGTGAACTGGTACTTGTCCACCGCGCATTCGGCGAATTCGCCCATGGCCTTGCCGTCGTAGGCGTTGACCAGACCATCATGGGCCATGTGGTCCACCGCCTGGAAGTTGCCGAAGCGGTTGCCGGTGCGCGAATTGGGCAGCATGTGCGGGGCATTGGACATCGATTCCATGCCGCCGGCCACCACCACCTTGGCCGAGCCGGCCTTGATCAGGTCGTGGCCCAGCATGATGGTCTTCATGCCCGACCCACAGACCTTGTTCAGCGTGGTCGCACCGGCCGACAGCGGAATGCCGGCAGCAATGGCGGCCTGGCGGGCCGGGGCCTGGCCCAGGTTGGCCGACAGCACGCAGCCCATCAGGACTTCGGAGACGTCGCTGGCCGGAACTCCGGACTGTTCAAGGGCGGCGGCGATGGCGGCCGCGCCCAGGGTCGGGGTGGGCACGCCGTTGAACTGGCCCAGGAAGGAGCCAATGGCGGTGCGCTTGGCGGCGGCGATGACGATGTTGGACATGGCAATCTCGTTGATGCGTGAGCAATGTTCGGAAAGGAGACGGCGGGCGTTGGAAGCGGCGCCATTTCCCGGCAGACTGCGTGGGGGTCGGCCCAGTATAGAGGGTCGGCGGTAGCTGCCGATGGCAGCACTGGATGCCTGCAAGGGGTTGCGGCAGGCCAACGTTCATGGGAAGGAAACGATGGAACGTAAGACGATGGGCAGGTCGGTTCTGGCTTCGGCACTGGTGGCCGCGCTGAGCGCGTGTGGAGGGGGCGGTGGTGGCAGCAACGTGCGCATCGACCCGCCGCCCACCACGCCGCCGGTCACTCCGCCGCCCACCACGCCCAATCCCGCCAGACCCACCGAACCGGCGGTCAACGCGCATCTGGTGCAGACCAATGCACTGGCGGCACAGTCGGCGGGCCTGACCGGCCAGGGCGTGCGCATCGGCATCGTCGATTCCGGCGTGAAGCGCGACACCGCCGCACTCAACGGTCGTGTGGTGGCCAATCTCAACTACGTCGATCCGGCACGCAACAACCTCAACAACGATGACGTGGTCGGCCACGGCACGGCAGTGGCCAGCCTCGCGGCGGGCGCAAGCGTCGGCGTCTGGCCGGGGGGCGTCGCACCGGGCGCGCAGATCGTTTCGGCGCGCATCATCTCCGATACCGCCCCCACCGACGATGGCAGCGGCCAGGGCAACGCCTTCAGCGGCCCGCTGGGCGTGGCGGGCATCCACCAGGACCTGATCAGCTACGGCGTGAAGGTCATGAACAATTCCTGGGGCGGCCTCTATTGGACCGATCTGGCCACCACCGCGCAGGTCGCGGCCGAGTACCGCCCCTTCATCATGAGCAACGGTGGCCTGGTGGTGTTTGCGTCGGGCAACGAGGGCCGTGACCAGCCCAGCAGCGTGGCGGCACTGCCCAGCCAGCGCGGCGTGGGCGGCTCACTGCCGGCGGCCGACCTGGAAAAGGGCTGGCTGGTGGCCACCGCCATCGACCCCAACAAGCCCGGCGAACGCACCAGCTGGGCCAACGCCTGCGGTGATGCGGCGCGTTACTGCCTGACGGCGCCGGGCAATGCGGTGTTTCCCGAGCGCAACGGCAGCGGCTACCAGTGGAACTACGGCACTTCGTTCGCCGCGCCGCTGGTATCCGGCGCAGCCGCACTTGTCTGGCAACGCTTCCCGTATTTCGACAACGATCTGGTGCGGCAGACCCTGCTGGGCACGGCCACCGACATTGGTGCGCCCGGCGTGGACCCGGTGTATGGCTATGGCCTGTTGAATGTCGGCAGGGCCGTGAACGGGCCGGCCCGCTTCGACTGGGGCAACACCACCGTGAATGTGTCGCAGCTGGGCCTGGATTCGGTCTGGAGCAACAACATCACGGGCAGCGGCGGCCTGATCAAGCAGGGCGAAGGTTCGCTGGGCCTGTCCGGGGTCAACACCTACACCGGCGACACCCGCATCGAGCGTGGCACGCTGGCCCTGCGCGATGGCGCCTCGATCACCTCCAACGTGCTGATCACCGCGCAGGCCTCCAGCCCCAACGCGGCGGCACTGCAGTTCATGACCGGCACGACCCGGGTCAAGGGCAACGTCGACAATGGCGCTGCCGTGGTCGTGCGCGATGCCAACAGCACGGCCACCATCGAAGGCAATTATCTGCACCGCAACGGCGCGCGGCTGATGATCTCGCTGGGGTCCAATCCGCTTGCCATCACCGGCACGGCCACCCTGCAGGGCGGCGACGTGCACGTGGCCAGTGTGGTCAGCGGTTACGTGCCGGCCGACGGTCGCAGCCAGACGGTGCTGCAGGCGGGGCAGGGCGTCACCGGCACATTCAGTGGGGTCAGCAACAGCCTCAATCCGGGCAGCCTGCTGGACGCATCGCTCAGCTACGGCAGCAACGACGTCATCCTCAACATCAATCGCGTCAACGTGACCAGCGCCGCGTCTTCTGCAGGCGCGGGCACTGCCACGCTGGCCTCGGCCTCGCGCGTGGAGCGTGCCTTCGAAGCGCTCGACGATGGCACTGAGGTCACCAGTCTGTTCGCCCAGGGGGCGGGCGCGCTGCAGGGTGTGCAGGGCAACCTGGCACTGCAGCAGAGCCTGGACAGTCTGTCGGGCAAGGCGCACGCACTGGCCACGGCGGCCACCTTCGACAGCATCGATCTGGGCCGTCGCGCGCTTTCCGCACGTTTCGGCCAGGTGCAGGGCGCACCGCGCCTGGCCGGTGCCTGGCAGAGTGCCCTGGGGGAGGTGGGCCAGGGCAGCTTCTCGGCGGGCGGTGCCGATACCCGCGGCTGGATGATGGGGCAGGACACGGCGCTGGGCAGCAATGGCGTGCTGGGCTTTGCCTTCGGTGAAACGCGAAGCTTCGGCAACCGCGCCTGGGGCAGCGATCGTGGTCGCGACCGGCAGTCGCAGGCGCAGGTGTATGCCGGCTGGAATGCCGGTGGTGCGTATGCGCTGGGGCAGGTCGGTGCGGGCCAGTTCAACCGCGAGATCGACCGCCAGCTGCTGCTGGGGGCGGGCCAGTACGGGGTCAACGCCCGTTACGGCGGCAACTTCAGCACGGCCAGCGTGGAAGCCGGTTACCGATTTGGCTCGGCCGGTGCGTCACTTACGCCGTACCTGGGCGCCGATTACACCCGCGTGGACAGCGATCGTTTCAGCGAGCAGGGCGGGTTGGGCTTCGGCCTGCACAGCGCCGGCGATGCGAGCAGCCGCAGCCAGGCACTGGCCGGTGTGCGCGCCGAGCGGCAGTGGCGCCGCTGGGCGCTGCGCGGCTACGCCGAGTGGCAGCAGCAGTTGTCCAGCCAAGGCATGGATGCGCAGGCCAGCTTCGTCGGAATCGATGCCTGGGCGCCGATGGCGGGGCTGCAGCCGATGCGCTCGGGTGGCCTGCTGGGGCTGTCAGTGGAGTCGTGGCTGAGCCGCAACAGCCGGCTCAGCTTCGGTTACGACCAGCGCTTCGGTCCGCGCGGTGATCTGAGCCAGGTTGCGCTGCGCTACAGCGCCGCCTTCTGACCATGCGGCCAATGGCCATGCCCGGCGTGATGCCGGGCGTGGCCTGTGCGCCTCAGCCGCCGCGCAGGTTGCCCAGGCGCGGGGTGCTGCGGCCCAGCGGCATCTTCAACTTGCCGATGGACAGGATGCGCGCCTCGGCAATACGGTCGGCCGCGCGCTGCGGCGCGATGTTCTCGCGCTGGGACAGCTCGAAGATGCGCGTCAGGTTGTGGTAGATGCTGCGGATCAGGCGCATCGCGCGTTCGCGGTTGTAGCCGTCGATCTCCAGCGAGACGTTCATCACGCCACCGGCGTTCACCGCGTAATCCGGTGCGTACAGGATGCCGCGGGCATGCAGTTCATCGCCGATCTCCAGGCTGGACAGCTGGTTGTTGGCGGTGCCGCAGATGATCTTCGCCTTGATGCGCGGCAGGGTGTCGGCATTGATCGCCCCCTCCAGCGCGCACGGCGCGAACACGTCCGCGTTCACTTCATGGATCTCGTCGGGCTTGACCGCCTCGGCGCCGAAATCGCTGACCGCACGGTCGACCAGCGCACTGTCCAGGTCGGTCACGTAGAGCTTGGCGCCGCGGTCGCGCAGCAGCTTCACCAGTTCCATGCCGATGTGGCCCAGGCCCTGCACCGCGATGCTGGTCTTGCCCACTTCCTCGTGCCCGAACTTGACCCGCAGCGAGGCCATCAGCGCCTGCAACGCGCCGTAGGCGGTGAACGGTGCGGGATCGCCGGAACCGCCATGCACCTGGTGCACGCCGGTCACGAACTGGCTTTCCAGGTAGATGTTCTCCATGTCGTTCACATCGGTGCCGACGTCCTCGGCGGTGATGTAGCGCCCGCCCAGCGAATCAACGTAACGGCCGAAGGCGCGGAACAGGACTTCGGTCTTGTCCACCTTCGGGTCACCGATGATGACAGCCTTGCCGCCCCCCACGTTCAGCCCGGCCAGCGCGTTCTTGTAGGTCATGGTGCGGCTCAGCCGCAGCACGTCGTTCAAGGCCTCGTCCGTGCTGGCGTAGGGGCGCATGCGCACGCCGCCCAGGGCAGGGCCCAGGGTGGTGTTGTGAATGGCGATGATCGCCTTCAGGCCGGCATCCTGGCTGTGGCAGAACACCACCTGCTCATGACCGGTGGTGGCGAGGGTTTCGAATAGCATGGCGTCTCCGATGGCGCGATCAGCAGCGAACTGCAGCGAACTGCCAATGAACGGTAGGGTCCCAAAACAAAAAAAGCGACGTCGTCATGGCTGGGGGACGGGTCGCGCGGCGCCATTCTAGTCCATTCGTCCGGCCGATGCCGTGCACGGCGGGGGCTCTGGCGTTAAAGAAGATGAAAGTGCGGCCGATGCTGCGACGACGGCAGGTGGCCGAATGTGAAGAAGGCGCAGGTGCAGGCAGTGGCAGCAGCAGGGCAACAATACGGCGGGCGCCGGTGAGGCCGGTCTGGTGGCGAGCGATGGCGGACTGGCTGGCCGGACGGCGGTCGGCGGTGGCTATGCGCCATGCCCAGGCACCGGCACGGCCCATTCTCGTGGCACAGGCCAGCGAGATGCTGCCCGCCGATGGGGTGGCCGCCCACCTGCAGCGCAGCCTGCATGCGCTGGCCCTGTCACCGCACCTGGTCGGTGCGCCGGCAGGGTCGATAGCGTCGCCACTGGGCGATGCCGTGGATCGCGCCCTGCAGGACCGTGACTGGGCCACCCGGCAGTTGCCGCGCCGGCCGCAGCTGCTGCCGCAGCTGATCCAGACCGTCAATGACGATGCCGCCTCGGCACGGGTCATGGCGGCGATCATCGGCCAGGATCCGGTGCTGACCGGCAACCTGCTGCGCATTGCCAACAGCCCGGCCTACAAGGTGCACGAACGGCCGGTGGAAAGCCTGCAGCGTGCGGTGACGCTGGTGGGGACCGAAGGCGTGCGCCAGATCATCAGCGCCGTGCTGGTGCAGCCGGTCATGCAGGTGCAGTGCGAGGTGTTCCCGCAGTTCAGCAGCATCATCTGGGAGCATGCGCTGCTGGCCTCGCGTGCCGCCGCCGACCACGCCCGTACCGTCAGTTGCGGTGATGCCTTCGCTGCGCAGTGGCTGGGGTTGGTACAGGGACTGGGCGCGGCACTGGTGATGCGCCAGGTGCTGCACGAGGCTCAGGGGAGCAGCAGCACAGTGGACGCGGCGCTGGCGCTGGACCTGCTGCAGCGCTGGTCGTTGCCGCTGGCGCAGCGGGTGGCGGCGGCCTGGGACCTGCCCGAACCGGTGCACCAGGCGCTGGCCGTCGATGCGTCCGGCCCGTTGGCCGACAGCCTGCGGCTTGGCAGCGCCGCCGCAGCGGCCAGCCTGTTGTGCCGGCATGGCCATGGCAGCCAGGTGCGCATGCTGGCCCTGCTGGAACAGCTGCCTTCGGCGCCACCGCATGCGCTGCGCTGGATCTGGCGGCGGTTGCACGGGCGCGCGGTGCAAACCGTGGATGAAGCCGTGGCCGATGACAGTGCACCGCCCGTGCCGTAAGGCCTACAGCTGCGATTCGAGCGGCAGCCAGCTGATCACCCGCGCGGTCCAGCGTTTGCCCAGCGAACTGCCCGGCTCGCGCCCCACCCAGTGTGGTGGCGGCTGCCGCTCCAGCCAGCGCAGTTCATTACCGGCATCCAACGCCAGCCACCAGCTGTGCTGCGGGTCGGCCAGGCGCAGGTATTCCTGGCGCAGGCGCGCGCCCAGCACGGGGTCGTCGAAGAGCACGCCCATTTGCGTGTTGAGATAGGCCTAGCGCGGATCAAGGTTGAACGAGCCGACGAAGCCGCGCCGGTCGTCGAGGACGAACGCCTTGGTGTGCAGGCTGGCGCCGCTGCTGCCGAACAGGCTGCTGTCGCCGGGTTCGCCCTGCGCCTTCAGCTCGTACACCTGCACGCCGGCCTGCAGCAGGGGCACCCGGTAGCCCATGTAGCCGCCGTGTACCGCGGCCACATCGTTGGCGGCCAGCGAATTGGTCACCACGCCGACCTGCGCACCGCGCGCGGCCATGGCCGAAAGTCCCTGCAGGCCTTCGGCGCCGGGCACGAAGTAGGGCGAGATCAGCAGCGCGGTGTGCTGGGTGCCCTGCAGCTGCGCTGCCAGTGCAGTGACCAGCCAGTCTGCACGCGCATCGTCGCGGTGCTTCATCGGCGGGTCGGACAGGATCCGCACCTGCGCGCTCCAGTGCAGCGGCTCGGGGCCGGGCTGGCGCAGTGCGCGTGATGTCGCCACACGCTGCAGGTAGGGGCGGCTGCTGTCATGCAGCGCATCCCGATCGGACTGGCGCAGCATCACGCGCAGTTGGGCGTGGCTGTAGTGGGCCAGCGCGCTGATCGGGATCGCCGCGTCGCTGTTCCAGTAGTCGTCGAAGATGCGGTTGGCCTGCTCCACGGCGGGGCCAGCGACCACCAGGTCCAGGTCCTGGAAGTTCACGTCATCGCGGGCGCTGAAGTACTCCTCGCCGATGTTGCGGCCGCCGACGATGGCAACGCGGCCGTCGGCGATCCAGCTCTTGTTGTGCATGCGGTGGTTCACGCTGAAGGCGCGCTGCACCAGTTCCAGCGTGCGGGCGATGCCGCTGCGGTTGCGGAACGGGTTGTACAGGCGGATCTCGATGTTCGGGTGCGCATCGAGCGCCAGCATCAGCGCGTCCTTGTCCTTGGCATCATGTCATCCAGCAGCAGGCGCACGCGCACGCCGCGCTCGGCCGCGTCGTGCAGCGCCTTGGCCATCAGGTGGCCAACGCGGTCGTCGTGCCAGATGTAGTACTGCAGGTCCAGGCTGCGCCCGGCCTGTTCGGTGATGACCGCGCGCGCGGCGAAGGCATCCAGCCCATCGCTGAGGAAGGCCACGCCGGACTGGTTCGGGTGGGCGGCCAGCAGCGGCGCCAGCTGGCGATCGATGGCCGTCTGTGCCGGCTGCAGCGGCAGCACCTTCGAAGCGGGTCCGCGCGCGCTGGGGGTGAGATGGTCGGCCAGCAGCAGGCCGGAAAGCACCAGCAACAGCAGGGCGGCGACAATGATGGCGACGACACGCAGCAGGCGTCGCCACAAGGGCGTGGGCGGGCTCATGCCGCCATGCTAGTAGATCCACGCCATGCGTGGATGGCGCTGCGGGCACGGTCACGCCATGCGTGGATGGCCTTTGTGGGGTCAGCGCCCTTGCCTGCGGCAAGGGATCCGACCCCGTGGCGGGCTCAGAACCGCTCGTCGCTGCCCAGGTAACGCCACTGCCCTGGCGGCAGCGGCCCCAGCGCCACGCGGCCGATGCGCAGCCGGCGCACGCCCGTCACCTGCAGGCCCGCGGTGCTGACGGCGGCCCTCAAACCCTTGGCGGTCAGCCCCTTGCCGGCAAAACGCAGGCGCTGCTCACTCTGCCAACTGACCTTGGCGCCACCGGCTTCCTGCTGCAGGCGCGCCAGCAACCACGGACCGCGCTCGGGGCCGCCTTCGGCCACGTCCACCAGGTATTCCTGCTCGGTGCGACCCAGGTTGCGCTGCAGGTGGGCCAGGGTGGCCGGGTCCTGGCTGACCACCACCAGGCCGCAGTCAGCGGCCGGAAGTGGGGCCGCCAGCTGCAGGCCGTGGAAATGACGCTGCAGCGGACGGATCTCGCTGGCATCCAGCTCGCTGCGCGTGGCGCTGCTGACCAGCGCGCACAGCGTCTCGGCGGCCACGCCGGCCGGCTTGTGCAGCAGCATGCTGACCCGCTCGGCCTTGCTGTCATCGGCCTGTTCGGCCACGACCACGACCGCGTGCTCATCGACCGGGCGCTGCGGCTGCTCGACCACCTCGCCATCGACCGTGACCCAGCCGCCCTCGATGTAGCGGCGTGCTTCGCCACGCGGGATGCCGAGCTGGGCGGACAGGCGTTTGTCGAGGCGGATGGGTTCCATGGCAGGCAGGTCGGTCAGGGGCGCGCAGTGTAGCTGCTGCGGCCGGTCAGCGCTGGCTGCGGTTGGCCAGCTCGGTCAGGTACAGGCGGGTATCGAATTCCAGCTGCAGGTAGTCCGGTTCCATGTGCTGGCACAGCTGGTAGAAGGCCTTGTTGTGGTCAGCTTCCTTCAGGTGGGCCAGCTCGTGCACCACGATCATGCGCAGGAACGCGGCCGGTGCCTGGCGGAACACGGTGGCGATGCGGATCTCGCGGCTGGCCTTCAGGCGGCTGCCATGCACGCGGGAAATGGCGGTGTGCGTGCCCAGCGCGTGCTTGATCACTTCCAGCGTGTTGTCGTAGCAGACCTTGTTGAGCGGCACCGACTTGCGCAGGTAGCGGTCCTTCAGCTCCTGGGTGTAGTCGTACAGCTGGCGGTCGCTGCGCACCGCGTGCGGGTCGGGGTAGCGCTGCTGCAGCCAGGGGCCGAGCTTGCCCTGGGCCAGCAGTTCGCTGACCTGGGCGACCAGGGGTTCGGGGTAGCCGGTGAGGTACTTCAGGACAGCCATGCAGGGGCGGCGGGGCGTCGGTAGAATGGGGCATCCAAGATTACACGCGGTACGCAACGACCATGGCAAAGCCCAACGCGCTGCAGGAACAATTGCTCAAGGCCGGCCTGGCCAAGAAGTCGCAGGCCAGCGCTGCCGCGCGCGAACAGGCCAAGGCCCGGCAGGGCAAAGCAGAGTCGGCCTCCGCCGAGGTGCAGCGCGAAGCTGAACGAGCGCGCGCCGAGAAGGTCGAGCGCGACCGCGCACTGGCGGCCGAGCGCAATGCGCAGGCCAGGCAGGCTGAACAGAAGGCGCAGGCGCGGCAGATCATCACGGCCCATGCGGTGCCCCACAAGGGCGATGACGAATACCGTTTCAGCGATGGCTCGGCCATTCGCACCCTGCTGATCGACCCCAAGCTGCGCAAGGCGCTGTCGGTGGGCGTGCTGGTCATCGTGGCGCATGGCGAGGGCTACGCCCTGCTGCCGCGTGCGGCCGCCGAGAAGGTGCGCGAGCGTGCGCCGGAAGCGATCATCGTCGACCACGGCCAGCCGGGCTCGACGGCCGAGATCTCCACCGGCAATGCCGAGGACGACGCGTACTACGCCCAGTTCCAGGTGCCCGACGACCTGGTCTGGTAAGGCGCGGCTGAACCGGTTGCCACGCCGCCGGGCATGACCCGGTGCGGCCGATTGCAGTTGGAGGTAGGGTCCCCATATCAGGGGCATACCTGACAGTTGCGGAGGTGAGCGATGGCCACCGGTTGGGCGGGAGACGGCGCGGTCCAGGACCAGATCGACGCCACCGTGGACGATGCGATTGCCCGCGCGCGGCGCCAGCTGCGCCAGGGCCCGGGTCTGGAACACTGTGAGGAATGCGACGCGCCGATTCCCTTGGCGCGGCGCCAGGCCGTGCCCGGCGTGCGTCTGTGCGTGGCCTGCCAGCAGGCGTTGGACGACGAAGAACAGGCCCATGCCGGCTACAACCGGCGCGGCAGCAAGGACAGCCAGTTGCGGTGAGAGGGGTTTTGCAGGGCTGCGCCCTGCACCTGCTCAATGCAACGTCAACGTCAAAAGCCGAAGCGGCATTCCGTGGGATGGCGGGGCGGTGTGGGTGGGCAGGACACGCCGTAAACCCGTCCATGAAGTGACCCCCTGAAGTTGGACAGGTGGGGGATCAGGCGGCCAGTGCGG
>NZ_DAMBCN010000037.1:0-25324 GCF_032056425.1 Stenotrophomonas sp.
GCGCCATCCATGGCGCCTGCGGTCCTGCCCACCCACACCGCCCCGCCTCTGACAGTTCTCCGCGATCTGTCGGGCCAGGCGGGGTCGGGTCCCGTTGCTCCGCAACGGGATCCGACCCCAGATTGATTTCGATTTCAATTGAACGTCATCCACGCATGGCGTGGATCTACTGGCCGCCGGCCAACTGGATGAATCCATTCGATATCTGATAGATGCGTCGACCAAGGTCGACACCTACCAACAGGCGTGCGAAACAACGGGCGCCGTTACCCACAGCCGCGTGAACCTGTCGAAGGTGGGGCGGTGTCGGATTGCGGGGTGTCAGCCGCATGGATGCGGCTGCCAAGCCTACAGGGACGTACTTGCGGCGTCCCCGCAATCCGACACCGCCCCGCCAACCCACGGATAGCCCGCTTTTGAAGTTGAAGTTGAAGTTGACATTGCCCTGGCTCGAAAAGCAGGTGCAGGGCTGCAAGCCCTGCCGAACCACCCTCCCCCTTTTGCGCATGTAAACGATTCCAGCGCTTTTCAGCGAAACATCATTCGGTAGACACGTCCCTGCAATATTGCGCAGCAGCATGCGCAGACCCTCTGGCCATGCTAAAAATCGCCCCGCCATCGCTTAGATCGATCCAAGCGGATCCCGTGGGATGGCCCGGCGTTGGGGACCGGCACCGGATGTACCCGAACACCAGCGCGCCGCCCCAGGCAGCCGCGCGGCATCAGCAAAATCGGCACCGCAGATTAGATCGATTCAAGTTTCCGCGTCAGTCACCGGATCAATCCATGAGAGAGGGAGAGATGGCAATCAAGCATTCAACTCGTACGCACGGCCGCGACGCCTTGTCGTTCGCCGTCGCACTGGCCCTGGCCGCAGCCGTCGCGCCGACCGGCGCCGCTGCCCAGCAGGCCAGCGCACAACCGACCACCGGCAGCGCCGACGCCACCACGCTGGACAGCGTGCAGGTCACCGGCTACCGCTATGCGATCGAGAAGAGCCTGCAGCAGAAGCGCGACGCAAACGCCGTGGTCGAAGTGATCACCGCCGAGGACGTCGGCAAGTTCCCCGACAAGAACGTTGCCGATTCGCTGCAGCGCGTACCCGGCGTGGTCATCACCCGCGACGGCGGCGAAGGCAAGAGCGTCAGCGTGCGCGGCCTCGATCCCGACCTGACCCTGACCCAGTTGAACGGCAACTACATCGCCACCTCCGAAACCAATGACGAGGCCAGCCGTTCGTTCAACTACACCCTGCTGCCGTCGAACATGCTCTCCAGCGCCGAGCTGTTCAAATCGCCGGAAGCACGCATCGACGAGGGCGGCATCGGCGGCACGGTCATCCTGCACACCCGTCGCCCGCTGGAGATGGAATCCAACTCCGGCTATGTGACCCTGGAAGGTGTCTCCTCCGATACCCACCAGGACGTCGACCCGCAGGCGTCGGCACTGTACTCGTGGCACAGCAAGGACGAGCGCTTCGGCGTGCTGGTCGGCGTGACCCAGCAGAAGCGCACCAGCCGCACCATGGAAGTGACCACCGAGAACTACCAGTGGTACGGCACCGATGTCGATGCCCGTGATGTCAACGGCAACGCCCTCACCCAGGGCGGCATCAACTACTGGTGGGGCAACTCCGGCTTCAACGACCAGTTCGGGCGCAACTACAGCGACTTCTTCATGCCCACCTCGGTGAACTTCGCGGTGAAGGAAGAGAAGCGCGAGCGCAAGGGCGGCCAGCTGACCTTCCAGTTCAAGCCGGTCGACAACCTGACCCTGACCGCCAACTACTTCCGTTTCCAGCTGGACGGCGACTACACGCAGAACATGCTGAAGGTGCCCGAGTGGAACATGGCGCGCTACAACGGTGACGGCAACTGGACCGGCGGCCGCCTGCTCAACGGCCTCAGCTTCGACCCCAGTGGCACCGTGGTCACCGGCGCACAGTTCGAAAAGCTGGCCGGCAAGACCTACTACTGCAGCGAAGACGAAGCCGCTGCCGCGGGCCTGGCCCCGGGTGGCTGGGGACCGGACGACTGCACCATTCCCACCCCGCAGCTGACCGGTGGCTACAGCCGCGAAAAGGCGCTCTCGCAGACCGCCGACCTGACCATCGACTGGGACATCAGCCCGTTGTGGAAGGCCTCCTTCAGCGGCGGCCGCACCTGGTCCGAGGGTGGCCCGTCGATGAACTTCCGCATGTCGGCCAAACCGCGCCGCCGCGTCAACGGTGTGTGGGAATCGGGCAACCAGTACACCGCGTGGGACCTGACCGGCACCCCGTCGCTGACCGTCTCGCCGAACCTGCAGGAGGTGCTGATGAATGGCATCGCCGAGGTCGACACCGGCTCGACCGATTCGTCGTGGATGCAGACCGAGGTCGAGCAGAACCACTTCCAGGCCGACGTCACCAAGATGTTCGAAAGCGGCTGGCTGGATTCGATCCAGTTCGGCGCCAAGTATCGTGACGGCAAGGTCCACCGCAACACCGGCAACACCTACTGGGTGTGCCAGGGCGCCGACCCGGCCGACTATGACAGCCGCTACCAGGCGGGCTGTGACAACACCGCCGGCATCGCCCAGCCCAGCTTCTTCCTGTCCAACCCGATCAGCGGCATCGCCGGTGGCTTCAACGCGAACGTCTTCCCGGGCATCAACTTCCCGTCCTACATCGACTACCTGAATTCCACCTACGGCTCGTCGCACAACCGCGTTGAGGACGATTTCGTCTACAACGTCAACGAGAAAATCTACTCCGGCTACTTCCAGGCCAACTTCCGTACCGAGCGCCTGCGCGGCAACGTCGGCGTGCGCGTGGTGCGAACCAAGCAGTTCGCCCAGTCCAGCGACTCGATCGAACGCTTCAACGACTACTTCCTGGACAATGCCTCTGGCGCGCCGATGTCGTGCGACGATCCGGCGGCGGCCGCCTTCCCGACCTACGGTTGCGAAAGCGGCTTCGTGCGCCTGCCCGATGCCCTGGCACGCGAGAAGAGCTACGAGCTGATCGGTTCGGACCGCACCTACACCGACGTGCTGCCCAGCTTCAACATCGCCTGGGACATCACCGACAACCTGGTGCTGCGTGGCGCCGCGTCGAAGGTGGTGGCACGGCCGAGCTACACCAGCATTGCCGCACCCGGCAGCCTGAGCTACTACAGCCCCGAGTACGTCAATGACCGCCGCGTTGCCGGCGGTGCACCGACCGAAGGCTGGGCCGGCAATGGCAGCAACAAGAACCTGGAGGCCTTCGAAGCGACCCAGTACGACCTGGGCGTGGAGTGGTACTTCATGCCGGGCGCGGTCGCCGGCGTCGGCCTGTTCCGCAAGGACATCAGCAACTTCACCGTGCCGATCGTGCGTGACGTGCAGATGGAAGTCGGCGGCGAAATGGTCACGGTGCAGAACTACAGCACCCAGGCCAATGGTCGCGATGCAGTGTCGCAGGGCGTGGAGCTGTACGGCCAGTACACCTTCGACTTCGGTCTGGGCGTGCAGGCCAACTACACCTACAACGACACCAACCTGGCCTCGATCGAGCTCAATGGAGAGAACCTGGGTGCATCGCCGCTGGTGGGCAGTGCCAAGAACCAGGCCAACCTGACGGTGTTCTACGAAACCGACCGGTTCCTGGCCCGCGCCTCGTACAACCGTCGCGGTGAAGTGGTCGGCGGCCTGGTCAACGGCATGACCCAGTACACCGAGCCGTACGACCAGCTGGATCTGAACGTGGCCTACAACTTCACCGAAGCGCTGACCTTCACTGCCTCGGTGCTGAACGCCACCAAGTCGGAACAGCGCATCTACCTGGGCAACGACACCCAGTCGCGCCTGATCTCCAACCTGTATTCGGGCCGACAGATCTACTTCGGCGCGACCTACAAGTTCTAAGCGCTACCGGGGTCGGAGCCCTTCTGCGAAGGGATCCGACCCCGTACCTCGGTCCTCCACGGCAGCCACGCTTTTACAGGTGGCTGCCGTTTTTGTGTGCACCGTCGTCCAGCGCCTTGCGCAATGCCGCCACCGTGGCGGTGCTGGTCTGGTGCCAGTCCGGGTCCAGCCCGCGCAGCAGCGGATTCTGGAACTGCATGGCCGAGCGCCGCAGGCCCTTGGCCGATGCATGCAGTTCGCCGCAGCCGGTCTGCCGCGCGATCCTGGCGATATTGGCCGGGCCGACCCCTGCCCCGGCCATCACGCTGATGCGCCCGGCAGCCTGCGCCACCAGCGTGGCCAGCATGCTGCTGCCGGCTTCGGCACTGACCTGACCGCCTGAACTGAGCACCCGGGTGCATCCCAGTTCGATCACCTGTTCCAGTGCAGACGGCAGATCGCGTGCGGCATCGAATGCGCGGTGGAAGGTGACCTGCAACGGTCCTGCGGCCTGCACCAGCTCGCGGCACAGCGGCAGGTCGATGCCACCGTGCACATCCAGCGCACCGATCACCACGCCATCGCAGCCCAGTGCGCGGCACTGCGCGATATCGCGCAGCATCAGCTCGGTTTCCAGCGCGTCGTAATGGAAATCGCCCGGGCGCGGCCGCACCAGCACGAACAGCGGAATATGCAGGCGCTCGCGGGCAAGGGCGATGCTGGCGAACGACGGCGTGGTGCCGCCCTCGCCCAGGTTGTCGAACAGTTCGATGCGGTCGGCGCCACCGGCCTGTGCTGCCAGCGCCGATGCCAATGAATTGCTGGCGATTTCCAGCGTCAGCGCGGCGCTCACGTCTGGCTGCTCGTGTAGATCGAGGGCGAATCGCGCAGGTCATCCTGGCGCTGGCCATCGCACACGGCGTAGACGAAGCCCCGATGCAGCGCGTACGCGCCCACCTCGCCCTGCTTGTTCATTGCCAGGAAGCACACCTGCAGCGTGCGGCTGGCTTCGGGGCGCTTGCGCACCACCCGGTCGATCGCTTCGCGGCAGGCCTGCGCCGGCGTGCGGCCCTGCCGCATCAGCTCCACCACCAGGAACGAGGCGGCGTTGCGGATCATCTCCTCGCCCACGCCCGACGCGGTGGCTGCCCCGACTTCGTTGTCCACGTACAGGCCGACACCGATGATCGGGCTGTCCCCTACCCGCCCGTGCAGCTTCCAGGCCATGCCACTGGTGGTGCAGGCGCCGGCAAGGTTGCCCTTGGCATCCAGCGCCAGCATGCCGATGGTGTCGTGGTTGTCGCTGTTGCCGGGGATGCCGCGGCGCTCGGCGTTGATCTGCGGCTGGTACTTTTCGGTCTTCAACCATTCGCGCCAGGCCGCCTCGGCCTGCGGGGTCAGCAATCGCTTGCGCTCGAAGCCCTGCTGCACTGCGAACTGCTGCGCGCCCTCGCCCACCAGCAGCACGTGCGGGCTGTTTTCCATCACCCTGCGTGCCACCGACACCGGGTGCGCGATGTCCACCAGCGCCGCCACCGCGCCACAGCGGCCATCGCCATCCATGATGCTCGCGTCCAGGCTCAGCACGCCGTCGCGATCGGGATTGCCACAGTGGCCCACCGTCGGGTTGCACAGCTCGCTCTCGGCCCAGCGTGCACCGGCTTCCACCGCATCCAGCGCGCTGCCACCCTGGGCCAGCACCTTCCATGCCGCCTGGTTGGCCGGCACGCCGAAGTCCCACGTTGAAACCACCTTCGCCCCGCCCTGCGTGCGCGCCTGCACACCCGGCAAGGCGGCCATGCCTGCAGCCAGTGCACCGGCCTGCAGGAACTGCCTGCGATCCACCATGTTGCCCTCCCCTTGAAGAAAGCGATGCCGACCCGGGGCCGGCCGTGTTTCAGCCCGCGCGCGGCCCTCGCGCAGCGTGCCAGACGGCCGCGCCGAGCACGCCCAGCTGGCCATGTTCGACCCGCCATACCGGCACCTGGCGCAGCACATCGGTCAGGACACCCTTGTTGAGGAACCGCTCGCGGAAGCGGCCATCGGCCAGGAAATCCTGCACGTGGGTGGAAATGCCGCCGGCCAGGTAAACCGAACGTGCGCCCACGGCAATGGCCGCATCGCCGGCCAGGCTGCCCAACCAGGCGCAGAACACCTGCAGGGTTTCCACGGCCACCGCATCTTCGCCGCTGCGCGCGGCGCCGATCAGTGCCTCGGTGGTCGACCACTGCGGTGCAACGCCGCGCAGTTCGCACAGGCACGGGTACAGGTTCAGCAGGCCGCTGCCGGACAGCACCCGCTCGTTGTCCACGTGCGGCCAGCGCTGCAGCAGCTTGGCCAGCACCTGCAGTTCCAGCGCGGTACCGGCACCCAGCGCAGCGTGGCCCAGTTCGCTGGCCAGCACCGGGCGATCACCGTCGGCAAAGCGCAGCGCCGCACCCAGGCCGGTGCCCGCCCCCAGCACCAGCGCCGGAAAGGCCTGCGCCGGATCGCCTGGGCCGTTCAGTGGCACCAGCGTTTCCGGCTGCAGGTAAGGCACCGCCAGCGCCACCGCCTCGAAATCATTGATCAGCTGCAGCTCGCCCAGTCCCGACTGCGCGCGGGTGGACGACAACGAAACCGTCCACGGCAGATTGGCGTTGATCAGTACATCGCCATCCATCACGCCGGCAATGGCCACCACCGCGCTGCGCACGGGCGCGTCCAGGTGGCCGCTGAAATCGGCCAGGATCGCAGCCAGGCTGGGATGGTCGGCGCAGGCATACGTGCGGTAGCCGCCCAGCCGCGGTGTCTGGCCGGGCACGAGGGCGGCCAGCGCCACGCGGGCGAAGGTGCCGCCAACATCGGCCACCACTACGGTGTGCGGAACGCCGGCGCCACGGGCGTCGGAGGAAGACGGGTCTACTGCTGCGACGTTCACACGGGCCTGCTTGAATCGACGGATCGGCGTCGATTCTCGGGCATCCCTGCGGCTTTGCCAACGCTGCGGCACGGTCCTGGCCCGCGTGCGCTTACATGCCTTCCTGCTCGGCCACCTGCACCCCGTCCACCAGCACCCGCAGGCGCTGTGGGCGGAACCCGGCGAACAGCAGCGGACGGGTGCGTTCCACCAGCACCTGGTGGCCGGCAATGTGGCGCATCCACGATTGCACCAGCGAGAACGAGAAATGCGTGCCGGGATGCAGCGGGTGCTGCACCCAGACCGTCTCGCTGACGCTGCGCAGCTGCATGGCGCCACTGAACCAGTGTCGGCTGAGGGTGACCGGCGTGGTGCCGGCCATGAAGCGGATTTCCATGGCGCGTCCTTTCGTCGTGGCAGCCGCGTCCCCCGTCAGGGTTGGGCGGTCTGCAGGCTGTAAGTCGTGGTCGCGGTGAACACCGCACCGTCAGGCTGGGTGGAGCGCACCTCCACCTTGTGGCTGCCCACCTCCAGGCCGGTCGGCAGCGCACCGCGCCACAGGTGCGGCGACGCGGTCGCTTCCGGCGAACGGTCGTAGCCCCGCAGCGTGGTGGCCAGGTCGTCGGCCACGTTTTCCACCAGCAGGCGCGGGTCAGGCTGGCTGACCTGCTTCATCGGCTGCCACGGGCCGCCGTCCACGCGGTATTCCACCACGCTGGCGTCCTCGCCCATGTACACGTTGGCATACACGCCCCAGGCCGGGTACGCGCCCTGGCGCAGCACCTTCGGCGCGTGCAGGCCGATCTGCTCGCTGGCCGGTGCGCCGGCCACGCGGTACTGCAGGCGGTAACTGCCGTTGCCGGCCACATCCAGCAGCGAATAGCCCTTCGGCGTGCCGTCGCTCATGGTGCTGTCCGGCACGCCAGCGGCATTCTTCACGCCGGACCAGAACGCACCGCAGTTGGCGCCCACGTTGTATTCGTGCAGCGGCTTCTCACCCTGCCAGCCCTCGGCCTTGCCGTGGTAGACATGCTGCTGGGTGTGGCTGTGCCCGCTCAGCACCAGCACGTTGCGGAACGGCTTGAGCAGATCGAACAGGCGCTGGCGATCGGCATGGCGGAAGGTCTCGCGCCCCGGTGCCGCGTCGAACAACGGAATGTGCATGCCCAGCACCAGCAGGCGGTCCTTGTGCAGGCCCTTCAGGTAGGCGGCCAGGAAGGCGAACTGGTCCTCGCGCAGGCCGCCCACGTACTTCGGCTTGGCGTTGGGGTCGTACACCACGTCGTCCAGGAACACGAAGCTGGCACCGCCCTCTTCCACCGCGTAGGTGTCCGGGCCGTAGATGTTGCGCCAGCTGTCCAGCGAGTGGTCATCGTTGGCGGCGTCGAAATCCAGGTCGTGGTTGCCGGGAACATGGAACCACGGCACGCCCAGTTCGGTGGTCACCTTGTTGATGGCCGGGTACAGGGTCAGGTCGTCATTGACGATGTCGCCCAGGGTGGTGCCCAGACGCGCCTTGGTCTGCCCCACCAGCGGCTGCACGATCGACTGCTGGTAGTAGCCGATGTCCTGCGTGGTGGCGGTCTGTGAATCGGTGAACACCAGCATCTGGAAGCCGCGACGGCTGTCGTGGCGATCGGCCTGCAGGGCGAAATCCCAGCTGCGGGCGGCGTCACCGGTGGCGGCGATGCCACCGTACTTCAGCGCCGGCGAACCGTTGGGGCGATAGTGGCGCCAGAACGATGGCAGGCCATCGGCAGCCTTCGGGAAAGTGTACGCATCGGGCTTGATGACGAACACCGTCTGGCCGTCACGCACCGGCAGGCTGTAGCTGCCATCTGCGGCGGTCTTGACGATGGTTTCGCCGTTGGACACCTGCACCCCGGCCAGGCCGGGATCGGTGGCACCGCGCCCCGGCTTGCCGTCGCGCTCCAGATAGACCTTTCCGCTCACCACGGTATCGGCGGCCCACGCCGGCGAAGTAAGCAACAGGCAGCACAGCCAGGCGGCGGGCAGTTTCATGGGGGCGGTCCGGGGGCAGAGAGACCCCCTATTGTAGGTGCGGACCGTTGGTCCGCACACCACTATCTGTCGCCCTTGTAGAGTCGAGCCATGCTCGACTATCGCCTTTGTAGAGTCGAGCCATGCTCGACTGTCGCCTTTGTAGAGTCGAGCCATGCTCGACTGCATTGGCCACAACAGTCGAGCAAGCTCGACTCTACCCGTGGGAATGGCGCTGCTCCAGCACTGCGCGCGCATCATCCAGCGAC
This sequence comes from Stenotrophomonas sp., assembly GCF_032056425.1. GTDB lineage: Bacteria > Pseudomonadota > Gammaproteobacteria > Xanthomonadales > Xanthomonadaceae > Stenotrophomonas. Next base: position 9,037 of record NZ_DAMBCN010000037.1, read on the forward strand.
AGGCCGCGTGCGCGCAGCAGCACCAGCAGGTGGTACAGCAGGTCGGCCGATTCGCCCAGCAGCGCCTCATCGTCCTGCGCCACCGCCGCCAGCGCCGTTTCCACGCCCTCCTCGCCCACTTTCTGTGCGATGCGGCGGATGCCGCCTTCGAACAGCGCGGTGGTGTAGCTGCCCGGCGGCCGCTGTGCGTCGCGCACGGCCACCAGCTGGTCCAGCCCGCCCAGGAAATCCTTCGGCGCACCGTCGAAGCAACTCTCCGCGCCGGTGTGGCAGGTCGGGCCCGCCGGGCGTGCCAGCACCAGCACGGTGTCAGCATCGCAATCGACGCTGATCGACTGCACCGCCAGCACGTGGCCGGACTGCTCGCCCTTGGTCCACAGACGCTGCTTGCTGCGGCTGTAGAAGGTCATGTGGCCGGTCACCTGGGTGATATGCAGCGACTCGGCATTCACATAGCCCAGCATCAGCACCTGCAGGGTGTCAGCATCCTGCACCACGGCCGGCAGCAGGCCATCGCCCTTGGCCCAGTCCAGCGTTTCCAGTGCCTGCGGCGACGGGCGTATTTCAATAGACATCTCGAACCTCGATCTGTTGCTCGCGCAGGTAGCGCTTCAAATCCGCAATCGCAATGGCGCCGCTGTGGAACACGCTGGCGGCCAGTGCACCGTCCACGTCCGCCTGGTCGAACGCCTGGGCGAAGTGCTCCATCGCACCGGCGCCGCCCGAGGCAATCAGCGGCACGTTGCACACCGCACGCGCCTGGCGCAGCTGTGCCACGTCGTAGCCGCGGCGCACGCCATCGCTGTCCATGCAGTTCAGCACGATCTCACCGGCACCACGCCGCTGCGCATCCACGATCCAGTCCAGGGTGCGCAACGGCACCGCCTGGGTCCTGCTGGGGTCACCGGTGAACCGGCGCACGCGCCATTCGCCATCGGCCTCTCGCACCGAATCGACGCCAACCACAACGCACTGCACGCCAAATTCGTCGGCCAGTTCGGTAATCAACTCCGGACGCCCCAGCGCCGGCGAGTTGATCGAGATCTTGTCGGCGCCGGCGAACAACACCCGGCGCGCGGTTTCCACGCTGTCGATGCCACCGGCCACGCAGAACGGAATATCGATCAGGCGAGCGATGCGTTCGATCCAGGCCACATCCACCGAGCGTGCCTCGGGACTGGCGCCAATGTCATAGAACACCAGTTCGTCGGCGCCCTGGTCGCGATAGCGCTGGGCCAGCTCGGCGATATCGCCCATGTCCACGTGGTCGCGGAAGCGCACGCCCTTGACCACGCGGCCATCGCGCACGTCCAGGCAGGGAATGATGCGGCGGCTCAACATGCCAGTGCCTCGCTCAGGTCCATGCGCTGTTCCAGCAGAGCCTTGCCCAGGATCGCGCCGCCGCAGCCGGCCGCGCGCGCCTCGGCCACGTCGGCCACGCTGCGGATGCCGCCGGAGGCCTGTACGGCCACGCCCGGCAACAGCGCGGCAAGGTGGGCGTACAGGCTGATGTTCGGGCCGGCCAGCATGCCATCGCGGGCGATGTCGGTGCACAGCAGGTGGGCCATGCCGGCCTGCGCATAGCGCTGCGCCAGTGCATCCAGAGTGACCCCGGCGTTCTCGGTCCAGCCGTGGACCGGCAGCTGCCACTGGCCCTGCGCGTCCTGGCGGGCGTCCAGGGCAATGGTCAGGCGCTGCGGACCGAACTCGGCCAGCCAGCCGATCACGGTGTCCGGCTCGCGCACTGCTAACGAACCGACCACCACGCGGCCGGCGCCGGCGTCGAGGATGCGCGCCACGTCGTCGCGCCCGCGCACGCCGCCGCCGGTCTGCACCTGCAACGGGGTCTGCGCGCGGATCGCCGCCAGCAGGGGCGCCAGGGTGTAGCCACCCGCGCGCGCGGCGTCCAGGTCGACCAGGTGCATCCACTGCGCGCCCTGCGCGGCGAAGGTCTGCGCGCGCGGCAGCGGATCGTCGCCGTAATGGGTTTCCTGCGCGTAGTCGCCCTGGCGCAGCCGCACCACGCGGCCATCACGGATATCCAGCGCGGGGTAGACGGTGAAGCTCATGCAGCGGTGCCCTCAAGGAAATTGCGCAACATCTGCGATCCGGTCTCGCCGGAACGCTCGGGATGGAACTGGGCACCGAAGTAGCGGCCCTGCTCCACCACGGCGGTGAACAGGCCGCCGTGGTCGCAGGCGGCCACGGTGTGAGTGTTCAGCGGGGCGGCGTAGCTGTGCACGAAGTACGCACTGGCACGCGCGGGCACGCCCTGCAGCAGGGTCGATTCGCGCAGCGGCAGCAGCCGGTTCCAGCCCATGTGCGGTACGCGGATGCCGCACGCCGGCACCAGCTTGCGCACCACGCCGGGAATCAGGCCCAGGGTATCCACGCCGGCTTCTTCGGAACGATCAAACAGCAACTGCATGCCCAGGCAGATGCCCATCAGCGGCACCTCCAGGCGGCGCAGGGGTTCGACCAGGCCCTGCGCGTGCAACCGCTGCATGCCCGGCGCCGCCGCGCCCACGCCGGGCAGGATCACCCGCTGTGCACCGGCCAGACCTTCGGCATCGCGCACCAGCCGCACCCGCGCACCCAGCCGCTCCAGTGCGTAGCGCACCGAGCCCAGGTTGGCACCGCCGGCATCGATCAGCGCGACCTCGCTCACAGCGCCCCCTTGGTGCTGGGCAGCGCGGTGCCCTGGCGGGCCAGCGCCGGGCGAAGCGCCCGGGCCAGCGCCTTGAAGCAGGCTTCGACCTTGTGGTGATCGTTGTCACCGCGCACCTGCAGGTTCAGGTTCAGGCCACTGGCATCGCACAGCGAACGGAAGAAGTGCGGCACCAGTTCGGTGGGCATGTCGCCCACGCGTTCGCGCTTGAACTTGCCTTCGAACACGAAGTACGGCCGGCCGCTGAAGTCCAGCGCGGCACTGGCCAACGTCTCGTCCATCGGCAGGGTGAAGCCGTAGCGGCCGATGCCGCGCTTGTCGCCCAGCGCTTCGCGCAACGCCTGCCCCAGCGCCAGGCCGGTGTCCTCGATGGTGTGGTGTTCGTCGATGTGCAGATCGCCTTCGGCCCGGATGTCCAGAGCGAAACCGCCGTGCTTGCCGATCTGTTCCAGCATGTGGTCGAAGAACGGCAGGCCTGTGGCGATGTGCGCATCACCAGCGCGGTCCAGGTCCAGTTCGACGCGGATCTTCGTTTCCTTGGTGTTGCGCTGGACCACTGCGGTACGCGGCGCGTCGGCCAGTGCGTGGGCGATGCCCGGCCAGTCCCACTCTCCTCCGAACTGTTCGGTGCGCAGCTGGAACCCGCGGATGTTGAGGTTGTCGGCGAACTGCAGGTCGGTGATGCGATCACCGACCATGCCCGAACGCGCCCAGTCGATGCTGCGGTCCTGCAGGTAAGCGGTCATCAGGCCGATGGCCGGCTTGCGCGTGGGCGCATTGTCCTGCGGCCAGCTGCAGTCGATCAGCACGTCACGGAACACGATGCCCTGGCTTTCGAAGATCTGCAGCATCAGGTCGTTGGGGCCGTCGAAGCTGGCGCGCGGATAGGCCTCGCTGCCCAGGCCATCCTGGTTGGTAACGATGACGAACTGGTAGCCGGCATCGCGCAGCTTCAGCAACGCCGGGATGACCTGCGGCACGAAGCGCAGCTTCTCGTACGCGTCGATCTGGAAGTCGGCCGGCTCCTCGATCAGGGTGCCGTCGCGGTCGATGAACAGAATGGGGGTCATGCAGCGGCCCTCCGAGCCGACAGGGCCGCGAGCACGCGGTCGTTCTCTTCGCGTGTGCCGATGCTGATGCGCAGCGCATCGCCCAACTGCGGCGCGGCGCGCTGGTCGCGCACCACTACGCCGGCGGCCAGCAAGGTATCGAATGCCGCCTGCGCATCACTGAAACGGACCAGCAGGTAGTTGCCGGACGAGCGGTACACGCGGTGCACGCCGGGCAGGCCGGGCAGCGCGGTGAACAGGCGCTCGCGCTCGCCGATGACGGCGGCGACGCGCTCTGCGGTGCGGGCCAGTGCGGCCGGCTGCAACGCCTGCACCGCCAGTTCGGCGCACGGCGTCGGTACCGGGTACGGGGCCTGGCAACGGCGCAGCACGGCAATCAGTTCCGGCGCCGCGATGAGGGTACCGATGCGCGCGGCGGCCAACGCATGCGCCTTGGACAGCGTGCGCAGCACCGCCAGGTTGGCGTGTGCGGACAACAGCGTGGTGGCCGAGGGGCGTTGTGCGTATTCCACGTAGGCTTCGTCCACCACCACCAGGGCCTGCCCACGCAATGCCGTGGCAACCCGTTCGATCCCGTCCAGGCTGATATCGCTGCCGGCCGGATTGGACGGTGCGCACAGGAACACCAGCTTGGCGCCCTGCTGCTGCGCGGCGCCGATGACAGCATCCAGATCGGCGTGCAGACCCTCGGCCGAATCCACCAGCGGTACATCGATCAGCGCCGCGCCCTGCAGGCGCGCGCACACCGCGTACATGCCAAATACCGGCGAGGTAACCAGTACGCCGTCACGGCCGGGCACGCACAGCGCACGCACCAGCAGATCGATGGCCTCGTCGCTGCCGCGGCCGATCAGCAGCTCCTGCGGCTGCACGCCGTACAGCGCGGCCAGACCCTCGCGCAATGCCAGCGGCTGCGGCTCGGGGTAGCGACGGCTGCTGCCGGCGGTATCGGCTGGGTTGGCCCAGGCCGACTCGTTGGCGTTCAACCAGACCTCGCCCTGCACCGCCGCGCTGCGTGCCGAACTGTAGCCGGCAAACGCCTGCAGGTCCGGGCGCACCAGCGCCAGCACGTCGTCCAGCGCGCTCATGCGGCCGCCTCCATGCGAACGGCCACGGCGCGCTCGTGCGCGTCCAGGCCTTCGGCACTGGCGATGATGCGCGCACAGCCACCGATCGCGGCAAGCCCCTGCGCGCTGGCGCTCTGCACGCTGATCAGGTTCTGGAAGCTGGCCACGCTTACGCCGCTGTAGGCGCGGGCGGCACCGGCGGTGGGCAGCACGTGGTTGGTGCCACTGCAGTAATCGCCCAGCGCTTCGGGCGTGTAGTCCCCCAGGAATACCGAACCGGCAGCCTGCACCTGCGGCAGCCAGTCACGCGGTTCACGCAGCGCCAGGATCAGGTGCTCGGGCGCGTAGCGGTTGCTGATCGCGAAGGCTTCGTCCAGCGCATCGACCTGGATCAGGCGCGACGCCGACAGCGCCTGCCGCGCAATCTGCTGGCGCGGCAACAGGGCGACCTGGCGCTCCACTTCGGCCTCAACCGCTGCCAGCATGGCCGCGTCGTCGGTCAGCAGCAGTACCTGCGAATCGGGGCCGTGCTCGGCCTGCGACAGCAGGTCAGCCGCCACGAACGCGGGATTGGCACCGGCATCGGCGATCACCAGCACTTCCGACGGGCCGGCCGGCATGTCGATGGCGGCTGCACCGTCCTGCGCCACCTGCTGCTTGGCCTCGGTCACAAAACTGTTACCCGGCCCGAACAGCTTGTCGCAGGCCGGAATGCTGTCAGTGCCATAGGCCATCGCGGCAATGGCCTGCGCGCCGCCCAGCTTGAACACGCGCTGCACGCCGGTCAGGCGCGCGGCCACCAGTACCGCCGGATCGGCACTGCCGTCGGCGCGCGGCGGCGTGCACAGCACCACCTGCGGGCAGCCGGCCAGTTGCGCCGGCACGCCCAGCATCAGCGCGGTGGACGGCAGCGGCGCGCTGCCGGCGGGCACATACAGGCCCACCCGGCCGATCGGCCGCAGCATGCGCTCGCAGACCACGCCCGGCGCGGTTTCCACCGCATAGCCCTGGCCCATGCCGGCCTGGTGGAAGCGGCCGATGCGCTCGGCGGCCTCGACCATGGCCTGGCGCAGCTCAGCCGGCACGGCCGCTTCGGCTGCGGCGAATTCGTCTTCGGATACTTCGAATGCAGGCAGTTCCACCCCGTCGAAACGGGCGGTGATCGCGCGCAGGGCGGTATCGCCATCGGCGCGCACCTGCGCGATCAGCGCAGCCACCGCATCGCGGGTCCGCTGGGCCACGGTCTGCACCGGGCGGGTCAAGGCCTCGCTGCGCGCGGCGTCATCAAGTTGCGACCAGATCAGACGATTCATGCCAGCGACCGCTCCACGCTCAACACCATCAGGCCCTGGGCGCCGGCGCGCTCCAGCTCTTCCATGCGCTGCCAGGTCAACGGACCCGGGCACATGGTCTGCAGGCGCAGCGCGCCCCCATCGGCAGGCAAACGCACCAGCGGCTCGGCATCGGCCAGCAACTGCGCCAGCGCGTCCACCCGGTCTTCGCTGGCGCGGAACATCAGCAGCTTGCGGTCCTGCTTCTGCACCACCCCATCCAGGCGGCGCAGCAGCATGCTGCGCAGGCCGGCACGGGCATCGTCGGGCACGCGCACGGCCCCGGCCAGCACCGCTTCGCTGTCCAGCAGGTTGTGCACGGGGGTGAGCTGGTTGGCGCGCAGGGTGGCGCCGCTGGACACCAGATCGCAGATCAGGTCGGCAGTGCCCAGGCGCGGGGCGATTTCCACCGAGCCGGACAGTTCCACAACCTGCGCATCCACGTCCTGCTCGCCCAGCCACTGCTTGAGGATGGCCGGGTAGCTGGTGGCGATGCGGGTGCCGGCCAGCTGCGCCGGCCCGGTCCACTGCCATTCTTCGGGCACGGCCAGCATCAGCCGGCACTGGCCGAAGCCCAGCCCGCGCAGGGCCTGGTAGGCGTCCGGCAGGCCGATCTGGCGGCGCGCGGCGGCCTGTTCGTCCAGTTCGTTGCGGCCCACGATGCCCAGGTCGCACACGCCATCGGCGATCAGGCCGGGAATGTCGTCGTCGCGCACCAGCAGCAGGTCCACCGGCAGCGATTCGCCGTAGCAGAACAACTTGTCGCGGCTCTCACGCCAGCTCAGGCCGCAGGCACTGAGCAGGTTGCGGGCGGGTTCGGCCAGACGGCCGCTCTTCTGGATGGCGATGCGCAGCCGGTCGCGTGCCGGTGCTGCCTGGGTTGCACTCATGGGGGAGGTCTCGAAGTTCGGAACGGGGCGCGGGTCAGCGCGAAGCAAGGCGGTCGATGGCAGCGGCATAGCCTCGATGGCCATGCTCGAGCGTGCGCGCCACCCGTCCGGTGGTGGTCACGCTGACCCCGGTACGTTCATGGATCTCGCGGTACGGCACGCCCTGCTGCAGCAGCGGCACAACCTTCCAGCGGTCGGCCATGGCTTCGAGCTCGGCCGGGGTGCAGAGGTCGCGAAGGAAGGCGAGCACTTGGTCGGGTTCGCGCAGGGCGGCAAAGGCCTGGGCCAGGGAGTCGAGGTCGGCCTGGGGGTCTTTGGCGGCGATGTCGGGGCGGGCTTTCACGGGGGTCGATTTCATGCATCAATGTAATAGCGCGCTAGTACATTAACGCATTATTCCGCAGTGCGTCAAATCTGGGGGGGGGAGTTGTGGGCAGGGCTGCGCCCTGCACCCGCTGTAGAGTCGAGCCATGCTCGACTGAAGCAACAGCAAAAGCTGGTTTCCTGAGGGTGGCGGGGTGGGTCCGGTTGAGGGGGACGCTGCAAGTACGTCCATGTAAGCTCGGTCGCCGCATCCATGCGGCTCACGCCCCCTCAACCGGACCCACCCCGCCTTCGACAGTTTCCTGCGGGCTGTTGGAACGGCAAGGGGTCGGATCCGTTTTTTGAAGGAAAACGGCTCTGACCCCTGGGATGGGCACAAAAAAACGCCCACCAGGAGGTGGGCGTTTCGTGGGGTGTCGGCGTGCGGTCAACCGGCCGTTACATCACCTTCGACTGTTCCAGCTCGACCTGCAGGGTGCTGGCCAGTTCGTCGCGGGAGATCTCGAACTGCTGCTCGCGCACCAGGTCCTTCACTGCGACGACGCCGCGTGCCAGTTCATCCTCGCCCGCCAGCACCACGAAGCGGATGCCGGCCTTGGCGGCGTACTGGAACTGCTTGCCGATCTTCTTCGGCTCCATCTGCACTTCGGTGTTGATGCCACCGCTGCGCAGGCGGCGGGCGATGTCCAGCGACTGCGCCATGCCTTGGTCGTCCATCAGTGCCACCAGCGCCTGCACGCTGCTGGCCTCGATGCCGTCGATCAGGCCGGCTTCGCGCAGCTGCCAGAACAGGCGCGACAGGCCGATGGAAATGCCCACGCCCGGCAGCTTGGACTTGCTGTAGTGGCTGGCCAGGTCTTCGTAACGGCCGCCCGAGCAGATCGAACCGATCTGCGGGTGGTCGGTCAGCGTGGTTTCGTACACGGTGCCGGTGTAGTAATCCAGGCCGCGGGCGATGGAGAAGTTCAGGCAGTACGCGCTTTCCGGCACGCCCAGCGCCTGCACCAGCTGCAGCACCTCGCGCAGCTCGGCCACGCCCGCACGCAGGGTCTCCGACGATGCGGCATTGGCTTCCAGCGCGGCCAGCTGGGCCAGCGCATCGGCATGCCCCTGCGAACGCACGGCCACGAACGCCAGAATCTTCTCGACCTGCTCTGCCGGAATCGCGAAGCCCTCGCCCACCAGCGTCTCGCGCACGTAGTCAGGGCCACGCTTGTCCAGCTTGTCCACTTCGCGCAACACGGCCAGCTGGCGCTCGCCCTCGGCCACGCCCAGGCTTTCGAAGAAGCCGCGCATCAGCTTGCGGTTGTTCAGCTGGATGCTGAAATCGCCGATGCGCAGTTCCGAGAACACGGCGTGGATGACGGCCAGCACTTCAGCGTCGTAACGCACGCTCAGGCTGTCCTTGCCGATCACGTCGATGTCGCACTGGTAGAACTCGCGGAAGCGGCCACGCTGGGCGCGTTCACCGCGGTACACGCGCTGCATCTGGTAGCGGCGGAACGGGAAGGTCAGCTCGTGTTCGTGCTCGGCCACGTAGCGGGCCAGCGGCACGGTCAGGTCGAAACGCAGCGCCATTTCCGGCAGCGAACGATCACCCGATTCGGCGGCGTTGGCCAGCGCACCGGTGGACTGCACGAAGTACACCTGCCGCTCGGTTTCGCCACCGGACTTGGTCAGCAACACATCGGACAGCTCGAACACCGGGGTTTCCACCGGCAGGAACCCGAAGCGCTCGTAGTTGCGGCGGATGACGTCCAGCATGCGCTGGAACGCAATCTGCTCGCGCGGCAGCAGTTCAAGGGTGCCGGGCGGGGTACGGGGCTTGATCACGGGGCGGAACTCCTGCAGGAACGGGAACGTGGGAGGGGGCAACATTCTAGCGCCCCGCATCGCTCAACCGCCGATCAGGGGCCATCTGGCCGCATGAAGTATCATAAAGGCCTCCCCCGCCCGCGATCTGCCCCTGCACCATGTCCCGGCCCGACGGCGCCCAGCCCGCTGACCCCTCCTCCGCTGGATCGTCCTGCACCACGCTGGACTGCCTGCACTGCTCGGTGCGGCATCTGGCCGTGTGCTCGGCGCTGTCGCCGGACGAGGTGCAGGCCCTGGAACAGGTCACCGTGTCGCAGCAGGTGGCGGTGGGCAGCACCTTGGCCCGCAGCGGCGAAGAGCGCCTGCATGTCTATACATTGACTGCCGGTGCTCTGCGTCTGGTGCGCACCCTGGCCGATGGCCGCCGCCAGATCAGCGGCTTCGTGCTGCCGGGCGATTACCTGGGCCTGAGTGGCAGCGACCACCATCGCTACGATATCGAAGCCATAGCGGACAGCCGCGTGTGCCGGGTGGCCATGCCGCAGATGCGGGCCCTGCGCGGGCGTTACCCGCACCTGGAACGCAAGCTGCTGCAGCGCGCCTGCCAGGAACTGGACGCCGCACAGGACGCCGCGCTGGCCCTGGCGCGCCTGCAACCGGCGGAGAAACTGGCCGATTTCCTGCTGCGCCTGGCCGCACGCGAGGCCCGCCTGGGCGGGGACGGCCTGCGCGTGCAGCTGCCCATGGGCCGCGGCGATATTGCCGACCATCTGGGCCTGACCATGGAAACCGTCAGCCGTACCTTCACCAAGCTGCGCCAGCAGGGTCTGATCGCCCTGCCCCACCTGAACGTGGTGGAGATCCAGGACGAAGATGGCCTGCGTGCGCTGGCCGGTGACGGTCTGCTGTAACCGCAGCCGCCGGGCATGGCCCGGCGGCATTTGATCAGCGCAACAACACCGCGCGCAACGCGCTGTAATCGGCAGGCAATGGTTCGGCGTGCGCCGGGCGCTGCAGCAGCGCCTCCAGCGCCGGCGGTACTGCCACGGCGTCGCCGATCAACGGCTCCACCACGGCCTCGAACTTCGCCGGGTGCGCCGTCGCCACCACCGCCCAATCCCCCTTGGCGCCACGCGTGCGCAGATCGCGCAGCACCTTTACCGCTGTGGCCGTGTGCGGGCAGAACACTTCGCCATGGCTGGCATGTTCACTGGCGATGGTCGCGCGGATCGTCACATCGTCCACGCTGAACGCACGGAACGCTGCTCGCAGTTCGGCGTCGTCCTCGTTGTACAGCCAGCGCAGGCGCTCGAAATTGCTGGGCGCGCCGACGTCCATGGCATTGGCCACGGTGGCCACACTGGCCTGCGGCTGGTAATCGCCGCCGTTGAAGTAGGCCGGCAACACCGCGTTGGCGTTGGTCGCCAGCACGATCTGCCCGATCGGCACGCCCAGCGCGCGCGCCAGCACTGCGGCCATCGCATTGCCCAGGTTGCCGGTGGGCACCACCAGGTTCAAGCGGCGCCCGCTCTGCGCGTGGTGCACCAGCGCGGCGTGTGCGTAGTAGCTCATCTGCGGCAGCAGGCGGCCCAGGCTGATGCTGTTGGCCGAACTGAGCGGCACCTGCGCCTGCAACGCGGTGTCGGCCAGCGCCTGCTTGGCCATGGTCTGGCAGTCATCGAACGAACCGGCCACCCGCAGCGCCTGGATGTTGCCGCCGAAGCAGCCCAGCTGATGCGCCTGGCGCGGCGATACGCGACCGTCGGGATACAGCACCACCACGCGCACGCCCGGCAGCTGGTGGAAGGCCGCGGCCACGGCCGCGCCGGTATCGCCGGAGGTCGCCACCACGATGGTCAAGTCGCGATCCTTGCCGGCCTGCAGGCGCGACAACGCACCGGCCAGGAAACGCGCACCGATGTCCTTGAACGCGGCCGTCGGCCCGTGAAACAGCTCCAGCACATGGTCGCCATTGCCGAGCGCGCGCAGCGGCACGGGGAAATCGAACGCCTGCTGGCAGATTGCAGGCAGCACATCGGCCAGTGCATCACCTGCAAAGAACGGCGCCAGCAGATCCGCGGCGGTGTCGGCCAGGGTTGCACCGGCCTGCAGTACACGGGGCGACGGCAGGCGCTCGGGAACATACAGGCCACCATCAGGGGCCAGCCCCGCGGCGATGGCGGCACTCAGGCCAACGGCCGGTGACTGGCCACGGGTCGATACGAAATGCATCACGTCGGTTTCCATAAGGGGGGAAGGATTCAGCACAGGTGCGCTCCCGGGGCATCCAGCGGCGAGACCCAGGCCTCGCTGTCCAGACCGGCGGCCGCGAACGCAGCACGCACCGGCGCCGCCGCGGCCCTGGCGCGGTCGGCATCTTCAAACCAGGCGAACACGCTGGGGCCGGCACCGGAAATGCCGGCCCCCATCGCGCCGGCCGCCAACGCCGCCGCCTTGGCCGCATCGAAACCGGCAATCAGCCCGGCGCGGCGCGGCTCCACCAGCACATCGCGCAGCCCGGCCTTCACCAGCTCCGGATCACTGCGATGGCAGCCACTGAGCACCAGCGCCAGGTTGGCGCTCTGCGCCACGAACTCGCCCAGTGCATAACTGCCCTGCAGCGCCTGCCGCGCACGCCGCGTTTCCAGCACCGCGTGCGGGTGCACCAGCAGGCTGTGCCAGCTGGCCGGTACCGGCACCGGCACCAGGCGATCTGCGGTGCACAGCGCCAGCCCGCCCAGCAGCAGCGGGCCGACGTTGTCGCCGTGGCGCCCGCCACTGGCCACGGCCTCGCCATCCAGCGCATGCGGGTACAGCGCGGCGCGCGGCAGCGGCGAATCCAGCAGCGCGTTGGCGGCCACCAGTGCGGCCACGCACGAAGCCGCCGACCCGCCCATGCCCGAACCAAACGGAATGCCCTTGTCGATCTCGATGGCGAAGCCGGATTCCAGGCCCAGCGCTTCGCGCAGCGACATCAGCGCCGCACCGGCCGTGTTGCCGGCGGCGTCCAAGGGCAATGCCACTTCGCTGCCGCGGATCGCATCGATACGCACCAGAGGGTCGGCGATGCGGCGCACGGTCACCGTATCGCCCACCCCGGCCATGGCATGGCCCAGGATGTCGAAGCCCACGGCCACGTTGGCCACCGAGCCCGGCGCGAATGCACGTGCAATCACAGCCGCGCTCCTTCGCCAGCCGCCACCCGCAGCAGGTCAGCGAAGACGCCGGCGGCGGTCACTTCCGGGCCTGCACCCGGGCCCTGCACCACCAGCGGATTGTCACAGTAGCGGCGGGTACGGAACTGCACCACGTTGTCGGTCAGGCGCAGGTTGGCGAAGGCGTGGTCGGCCGGCAGCGCCTGCAGGCCCACCGATGCACCGTCAGCCCCCAGCCGTGCCACGTAACGCAGCACCGCGCCCCGCTCACGCGCGGCCTGCAGCCGGGCCAGCAGTTCCGCATCCGATTCGCCCAGCCGCGCCATGAAACCCTCCACGCTGCCCTCGCGCAGCGCGGCCGGCACCAGGCTTTCCACCTGCACCTGTTCCAGGCTGAGCGCATGCCCGGCCTCGCGGGCCAGGATCACCAATTTGCGCGCCACATCCACGCCGGACAGGTCATCACGCGGGTCTGGCTCGGTGTAGCCCATGGAACGCGCCTGCGCCACCAGTTCCGAGAACGGCTGGCTGCCGTCGAACCGGTTGAACAACCAGGCCAGCGTGCCGGAGAAGATGCCTTCGATCGCCAGCACTTCATCACCGGTATCCACCAGATCGCGCAGCGTGGTGATCACCGGCAGGCCTGCGCCGACCGTGGCCTCGTAGCGGAAACGTGCGCCGCTGGCCGCCGCCGCCGCCCGGATGCGCTGGTAGCGTGCCAGCGGGCCGGCGCCGGCCTGTTTGTTCGGGGTGACCACATGGATGCCCGCCGCCAGCCAGTCGGCGTAGCGGTCGGCCACCTCGGCGCTGCCGCTGCAGTCAATCACCATCGCATGCGGCAGGTGCGCGGCCAGCAGGTGCTCGGTGAAGGCATCCAGATCGTTGGCCTGGCCGTTCTCCTGCAGCGCGGCGCGCCAATCGGCATGCAGCACTTCCGCCTCCAGGCGCATGCGCGAACGCGAGGCCAACGCGCGCACGCGCAGATCAACATTGGCCTTGGCCAGCAGCTGCGGGCGCGCGGCCAGCAACTGGTCAAGCAATGCCGCACCCACGTTGCCCGGACCGATCACGCCCACCGCGAACGTCTGCGGCGACAGCCAGAACCCCGCATGCGCAGCGCGCAGCGCACGCGGCGCATCGGCGCTGGACACGGCCACCGAGATATTGCGCTCCGACGAGCCCTGGGCGATCGCCAGGATGTTCACCTGCGCGCGGCCCAGCGCTTCGAACAGGCGTGCAGCCACACCCGGTTGGCCGGCCATGCCGTCGCCCACCGCAGCCAGCACGCTCACATCGCCACTGACCTGGACCCGCTGCACCTGGCCCACCGACAGTTCGTGGGCAAACGCCTGCAGCAGTGCCTCCCGGCCACGCGCGGCCTCGGCGCCGCGCACCACGCAGCAGATCGAATGTTCAGAGGACCCCTGCGAGATCATCACGACCGACACATGGGCCTGGCGCAGCGCGGAGAACACGCGCTCGGCGGTACCCGGCACGCCCATCAGGCCGGTCCCTTCCAGGTTCAACAGGGCCAGACCCGGGCTGAGCGTCAGCCCCTTCACCGGCCCGCGCGGGGAACGCTCGGCGCTGATGCGCGTGCCCGGGTGCAGCGGCTGGAAGGTGTTGCGGATGATGATCGGCATGCCCAGGCGGATTGCCGGCGACATCGTCTGCGGATGCACCACCTTGGCGCCGAAGTACGCCAGTTCGCAGGCCTCGTCGTAGCTCAAGGCCTCCAGCTGCACCGCTTCGGGCACCAGTCGCGGGTCGGCCGACAGCACGCCGTCCACATCGGTCCAGATATGCAGCTCATCGGCATTGAACAGGGCGGCGAAGATCGCGCCGGAATAGTCGCTGCCATTGCGGCCCAGCGTGGTGATGCGTTCCTGGCGGTCGCGCGCCACGAATCCGGTCGCCACCACCCGCGCCTGCGGGTGCTGCAGGCGCCAGTTGGCCAAGCGGTCGGCGCTGGCCTCCCAGTCCACGTCCACGCCCAGTTCGCCATGGCCGACCACCAGCACGTCGCGCGCATCCAGCACTGCGCAGTCTTCGCCCAGTGCCCGCAGGTAGCTGCCCAGCAGCTGCGCGGAAAACACTTCGCCCAACCCCTGCACGCGGTCCAGCACTTCGCGCGGCAGTTCGCCGATCACCGACAGCGCGGCCAGCACCTCGGCCAACTGGTCAAAGCGCGCGTCGATCCAGTCCACCGTCTCACCCACCTGCTCGCCCAGCAGGGCCACCGCCGCACCGCGATGGCGCGCGCGCACCGCGTGCCATGCATCGCGCCAGCCGGCGTCGCCGTGCGCGGCCAGCTGGGCCAGTTCGATCAGCGCATCGGTGACCCCCTTCATGGCCGACACCACGGTGACCTGCAGCGCTTCGGGGCGGGCCAGCAGCAGCCCCGCTACGTGGCGATAGCGCTCGGCGTCAGCCACCGAGGTGCCGCCGAACTTGTGCACGACAGTGGACGGCGCAGCCAGATCGGCGTGGGCAGCGGAATGAGCAGGGGCGTTGGCAGACATGCAGACCTCATTGGGAGGCCCCGTCGCATGCAGGTGTCGAGTTTCCCCGCCACCTGGATGGTGCGGGGCCGTGGTTTTCGGGAGTTACACGAAGACGACGGGCCGCACCAAGGCAGTGGTGACAGTGGTGGTGGTAATGGTGGTAATGACGACCGGCGCAGTCGAGCGGCCCGCGGTGGCGGGGGCGATCAGGCTGGCAAGGGCGGTATCGAGCACCATGGCGCACAGAAAACACCGTGCGCCCGGGGGCTGTCAAGTGCTGCAACGCAAAAATGTTGTGCGGCGATCATCTGCCAACATGCCGCCATTTGGTTGCATCTGTGACGAAGCGGCGATCAGCGCGCGCAACGCAGGCAATCAGCCCGCATGTTCGGCGATCGCGCGCGGGGCGCGGTGCGCGTGCGCACACAGCAGCACCCCGGCCACCAGGCAGACGATGGCCAGCGCCTCCAGCAGGGTCGGCCAGCGCCACTGCCAGGCGAATGCGTACAGCAGCGCGAACAGGGTCTCGAACACGATCATCTGCCCGGTCAGGGTGAGCGGCAACAGGCGGCTGGCGCGGTTCCAGAAGGCATTGCCGATCAGCGAGGCGAACACCGCCACCCCTGCGCTGATGCTCCAGAACAGCGTCCACTGCGCCGGGGTGTGCGCCGCGGCCTGGCCCATGAAGGCCATCGGCACCAGCAGCAGGGCCAGGCCACCGGTGGTCACGCCGGTCAGCATGGACCAGTCATGGCTGGAAAGATCCGGCCGCCGCGCCAGCCAGCGGCTGTTGCCCACCGAATACACCGCCCACGAGAACAGCGCACCAAATGCACAGATCAGCCCCAGCACGCGCTGTCGCCACGGCGTGGCCAGATGTTCGGACATCAGCGCCTCCCACCCCACCAGCGCCACGCCGAGCACGCACAGCGCCAGTGCCGGCAACAACTGCTTCAACGGTACCGCGCCCTGCTCACGCACGCCGACCAGGGTTACCACCACTGGTATCAGCCCGACGATGAGCGACGCCGCCGCGCCACCAGCCCACTGCACGGCGGTGGCCAGCAGCAGGAAGTACACCAGGTTGCCAGCCAGGCTGAGCCACAGCAGGCCAATCCATTCGGCGCGGCCCAGCTTCGGCGCCAGCCGCTTCCAGCGCGGCAGCAGCAACACCAGCGCGATCAGCCCGTAGACCAGGTAGCGGCCGGCCGACAGTTGCAGGGCATTGAACGAACGCAGCACGGCGGGAGCGAGGAACACCACGCCCCACAGCGCGCCTGCGGCAACGCCATTGGCGATGCCCAGGGCCATCGGGTTGTTGCGCATGAACACATCGTCGGGGGAAGGACAGGCCGCGCAGTGTAGGCGCCGCTGCCGCCCGCGTCTTGACCGAGGCTATTGCCCTGCCCCATGGCCGCGGCCTTGCCCCGTGCTTCGTAGCGTCGAGCTTGCTCGACGGCGCTC
>NZ_DAMBCN010000038.1:0-23520 GCF_032056425.1 Stenotrophomonas sp.
AGACTGCCGCCTGAAACAGCTTCATGGCGTCCGTTCTCAGGGAGCCAGACCAGTCAGCCGCATGGATGCGGCTGCCAAGCCTACAGGGGTGAGGGCGCTTTGTTTGCGAAGCACTGCTTCGCAAGCGCCCGAACGCACAGCCGCCAGCGGCTGGGCCGGGCCCCGGAGGGGTACTTGCGGCGTCCCCGCAATCCGACACCGCCCCGCCATCCCACGGAATGCCCGCTGTTGCTGTTGCTGTTGCTTCAGTCGAGCATGGCTCGACGCTACAGCAGGTGCAGGGCTGCAAGCCCTGCCATAACTCCCCCCCCCCTATACAGGTAAGTGCAGGTCACAGGATAAGCAGACGCCTTGTTGCGGCCATCGAACAGGTCCACATTCCTGTGCAGGACGCGGGCTGCCCGCCCGCTGTCGAGACAACAGGAGACCTGCATGTCCGCTGCCCCCACCACCGCCATCTCCCGTGATCCGGCCACCGGCCAGGTCATCGCCGAACACCCCTTCGCCAGCGCCGCTGAGCTGGAATCGATCCTGCAGCGCGGCCAGGCCGGCTTTGCCGCCTGGAGCGGCCATACCCTGGAACAGCGCGCCGATGTGCTGCGCGCCATGGCCGCCGTGCTGCGTCGTGACCGTGAGCCGCTGGCCGCGCTGGCCACGGCCGAAATGGGCAAGGTGCAGGCTGAAGCCCTGGCCGAGATCGAGAAATGCGCCGTACTGTGCGACTGGTACGCCGAGCACGGTGCGCCGTTCCTGCGCGATGAACCCACCCAGGTGCCGGGTGACCAGGCCTATGTGTCCTACCTGCCGCTGGGCGTGGTGCTGGGCATCATGCCGTGGAACTTCCCCTACTGGCAGGTGATGCGCGCGGCCGTGCCGATCCTGATGGGCGGCAACGGCTTCCTGTTGAAGCCGGCCGAGAACATCGTCGGTACCGCGCAGCTGCTGGATGCCGCCTGGCGCGAAGCCGGCCTGCCGGACGGCACCTTCATCGCCGCCAACATCAGCCGCGAGGGCACCAGTGCCGCCATCGCCGATGACCGCATCGCCGCCGTCACGCTCACCGGCAGCGTCGGCGCCGGCCGCAGCATCGCCGCCCAGGCCGGGCAGGCGCTGAAGAAGGTGGTGCTGGAACTGGGCGGCTCCGATCCGTTCATCGTGCTGGCCGACGCCGATCTGGACGCCGCCGTCGATGCAGCCGTGGCCTCGCGCTTCCAGAACACCGGGCAGGTCTGCATTGCCGGCAAGCGCATCATTGTCGAAGACGCGCTCTACGACCGTTTCGTGGCGCAGTTCTGCCAGAAGGTGCAGGCGCTGACCATCGGTGATGGCCGCGAAGCCGGCAACCGCATCGGCCCGATGGCCCGCCAGGACCTGCTGGACCAGCTGCACGCACAGGTGCAGGCATCGGTGGACGCCGGTGCCCAGCTGCGGGTGGGCGGGCATCAGCTGGACCGGCCGGGTGCCTTCTACGCGCCGACGGTGCTGGTGGACGTCGAGCCGGGCATGCAGGCGTTCGATACCGAGACTTTCGGCCCGGTGGCCTCGATCAGCCGTGCCCGCGACGCCGATCACGCAGTGGAGCTTGCCAACCAGAGCGAGTTCGGCCTGAGCGGCAACCTGTGGACCGGCGACCCAGAGAGGGCCATGCAGCTGGCGCGTCGGCTGCAGACCGGCGGCGTGTTCGTGAACGGCTTCTCTGCGTCTGATCCGCGCGTGCCGATCGGAGGCGTGAAGAAGAGCGGCTTCGGCCGTGAGCTCTCGCACTTCGGCATCCGTGAGTTTGTCAACGCGCAGACGGTCTGGTTCAACAAGCGTTGACGCGCGGCTTCCACCCTTCCTGCAACGATCCACCATCAGTCCAGCGAAAAGGACGGCATTCCAATGTCCAAGGGTTCAGATCTGCTTGTCGCCGCACTTGAGAACGAAGGCGTCGAGCGCATTTTCGGTATTCCCGGCGAAGAAAACCTCGACGTGGTCGAGTCGCTGCGTCATTCCAGCATCGAGCTGGTCATCACCCGCCACGAGCAGGCGGCGGTGTTCATGGCCGCCACCTACGGCCGCCTGACCGGCAAGCCGGGCGTGTGCCTGGCCACACTCGGCCCGGGCGCGCTGAACTTCACCACCGGCGCGGCCTATGCGCTGCTGGGGGCGTGGCCGGTCATCATGATCACCGGGCAGAAGGGCATCGTCGCCAGCAAGCAGGCGCGTTTCCAGATCGTGGACATCGTCAGCACGATGAAGCCGCTGACCAAGCTGGCCCGGCAGATCGTCTCGGCGCGCACCATCCCGACCATCGTCCGCGAGGCCTTCCGCGTGGCCCAGGAGGAGCGCCCGGGCCCGGTGCTGCTGGAGCTGCCCGAGGACATCGCCGCCACCGAGGTGGAGGGCGTGTCCCTCATTCCGACCCACGCGGTGGATCGGCCGATTGCCAGCCCCGAGGCGCTGGACCGCGCGGCGGAGATCATCCGTGGCGCCAAGCGGCCGCTGCTGATGATCGCCTCGGCGGCCTCGCGGCCGCAGTCCAGCGAAGCGCTGTCGGCCTTCGTGCAGCGCGCCGGCATTCCGTTCTTCACCACGCAGATGGGCAAGGGCGCGGTGGCGGGCGGCTCGGGACTGTACATGGGCACCGCGGCGCTGACCGAGCGTGACTACGTGCACATGGCCATCGACCAGGCCGACGTGATCGTGACCATCGGCCACGAGGTGACCGAGAAGCCGCCGTTCGTGATGCGTCCCGGTGGTCCCACGGTCATTCATATCGGCTACTCGCAGGCGGCGGTGGAGCAGGTGTACTTCCCGCAGGTGGAAGTGATCGGCGACATCGGCCGCTCGCTGACCCAGCTGGCCGATCGCATCGAGGGCCAGGTGCCGCATGCCGATGCGCTGCTGCCGCTGCGCACGACCATCCTCGAGCACCTTGCCGACCGTGCCGAGGAAGCGGGATTCACCCCGCAGCGACTGGTGCATGACGTGCGCCAGGTGATGCCGCCGGACGGCATCGTGGCGCTGGACAACGGCATGTACAAGATCTGGTTTGCCCGCAACTACCGTACCCAGGTGGCCAATACGCTGTTGCTGGACAATGCGCTGGCGACGATGGGCGCGGGCCTGCCGTCGGCGATCATGGCCTCGATCCTGTATCCCGAGCGGCGGGTGCTGGCGGTCTGTGGCGATGGCGGCTTCATGATGAACAGCCAGGAGCTGGAGACGGCGCGGCGGCTGGGCCTGAACCTGGTGGTGCTGATCCTCAATGACGGCGCCTACGGGATGATCCGCTGGAAGCAGGCGGTGGATGGCTTCACCGACTACGGCATGACCTTCAGCAACCCGGATTTCGTGAAATACGCCGAGGCTTATGGCTGCAAGGGCCATGAGGTGACCGCCATCGAGCAGTTCATCCCGACCCTGGATGCGGCCTTCAACGAGGGTGGGGTGCACCTGGTCTCGGTGCCGGTGGACTACGCGGAGAACCATCGGGTGCTGGTGGAGGAACTGCGGCAGGCGTTCCCCGGCAACGGTTGACGGCCGCCGGCGCCCGGGATCTGGTAGGTGTCGACCTTGGTCGACACGGGGAACGCCAACCAAGGTTGGCGGCTACCGGGGCTGGGCGCTGCCGGGGCCGGGGCAGGGCGGTTTTGGTATGCTGTCCAACCGGCTGTGCCGGGCGCTGTACCCCCTCCCACTACACGATTCCCGCAGATCCATGAGCGAAGCTACCGATACCCCCCCCGTCGACGAAAACAAGTTGATCGCCGAGCGCCGTGAGAAACTCAAAGCGCTGCGTGGGCAGGGCATCGCGTACCCGAACGACTTCCGTCGCCAGGACTTCGCCGGGCAGCTGCAGGCCGAATTCGCCGATGCCGAGACCTGGACCGCCGAGGCCCTGGAAGGCAACAGCCGCACGGTGAAGATGGCCGGCCGGCTGATGGCCAAGCGGATCATGGGCAAGGCCAGCTTCGCCCAGATCCAGGATGAATCCGGCCGCATCCAGCTGTTCCTGCAGGGCGCCGTGCTGGGAGATGCCTACACCGCCTTCAAGGGGTGGGACGTGGGCGACATCATCGCCGTGGAAGGTGGCCTGACCCGCACCAAGACCGGCGAACTGTCGGTCAAGGCCGAGTCGATCCGCCTGCTGACCAAGTCGCTGCGCCCGCTGCCGGACAAATGGCATGGCCTTTCCGACGTGGAGCAGCGCTACCGCCAGCGTTACGTCGACCTGATCGTGACCCCGGAATCGCGCGCGGTCTTCATCAAGCGCTCCAAGATCATCCGCGCCATGCGTGCGTGGCTGGACAACCGCGACTTCCTCGAAGTCGAGACGCCGATGATGCATTACATCCCCGGCGGCGCGGCGGCCAAGCCGTTCACCACCCACCACAACGCGCTGGACCTGGACCTGTACCTGCGCGTGGCGCCGGAGCTGTACCTCAAGCGCCTGACCGTGGGTGGCCTGGAGCGGGTGTACGAGATCAACCGAAACTTCCGCAACGAAGGCGTCAGCACCCGCCACAACCCGGAATTCACCATGATGGAGCTGTACGAGGCCTACGCCACGTACAACGAGATCATGGACCTGACCGAAGGCGTGATCCGTGATGTCGCGCAGACCGTCAATGGCGGCACCACGGTGGAATGGGACGGCGCCAACATCGACCTGGGCCCGGCTTTCCGCCGCTGGCGCATGGACGAGGCGGTGCGCCACCACAACCCGGAAATCTCCGCGGCCGACTGCACTGATCGCGACGCGCTGCTGCGCCATTGCGAGCGCTTGAAGATCCGCGTCAAGCCGTCTTACGGCTGGGGCAAGCTGCTGCTGGAAATCTTCGAGGCCACCGTCGAGCACACCCTGATCCAGCCGACCTTCATCACCGATCACCCGGTGGAGGTTTCGCCGCTGGCCCGAGCCAACGACAACGATCCGGGCTACACCGACCGCTTCGAGCTGTTCATCAACGGCAAGGAACTGGCCAACGGTTTCTCCGAATTGAACGACCCCGAAGACCAGGCGCAGCGCTTCCAGGCCCAGGTGGCCGCGAAAGAAGGCGGCGACGACGAGGCCATGCACTACGACGCTGATTACATCCGTGCGCTGGAGTACGGTATGGCCCCGACCGGCGGCCTGGGCATCGGCGTGGACCGTCTGGTGATGCTGCTGACCGGCAGCAGCTCGATCCGTGACGTCCTGCTGTTCCCTTACATGCGTCCGGAGCACTAAGCTCGGGTTCGCACTCTGCATGTGCGCGCCGTCCCGGAATGGGATGGCGCGATTGACGCTTTCCGCACACGGCGTATGGTGATTGCACCGCCTTGACATTGCCTGTGGCAAACAGGGAATGGGGTGGAGGCAATGCGAAGGACCGGCTTCACATTGTGATGACGATCATGAACCGGCGACATCGTGACGGGAGTGGAGCCCATGCAGGGTGCCAGTGTGCACAGCGGCGGAGTATCCTCGCCGGCTGAGTTTCCAGCGTGGTCGAGAAGGAAGGCAGAGAGCGCGTTGAACATCGTCATTGTCGACGACCAGACTTCCGCACGGACGATGTTGCGACATGTCATTGAAGACATCGCACCGGAATTGTCCGTGTATGACTTTGGCGATCCGCTTACGGCCCTGGCCTGGTGCGAAGCCCACCCGGTCGATCTGTTGCTGCTGGACTACCGCATGCCGGAGATGGATGGGCTGGAATTTGCCCGCCGTTTCCGCCGGCTGCCCAAGCATCGCGACATCCCGGTGATCCTGATTACCGTGGTGGGCGATGAGCCGATCCGCCAGGCCGCGCTGGAAGCGGGGGTGATCGATTTCCTGGTCAAGCCGATCCGCCCGCGTGAACTGCGCGCGCGCTGCTACAACCTGCTGCAGTTGCGCCAGCAGAGCGAGAACGTGAAGCAACGCGCGTTGTCGCTGGAACAGCGCCTGCTGGCCAGCATGCACGAGGTGGAAGA
The DNA here is from genome assembly GCF_032056425.1 of Stenotrophomonas sp. Classification (GTDB taxonomy): domain Bacteria; phylum Pseudomonadota; class Gammaproteobacteria; order Xanthomonadales; family Xanthomonadaceae; genus Stenotrophomonas. The sequence continues at coordinate 5,947 of NZ_DAMBCN010000038.1, forward strand.
GCGCGAGCGCGAAACCCTTTCGCGGCTGGCGCGGGCGATCGAGTTCCGTGATGCCGGCACCAGCGCGTATCTGGAGCGCATGGCGCGGGTGGCCGGGCTGATTGCCGAGCAGCTGGGGCTGCCCGAAGACGAAGTGAAGCTGATCGAAATGGCCGCGCCCCTGCATGACATGGGCAAGATCGCCATTCCCGATGCCGTGCTGCTGAAGCAGGGCAAGCTGACCGATGACGAGCTGGCGATCATGCGCCGGCACCCGCGCATCGGTCATGAACTGCTGAGTGGCAGCCAGAACCGTTTCATCCAGGTTGGCGCGCTGATCGCGCTGCGCCACCACGAGCGCTACGACGGCAGCGGCTATCCCGACGGTCTGGTGGGTGACGCCATTCCGTTGGAAGCACGCATCGTGGCGGTCGCCGACGTGTTCGACGCCCTCATTTCGCCACGCCCGTACAAGGAGGCGTGGACCTTCGAGGCCACGTTGGCTTACCTGTATGCCCAGCGCGGGCGCCTGTTCGACCCGCGCTGCGTGGATGCACTGCTGCGCGGGCGCAGCCAGCTGGAGCAGATCTGCGCCGAGCATTCCACCGCTTCGGCGCGACCGGGGATGGGCGCGTGAAAGGCCTGCTGTCGCAGCTGCGCCAGCGCCTGTCGAGCCGGCAGGACAGCGAGCATGGGCAGCAGATCGTCCGTATTGTCCTGATTACCCTCATCCTGGGCTACGTGCTGCTGCCCAGCGTGCGTTACGACCTGCCTCACGACCAGTACGTGGGTGTGCTGGCCATCGTGCTGACCGGCCTGAGCCTGTCGCTGTTGGCGTTCGGCTGGCTGTTGTGGCGGCCTGGCCGTTCAGACCCGCGCCGGGTGCTGGGCATGCTGGCCGACTACGGGTTGATCGCCGCGGGCATGATCCAGATGGGCGAACCGCTGTCGTGGGTCTACATCGTGGTGATGTGGGTCACCGTCGGCAACGGCATGCGCTTTGGCAACGCGTATCTGTACGTGGCGGTGGCGATGGCCATGGCCAGCTTCGGCGCCACCGCGCTGCTGACCCCGTACTGGCAGCAGAACCTGCGCCTTGCCATCGGCCTGTGGCTGGGCCTGGCCGCTGTGCCGCTGTACTTCTCCACGCTGCTGCGCCAGTTGACCGAAGCCATGGCCGAGGCGCGCCGGGCCAGTGAGGCCAAGAGCCGCTTCCTGGCCAACATGAGTCACGAATTCCGCACCCCACTCAATGGATTGAATGGCATGACCGAAGTGTTGGCGACCACGCGCCTGGACGAAGAACAGCGCGAGTGCCTGAATACCATCCAGGCCTCCTCGCGCAGCCTGCTGGCGCTGGTGGAGGAAGTGCTGGACATCTCGGCCATCGAGGCCGGCAAGCTGCGCGTGGTGGCCGAAGACTTCGTGCTGTCCGACGTGATCCAGGCCATCGGGCTGATCCTGTTGCCGCAGGCCAAGGCCAAGCGCCTGGATTACCGGGTGAAAGTGGGCGATACGGTGCCGCAGACCCTGCGTGGCGATGTTGGCCATCTGCGACAGATCCTGCTGAACCTGGCCGGCAACGCGGTGAAGTTCACCGACCAGGGCCGGGTGGAGATCCGGGTGAGCGTGGTGCATGCCGATACCCACGGTACGGTGCGCCTGCGCTTTGACATCATCGATACCGGCATCGGCGTGCCGTTGGCCATGCGCCCGCGTTTGTTCGAGGCCTTCGAACAGGCCGACGTCAGCATGGCCCGCCGCCACGAAGGCACCGGCCTGGGCACCACTATCGCCAAGGGCCTGGTCGAGGCCATGGACGGGCAGATTGGCTACCTGGACAACCCGCCGCAGGGCAGCCACTTCTGGGTGGAGCTGCCGTTCGCGCCGCCGCAGCCGGTAGAGCCGGGCCTCGTGCCCAGCGTGGCCGCCGGCGAGGATATCGGCCCGGGCGGCAACGTGATCGCCTTCGCCGACCCGTTCCTGCGCCACCGTGCACGCGTGCGCAGCATGCAGATCCTGGTGGCCGACGACCATGAAGCCAACCGCATGGTGCTGCAGCGTCTGCTGCAGAAGGCCGGCCACCGGGTGATGTGCGTGGACGGTGGTGAGGCGGTGCTGGATGCACTGGCCGAAAGCGAGTTCGATGCGGCCATCGTCGACCTGCACATGCCGGGCATGAGTGGCCTGGACATGCTGAAGGAGCTGCGCGTCATGCAGTCCGGCGGCGGCCCGCGCACGCCGGTGATGGTACTCAGTGCCGACGTCACCCCCGAAGCGATCCAGCGCTGCACGCAGGCCGGCGCGCACGCGTTCCTGGCCAAGCCGGTAGTGGCAGTGCGCCTGCTGGATACGCTGGCCGAGATCGCCAACAACGCCAACCTGAAGAACGCCGCACCGCTGGTGGTGCGTGCACCGGTGCAGCTGGATGGCGTGCTTGATACCGGCGTGCTGGATGAGCTGGCGTCGCTGGGCATGGGCGATGGTTTCGAACGCGAGTTCATCCGCCAGTGCCTGGAAGATGCCGAGGCCTGCCTGCGCAAGGCCCAGGCCGACGGCGAGGCCGCGCGCTGGAGCGAGTTCCGTGAACAGTCGCATGCCATCAAGGGCGTTTCCGGAAACCTGGGGCTGGTGCGTGCGGCCAATCGCGCGGGCGAGCTGATGCGCATGGCCGACTGGCAGTTGAAGGCCGAATGGCAGGCGCGCCTGGCAGTGCTGCAGGGCGCGATCAAGGAGGGTCGGCAGGCGCTGGATGCGCGCGCCGAACGCAAGGCGCGCGGCGCCGCCGACGACGCGCCGTAGCGTCGAGCTTGCTCGACCATCACCGCATCGTAGAGTCGAGCTTGCTCGACTGCCGTCGATAGTCGAGCAAGCTCGACTCTACGGTTTGGGTCGCGCGAAAAAAAGCCCGGTGGCCAGCCGGGCTCCAAGCCAGCAGGGGGGAGGGCTGGAATCAGGCCGCATCCATCGACGCACGCCGCGTCTGTGCCTTGATCAATCGATCCATGGTGCGCAGGGAGCGGTCGCCCAGGGCCAGGGCCGAATCGACCCAGACCTTGGTGATCTCCAGCAGTTCGTCATAGCTCACCGCCTGGGCCAGGTTGCGCGCGGCGTTCATGGCCAGGTAGGACTGCGGCAGGCGCTGCTGATGGCGGATCATTTCCTGCACGGCTTCGCGGCCTTCGCCCTTCTTCACCAGCACGTCCACCACCCCCAGTGCATGCATTTCCTCGGCACTGTAGATGCGGCCGTCCAGGATGATCTTCTCGGCCAGCTGCGGGGCCACGCGGCGGCACAGGAACGAGTACGCGCCCATGCCCGGGAACAGCCCGAACAGCACCTCCGGCAGGCCCATGCCGCTGCCTTCCTCGGCCACGATGGTGTGGCAGGCCAGGGCCATTTCCAGGCCGCCGCCCAGGGCATCACCCTGGATCAGGGCGATCGAGCGCACATCGCCGCCAAAGCCGGTGTGCAGGTGGTGCACGCCCTCCACGCAACGCTGGGCGTAGGTCAGCAGCAGGTCACGGTTGCCCTCGCGGATCAGCCGGGTGAACAGATCCAGGTCGCCGCCCAGGTTGTAGGCGATGGCATCGGAGGCCAGCACGAAGTGGCGCAGCTGGCCGCTATGGCGCTGGGCCGGGCTGCGGGTGATGGCGTTCATGTAGCTCCACATCTCGTCCAGCATGTCCTTGCGGCAGCAGGGACGGATGCCGGTGGAAGCATCGGCATGCATGAACAGCCAGTGGGCAGCGCCGTCGTCGCTGTCTTCGGTACGGATGGTGGCAAACGGTGAACCGCTGGTCGGCAGTTTTTCAATGGTGCTCATGGAAGGGTCCTCGGCAGGCGGCCCGCGTGAAAGCGTGGTGGCCGGCGGGCCGAACGGTCCACACACGACGCGATGCTACAACGGGTGCAGCCCTTCACATGCGAAAAGGCCCGGGGCGTTTCCGACCCGGGCCTGACGCCGTTCCAACCTGTGGAAACCCTTACGTGGCGGGCGTATCGCGCAGCTCGCGACGCAGGATCTTGCCCACGTTGGTCTTCGGCAGCTCTTTTCGGAATTCTACGATTCTGGGGTGCTTGTAGCCGGTCAGGTTGGCCCGGGCATGTTCCTTGACCATTTCGGCGGTCAGGTTCGGGTCCTTCTTCACGATCACGACCTTGACCACTTCGCCGGATTTTTCGTCCGGAACGCCGACCGCGGCCACTTCCAGCACGCCGGGCATCATCGCGATCACGTCTTCCACTTCGTTCGGGTACACGTTGAAGCCGGACACCAGGATCATGTCCTTCTTGCGGTCCACGATGTAGAAGAAGCCCTGCTCATCCATGCGCGCCATGTCGCCGGTGTGCAGCCAGCCGTCGGCATCGATGGCCTGGCGGGTTTCATCCGGGCGCTGCCAGTAGCCCTTCATGACCTGCGGGCCCTTGATGCACAGCTCGCCCACTTCACCCAACGCCAGGGTGTTGCCACTGTCGTCCTTGATGCAGGCATCGGTGGAGGGAATCGGCAGGCCGATGGCACCGTTGTATTCCTTCAGGTCCAGCGGGTTGATGCAGGCGGCCGGCGAGGTCTCGGTCAGGCCGTAGGCTTCCACCAGGGTGACCCCGGTGACCTTCTTCCAGCGCTCGGCCACCGCACGCTGCACGGCCATGCCGCCGCCCAGGGTGACTTTCAGCGAGGAGAAATCCACGGTGTCGAAGCCGGGGGTGTTCAGCAGGCCGTTGAACAGCGTGTTGACGCCGGTGATGGCCGTGAAGCGCACCGACTTGAGCTCCTTGACGAAGCCCTTCATGTCGCGCGGGTTGGTGATGAGGTGGTTGCAGCCGCCGAACTTCATGAAGACCAGGCCGTTCGCGGTCAACGCGAAGATGTGGTACAGCGGCAGGGCGGTGATGATCCACTCCTTGCCCGGCTCAATGCCCGACGCGCCGATCCAGGCCGAGGCCTGCTGCATGTTGGCGATCAGGTTGCGGTTGGTCAGCATGGCGCCCTTGGCCACGCCGGTGGTGCCGCCGGTGTACTGCAGGAACGCCACATCGTCGTGGTCGATCTCGACCTTCGGCAGGGTGTGGCGGCTGCCCAGCCTGAGCGCCTGCTTGAAGCGGATGGCGCCCTTCAGATGGTAGTTGGGCACCATCTTCTTGACGTACTTCAGTACGAAATTGACGATCGCACCCTTGGCGCCGAGCAGGTCGCCCAGGCCGGTGGTGATGACCTGCTTGACCTGGGTCTCGGCGATGACCTGCTGCACGGTGTCGCCGAAGTTGTCCACGACCACCAGCGCGGTGACGCCGGCATCGACCAGCTGATGCTTCAGCTCGCGCGCGGTGTACAGCGGGTTGACGTTGACCACGGTGAGGCCGGCGCGCAGCACGCCGAAGGTGGCGATGGGGTACTGCAGGCAGTTGGGCATCATCAGGGCAACGCGGTCGCCCTTTTTCAGCTTCAGTTCGCCCAGCAGGTAGGCCGCGAACTGCTCGACCAGGGCATCGGTTTCACCGTAGGTGAGTACTTTGCCGAAACTGGAGTAGGCGGGACGGTCACGGAACTTCGCCACGGAGGCGTCGAAGACCGAAGCTACCGAATGGAACTCGTTGACGTCGATTTCGGCGGGAACGCCTTTCGGATAGCTCTGCAGCCAGGGACGATCCAGACTCATATTCCCCCTCCAGGAATCGTTGTGATGGGTGCGGCGCGGACAGTATCCGCCAGAACCGCTCGCAGCAGCATACCGTTCCGTAGGGAAAACGCGAAGAGGGCGTGATCGTCAGGCGGGCCGGTGGTTGGTAGCTGCCGACCTTGGTCGGCAGGATGGGTTGGTGCGTGCCCACCAAGGTGGGCACCTACCGGGCGCACGGGCGTGGCATTCGCGTCAGGGCTGTCGGCGTACCGGGGCGCCGTTGGCCTGGTAGTACGGGGCGGTACTGCGGGCCAGTGCGGGACGGCCGCGGATCGCGTCGGCCAGCTTCTCGGCCATCATGATGGTCGGTGCGTTGAGGTTGCCGGTCACCACCTGCGGCATGATCGAAGCATCGACGATGCGCAGGCCTTCCAGGCCGTGCACGCGGCCCTGACCATCGACCACCGCCATCGGGTCGTCTGCATGGCCCATCTTGTTGGTGCAGGAGGGGTGGTAGGCGGTCTCGGCGTGTTCTCTTACGAAGCCGTCGATCTGCGCATCGGTCTGCAGTTCGCGGCCGGGCGAAATCTCGCGGCCGCTGTAGGGGGCCAGCGCCGGCTGCGCGAAGATCTCGCGGGTGATGCGGATGGCGGCGCGGAACTCGCGCCAGTCCTGTTCGTGCGACATGTAGTTGAACAGTATGCTGGGGTGTTCGCGCGGGTCTTTGGAGGTGACGTGCACGCGGCCACGGCTGGGCGAGCGCATCGAGCCCACGTGCATCTGGAAGCTGTGTGCCTTGATCGGATTGGAGCCGTTGTAATTGATGGCCACCGGCAGGAAGTGGTACTGCAGGTTCGGCCAGTCGAATTCGGCATCGCTGCGGATGAAGCCGCCGGCTTCGAACTGGTTGCTGGCGCCGATGCCAGTGCCCAGGAACAGCCATTCAGCGCCGATGGCCGGCTGGTTGTACAGCTTCAATGCCGGCGCCAGCGATACCGGCTTCTTGCATTCGTACTGCAGGTACATTTCCAGGTGATCCTGCAGGTTGGCGCCGACGCCGGGCAGGTGGTGCACCACATCGATGTCCAGACTGCGCAGCAGGTCGGCCGGGCCGACGCCCGAGCGCTGCAGGATCTGCGGGGAGGCGATCGCGCCGCCGCACAGCAGCACTTCGCGGCGGGCAGTGGCGCGCTGCGGCTGGTCGTTGTGCAGCCACTGCACGCCCACCGTGCGCTTGCCCGAGAACAGGATGCGGTCGGTCAGGGCGTGGGTGACGATGGTCAGGTTCGGGCGTGGCCTGGCCAGATCCAGATACCCGCGCGCGGTGCTGGAGCGGCGGCCCTTCGGCGTGACCGTGCGGTCCATCGGGCCGAAGCCTTCCTGCTGGTAACCGTTCAGATCGTCGGTGCGCGGGTAGCCGGCCTGCACGCCGGCTTCGATCATGGCGGCGAACAGTTCGTTGTTGCCGGCCTTGGGCGTGGTCACGCGCAGCGGGCCGTCGCCACCGTGGTAGTCATTGGCACCGATGTCGCGGGTTTCGGCCTTGCGGAAGTAGGGCAGGCAGTCCAGGTAGGTCCAGTCTTCCAGGCCCGGCATGCTGGCCCAGTTGTCATAGTCCATCGCGTTGCCGCGGATGTAGCACATGCCGTTGATCAGCGAGGAACCGCCCAGGCCCTTGCCGCGGCCGCAGTCCATGCGCCGGTTGTTCATGAAGGGCTCCGGGTCGGTCTTGTACGCCCAGTTGTAGCGCTTGCCCTGCAGCGGGTAGGCCAGTGCGGCGGGCATCTGCGTGCGGAAATCGAGCCGGTAGTCGGGCCCGCCGGCTTCCAGCAGCAGGACGCGCACATCGGCGTCTTCGGTCAGCCGGGTGGCCAGCACGTTGCCGGCCGAACCAGCGCCGATGATGATGTAGTCGTACTCGTTTGCGGTGCTCATGTGTTATCTCCTGCGGTCGGGGCGCGTTGCTCAGAACACGCTGGCGAAGTCGCCCAGTTCCACCTGGACCGATTTGATGCGGGTGTAGTGGCCCAACGTGGACAGGCCGTTCTCGCGGCCCACGCCGGATTCCTTGTAGCCGCCCACCGGCATTTCGGCGGGCGATTCGCCCCAGGTGTTGATCCAGCAGATGCCGGCCTGCAGGCGGTGGATGATGCGGTGGGCGCGGCTGATATCGCCGCTGACCACACCGGCGGCCAGGCCGAACGGGGTGTCGTTGGCACGCCGCACCGCTTCGTCCTCATCGTCGTAGGCCAGGATGCTCATCACCGGCCCGAAGATTTCCTCGCGCACGATCTTCATGTCGTCGCGGCAGTCGGAAAACACGGTGGGCTGCACGTACGCGCCCTCGGCCAGGGCGCCCTCGGTGGCGCGGCCGCCACCGGTCAGCAGGCGGGCGCCTTCGGCCTTGCCGCTGTCGATGTAGCGCAGCACGTTTTCCATGTGCGGGAAGCTGACCATCGGCCCGAAGTTGGTGTCCTGCGCGGTCGGGTCGCCCATGCGGATGCGCTGCACGCGCTTGACCACTGCCGCCTCGAAGTCGGCCAGCAGGGCGCGCGGCACGAACACGCGGGTGCCATTGGTGCAGACCTGGCCGGAGCTGAAGAAGTTGGCCATCACCGCGATATCGGCGGCACGGTCCAGATTTGCGTCCTGACAGATCAGCAGCGGCGACTTGCCACCCAGTTCCATGGTCACCTCTTTCAGTGACGATGACGCGGCGGCTGCCATCACCTTCTTGCCGGTGGCCACGCCGCCGGTGAAGGAGATCTTCTCGATCACGGGGTGTTCGGTCAGCCAGTTGCCGATCTCGCCACCGGGGCCCTGCAGCACGTTGAACACACCGTCGGGCACGCCGGCTTCGGTGTAGATCTCGGCCAGCTTCAGCGCCGTCAGCGGGGTGACTTCGGAGGGCTTGAACACCATCGCGTTGCCCGCGGCCAACGCCGGGGCCGATTTCCACAGCGCGATCTGGATCGGGTAGTTCCAGGCGCCGATGCCGGCCACCACGCCCAGCGGTTCGCGGCGGGTGTAGAAGAAGCTCGATTCGCGCAACGGCAGTTGGATGCCTTCGATGGCCGTGGCCAGGCCGGCGTAGTACTCCAGCACGTCGGCGCCGGTGACGATGTCCACGGTGGTGGTTTCGGCCAAAGCCTTGCCGGTGTCCAGCGTTTCCAGGTGGGCAAGCTCGTCATTGCGTTCGCGCAGGATTTCGACCGCGCGGCGCAGGATGCGCGAGCGTTCCATCGCGGTCATCGCGGCCCACGCTTGCTGGCCTTCGCTGGCGCTGCGTACGGCGCGGTCCACATCGGCCTGGCTGGCGATCTGCACCTCGGCCAGCACCTGGCCGTTGGCCGGGTTCACGGTCTGGAAGGTCTTGCCGCTGGTGGCGTCGACCCGGCGGCCATGGATGTAGAGCTGTTGGACGGGCAGGGTGGGCATGGGGTACTCCTTGGAAGGGGCAGGGTCCTGCAGCGCTTATAGCGCGTTGGCCTGCAACTGGAAGTCGATGTAGGCGTAGGCGATGTGACGGGCGTTGTCGCCGTCGATCTGGCCGCCGACCAGGCTGCCGCGCAGCCATAGGCCGTCGATCATTGCGGCCAGGCCGCGGGCGGCCTCGCGGGCGGGTTCGGCCGGCAGGCTGCGGTGGAACTGATAGGCCAGGTTGGAATACAGACGCTGGTCGTTGATGCGCTGCAGTCGTGCCAGTTCCGGCTGGTGCATGCTGGCCGCCCAGAAGGTCAGCCAGACGCGCATCGCCGGCCCGCTGGTCTGGCTGGGGTCGAAGTTAGCGTCCACCAGTGCGCGCAGTTGCGAGCTCGGATCTGCGGCGGCCTGTCCGCGGTGCTGGGCGAAGGCTTCCTTGAGCTGGCTCAGGATCTGCCGCATGGCGGCGTTGAGCAGGCCGGCCTTGTCGCCGAAGTAGTGGGCGACGATGCCGGTGGACAGGCCTGCCTTGCGCGCGATGGTGGCCACGGTGGCGTCGGCCAGGCCGATCTCGTGGATGACCTGGAAGGTGGCGTCGATCAGTTGCTGGCGGCGCAGGGGCTCGATGCCTTTCTTGGGCATGGGGGCTGGGCGGTAGGGAAGGTCACCAGTATGCAGTTTATTGATTGAACGTCCAATCAATAAAAAGTGAAGGCCGCGTCAGGGCACGGGCGGAGGCCGGTTTCGTAGTGTCGAGCTTGCTCGACGAGCTTTTTGGATCGGGTCAGAGCCCTTTCCTTTGGAAGGGGATCCGACTCCTTGGCTCACAGGCGCAATGCGGCTTCCAGCAGGGGCGCGGCCCAGGCCGGGGTAGCGGCCAGCTGTGCCAGGTTGTCCCGCTGCGGGAAATGCACCTGGCCATCTTCCATCTGCAGCAGCAGCCGGGGGTCCGGCACGGCCTCGCCGGGGGCGGCTTCGGCACTGTTGTCGTAGACCTGCAGCTGAGCCAGCACCGGCATCAGCCGGATCAGGTTCTGCTGGGCCAGCGGCCAGCGCCGACGGATGTCGGCTTCGTTGATCGGGTGGCCACCGCTGCGTACCCGTGCCTGCACGCGTGCGATGTGCTGCTCTGGGCTGGACAGCCCGCAGAACCACATCAGGACGTCGTGGCTGTGGCTGGCCTCATGCAGCAGGGCGGCGATCGAATTGCCACCCAAGGTGGTTTCAAAGGCGTGGTTGCGGCGCCGGTCCAGCGCATCGCGGATGCGGTTGACGCCTTCCTGCCAGGCCTGCGCGTTGGCTTCGGCCTGCGACAGGCCGGTGATGCTGCGCAGTTCGCGGGCAAAGGTATCGGGGTTGAACCATTCCAGCCCGGCCTCGCGCAGCACATGGCCGCCCACCGAACTCTTGCCGGCGCCATTGACGCCGGCAAGGACGTACAGGAAAGGACGCGCCATCAGTGGCCGGTGCCGGCCTTGACCTGCCCGCCCAGACGAGCGGGGCGGCGCAGCAGGTCGCGCGCGGTGTCACCGGCCTGCGCCTGCTGCAGCACGGCCAGCCGTTGGTCGAAGCCGGCGCGCAGTTCCGCCAGGCCCGGGGCCTGGTCGCGCAGTTCCTCAAGCGAGGCTTCCAGCGCCTCCACGCGCGCCTGCAGGGCGCGGTACTGCTCGATGGAGACGATGACGGCCTGCGGCTCGTTGTGGTTGGTGACCACCACCATGCGCTGGTCGCGCACTTCCTGCATGACCTTGCGCCAGTGCTCCTTCACCGACGAAGCGGTGGTGTGGGTCAGCTCGTTGATGGGATCGAAGCGGACGGGGAGGTGAAGCATGGCGGAGCTCCAGCGGGGGTATGGGACCACCTTACGCCTGTTTCGTGCGAATTGCATGAATAATGAAAAATAGCCATATTTCATAGCTACAAAATGTCGCAGGGAGCCGGCATGCGATTTGAATGCAGTCTTAAAGACAGCGGCTGCAGGGCGGCGGGACACTATCTGCTCCCTACACAGGAGCACCCGCATGCGCACTCATCTGGCTCTGGTACTGGCGGTGGCTCTCAGCCTGCCGGTTGCAGCACAGCCCACCCTTCCGCCGATGCAGCAGTTGGACTACCCGGTCCTGGCGGTAGGTGATACGGGCCAGTTCAGGGTTCAGATACCTGCATACGCGGGCGGCCAAGGCCGTGTTTCCTATGCAGCGCATGCACTGATGCCGGGCAGCAGTGTGGATCTGGGCTACCGCTTCACCGCCGCCGAGTGTGGCGAGGGTTTTACCCCCTATGTGCACTACAACGATCGCGGCGTGGTGTGTTCGCGGTTTGGCGAGGCGCCGCACGCTGCCTTCGAGATGGTGGTGACCGTGCGCAACGTGGGCGCGGCAGAAGGCGAGGCGTTGATGCCGGAGGGGCTGGGCTATCTGGTCTATGACCTGGGCTCGGTGACGGCGCCGTGGCGGCTCTATGGGGTTCGGCCCTGATGGATGACGCCGGGCACGGCCCGGCGTCCTTGCCGATGCAGTCGAGCATGGCTCGACTCTACAGACGCGAACGCGTTCGCGTTATTTGCTGGCGAGCTGGCGCAGCACGTACTGCAGCAGGCCGCCGTGGTGGGCGAGGAGGCGCGTTTGCGAACCACAGGTTCGCGCGCCTCCGCAGCGCCCCCGCGCTGGCGCGGGGGCCGGGCTTCCGCCCATGGGGGGGGGCAGGGAACGGCTCAGCGACCCGCCAGCTGGCGCAGCACGTACTGCAGCAGGCCGCCGTGGCGGAAGTACTCGACTTCCTTCGGGGTCAGCAGCATCACCGAGACCTCGAACGTCTTCTTCGTGCCATCGGCCTTGGTCGCGGTGACTGTCGCGCGCTTGCTGGCGCCATCCTGCAGGCCGGTGATGTCGATCACTTCCGAGCCGTCCAGGCCCAGCGACTGTGCGTTTTCGCCGTTGCGGAACTGCAGCGGCAGCACGCCCATGCCGACCAGGTTGGAACGGTGGATGCGCTCGAAGCTCTCGGCAACCACTGCTTTCACCCCCAGCAGCAGGGTGCCCTTGGCGGCCCAGTCACGCGACGAGCCGGTGCCGTATTCCTTGCCGGCCAGCACCACCAGCGGCACGTTGTCGGCCTTGTACCTCATCGCCGCGTCGTAGATCGCCAGCTTTTCCGGCTGGCCGCCGCTGGCCGGGTAGTACAGGGTGTTGCCGCCTTCTTCGCCACCCAACATCAGGTTCTTGATGCGGATGTTGGCGAAGGTGCCGCGCACCATTACATCGTCGTTGCCGCGGCGGCTGCCGTAGCTGTTGAAGTCGGCCGGCTGCACGCCGCGGTCCTGCAGGAAGCGGCCGGCCGGGGAATCCTTCTTGATATTGCCGGCCGGGGAGATGTGGTCGGTGGTGATCGAATCGCCGAACAGGCCCATCACGCGTGCGCCGTGCACGTCGTCGATGCTGCCGGTCTGCATGGTCATGCCATCGAAGTAAGGCGGGTTCTTGATGTAGGTGGAGGCATCGCTCCACTCGTACAGGTTGCCGTCCGGCGAGGCGATGGTGTTCCAGCGCGTATCACCCTTGAACACGTCGGCATAGTTCTGCTTGAACATGTCCGGGCCCAGGGTGGCGGCGATGACATCGCCGATCTCCTTGTTGCTGGGCCAGATGTCGCGCAGGTAGACCGGTTGGCCATCGCTGCCGGTGCCCAGCGGTTCGGTGGTCAGGTCGATGTCGGTGGTGCCGGCGATTGCATAGGCCACTACCAGCGGCGGGCTGGCCAGGTAGTTCATCTTCACTTCGGGGTGCACGCGGCCCTCGAAGTTGCGGTTGCCCGACAGCACCGAGGTGACCGCCAGGTCGCCCGCGGCGATACCGGCGCTGACTTCAGTGGGCAGCGGGCCGGAATTGCCGATGCAGGTGGTGCAGCCGTAGCCCACCACATAGAAGCCGATCTTCTCCAGCTCCTTCAGCACGCCGGCCTTTTCAAGGTAATCGGTGACCACGCGCGAGCCTGGGCCGAGCGAGGTCTTTACCCACGGCTGGCGGTTCAGGCCCTTGGCCGCCGCGTTGCGCGCCAGCAGGCCGGCACCGATCATCACCGCCGGGTTGGACGTGTTGGTGCAGGAGGTGATGGCGGCGATGACCACCGCGCCATCCTTCAGCCGCACCTTGCGGCCTTCGATCTCGATGTCGGCCTGGCCCTTGGCCAGTTGTTCGTTGCCGACCGCCGTGCCGCCGCCTTCATTGGTGAAGTTGGCGATGGCCGCGTCCTTGCGGTCGCGGTTGACGGTCAGGCCGACCAGGGCTTCGCGGTAGTTCTTCTGCACGTCTTCCAGCAGCACGCGGTCCTGCGGGCGCTTGGGGCCGGCCAGCGAGGGTTTCACCGTACCCATGTCCAGTTCCAGCGTGGTGCTGTACTGCGCCGGGGCGCTGCCCGGTTCGTGCCACAGGCCCTGCGCCTTGGCATAGGCTTCGACCAGGTTGATCTGTTCTTCGCTGCGGCCGGACAGGCGCAGGTAGTTCAGCGATTCGTGATCGATCGGGAAGATGCCGCAGGTGGCGCCGTATTCGGGAGCCATGTTGCCGATGGTCGCGCGGTCGGCCAGCGGCAGGTGCTGCAGGCCGTCACCGAAGAATTCGACGAACTTGCCGACCACGCCCAGCTTGCGCAGCATCTGGGTGACGGTCAGCACCAGGTCGGTGGCGGTTGCGCCCTCGGGCAGTTTGCCGGTCAGTTTGAAGCCGACCACCTGCGGGATCAGCATGGACGAGGGTTGGCCGAGCATGGCTGCCTCGGCTTCGATGCCGCCCACGCCCCAGCCGAGCACGCCGATGCCATTGATCATGGTGGTGTGGCTGTCGGTGCCGAACACGGTATCGGGGTAGGCCACCGCCTTGCCATCCTTGTCCGCGGTCATCACCACGCGGGCCAGGTTTTCCAGGTTCACCTGGTGGACGATGCCGGTGTTGGGCGGCACCACCTTGAAGTTGTCGAACGCCTTCTGGCCCCAGCGCAGGAAGCCGTAGCGTTCCTGGTTGCGCTGGAATTCGATCTTGCCGTTCAGGTCCAGCGCGTCGGGCTTGCCGAATACATCCACCTGCACCGAGTGGTCGATGACCAGTTCGGAGGGGATCTGCGGGTTGATCTGCTCGGGCTTGCCGCCCAGCTTGACCACCGCGTCGCGCATGGCGGCCAGGTCGACCACGCAGGGCACGCCGGTGAAGTCCTGCAGCACCACGCGTGCGGGCATGAAGGCGATTTCGGTGTCCGGTTCGGCACTGGGCTGCCAGCGGGCCACGGCCTCGATGTGCTCAGGCCCCACGGTGGCGCCACCATCCTCGTGCCGGAGCAGGTTCTCCAGCAGGATCTTCATGGAATAGGGAAGGTGGGAGATGTCGAAGCGCTGGCCGAGCTTGGGCAGGCTGAAGTAATCGTAAGCCTTGCCGCCAACATCAAGCTGGCTGCGGGTGGAGAACGAATCGCTCATGCGGGATGACTCCTCTTGCGGATGGCTTGCTCTGGCCCGTGCGCGCACGGGCCTGCTTGCGGTCGCCGCGGGCCTGCTGGCCCCGGTGCGCCCCAGTATGAACGCATTCACCTGGGGGCGGGCCGGCCTGCGGCATCGGTTCCAGACTACAGCGGCAGGTGTATGGCGTATGTCATGAATGTGGCCGATCCTTTGCGGCTGTAGGGGCCGGGGCGCGTCCGACCGGGTTCGGGGTGGAAGTATGCCCGGCGAAGTATGTATAATTTGTGCATACCGAAGAGGGCCTACCGATGGAAGCCACTGTTGCAGAGCGCGGACAGATCACCCTGCCCAAGGCGGTGCGTGATGCCTTGGGCCTGACCAAGGGCACCCAGCTGAAGGTCGAGCTGGACGGCAGCCGTATCATCCTGCGCAAGAGCGTGGACGATGCGATCTCGCGCGCCCGCGGCAAGTTCGCGCTGGACGGCTTCGAGTCGGCCGAATCGGCGGTACGCGCGGTGCGCGACGAGGAATAAGGCGTGATGATTGCCGTCGATTCACCGGTGCTGGTGGAACTGCTGAGCAACGGCCCGCAGGCCGATGCGGTGGAAGCGATCCTGCGGCAGAGCCTGGTGGGTGGCCGCGTGGTGGTCTGCGGCGCCACCCTGGCCGAGGTCTGCGCATCGCTGCGCGGCGGCGCCGAGGTGCTGGAAGCACTGGAAGAAATGGGCGTGCATTTCAATGCGCTGGAGGCCAAGTCGGCCCTGCGCGCCGGCGAGATGCACCGCCGCCACCGCCAGCGCAGCGGCAGCCGCCGCAGCCTGGACGAATTCATGGTCGGGGCCCATGCACTGCTGCAGTGCGATGGCCTGATCACCTGGAACGACACGTTTTACCGCGACTACTTCAAGGGCCTGAAGCTGATCGTGCCGCAAGCCTGAGCCCACTTTGTTTTTTCAACCTACGCATTACCCGGGAGTTGTCATGTTGGAAGCCTACCGCCACCACGTCGCCGAGCGCGCTGCGCTTGGCATCCCGCCGCTGCCGCTGAGCGCGCAGCAGACGGCCGATGTCATCGAACTGCTGAAGAACCCGCCGCAGGGCGAGGCCGAGTTCCTGCTCGACCTGCTGACCCACCGCGTGCCGGCCGGCGTGGATGACGCTGCCAAGGTCAAGGCCTCGTACCTGGCCGCCATTGCGCTGGGCAGCGAGCAGAACCCGCTGATCAGCCGCGAGCGCGCCACCGAACTGCTGGGCACCATGCTGGGCGGTTACAACGTGGCCCCGCTGGTGCAGCTGCTGGACGACGCCAGCGTTGGCACCATCGCTGCCGACGGCCTGAAGAAGACCCTGCTGGTCTTCGATGCCTTCCACGATGTGCAGGAAAAGGCCAAGGCCGGCAACGCCAACGCGCAGTCCGTGCTGCAGAGCTGGGCCGATGCCGAGTGGTTCACCAACAACCCGGAAGTGCCGCAGAGCCTGACCGTCACCGTGTTCAAGGTGCCGGGCGAAACCAACACCGACGACCTGTCGCCGGCGCCGGATGCAACCACCCGCCCGGACATTCCGATGCACGCTCTGGCGATGCTGAAGAACAAGCGCGACGACGCGCCGTTCACCCCGGAAGAAGACGGCAAGCGCGGCCCGATCCAGCAGATCCTGGACCTGAAGGACAAGGGCCACCTGGTTGCCTACGTGGGCGACGTGGTCGGTACCGGTTCCTCGCGCAAGTCGGCCACCAACAGCGTGCTGTGGTGGACCGGCGATGACATTCCGTTCATCCCGAACAAGCGCGCCGGTGGCGTCTGCCTGGGTTCGAAGATCGCCCCGATCTTCTACAACACCATGGAAGATGCCGGCGCACTGCCGATCGAGCTGGACGTGTCGAAGATGGAGCACGGCGATGTGGTCGAGCTGCGTCCGTACGAAGGCAAGGCGCTGAAGAACGGCGAAGTCATCGCCGAATTCCAGGTCAAGTCCGAAGTGCTGTTCGACGAAGTGCGCGCCGGTGGCCGTATTCCGCTGATCATCGGCCGCGGCCTGACCGGCAAGGCGCGTGAAGCGCTGGGCCTGGCCCCGACCGATCTGTTCCGCCTGCCGGTGCAGCCGGCCGACACCGGCAAGGGCTTCTCGCTGGCACAGAAGATGGTCGGCCGCGCCTGTGGCCTGCCGGAAGGCCAGGGCATGCGCCCGGGTACCTACTGCGAACCGAAGATGACCTCGGTCGGCTCGCAGGACACCACCGGCCCGATGACCCGCGACGAGCTGAAGGACCTGGCCTGCCTGGGCTTCTCGGCCGACCTGGTGATGCAGTCGTTCTGCCACACCGCCGCTTACCCGAAGCCGGTGGACGTGAAGACCCACCACACCCTGCCGGAGTTCATCTCCACCCGTGGCGGCATCTCGCTGCGCCCGGGCGACGGCGTGATCCACAGCTGGCTGAACCGCATGCTGCTGCCGGACACCGTCGGTACCGGTGGTGACTCGCACACCCGTTTCCCGGTGGGCATTTCGTTCCCGGCCGGTTCGGGCCTGGTGGCCTTCGCCGCTGCCACCGGCGTGATGCCGCTGGATATGCCGGAATCGGTGCTGGTGCGCTTCAAGGGCCAGATGCAGCCGGGCGTGACCCTGCGTGACCTGGTCAATGCCATTCCGCTGTACGCGATCAAGTCGGGCCTGCTGACCGTGGCCAAGGCTGGCAAGAAGAACATCTTCTCCGGCCGCATCCTGGAAATCGAAGGTCTGCCGGAACTGAAGGTCGAACAGGCCTTCGAACTGTCCGATGCGTCGGCCGAGCGTTCGGCTGCCGGTTGCTCGGTGCGCCTGAACAAGGAGCCGATCATCGAGTACCTGACCAGCAACATCACCCTGTTGAAGTGGATGATTGCCGAGGGCTACCAGGATCCGCGTTCGCTGCAGCGCCGTATCGAGAAGATGGAAGCGTGGCTGGCCAACCCGGAACTGCTGGAGCCGGATGCCGACGCCGAATACGCTGCCGTCATCGAGATCGACCTGGCCGACATCCACGAGCCGATCGTGGCCTGCCCGAACGATCCGGACGACGTGAAGACCCTGTCCGAAGTGGCCGGCGCCAAGATCGAC
>NZ_DAMBCN010000039.1:0-11479 GCF_032056425.1 Stenotrophomonas sp.
CGGGGGTCACTTCACCATGGGGGCTTGGCCGCGGCATCCATGCCGCGGACACCCCTGCACAGCCCACCCGCCCGGCCACGGACAGGTTCCGTGCGCGCCAGCTACGGAGTGAAGAAGGAAGAGCGGAAAGCGGGTCGCGGCGCTGCGCTTGCTCGCAGCCGAGCATGGCTCGGCTCTACAGGGGCGTCGTTCGCCGGAAAGAGTTCATCCACGCATGGCGTGGATCTACCACAGGCGCATCTCCCAGACAGCGTCCATCCACGCATGCCGTGAATCATCCGGACGCACCGGGAGACTGTCAGGGGCGGGGCGGGTTGGGTTCGCGGGGGTATCCGCGCCATGGATGGCGCGGCTAAGCCTCCAGGGACGGATTCACGGCGTCCCCCGCGAACCCAACCCGCCCCGCCAAACCATTACACCCGCTCTTGCCGTTGCTCTGGCTTCAAGAGCGGGTGCAGGGCCGCAGGCCCTGCAAGCAAAAAAACCCTCACTTACCCCGCAGGCGGCTGTGCTTGAAGCCGTAGCCGAAATAGATCACGAAGCCGACGATGGTCCATACGCCCATCAGCATCCAGTTGTGCAGCGTCATCGCCGACAGCAGGGCCAGGCAGCTGATCACGCCCAGGCTGCAGACCAGCCAGGCCGCCGGAATGCGGAACGGGCGCGGCAGGTCGGGCTGGGTGCGGCGCAGGATCAGCACGCCTGCACAGACGGCTGCGAAGGCGATCAGCGTGCCCATCGAGGTCAGCTCGCCCAGGATATCCAGCGGGAACAGCGCCGCCAGCAGGGCGATGCCGATGCCGGTGATGACCGTATTGATGTGCGGGGTGCGGTACTTCGGGTGGATCTTGGTGAACACCGGCGGCAGCAGGCCGTCGCGGCCCATGATCATGAAGATGCGCGGCTGGCCGATCACCATCACCAGCACCACCGAGGCCAGGCCGATCAGGGCGCCCACTTCCACCACCCAGCGCAGCCAGCCCAGCTGCGGATGCGCGGCCACGGCGGTCACCACCGGTTCGTCGGTGCCCAGCAGCTGGAACGGCACCAGGCCGGTCATCACGGCGGCCATGGCGATGTACAGCACGGTGCAGATCACCAGCGAGAGCATCATGCCGATCGGCATGTCGCGCTGCGGGCGGTGCGATTCCTGCGCTGCCACCGAAACCGCCTCGAACCCGATGTAGGCGAAGAACACCATGGCCGCGCCACGCAGCACGCCCTCCATGCCGTACTTGCCCGGGCCTTCGTTGGCCGGGATGAACGGGGTCCAGTTGCTGGTGTCCACGTACTTCCAGCCGACCACGATCACCAGCACGATCAGGCCGGTCTTGAGGATCACCATGGCCATGTTCATCGCCGAGGACTTGCTGATGCCCACGTAGCACAGCCAGGTGAGCAGCAGCACCAGGATGGCGGCGGGAATGTTGGCGATGGCACCGGTTGGGCGCAGCTGCGCATCCAGTGGTGCGCTGACCAGCGCAGCCGGTAGATGGATGTCGAACTGGCTGAGGAAGCTGAGGAAGTAGCCGGTCCAGCTGACCGCCACCGCCGAGGCCGAAACGCCGTACTCCAGCACCAGCATCCAGCCGATGAACCAGGCCGACAGTTCGCCGAAGGTGGCGTAGGTGTAGGTGTAGGCGCTGCCGGACACCGGCACCATCGCGGCGAACTCGGCATAGGCCAGGGCGCAGAACGCGCAGCAGATCGCGGCCAGCACGAACGAGAGCATGATGGCCGGCCCAGCGTGGTTGGCCGCGGCCTGGCCGGTGATGACGAAGATGCCGCCGCCGATCACCGCGCCGATGCCCAGTGCGGTCAGGCCCCACGGGCCCAGGTGGCGGCGCAGGCTCAGCCCGTTGGCGTCTTCATGGGCGGCATGCGGATGCTTGGTGGCCCACAGTTGCTTGAACATGTGTGTCGGTCTTGTCGAAGCGCCGTTCGAGGCGGCGCGGGGGAAAACGGACGGGCCGGCGCAGGGCCGGCCCGTAGGGCGATCAGGGCGACTTGGCCAGCTTGCTGTTGCGCATGCCGTAACCCACGTAGATCAGCAGGCCCAGCACGGTCCAGCCGACGAACAGGTGCCAGTGCACCACGAACGCCTGCCAGAACAGGAACAGACAGGTGGCCGCGCCCAGCGGGCAGATGATCCACACCGCCGGCACGCGGAACGGGCGATGGATGTCCGGCTTGGTATAGCGCAGCACCAGCACGCCGATGCAGACGGTGGCGAAGGCCAGCAGAGTGCCCATCGACACCAGCTCGCCCAGCACGTTCAGCGGCACCAGGCCGGCCAGCGCGGCGGCGATGACGCCGACCACGATCGTGGCGACATAGGGCGTGCGGAAGCGGGCGTGGACCTTGCCGAAGAGCCTGGGCAGCAGGCCGTCGCGGGAGATCGTGTAGGCGATGCGGGTCTGGCCCATCATCATCACCAGCACCACCGAGGACAGGCCGGCGATGGCACCGATTTCCACGGCGGTCTTCAGCCAGGCCAGCTGCGGGTAGCCTTCCAGCGCGGTGGCCACCGGCTTGTCGGTGCCCAGCAGGTGGTAGGGCATCATGCCGGTCAGCACGGCGCAGACGATGATGTAGACGATGGTGCACACCGCCAGCGAACCGAGCAGGCCGATCGGCATGTTGCGCTGCGGGTCCTTGGTTTCGCCGGCGGCGGTGGAGACCGCATCGAAGCCGATGTACGCAAAGAACACGATGGTGGCGGCGCGGAAGATGCCGCTCCAGCCGAACTCACCCGGCACGCCGGTGTTTTCCGGAATGAACGGCTGCCAGTTGGCCGGGTCGACATGGGCCGCGCCGATGCCGATGAACAGGCAGATGACGGTGACCTTGATCGCCACGATGATCGCGTTGACGAACGCGGACTGGGTCACGCCCACGTACAGCAGGCCCGACACGGCCGCCACGATCAGCACCGCCGGCAGGTTGAACAGCTTGCCCGACGATACGAATTCGCTGCCGGTCCAGGCGATGGGCGCGGCGCTGAGCAGGTCCGGGAACGGCATGTGCAGGGTGGTGGTGATGAAGCTGATCAGGTACGCCGACCAGCCCACGGCCACCGAGGCCGAGGCGAACAGGTATTCCAGCACCAGGCACCAGCCGATGAACCAGGCCATGCCTTCGCCCAGGGTGGCGTAGGAATAGGAATAGGCGCTGCCGGACACCGGCATCATCGCGGCGAATTCGGCGTAGCACAGGCCCGCCAGGGCACAGGCGAAGCCAGCCAGCACGAACGAGAGCATCACCGCTGGGCCGGCGTGGTTGGCCGCGGCCTGGCCGGTGAGCACGAAGATACCTGCGCCGATCACCGCACCTACGCCCAGCAGGATGAGGTGTTTAGCCGTGAGGGTCCGTTTCAACGTGGCTTCGCCGTCCAGGCTGCCTTCGATGGGTTCGCCAGCATCGACGTGCCCGGCCGGTTGTACCGGCTTGACCCTCAACAGAGCTTTCAGCATGCAGAACTTTCCTGATGATCGGTTTGGGAGGGCCGCCGATACGTTGCCGGCGGCCTGGAATGGTGAAGACCGCGCGAACGGCCCGCTGTACCTTAGCCAAAGCTGAAGCCACCGCACAAGCGCAATCGCAACAATGAACGGCGATAATGGCCGATGTTTTCCAGATCGCCCCGCATTCATGAACGAATCCGCCGAATCCCTTGCCGTGCTTGATGATCGGCTGCGCAGCCTGCTGCAGGAATATGCTGACCGGGAGCCGTCCCACGGCGAGCTGGCTGCCGAATTCGGCACATTATTGGAGGATCCGGAAGATCCGTTCCGGCGCGAGCGTCTGGCCGGGCACTTCACCGCCAGCTGCTGGCTGGTCAGCGCTGACGGCCAGCGGGTGCTGCTGACCCATCACCGCAAGCTGCAGCGCTGGCTGCAGCTGGGCGGGCATGCCGATGGCGACCGCGACCTCGCCCATGTGGCGCTGAAGGAAGGCGAGGAAGAGTCCGGCCTGACCGGCCTGGTGCTGGAAGACCCGGCCATCTTCGACCTGGACAAGCACTGGATTCCGGAGCGCAAGGACGTGCCGGGGCATTGGCACTACGACGTGCGTTTCGTCATCCGTGCGCTGGGCGGTGAAGCCTTCGTGCTGAGCGAGGAATCGCTGGCGCTGGCCTGGCGGCCGGTGGCCGAGGTCGCGGCAGATCCGCAATCGGACGCATCGATGCAGCGCATGGCGCGCCGGTGGTTGGCGCGTTGATGCATTCCGCCGGGCATGGCCCGGCGCTACCGGTAGATCCACGCCATGCGTGGATGGCGCGGCGCCAGGGTCAATACAAAATGCGCGTCCGCAACGTGCCCGCAATCGCAGCCAGCTCGTCGCGCACGGCGCTGGCCTGCTCTTCGCTGGCGGTGATGTCGATCACCACGTAACCCACCTTCGGGTCGGTACGCAGGAACTGGCCGTCGATGTTCACGTTGTGGCGCGAGAAGATCTCGTTCACCTTGGACAGCACGCCGGGCACGTTCTGGTGGATGTGCAGCAGGCGCAGGCTGTCGGCATGCTCGGGCAGGGTCACTTCCGGGAAGTTGACCGCTGACAGGGTGCTGCCGTTGTCGCTGTAGCGCACCAGCTTGGCCGCCACTTCCACGCCGATGTTGTCCTGTGCTTCCAGGGTGCTGCCGCCCACGTGCGGGGTCAGGATCACGTTGTCGTGGCGGGTGAGCGGCGATTCGAAGACATCGCCGTTGCCCTTGGGCTCGACCGGGAACACGTCCAGCGCCGCGCCGCCAATGTGGCCGCTGGCCAGGGCGGCGTCCAGCGCATCGATGTCGACCACGGTGCCGCGTGCGGCGTTGATCACGTGTGCGCCCTTGCGCATCTTCGCAAGCTCGGTGCTGCCGATCATCCACTGCGTGGACGCGGTTTCCGGCACGTGCAGGGTGATGATGTCGGCGCGCGCCAGCAGGTCGTCCAGGCTGGCCGCGGCGCGGGCATTGCCCAGCGCCAGCTTGGTTTCCACGTCGTGGAAGATCACCTGCATGCCCAGCGATTCGGCCAGTACGCCAACCTGGGTGCCGATATGGCCGTAGCCGATGATGCCCAGGGTCTTGCCGCGCACCTCGTGGCTGCCGCTGGCCGACTTCGACCAGCCGCCGCGGTGGCACTCGGCGTTCTTCTGCGGAATACCGCGGGTCAGCATGATCGCCTCGGCAATCACCAGCTCGGCCACGCTGCGGGTATTGGAATAGGGGGCGTTGAACACCGGGATGCCGGCCAGTTCGGCCGCATCCAGGTCCACCTGGTTGGTGCCGATGCAGAAGCAGCCCACCGCGATCAGGCGCTTGGCCTCGGCCAGCACCTCGGCACTGAGCTGGCTGCGCGAACGGATGCCGACGATGTGCGCCTCGGCGATGCGCGCCTTCAGTTCGTCTTCGGGCAGGGCCTTGCTGTGGGCCTCGATCTGGCTGTAGCCGGCGGCGGCGAACACCTCCACGGCGGTCTGGCTGACCCCCTCCAGCAACAGTACGCGGATATCCTGCTTGGGGAACGAGGTCTTCTTCGGCGACATGGGACGGCACGGCCAGTGGGACAGGGGCCGCCCACTATGCCAGATCACCGCCGTCATGGTGCAGTGCGGAAATGGTTGCATTCGAACCTATCGCCGCCTGCCGCCGGGACTGGACGCCCGTGCGCGCCGCTGGCACGCTTGCCCGTTCTTCACGCACCGCGCTGGACCGTCATGACCGATTCCCGCATCGCCTCGTTGCAGCAGGCCTGTCCCGGCCTGAAGCTGAAGACCGATCCCGCCGACCTGGAACACTACGGCCGTGACTGGACCCGGCGCTGGGCACCTTCCCCGCTGGTCATTGCGTTGCCCGCCACGGTGGAGGAAGTGCAGGCGGTGATGCGCTGGTGCGCTGCCGAAGGCGTGGCCGTGGTGCCGTCCGGCGGCCGTACCGGCTTGTCCGGTGGCGCGGTGGCGGCCAATGGCGAGCTGGTGCTCAGCCTGGAGCGCATGAACAAGGCGCTGGCCTACGATGCCGTGGACCGTACCCTGGTGGTGCAGGCCGGCATGCCGCTGGAGGCGCTGCACAACGCCGCGCTGGAACACGGCCTGATCTATCCGGTGGATTTTGCCGCGCGTGGTTCCTGCTCGATTGGCGGCAACATCGCCACCAATGCCGGCGGCATCCGCGTGATCCGCTACGGCAACACCCGCGAGTGGATTGCCGGCTTGAAAGTGGTGACCGCCAGCGGTGAACTGCTGGAGCTCAACAAGGGCCTGATCAAGAACTCCAGCGGCTACGATTTCCGCCAGTTGCTGATCGGTTCGGAAGGCACGCTGGGCGTGATCGTGGAGGCGACGGTAAAGCTGACCGACCCGCCGCCGGCCAGCAACGTGATGCTGCTGGCGGTGCCCAGCTTCGACGTGCTGATGCAGGTGTTCGCCGCATTCCGCGCGCGCCTGCAGCTGCAGGCGTTCGAATTCTTCACCGACCGCGCGCTGGAACACGTGCTGGCGCATGGGGCGCAGGCGCCGTTTGACGAGGTGCACCCGTATTACGTGGTCACCGAGTTCGCGGCCAACGACGAGGCGCAGGAAGCCGCCGCGATGGCCGCCTTCGAAGACTGCATGGGCAACGGCTGGGTCAGCGACGGCGTGATCAGTGCCAGCGATGCCCAGGCGGCCCAGCTGTGGCGCCTGCGCGAGGGCATCACCGAAGCGCTGGCGCGCTACAAGCCGTACAAGAACGATGTGTCGGTGCGCATTTCGGCCATGCCGGCGTTCCTGGCCGAAACCCAGGGGCTGATCGGCCAGGCCTACCCGCATTTCGACGTGGTCTGGTTCGGCCATATCGGCGATGGCAACCTGCACATCAACGTGCTGAAGCCCGATGACACCAGCGACGCCGATTTCGTAACGCAGTGCGAGCACGTGACCAAGCTGCTGGCGCAGGTGCTGGCACGCTTCGATGGCAGCATTTCCGCCGAGCACGGCATCGGCCTGGTCAAGAAGGGTTACCTGGACAGCACCCGTGGCCCGGCCGAAATCGCGCTGATGAAGGCGGTCAAGCGCGCCTTCGATCCAGAAGCACGGCTGAATCCCGGCAAGCTGTTCGACGCCTGATCCGCCCATCTTCTTCACGATGCCGCTACGCTTCACCCACGTCCACTGTGAACCGCACACCATGATCCGATCCGCGCTGATGCTTGCCCTGCTGTCCCTGCCGCTGGTCGGCTTCGCTTCCAGCTTCGCTGGCACCTCGGCAGGTTCGGCCACCGGCGCCTCGTCCGGTTCGTCGGGCAGCAGTTCCGGCGATGACAAGGTGGTGCGCGCCGCGCGCGATGATGCCGCCGCGTTCGTGGCCACTGACGGCCAGATCCGTGGCGCGCGCCTGCAGGCGGCGCTGGTGCACCTGCGCGAGCAGGATGCCGGCGCACAGCAGCAGAGCGACCTGGAACTGGCGCGGGCACTGCTGGCCCGTTGATGCGGGCGCAATGAGCTCGGCCGGAAGCATCGCCGGGCAGGGCCCGGCGCTACCGTGGCGCGCCGCGGTAGCGCTCGGGATGGCCGTAATGGCGTGGCTGATGGCGCCGGCTGCGCATGCCGCCGGGCGGCTGCAGCTCGATCCGGTTGGACTGACCGCCGCCCAGCGGCACACCGCCCAGCAAACCCTGGATGATGTGCAGGCCCTGCTGCCTGCTGGGCTGCTGCAGGCGCTGCCGGCGCAGGTGCGGGTGGGCTGGCGTGACGACCTTCCGCAGGAGGTGCACGGGCGCGCGTTCGCCGGTGCTGTCGCGCTGCGTCGCGCGCTGCTGGATGACGGGACGCCCGGTGCACGCCGGGCCCGGCGCAGCGCGCTGGTACACGAACTGGCCCATGTGGCCGACCGCAGCGGCGGGCGGTGGTCCAAGACCGCCCGCTGGCGCGACCTGGCCGGTTGGCAGCGACGGCCGTGGCACCTGGGGCGGAGTGACAACGCCTTTTCCGACCGCAGCCCGGATGCGTACGAACGCCACAGCGCGGCCGAATACCTGGCGGTGAACGCCGAATACTTCGTGCTGGACGCAGACTTTGGCTGCCGTCGACCGGCACTGGCGCAGTGGTACCGCACGCACTTCGGCACCCCACCTTCGCTGCCGGAGCCGCAGTGCGCGGTCGAGATGCCGCTGCTGCAGGCCGACAGTGAAGAAGGGGCGGCCTCGTTGCTGGCCCTGGACCCGGCCCGTGTGTACGCCGTGGATTACCTGTTTGCCGAAGGCAGCGCCCAGCCCATGAGCCGCTGGGGCCACAGCATGCTGCGGCTGGTGATCTGCCGCCCGGGCCGCGCGCCGGGCCCTGAGTGCCGCCTGGACCTGGAACACCACCGGGTGCTGTCGTTCCGCGCGTTCGTGGGCGATGTGCAGTTGTCCAACTGGCGTGGCCTGACCGGTGGCTATCCTTCGCGCCTGTTCGTGCTGCCGCTGCAGCAGGTGATCGATGAATACACCAAGGTAGAGCTGCGCGGCCTGCAGTCGCTGCCGCTGCACTTGGATCGCAACGAGATCGCCAGTCTGCTGGAACGGACCGCGCAGGTGCACTGGAGCTACGACGGCCGTTATTTCTTCGTCAGCAACAACTGCGCGGTGGAAACCGCCAAGCTGCTGCAGGCCGGCGTGCCACGCCTGGGCCAGGCGGGCCTGGCGCAGGTGACGCCGCGCGGTCTGCGCAAGCGCCTGGTGCGCGTGCAGGCGCTGGATGAAACAGTACTGGCCGACCGCGCATCGGCACAGGCGCAGGGCTATTACTTTGCCTCTGCGCGCGATCACTACCAGCAGCTTTTCACGGTAGCGGCCACGCAGCTCGATCTGCCGGTGCACAGCGTGACAGCGTGGCTGAAGCTTGCGCCGGACCAGCGGACGCCGTGGCTGCAGCGCGGCGACATGCGTGCCACCGCGGCCCTGTTGTTGCTGGAACAGGCGGCACAGCGCCGGGCCGAGCTGCGCGCGCGCGATGTGCTGAAGCGGCGCCTGCTGGCCGCGCCTGACAGCGCGGCGACGGCGCAACTGCGCAGCTTGCTGCAGCAGAGTGGACAGTGGCTGCGCCCCGCAGCATTGCTGGCCGATGCCGGTTACGGTCTGCCCCTGTCCGAAGAACAGGCTGCGCTTGCACGTAAGGTGGCAACGGCCAGCGCGCAGTCGGTGCCGGCCTGGCAGGCACTTCGCCAGCAGCTGCGCGCGCAGTTGTCGTCGGCGCAGCGCGCGCAGATGGACGCCATCGATGCCAACCTGGCTGCGCTGGCCGAGCGGCTGCGCGGGCAGGCGGCTGCGGCCGACGCGCCTGTCTGAACCGCGCGTCAGCGCACAGAGCTCGTTTTCAGTGCACGTTTACAGCGCGGTGCTAGGGTCGGGGTTCCTGTAGTTGCGACAAGGAGCCACGCCATGCGTGCAGTTTCCGCCTTGATGGCCGTCTCCCTCGCCGCCGTGCTGGTCGCCTGCCAGCCGGCGCGACCCACGTCCAGTACCGCTCCGGAAGCACCTGCGTCGGCCGCGGATACGAGCCGGCAGCCGGTTTTCCGCGCCACCGGCAATGAGCCGGGTTGGTTGGCCGTGGTCGATGGGCCGTCGCCCGGTCTGCAGGTGGAAGTGGATTACGGGCAGCGCCGCTTCCAGGTGCCGGCGCCCACCGAAGGCGCCGATGGCTGGGTGGGCAAGGCTGGTGATGGCACCGACATCAAGCTCAGTTTCCAGCGCACGCCGTGCCAGGACGACATGAGCGGGCAGGATTTCGAGGCAACGGCCATGTTGACCGTGGGCACCCGCCAGTACCACGGTTGCGGCAGCTTCGCCGCACCCGCCCCGTAGCGTCGAGCTTGCTCGACGGCTTCTACCGCACGCCCGTTCCTGGTAGGTGCCAACCTTGGTTGGCACGCATGGAGCAGTCGAGCAAGCTCGACTCTACGAACAGCGGTAGCGCCGGGCCACGCCCGGCGCAGCCCGGCGCAGGTCAATCAGTCGGCGCGGCCGGCGAATTCGCCGGTGGCGGTGTTCACCAGCACGCGTTCGCCGTTGGCGATGTACTCCGGCACCATGATTTCGATGCCGGTGTTCAGCTTGGCCGGCTTCGGCCGCTTGGTGGCCGTGCCGCCCTTCAGTTCCGGCGGGGTCTCGATCACTTCCAGCACGACCGAGGCCGGCAGCTGGATCGCCACCGGCTGCTCGTCGATGACCTGCACGTAGATGCCGGTCAGGCCGTCGGTGATGTAGCCGGCGTCGTCACCGATCACGTCGGCGTCCAGGGTGTACGGGGTGTAGTCCTCGTCATCCAGGAACACGAAGGCATCGCCGTCCTTGTACGAGTACGTGGACTGGCGGCGCAGCAGCTCCACTTCGACCAGGTTGTCATCGGCATCGAAGCTGGCATCGAGCTTGTTGCCGCCCGGCACGCTGTACATGATGAAACGGAAGCGCACGTTGCCGCCGCGGCCCTGCGGTGAGCTGCGCTCGATGTCGCGGATCTGGTACACGCCGTTGTTGTACTCGACGACGTTGCCCTTCTTGATGTCGTTGGCTTTCATGGTGTTCTAGGTCGGTTGGGGGTGGGCGCCATCCCGGCGCCCGGGGGAATCACTTCGGAGCGAGGCGGGTGGCGCCGTCCAGGCGGATGGTCTCGCCGTTGAGGTAGGTGTTGCCGATGATGTGGCCGACCAGGCTGGCAAAGTCTTCCGGCTTGCCCAGGCGCGAGGGGAACGGGATCGAGGCGGCCAGCGACTGCTGCACGGCCTCGGGCATGCCGTCCACCATGGGGGTCCAGAACACGCCGGGAGCGATGGTGTTCACCCGGATACCAAAGCGCGACAGTTCGCGGGCCATCGGCAGGGTCATGGCGACCACGCCGCCCTTGCTGGCCGAGTAGGCGGCCTGGCCGATCTGGCCTTCGTAGGCGGCCACGCTGGCGGTGTTGATGATCACGCCGCGTTCGCCGTCATCGCCGGCGCTGTTGTGCTGCATACGGTTGGCCGCGGCCTTGGCCACGTTGAAGCTGCCCACCAGGTTGACCATCACCGTGCCCTGGAAGTTGGCCAGCGGCATCGGTGCCTCCTTGCCCAGCACGCGGCCGGCACCGAGGATGCCGGCGCAGTTCATGGCCAGGTTCAGCCCGCCCAGGAAGTCGTGTGCCTGGTCGATGGCGGCGGCCACGGCTGCTTCATCGCTGACATTGACGTTGAAGTAGCGGGCCTTGTCGGCGCCCAGCGCGGTGACCGCGGCCGCACCCTTGTCGTCATTCAGATCGAACAGGGCAACCTTGCCACCGTGGGCGACCAGGTGTTCGGCCACGGCCAGGCCGAGGCCGGAAACGCCGCCAGTGATCACGGCACGTACGGAAGACAGCTGCATTGCAAGGTCCTGCAGGTTCAAGAACCGCCGATTCTAACGGAAGCCGTGGCACTGGCTGTTGTGCGGTGCTGCAAAGGCGGGTGGGATAGGTGGTTTACGTAGAGTCGAGCTCGCTCAACTGTTCCAGCAGTGCCAA
>NZ_DAMBCN010000039.1:11579-23232 GCF_032056425.1 Stenotrophomonas sp.
CCAAGGTTGGCACCTACCAGGCGGGAAATCGTGCCAACCAAGGTTGGCACCTACCAGGCGGGAAATCGTGCCAACCAAGGTTGGCACCTACCGGAGTGGGAAAGGTTGGCACCCGCCGAGGTGGGGAGGGTTGGCGCCCAGGGGGGGGCGGGGTCAGCGGCTGCGGGCCAGGTGGCGCTCGAACTCGGCCGGCTCCAGCCCGTGGGCGAACAGGAAGCCCTGGCCCACGGCGACCCCCAGATCCAGCAGGCACTGACGCTGGGCCTCGTTTTCCACGCCTTCGGCCACCACGCCCAGGCCCAGGCTGCGGGCAATCGCACAGACTGCTTCACACACCGCCACGTCCGAGCGGTTGCGCGGAATGCCTTCCACGAACAATTGGCTGAGCTTGAGGCCGTGGATCGGCAGCCGCCGCAGGTAATTCAGGGCACTGTAGCCCTCGCCGAAATCGTCGATGGTCAGCATCACCCCCATCTCGCGCAGGCGGGCGAAGGTGCGCAGGGTGTCGGGCGCGTCTTCGATCAACACCCGTTCGGTGAATTCCAGTTCCAGTGCGGTGCCGGGCAGTTCGAACTCGTCCAGCAGGCTGCGCACGTTGCGTGCCAGGTCGTCGCCGGTGAACTGGCGGTAGGACACGTTCACCGCCACCCGCATCCCCCCCAGCCCAGCGTCGCGCCACTGCCGCACCTGGCGGCAGGCTTCGCGCAGCGCCCAGTGGCCGATGCGCACGATATCGCCGGTATGTTCGGCGTGGCGGATGAACAGGTCCGGGCGCATTTCCCCCAGTTGGCTGTTCTGCCAGCGCATCAGGGCTTCGCAGCCGATGGTGGCGCCGGTGCGCAGGTTCACCTGCGGCTGGTAGACCAGGCGGAATTCGTCGCCATCCAGGGCCTTGTGCAGGCGGCTTTCAATCTGCAACCGGTCGTTCTGGCGCTCGGCCAGCTCCTGCGAAAACACCTGCCAGCCATTGCGGGTGCGGCGCTTGCACTCGTACATGGCGATGTCGGCATTCTGGATCAGCTGCTGCGGCCGGTCGCCGTCCTGCGGGGCGCAGGCGATGCCGATGCTGGCGGTTACCGGAAACTCGTCGCTGCCCAGCTGGAAGGGCGGCACGAAGGCGGTGATGATGCGTTCGGCCAGCTGTTCGGCCTGGTCGGGCTGGTCACGCAGATCGCAGATGACCAGGAACTCGTCGCCGCCAAACCGGGCCAGCAGGCCCTCGGTGCCGATCGCGCGGGCGATGCGCTGGGTGGCCTCGATCAGCAGCTCGTCGCCGGCGTTGTGCCCCAGCAGATCGTTGACCACCTTGAAGCGGTCCAGGTCGATGTACAGCACCGCCACCCGGTCATGGCCGGGGCTGGCCATGCGCACGTCCAGATCACTGAGCACGGCGTCGCGGTTCATGATGCCGGTCAGTGGATCGGTGCGCGCCTGCACGCGCAGGGTTTCCTCGGCCTGCTTGCGCTCTGTGATGTCCTGCAGGGTGCCGGCGATGCGCGCGGCATCGACATCCCCCGCGGACACTTCGCCGATCATGCGGATCCAGAACGAATGGCCATCGCGGCGCTGCCCCTGCAGTTCCAGGCCGAAGCTGCTGCGGTGTTCGATGGTGTCGGTCAGGGCCTGCTGCAGGGCCTGGCGATCGTCGCTGCGCAGGCAGTCCAGCAGATCCGGCATGTCCTGCACATCGGTGGGTTGGCCGACGATGTGCCGCGCCTCGTCAGTCAGGTACAGCCGCTGCAGGCCACGGTCCCATTCCCAGCCGCCGATGTGGGCCAGCGACTGTGCGCGCGAGAACAGCAGGCTGTTGCGTTTCAGCTCGGTGATGTCGCTGAACATCGCATACACGTGCCCGGCCTCGTCGCAGCCACTGCTGAACACCGGCACGTTTGTGCACGACAGCCACAGCATGCGCCCGCGCGGGCGGTGGTACAGGCCAATGACCGTGCTGCGGATCACCCGCCCGGCCTGGAAGCAGCGGTTGGTCGGCCACATCGCCGTGGGCAGCGGTTGCCCGTGTTCGTCCACCACGATCCACGCTTCCGGGTCCAGCAGCGAGTGCAGGCCAGTGCCATCGCCGGCCAGGCCCAGGATGCGGTGCGCGGCCGGGTTGGCCGACAGGGCGTTGAGGTTGCGGTCGAACAGGATCACGCCCTTGTCGATGGATTCCATCAACAGCCGGTAGCGTGATTCGGCACGCCAGCGACCACTCAGGTCGCGGGCCACGGCCACGATGCAGCGCTCGCCGCGATCGCTGAAGCCGGCCGAGTGCACCTCCACCGGGAAGCGGCTGCCATCACCACGCATGTTGGTGACTTCGATGACGTAGGTGTCGCCCCGGTTCAGGGCTTCCCAGACCGGTTCCAGGTGGTCGCTGGGCAGGTCCGGGTTCAGCAGTTCGATGGGCTGGCCGACGATGGCCTCGCGCGGGCGGTCGTAGGCCTGAATGCCGGCCCGGTTCACATCCAGCACCACCCCCTCGGCGCTGAGGATGCTGACCGGATCGGGTACGGCATCGAACAGGGCCGCATAACGCGACTGATGATCCAGTGCGCGCTGGCGCTCATCCAGCAGGGCCTGGCGGGCCTGCTTCAGCAGTGCGGCCAGCGCGGGCGGCGGGGTGGCGGCCAGCGCGCTGTCCAGTGCGGCCAGGGCGACGTCGGTTGCGGCGGAGGATTTGCCGGGGGCCGGACGGTCACGCGGGCCGCGGGCGGTCATGTAGCCGCCAATGCCTGGCCGGTGCGGCTGGCGGTGGTACGGCCCAGCAGCCCGGCCAGCCAGCGGCCGGTGGCGGCCAACGCATCCAGATCCACCCCGCATTCCAGGCCCAGGCCGCGCAGCAGGTAGACCACGTCTTCGCTGGCGACGTTGCCGCTGGCGCCCTTGGCGTAGGGGCAGCCGCCGGCGCCGGATACCGCGCTGTCGACCACGCGCACACCTTCTTCAAGACAGGTGGCGATGTTGGCGATGGCCTGGCCGTAGGTGTCGTGGAAGTGCACGGCCAGGGCGGACATCGGAATTTCGGCGGCGACCGCCTGCAGCATGGCGCGGGCCTTGTGCGGGGTGCCGACGCCGATGGTGTCGCCCAGCGAGATTTCGTAGCAGCCCATGCGATGCAGGGCGCGGGCCACCCAGACGACATCGGCCAGCGGCACCTCGCCCTGGTAGGGGCAGCCCAATACCGTGGACACATAGCCGCGCACGCGCACGCCGTCGACCAGTGCGCGCTGCAGGATCGGCTGGAAGCGTGCCAGCGATTCGTCGATGCCCGCATTGGTGTTTCGGCGGTTGAAGGCTTCCGACGCCGCGGTGAACACCGCCACCTCCTGCACGCCCGCCGCCAGCGCGCGGTCATAGCCCTGTTCGTTGGGCACCAGCACCGGGTAGGCCACGCCGGGCAGTCGGGTGATGCCGGTAAAGACCTCGGCCGCATCGGCCAGCTGCGGTACCCAGCGCGGGCTGACGAAACTTGTGGCTTCGATGGTGCGCAGCCCGGTGGCCGAGAGGCGATCGATCAGGGCGATCTTGTCGGCGGTGGACACGGCCTGGCTTTCGTTCTGCAGGCCATCGCGCGGGCCGACTTCGACGATACGGACGAAATCGCTCATGCGCGTGCCCCGCTGTACGGGACGGCGGGGCGGGCGGTAGCTGCGGTGCTGGATGCAGTCGTCGGGAGTCGAGTCACGTCGGGTCCTGGGGAGCAGGGCAGGCGGTTGTACCGGCTGCCAGAGGGGATACGCAGGCCGCCCATATGACCGGCCACGCAGTGTGCAGGGCGTGCAGGAAAGCGCTCAGGCTTCGGTGACCCAGTGCGGCGCGCGCTTGTCGAGGAACGCGCCCAGCCCTTCCTGGCCTTCGGCGGACACCCGCAGGCGGGCGATCAGGTCGGCGTTGTCGAGGTCCAGGCGGTCGCGGTCGCGGCTGTCGCAGACCTGGCGGACCAGCTGCTTGGCCGACGCGGCGGCGATC
Source organism: Stenotrophomonas sp. (assembly GCF_032056425.1). Taxonomy (GTDB): domain Bacteria; phylum Pseudomonadota; class Gammaproteobacteria; order Xanthomonadales; family Xanthomonadaceae; genus Stenotrophomonas. The sequence continues at coordinate 15,549 of NZ_DAMBCN010000039.1, forward strand.
GGGCCGGCCTTGTCCAGCAGGGCCAGCTGGCGATGCAGGGCGTCGTCCAGGCGGCCCGGTTCCACCAACTGGTGGACCAGGCCGATGCGCAGCGCGGTCTCGGCGTCGAAATGCTCGCCGGTGGCGAACCAGCGGCGGGCCTGGCGGGCGCCGATGGCCTGGATCACGTAGGGGGAAATGACCGCCGGCAGCAGCCCCAGACGGCTTTCGGTCAGCCCGAAGCGGGCGCTGGTGCTGGCGATGGCGATATCGCAGCAGGCCACCAGGCCCACCCCGCCACCGAAGGCGGCGCCGTGCACCCGCGCCAGGGTCGGTTTGGGCAGCTCGTCCAGGGTGCGCATCAGGCGCGCCAGGGCCAGCGCGTCGTCACGGTTCTCCGCCTCGCTGGCCGCGGCCATGCTGCGCATCCATTGCAGGTCGGCGCCGGCCGAGAACGAGGCGCCATGCCCGGCCAGCACCACCACCCGCACGCTGTCATCGCGGCCGGCCTCGTCCAGCGCCGTGGTCAACTGAGCGATCAGCCCGGCGTCGAAGGCGTTGTGCAGGGTCGGCCGGTTAAGCCAGAGGGTCACGGTGGCGCCGGTGCGCTCGATCTGCAAAGCATCGTTCATGGGATTCCAGGGTCACTTCATACCTGTATGGATCATAGCGGGCCATTGGTCATGGGCCATGACGCGACGCGGGAATGTTAGAATCGAGAACCATTTACATCCAGCAGAGAACACGCTAGATGACGCTGTCCGAACTGCCCCTGCACACCCCGGCCGTGGTCGATTCCGTGCAGGACCTGCACGCCAACGATGCCATTGCCCGCCGCCTGCGCGAGCTGGGCTTCGTCGAGGGTGAGGAAGTGCGTCTGCTGGCCAAGGGCCCGGTGGGGGGCGAGCCGCTGCTGGTGCAGGTCGGTTTCACCCGTTTCGCCCTGCGTATCTCTGAAGCCAAGCGCGTCGTCATCGACGCCGCCCGCCAGGAAAGCCGTGCATGACCAGCAACGCCTCCGCCACGCCGCTGCGCATCGCGCTGGTTGGCAACCCCAACAGCGGCAAGACCGCGCTGTTCAACCAGCTGACCGGCAGCCGGCAGAAGGTGGCCAACTACACCGGCGTTACCGTCGAGCGCAAGGAAGGCCGCCTGCGCGCGCCGTCCGGTCGGGAATTTGCCGTGCTCGATCTTCCCGGTGCCTACAGCCTGCACCCGGCCAGCCTGGACGAAGCGATCACCCGCGACCTGTGCCGGGGCTTCTACCCGGGCGAGGCGGCGCCGGACGTGCTGCTGTGCGTGATCGACGCCACCAACCTGCGCCTGCACCTGCGCTTCGCGCTGGAACTGCGCGAGCTGGGCAAGCCGATGGTGATCGCGCTGAACATGGTCGATGCGGCGCAGCGCCGTGGCATCCAGATCGATGTGGCCGCGCTGGAGCGAGAGATCGGCGTGCCGGTGGTGGAAACCGTGGCGGTGCGCAAGCAGGGCGCGCGCGCGCTGGTGGAGCGCCTCGACGCCATGGTGCCGCACCTGGATGCGCCGCTGGCCGGCGTGGAAGGCGGCATCGACTACCACGGCAAGGTGCGCGCCATTCTGTCGGCGGCCGTGCGCATGCCGGCGCGCACCGCAAAGATCGACGACGCCCTGGACCGCTGGCTGCTGCACCCGGTATTCGGCCTGGCTACTCTGGTGGTGGTGATGTTCCTGATCTTCCAGGCGGTGTTTGCCTGGGCCACGCCGCTGATGGACGGCATCGAAGCCGGCTTCGCCTGGCTGGGCGAGCTGGCCGCCGGCGCGCTGCCGGCCGGGCCGCTGACCAGCCTGCTGACCGACGGCATCATCGCCGGCGTGGGCGGCGTGGTGGTGTTCCTGCCGCAGATCCTGATCCTGTTCGCCTTCATCCTGGCCCTGGAAGAGTCGGGCTACCTGCCGCGCGCGGCGTTCCTGCTGGACCGCATGATGGCCGCCGCCGGCCTGTCGGGGCGCTCTTTCATTCCGCTGCTGTCCAGCTTCGCCTGCGCCGTGCCGGGCATCATGGCGACCCGCAGCATCCAGGACCCGCGTGACCGCCTGGCCACCATCCTGGTGGCGCCATTGATGACCTGCTCGGCGCGGCTGCCGGTGTACGCGCTGCTGATCGGCGCCTTCATTCCCGAGGGTAAGGTCGGCATCTTCAACCAGCAGGGCCTGGTGCTGTTCGGCCTGTACGTGGCCGGCATTCTCAGTGCGCTGGTGATGTCGTGGGTAATGAAGAAGTGGCGCCGCGACAAGAGCGAGCATCCGCTGCTGCTGGAACTGCCGTCGTACCGCATTCCGCACCCGCGCGATCTGGCCGTGGGCCTGTACGAGCGCGGCATGATCTTCCTCAAGCGCGTGGGCGGCATCATCCTGGCCCTGACCGTGCTGCTGTGGTTCCTGCTGTCCTTCCCCGGCGCGCCGGAAGGGGCGACCATGCCGGCCATCGATTACAGCTTCGCCGGGCAGATCGGCCATGCGATGACCGCCATCTTCTCGCCGCTGGGCTTCAACTGGCAGATCTGCATCGCGCTGATCCCGGGCATGGCTGCGCGCGAAGTGGCGGTGTCTTCGCTGGCTACCGTGTATGCGTTGTCGGCCGCCGATGACGATGCCGCAGCGCAGGCGCTGACGCCGCTGCTTAGTGATGGCTGGTCGCTGGCCACGGGTCTGTCGCTGCTGGTGTGGTTCATCTACGCGCCCATGTGCATTTCCACCCTGGCCACCATCAAGCGCGAAACCAATTCGTGGAAGCAGATGGGCTTTGCCACCGTGTATCTGTTCGCTGCGGCCTACGTGGCGGCGCTGATCACCTACCAGGTGACCGTGGCGCTGGGGGGCGGCTGATGACCACCGGGCTGCTGATCCAGTACCTCATCATCGCGCTGGCCGTGCTGGTCAGTGCGTGGGTGGTGCTGAAGAAGCAGTTCCCCGGCGCGGCGCGGAAGCTGCGCGGCGGCATGGCGCTGGCGCTGCTCAAGCCCGGTCGGCCGGCATGGCTGCAGGCGCTGGGCCGGAAGATCGCGCCCCCGGCCAGCGGCGCTGGTGGCGCCTGCGGTGGCTGCGACAGCTGCGGGCCCACGAAGCGGTAGCGTCGAGCCTGCTCGACTGTTGTTCGCGGGGCCTTCATCCACGCATGGCGTGGATCTACTGGACGGGTCGGGGCGCTGCCGCTAGCCTTCCTGCATGAACCAGACCCCCCTGCGATTGCTCATCCACGGCGCCTCCGGGCGCATGGGCCAGGCCTTGTTGCGCCTGGCCGCCGAACATCCTGACACCCTGCAGATCGTTGCGGCGGTCACTGGCCGCGCGCCGGCCCAGCGCGTGGTGGATGGCGTGCCGTTCTTCGCCGCCAGCGAGCTGGCCGGTGCGCCGACCTTTGATGTAGCCATCGATTTCAGCCTGCCGGAGGGCTTCGATGCCATGCTGGCGCTGTGCGTGCAGCGTGGTGCCGGGCTGGTGTCGGGCACCACCGGCATTTCCACCGCGCAGCGGCAGGGGCTGGAGGCGGCGGCCACGCAGATCCCACTGGTCTGGGCCTCGAACTTCAGCCTGGGCGTGGCGGTGCTTGATGAGCTGGTGGAGCGGGCAGGGCAGGCGCTGGCCGGCTGGGATTGCGACATCGTTGAGTCCCACCACACGCAGAAAAAGGACGCGCCCTCGGGCACCGCGCTTACCCTGGGCGCCGCGGCGCAGCGGGGCGGGGCGCAGCCGCACTACGCCAGCCTGCGGGCCGGCGACATTGTTGGCGAGCATCTGGTGCAGTTCACCGGGATGGGTGAGCGCATCGAGCTGGTGCACCGGGCCACCAACCGCGACATCTTCGCCCGCGGCGCGCTGTTTGCCGCCCGCCAGCTGCATGGCCGCGCGCCGGGCAGTTACCGCGTGCGCGACCTGCTGGATGGCCCCCGTTAACCGGTAGCGCCGGGCCATGCCCGGCGGTCTCGTCAGTTCCATCGGGCATGGCCCGGCGCTACCGCGATGGCCCACATACGCTTGCGGATTGAAATGAATACGCAATCGCCTGTTCATAAAGCGATATAACCGCTGGCGCCAGCGCCACAGCGGCGCTACAATTCGCACTCGCCGAATCACGAAAGCCGGACCGGTCCCAGACCGTACGTCCGCGCTTTTTTGCAACCGGATTTCCGTGAAGCGCAGGCGTGACTTCGGCCCCCCTTCGGTAGCCAAAGTGAGAATTCCGTGACCCAAGCCGCAATCCTCGTCCTCGAAGACGGCACCGTATTCGAGGGCGAATCCGTAGGCGCGCCCGGCCTGTCCGTCGGTGAGGTGGTGTTCAACACCGCCATGACCGGCTATCAGGAAGTGCTGACCGATCCGTCCTACGCCCGGCAGATGGTCACGTTGACCTATCCGCATATCGGTAACACCGGCATGACCGACCAGGACAATGAAGCGTCCAAGGTGTGGTCGGCCGGCCTGATCGTGCGCGACGTGCCGCGCCGTCCCAGCAACTGGCGCAGCCAGGTGTCGCTGCAGGACTGGCTGATCCAGCGCGGCGTGGTCGCCATCGCCGGCATCGACACCCGCAAGCTGACCCGCATCCTGCGCGAGAAGGGCGCACAGAACGGTGCGCTGATGGCCGGTGACATCGACGTGGAAAAGGCACTGGAAGCCGCCCGCAAGTTCCCGGGCCTGAAGGGCATGGATCTGGCCAAGGTGGTCACCACCGAAAAGACCTACACCTGGACCGAAGGCCAGCTGGACCTGGACGCCAACGCGTTCGTCAGCGTGCCGGCCCGGTTCAAGGTCGTGGCCTACGACTTCGGTGTGAAGACCAACATCCTGCGCATGCTGGCCGAGCGCGGCTGCGAAGTGACCGTGGTGCCGGCGCAGACCCCGGCGGCCGAGGTGCTGGCGCTGAAGCCGGACGGCGTGTTCCTGTCCAACGGCCCGGGTGACCCGGAACCGTGCGACTACGCCATCGAAGCGATCAAGACCTTCATCGACGTGAAGATCCCGACCTTCGGCATCTGCCTGGGGCACCAGCTGCTGGGCCTGGCCTCGGGCGCCAGGACCATGAAGATGGGCCACGGCCACCACGGCGCCAACCACCCGGTGCAGGACCTGGACAACGGCCGGGTGATGATCACCTCGCAGAACCACGGTTTTGCCATTGACGAAGCAACCCTGCCGCCGACCCTGCGCGTGACCCACCGTTCGCTGTTCGACGGCACCAACCAGGGCGTGGCCCGCACCGACGTGCCGGCGTTCTCGTTCCAAGGCCATCCGGAAGCCTCGCCGGGCCCGACCGACGTGGGACCGCTGTTCGACCGCTTCGTGGCCCTGATGGAGCAGAGCAAGGCGTGATCAGTGCGCCGCCGGCCCGCCGGTGGCGTCGCGATGGACCGTAAGCCCCCGCATCGCTGCTGCCCCTGGCGCGGCGCTGCGGATCAAGATTCCTGATCGACAGCGTGCGATCACTCCCCCTTGTCACGCTGTACTGACTTAGAGAAGAAAATGCCCAAGCGCACTGACCTCAAGACCATTCTCATCATCGGTGCTGGCCCGATCGTCATCGGCCAGGCCTGTGAGTTCGACTATTCCGGCGCCCAGGCCTGCAAGGCCCTGCGTGACGAGGGTTACCGCGTGGTGCTGGTCAACAGCAACCCGGCCACCATCATGACCGACCCGGAGATGGCCGACGCCGTCTACATCGAGCCGATCAACTGGCAGACGGTCGAGAAGATCATCGCCAAGGAAAAGCCCGATGCCCTGCTGCCGACCATGGGTGGCCAGACCGCGCTGAACTGCGCGCTGGACCTGGCCGACAACGGCGTGCTGGAGAAGTACAACGTCGAACTGATCGGTGCCAAGCGCGAAGCGATCCGCATGGCCGAAGACCGCGAGCTGTTCCGCGTGGCCATGGGTGAGATCGGCCTGGAGTGCCCGACCGCCGCCGTCGCCCACACCCTGGACGAAGCGCTGGAGATCCAGACCCGCGTCGGCTACCCGACCATCATCCGCCCCAGCTTCACCCTGGGCGGCAGCGGTGGCGGCATCGCCTACAACCGCGAAGAACTGGTGGAGATCGTCAGCCGCGGCCTGGAACTGTCGCCGACCACCGAAGTGCTGGTGGAAGAATCGGTGCTGGGCTGGAAGGAATTCGAAATGGAAGTGGTCCGCGATACCGCGGACAACTGCATCATCGTCTGCTCGATCGAAAACCTGGACCCGATGGGCGTGCACACCGGTGACTCGATCACCGTGGCCCCGGCGCAGACCCTGACCGACAAGGAATACCAGCGCCTGCGCGATGCCTCCATCGCCGTGCTGCGCAAGATCGGCGTGGACACCGGTGGCTCGAACGTGCAGTTCGGCATCAACCCGAAGACCGGTCGCGTGGTGGTGATCGAGATGAACCCGCGCGTGTCGCGTTCCTCGGCGCTGGCCTCCAAGGCCACCGGCTTCCCGATCGCCAAGGTCGCCGCCAAGCTGGCCGTGGGCTACACCCTGGACGAATTGAAGAACGAAATCACCGGCGGCCTGACCCCGGCCTCGTTCGAGCCGTCCATCGACTACGTCGTCACCAAGATTCCGCGTTTTGCCTTCGAGAAGTTCCCGGCCGCCGATGCACGCCTGACCACCCAGATGAAGTCGGTGGGCGAAGTGATGGCCATGGGCCGCACCTTCCAGGAATCGGTACAGAAGGCCCTGCGCGGCCTGGAAACCGGCAAGGTCGGCTTCGACCCGACCGGCCTGGACCTGAGCAGCGAAGATGACCTGCAGACCCTGCGCCGCGAGCTGAAGGCACCGGGCCCAGAGCGTCTGTTCTACGTGGCCGATGCGTTCCGCGCCGGCATGAGCGTGGACGACATCTACGCGCTGTCCTTCATCGATCATTGGTTCCTGGACCAGATCGAAGAGATCATCGCCGCTGAAGGCGAGGTGGCTGCCGGTGGCATCGACGCGCTGGACGCTGCGCGCCTGCGCAAGCTCAAGCGTGCCGGTTTCTCCGATGCGCGCCTGGCCCAGCTGACCGGCACCAACGAAGCGGCCATCCGCGCGCTGCGTCGTGCGCACAAGGTGCGCCCGGTCTACAAGCGCGTGGACTCCTGTGCCGGTGAGTTCTCCACCGGCACCGCCTACCTGTACTCGACCTACGAGGACGAGTGCGAGGCCGCGCCGACCAACCGCGACAAGATCATGATCCTGGGCGGTGGCCCGAACCGCATCGGCCAGGGCATCGAGTTCGACTACTGCTGCGTGCACGCGGCACTGGCGCTGCGCGAGGATGGCTATGAAACCATCATGGTCAACTGCAACCCGGAAACCGTCTCGACCGACTACGACACTTCCGACCGCCTGTACTTCGAGCCGCTGACCCTGGAAGACGTGCTGGAAATCGTCGAACTGGAGCAGCCCAAGGGCGTGATCGTGCAGTACGGCGGCCAGACCCCGCTGAAGCTGGCGCGCGCGCTGGAAGCCAACGGCGTGCCGGTGATCGGTACCAGCCCGGATTCGATCGACCTGGCCGAAGACCGCGAGCGCTTCCAGCAGCTGGTCGACAAGCTGGGCCTGAAGCAGCCGCCGAACCGCATCGCCCGCAACGACCAGGAAGCCCTGCTGCTGGCCCGCGAAATCGGCTACCCGCTGGTGGTGCGCCCGAGCTACGTGCTGGGCGGCCGCGCGATGGAAATCGTCTACGGCGAATCCGACCTGGCCC
>NZ_DAMBCN010000040.1:0-18163 GCF_032056425.1 Stenotrophomonas sp.
GCAAGGCGCCTACGAGCCTACAGGGACGTACTTGCGGCGTGTCCTGCCCACCCACACCGCCCCGCCATCCCCCGGAATGCTGCTGTTGCTGTTGCTTTGGCTGTTGCCGTTGCCTTGAAGCAGGTGCAGGGCTGCAAGCCCTGCCGAAAACTCCCTTGGGCGTAGAATGCGGGCATGAGCGAATCCCTCGAAAATCACTTGCTCCACGGCCGTCGTCAGCGGCCCGACGGGCCCTCGCCGATCGACGTCATTTCGGTCCAGTCGCAACTGGTCTACGGCCACGCCGGCAACAGCGCCGCGGTGCCGCCGATGCGCGCGCTGGGTCTGCGCGTGGCGGAAATACCGACCGTGCTGCTCAGCAATGCGCCGTTCTACGACACCACCCGCGGCCGTGTGCTGCCCGCCGACTGGTTCGCCGATCTGCTGCGCGGCACCGCCGAACGTGGCCTGCCGCAGCGGGCGAAGATGTTGGTGTCGGGCTATTTCGGCAGCGCCGCCAATGGTGCGGCGTTCGCCGACTGGCTGGATACCCTGCTGCCGGCCTGCCCGCAGTTGCGCTACTGCCTGGACCCGGTCATCGGCGATACCCATACCGGTCCCTATGTCGAACCGGGGCTGGAAGCCATTTTCGGCGAACGGCTGCTGCCGCACGCGTGGCTGGTCACGCCCAATGCGTTCGAACTCAACCGCCTGACCGGCATGCCCGCGCTGGCCGAGGCCGATGCCATCGCCGCCGCACGCACGCTGCTTGATCGCGGCCCGCACTGGGTGATCGCGCACAGCGTGGGCGGCAACCCGGGCGAACTGGTCACCCTGGCAGTGGGCCGCGAGGAGACCTGGCGCTGGACCTCGCCGCTGCTGCCGGTGGATGTGGCCGGCACCGGCGATGTGCTGATGGCCCTGGTGGTGTCGTTCCTGCTGCGCGGCGAATCGATGCAGCAGGCGATCTCGCGCGCCGTGGCCGGCACCCATGCCGCATTGGAAGCCACGCTGGCGCAGGGCTTCGAGGAGTTCGATGTGATTGCCGCGGCTCCGGCCGCGCTGGCCGACGGCGCCCGCTTCCAGGCCGAACGGCTCGCATGACCGCTTCGCAGGCACGCACGCCGCGCACGGTCGGCATCGTTGGCAGCGCCGGCGCCTACGGGCGCTGGCTGACCCGTTTCTTCCAGCAGCACATGCAGCTGCAGGTGATCGGCCATGACCCGGCCGACCCCACCTCACATTCGCCGGATCAGCTGCTGGCACAGGCCGATGTGCTGGTGTTCTCCGCACCGATCCGACATACGCCGGCGCTGATTGCCCGCTACGTGGAACAGTCGGCCGGGCGTGAGGCCGGGCGCCTGTGGCTGGACGTGACCTCGGTGAAAGAGGGGCCGGTGCAGGCCATGCTGGCGTCACAGGCCGAGGTGGTCGGGTTGCATCCGATGACCGCGCCGCCGAAGGCACCCACCCTGAAGGGGCGGGTGATGGTGGTCTGCGAGGCGCGCCTGCGGCAGTGGCAGCCCTGGGTGGATGCGCTGTGCACTGCGCTGCAGGCCGAGTGCGTGCGTGCCACCCCGCAGCACCACGATCAGATGATGGCGCTGGTACAGGCGATGGTGCACGCCACACATCTGGCCCAGGCCGGTGTGTTGCGCGAGTACCAGCCGCAGCTGGGTGACCTGGCGGCGATGATGCCGTACCGTTCGGCGTCCTTCGAACTGGATACGGCGATCATTTCGCGCATCCTGTCGTTGAACCCGTCCATCTACGAGGACATCCAGTTCGGCAACCCGTATGTGGCGCCGATGCTGGAAAAGCTGGTCGGTCATCTGCAGCGCCTGCAGGTGCAGGTCGGGCAGGGCGACGATGCGGCGCGCGGGGCGTTCCGTGAGCAGTCACTTGCCGCCAACCACGCCGCTTTCGGCAAGCCGGCCCTGGCCGCCGGCAACTACACCTTCGAGCGGGTGGGGTATCTGCTGGCTGACCTGACCGAACGCAATGCGCTGTCGGTGCACCTGCCGGAGGATCGCCCCGGTTCGCTGCGCGAACTGCTGAACGTCTTCGAGCAGCATGGCATCAGCCTGGCGTCGATCCATTCCTCGCGCACGCCGGCCGGCGAGGTGCACTTCCGCATCGGCTTCGTGGCCGGCAGCGATGCCGGGGCCATTGCGCTGGCCGCGGCCGACGTCGATGCCAGCGGCATCGGGCGGGTGCTGGCCTAGGCGCATTCATCCACAGGGGATGTGGATGGTTTCTGCGTAAAGGTGTGGATAACCGCGCGCAGGCCTTGGCAGGCAATGCTGTCAAGACGATTGGCGAAAAATTGACCACACGTTTTTGTAGCGTCGAGCCATGCTCGACGCACTCCCCGTGTCGACCAAGGTCGACACCTACCGGTCGTCGGCCCGGGCCATCCCGGGCGGCCCCGATCAGATCGTCAGATGCAGCTCGCCGCCGGTGGTGGTGAACTCGCGGCCGTTGCGCACCAGGTGCCGCCCATCGTCCAGTTCGTAGCGCGGCGTGGCTTCTGACGCGTGCCCGCTGCCGTCGGCGTCGGGCGTGAATTCGATGATGACGTGGGTTTCGCCGTGGTTGTCCACGGCGGGAAACTGACGGAACGACATCGCCAAGCTCCTGTGTGCAGCCGGTTTGCTGCAACGCCAGCGTGGGCCGCCCCGCGTTAGCGGGGCGTCATCAGTCGATGAACTGCAAGCGTGCCAGTTCAGCATACAGGCCGCCTTCGGCCAGTAGCTGTGCATGCGTGCCCTCGGCCACGATGCGGCCATGGTCCATCACCACGATGCGATCGGCCTTCAGCACGGTGGCCAGGCGGTGCGCGATCACCAGCGTGGTGCGTCCGGCCATCAGCCGTTCCAGCGCCTGCTGCACGCCGTGTTCGCTCTGTGCGTCCAGGGCACTGGTGGCTTCGTCCAGCAGCAGGATCGGCGCATCCTTCAACAACGCACGGGCAATCGCCACGCGCTGCTGCTGGCCGCCGGAAAGGCGCGCACCGCGCTCGCCCAGCTCACTGTCGTAGCCCTGCGGCAGGGCGCGCAGGAAGGCGTCGGCCTCGGCGGCGCGGGCGGCGTCCTCCACCTCGGCATCGCTGGCCTGCAGGCGGCCGTAACGGATGTTGTCGCGTGCGCTGGCGGCAAACAGCGTGGGCTGCTGCGGTACCAGGGCCAGTTGCGCGCGCAGCGCGGCCGGATCGGCCTCGCGCACGTCGATTCCGTCCACGCATACGCGGCCCTGCTCCGGGTCGTGGAAGCGCAGCAGCATCGACAGCACCGTACTCTTGCCGGCACCGGAAGGTCCGACCAGGGCGACGGTTTCGCCGGGTCGCACGTGCAGGCTGAAATGCTGCAGTGCCGCCTGGTCGGGGCGCTGCGGGTAGTGGAATACCACATCGTCGAACAGGATCTCGCCGCGCAACGGCTGCGGCAGCGCACGTGGCTGGGCCGGCGCGCGGATCTCGATGTCTTCCTGCAGCAGCTCGCCAATGCGGCCCATGCCACCGGCGGCACGCTGCAGTTCGTTCCACACTTCGGCCAGCGCCCCCACCGAGCCGCCGCCGATCAGGGCATACAGCACGAACTGGCCCAGGGTGCCGGCGCTGAGGCGGCCGGCGATGACATCGTGGGCGCCGAGCCACAGCACGCCGACGATGGCACCGAAGATCAGCAGGATGGCGCTGGCGGTGACCAGCGACTGCGCGCCGATGCGCCGCCGTGCGGCGTGGATGGCATCGCCCAGCGCGTGGTCGAAGCGGCCGCGCTCGTAAGGCTCGCGCGCATGCGCCTGCACCGTGCGTACCGCCCCCAGCGTTTCACTGGCCAGGCTGTTGGCGTCGGCGATGCGGTCCTGGCTGTTGCGCGCCACCGTGCGCAGCTTGCGCGCGCCGATGATGATCGGCAGCACCGCCAGCGGAATGCCCAGCAGCGACCACGCCGCCAGTCGCGGGCTGGTGACGAACAGCATGCCCAGGCTGCCGACCACGGTCACGCTGCTGCGCAGGGCGACGGACATGGTGGAGCCGACCACGCTGCGCAGCAGCTCGCTGTCGGCGGTCAGTCGCGAGACCAGTTCGCCGCTGCGGCTGCGGTCGTGGAAGCCTGCGCCCAATTGGATCAGGTGCGCGTACAGCTTGCTGCGCAGGTCGGCCACCACTTTCTCGCCCAGCAGCGATACGAAGTAGAAGCGGGCGGCGGTGGCCAGGGCCATCACCACGGCCACCAGCATCAACAGGGCGAAGGCGCGGTTGATCTGGCCGCCGCTGCTGAAACCATGGTCGATCATCTGCTTGACCGCCGGCGGCAGGCTGAGCGTGGCCGCCGAGGAAATGGCCAGCGCCACCAGCCAGGCACTGAACAGGCCGCGGTGGCGACGCACGAAGGGCCACAGCGTGCGCAGGCTGCCCAGGCGGCGCAGCGGCGGGGTCGAGGCGGTGGCGTCGTCCTTGTCAGTCATGCAGGTCGTCGTTGTAGATGCGGATACGATCACGGGTGGCGTCGCGCAGGCGCGTTTTCAATGCTTCCACCTGCTCTGCGGGCAATTCCACCCGCAGCCGCACACCGTGGCTGTCGAACTGTTCATCGCGTTTTTCGGCCCCGTGCGCGGGCAGGGCGGCGTGCAGGGCACCCAGATCCTCGAAGCCGGCGGCCAGTTGCAGCCGTGCCCGTTCCACCAGGGGCTGGCGTGGCGCGGTGCGCAGGCATTCTGCGGCAGTACCGCCATAGGCGCGTACCAGGCCGCCGGCGCCCAGCTTGATGCCGCCGTACCAGCGCGTGACCACGACCACCACCCGATCAAAGCCCTGGCCATCGATGGCCGCCAGGATCGGCCGTCCGGCGGTGCCGGCGGGCTCGCCATCGTCGCTGGACCGGTAATCCTGGCCGTGCCGGTAAGCCCAGCAGTTGTGGGTGGCGTCGGCCACGGCCACCTGCTGCAGGAACGCCAGCGCTGCCGCGGCGCCGTCGATGGGCGCGGCATGGGCGGTGAAGCGGCTGTGCTTGATTTCCAGCGTATGGCTGACGGGCTGGGCGAGGGTATCGGGCATTGCACCCATTCTACGGCGTTGCCACCGGCTTGCCTCAGTCGTCCAGCAGCGGCCGCAGGTCCTTTGGCAGGCGCGATTCGGGGTACTGCTGCAGATAGCGTTCCAGGCTGATGCGGGCCAGATCGCGCTGGCCGGCATCGCGGCGCTCGCGGATCTTCTGCAGCCATTGCCGGCGTGGCAGCTTGGCATCGGCCAGTACTTCGGCGTGCACGTCCTGTGCGCTCAGCCCGGCATCGCTGGAGCGGCGCAGCATCACTCCGGGCGCGCGCGCGGCCGGCGCACTGGCCGGGGCGGGGCTGGCCTTGAAGGCGGAAGCGGCTTCGCGCTGCTGCGGGCGTGCAGCGGGTGCGGCTTCGGCGGCCACATCGGCGGTATCGGCCATGGCGGCCGCCGCTGCAGGCGCAGGCGCGGAGTACGCAACCGGGGCAGGCGGTGCCGGCGGGGCGGGCGGCGCAGGTGGCGCCACGACATCGCTGACCACCGGCGCGGCGGCAGGTTGCGGTTCGGGTGCGGCCCGTGCAGGCGCAGGTGCGCGGCGGGACATGACCGGTGCAGGTGCCGCTTCGGCCGGTGCGGGTGCGGATTCGTTCGTCGGCGCAGGCGCGGCGGAGGCGCCGACCGCAGCGGGCTCGGCCACGGGCGCGGGTGCCGCGGCTTCCGCTGCGGCGGTTTCCGGGCGGGCCGGGGCACTGGATTCCATCGGCGGGGGTGACGGCGGTTCCGGCCGCATCTGCCAGGCGATACCGACCGCCAGCACCGTGGATGCGGCGATGCCGAACACGGCCGGCCAGCGCCGGCCCTTGCGCGCACGCCGGGCCCGATCAACCGGCTGCGGCGTTGCGGCGGCGCCCTGTGCAGGGGGCGCCGTGTCCTGCACGGCGGCGCGTGCAGCGGCCAGGATGGTCGCGTCCAACGATGCCGGCGGCGCCTGTTCGCTGCGGCGCCCCAGCAGGCCCGCCAGTGCGCGCTCTTCCGGGGTCAGTGGATCGTCTCGGTTCATGCGCTCAGTCCCGCCCGCAGCTTGTCCATCGCATAGCGCAGCCGCGATTTCACGGTCTCCCGGCCAACGCCGGTGATCTGGCCGATCTCCTCCAGGCTCAGTTCCTGTTCCAGCCGCAGTTGCAGCACTTCGCGCTGTTCCGGCGGCAGGTCTTCCATCGCGCGCTGGATACGCCGGCGCTGCTCGAATTCAGACAGTTCAGCTTCCGGCGTGTGCCCGTCTTCCAGTGCCGCCAGGCGCAGGTCGGCATCGGCCGGTGCGGCGGGCCGGTGGCGCGCCGCGCGCCAGTGATCGTTCAACCGGTTGTGCGCGATGCGGAACAGCCACGTGCTGAATGCGGCATCGGGCTGCCATCCCGCCCGTGCGCTGATCACCCGCTGCCAGACGTCCTGGAAGATTTCCTCGGCCAGCGCGTTGTCGCGCAGTTGCCGCAACAGGAAACCGAACAGGCGCTTGCGATGGCGCGCATACAGGCTTTCGAACGCATGCAGGTCGCCACCGGCCCAGGCCAGCATCAAGGCTTCGTCGGTTGGCAGGGCGGCGGCGTCCACGCTGCACAGAGTAAGCGCTGCGGGCGGTGGCGCATAGCCGGTGACGGGCAGGGACAGGGCGGCGTTCAAAGGGCGCGTTACGTTGGAATGTGCACGCAATAACGGCCGGGTGCGTGAATCGGGGTTGGCGGGCTTCCATTGCCCCCCCGGTGGCGCGCTATGCTCGGTGATTCAGGGGAGGCGCTGCGTTGCAGCGCCAAGAGATCGTGATTGTGTCCATGCAAGCCGAACGCGTGCAGCTGCAACCACCCCACGAGGCCGTGCTGAGCACGGCGCTGGTGCGCGCGCTGCACGCGCTGCTGCCGGCGGAGGCCTGCGTGCGCGTGGGCTGGGATGACCCGCAACTGGGGCGTGGCCAGCACGGCTGGCCCGCCGGCGGCGAGGACGAGGCCCCGCTGTGGCTGGGCCCTTGCGCGGTGGATGCCGGATGCCAGCAGTGGGACCACGATGGTGCGCAGCTGCGGTTGCAGGTGCAGGGCGCTGCGCCATCCTCCGCCTGGTGGGCCATGGCCCGGCAGGCGATGGAACTGGCGCTGCAGCGCGGCCGCCAGGCCGGGCAGATCCGTGCGCTGGAACAGGCCGAGCGGCTGCAGCAGGCGCTGTTCCAGATTGCCGACCTGGCTGGCGCCGATCTGGAAATGGGCGACATGCTGCGCCATGTGCACGGCGTGCTGGGGTCGCTGATGTACGCCGAAAACTGCTACATCGTCGAGTATGACGATGTGCGCCGGCAGATCCGCTTCCTGTACTTCGCCGACCAGCTGGACGATTTCGTTGCCGATCCGGCACGCGCCTATGCCACCGACGACATGCCGCACAGCCTGACGGTTGCGCTGCTGCAGCATGGCCGGCCGCTCAGTGGTCCGTCGCGTGCCCTGCTGGCGCAGGTCGGGGGGCTGGAACACGACCCGCAGCGCGGGCCGGAAAGCGAGGACTGGCTGGGCGTGCCGATGCTGCGCGACGGTCGCGTGTGTGGTGCCATCGTGGTGCAGAGCTATGAAGCCGGCGCGCGCTATGGCGAGGCCGAGCGCGCGCTGCTGGGTTTCGTCGCCCAGCACGTGCAGACGGCGATGGATCGGCGCCAGGCGCAGGTGCGGCTGGAGCAGCAGGTGGAGCGCCGCACGCTGGAGCTGCAGCGGGCCAATCGCAGCCTGCAGGATGAAGTGGCCGAGCGCCGCCGCGCCGAACAGTTGCAGACCGCGCTGTACAACATTGCCGAACTGGCGATGTCCGCTGAGAGCCTGGCGCAGTTCTACGGCCAGGTGCATGGCGTTGTCGGGCGCCTGCTGGATGCGCGCAATTTCTACATCGCGCTGGTCAATGCAGGTGCCGATGGGCTGGATTTCGTCTATTCGGTGGATGAGCACAACGCCAGCCGGGCACCGCGCGCCTTCAGTCATGGCCTGACCGAGTATGTGGTACGTCATCGCCGCCCGCTGCTGGCTTCGCGCGCGCAGATCGATGCGTTGCTGGAAGCGGGCGAAGTGCGCGAGCACGGCGCGCGCTCGCAATGCTGGCTGGGCGTGCCGCTGCTGCGCGATGACGAAGTGGTTGGCGCGATCGTGGTGCAGAGCTACAGCGCGCAGATTTCCTTCAGCGTGCATGACCAGCGCCTGTTGACCTTTGTGGCGCAGAACATCGGCACCGGCCTGGCCCGCCAGCGCGACCAGCAGAACCTGCGGCTGGCCCACGCCGAGCTGGAGAAGCGCGTGGAAGAGCGCACCCGCGAGCTGGGCGAGGTGAACGACAAGCTGCTGGGTCAGATTGCCGAGCGCCTGCGCGCCGAACAGCGACTGACCCACCAGGCCATGCACGATGCGCTGACCGGCCTGCCCAACCGCCTGCACCTGCTGGACCGCCTGCAGGACGCGCTGGCCCGCGCGCGGCGCGAGGGCGGCCCGGTGTTCGCGGTGCTGTTCCTGGACCTGGACCGCTTCAAGCTGGTCAACGACAGCATTGGCCACGCCGCCGGCGACCGCATGCTGGTGGAAGTAGCCAAGCGCATCGTCTCCATGGCCGGTGACAACGATGTGGTGGCGCGGCTGGGCGGCGACGAATTCGCCGTGCTGCTGGAATGCCCCAGCGGCCTGTCGCAGGCGCTGGATTTCGGCCAGCGGCTGCTGCTGGCGCTGCAGGAATCGGTGTGGATTGCCGGACGCGAACTGTTCCCCTCAGGCAGCCTGGGCATCGCCCTGTGGAACAACCACTATCGCACCGGCGAAGAACTGCTGCGTGACGCCGACGCGGCCATGTACCGGGCCAAGGCGCAGGGCCATGACCGCTGTGCGATCTTCGACGAAGACATGCGCGAGCAGGCCATGCGCAGCCTGGACCTGGAAGCGGACCTTCGGCGCGCGATCAACAACCGTGATTTCGTGCCGTTCTACCAGCCGATCGTGCGCCTGAGCGATGGCGAAGTGGTTGGGCACGAGGCGCTGCTGCGCTGGCAGCACGAGCGTCGTGGCCTGCTGCTGCCCGGTGCCTTCCTGGAGCTGGGGGAGGAAAGTGGCCTGATCGAGCAGGTTGACTGGCTGATCTACGAGCAGGTGATTGCCGGCCTGGCCGATGGGGGTCGCGGCTATGTTTCGGTGAACGTGTCGCCGCGGCATTTCCGCTCGGCCGATTTCAGTGCGCGCCTGTTTGGGCTGCTGGAAGCCTGCGATGCCGATCCGCGGCGGCTGCGCCTGGAGATCACCGAGGTGGCGCTGCTGGATGATGGTCCACATACGCTGCGCACTCTGAAAGGCCTGCGCGAGCGCGGCATCCAGGTGCAGCTGGACGATTTCGGCACTGGCTTCTCTGCGCTGTCCTACCTGCACCGGTTCCCGATCAGTACGCTGAAGATCGACCAGAGCTTCATTGCCGGCCTGCATGGGCCGGAAGCGCAGAGCACGCGCGCACTGGTGGAAGGCGTGCTGTCGCTGGCGCGCACGCTGGGCATTGAAACCATCGGCGAAGGCATCGAGACCGAGCCGCAGCGGCAGAGCCTGCTGGAGCTGGGCTGCGATTACGGCCAGGGTTATCTGCTGGGGCGGCCGGCGCCGTGGACGCGCGCGGTGGCCTGAGCCGCCGCGCGCGGGTGCATCAACGCAGCGCGGCGCGGCGCTTTTCGTCGATCCACTTCGAGGCCTGGGCCGGCTGGTAGTTCTTCATCCAGACCAGCATTTCCTCGATGTCCGAGCCATACCAGAGGTCCTGGCGCTGCTCCGGGTGCAGGAAGCGCTCTTCGACCATGCGATCGATCATGCCGATCAGCGGCGCGTAGAAGCCGTCCACGTCCAGGAAGGCGCAGGGCTTGTTGCCGATGCCCAGCTGGCGCCAGGTCAGCATTTCGAAGATTTCTTCCATGGTGCCGAAGCCGCCGGGCAGGGCGACGAAGCCATCGGACAGATCGAACATGCGCGACTTGCGCTCGTGCATGGAACCGACGATTTCCAGTTCGGTCAGGCCACGGTGGGCCACTTCCCAGTCGGCCAGCTGGCGCGGAATCACCCCGGTCACTTCGCCGCCAGCGGCCAGCACCGCATTGGCCACCGTGCCCATCAGGCCGACGTTGCCGCCGCCATACACAAGGCGCATGCCGTCACGAGCGATGCGGTCGCCCAGCGCGATGGCGCGTTCGGTATAGGCCGGCTTGCTGCCGGCGTTGGAGCCACAGTAGACGCAGATCGACTTCATGGTGTGCCTGTCTCTTGATGCGGAAACGAAAACGCCCCGCCGGCAGCCGGTTCAGCGGCTGCGGGCGGGGTGTGCAGGGAGTATGAGGCCTTGGGCCGGGTTCTGCCCGACTGCGCGCTGTCCATCCTGCTGCGTAGCGTCGAGCTTGCTCGACTGGCCCATTGTAGAGTCGAGCCATGCTCGACTGGCCCATTGTAGAGTCGAGCCATGCTCGACTGGGCCGTTGCCAGGATCCGAACGAAGCGCAGTCGAGCATGGCTCGACGCTACATATCAGGCGGCGGCGGCCTGCTGGCGGCGCGGGCCTTCACGCAATGCACGGCCGACCATGCCCACCAGCAGGTCCAGCTCGTCGCTGTCCATGCCGAAGTGCGGGGTGAAGCGCAGCGAGTTCTCGCCGCCATGGATCACGTTGATGCCGTGCTGGCGCAGCCATTCCTCGGTGGACTGGGCGCCATAGCACTTGAACTGCGGGGCCAGCTCGCACGAGAACAGCAGGCCAGTGCCCTGCACCTTGGTGATCAGCCCGCCCAGCTCGTTCTTCAGCTGCTCCAGCTTGCGCACGGCCTCGGCGCCGCGTTCGGCGATGTTGGCGCGCACCTGCGGGGTCAGCTGGGCCAGGGTGGCGCAGGCCACGTCCAGCGCCCGCGGGTTGCTGGTCATGGTGTTGCCGTAGATGCCCTTGCGGTACAGCTGGGCGGCGTGTTCGGTCACCGCCAGCACCGACAGCGGGTACTGGGCCGCGTTCAGGGCCTTGGAGTAGGTTTCCATGTCCGGCGGGTCCAGGCCTTCGAAGCCGGGGTAATCGACCACCGACAGCACGCCGTGGGCGCGCAGGCCGGCCTGGATCGAATCGAGCAGCAGCAGGCTGCCGTGGGCGCGGGTCAGTTCGCGGGCCAGGGCATAGAAGGCCGGCGGCACCGAGCGGCCCGGGTCGCCTTCGCCCATCACCGGTTCCAGGAACACCGCTTCGATGAACCACTGGTTGCGCGCGGCATCATCGAAGACCTGGCGCAGGGCGGCCTCGTCATAGGGCGCCACGGTGATCACCGAGTCCTCGCCGCGGTAGCTGGCCAGGTGCTGCAGGTAGGTCCTGCGGCTGGAATCGGAATACAGCGCCGGGCGGTCGGTACGCCCGTGGAAGCTGCCCTTGATCACCACCCGTTTGATGGCGGCGCCGGCATGGCGTGCACCCGGATCGGTCTGCAACTTGGCGTTCACATCGGCGATGCGCGCGGCCAGGCCGACCGCTTCCGAGCCGGAATTCAGGCACATGAAACGGGCATACGGGCAGCCGCCGCGGCGGTGGCCGACTTCGGCGCGCAGGGCGGCGATGAAGCGCTGCTGCGACAGGCTGGGGGTCATGATGTTGGCCATCACCTGCGGCCGGGCCATCGCTTCAAGCACGGCATCGGGGGTGTGGCCGAAGCCGAGCATGCCGTAGCCACCGGCGTCGTACAGCACCGCGCCCTTCAGGGTGACCACCCACGGGCCGCGTGCGGCCAGCGCCACGTACGGGGTCACCGCATCATCTGCATAGAAATTCACGAAGCCGTCCTGCATGGCCTCGATCTGGGCCTGCTCGTCCTGTGCCAGCAGCGGCCCCAGTTCGCCCTGCACGCGCGCGAATTCCGCGGCGGCGGCGTCCACCGCGGCGACCAGCTGCGGGTGGCGGTCGGCCAGGGCGTTCAGGGTGGCATCGTCCAGACCGGTGGTCAGGCGGGTGCCGGGCTGGGTGCGCAGGGGGGCAAGACGTTCGATGAAGCTCATTGCAGATCTCCTGAAACAATGGTTCACACGGGCCTGAAAAAGCAGAACGCGCGTCATCACGCGCGCTTTGGGGCAGGCTCGTGCAGCGGACTTCCTACCCGATGCTAGCACTTGTTTTTTTGCGCGATAACCCCGCAGAAACCTGCTGCATAGCAGCATAATGCCCGACGTTCGCCACGATGCGCGCTGGCTGGTGGGCGCTGGACGTACAATGCGCGCCATTGTCGACCTGATGCCGCCACCGCCTTGAAGAAGTCCGATTTCCATTACGACCTGCCGGCCGAGCTGATTGCCCAGGCGCCGCTGGCCGAGCGTTCGGCCAGCCGCCTGATGGTGGTGCCGCCGGCGCCCGCCGCCTTCACCGACGTGCAGGTACGCGACCTGCCCTCGCTGCTGCAGCCGGGCGATCTGCTGGTGTTCAACGATACCCGGGTGATTCCGGCGCGCCTGTTCGGGCAGAAGGCCAGTGGCGGGCGCGTGGAGATCCTGATCGAGCGCCTGCTGGGCGGGCAGCAGGTGCGGGCCCAGGTGGGCGCCAGCAAGTCGCCCAAGACCGGCAGCCGCATCGCTCTGGATGCCGGTGGCGAGGCCGAAGTGCTGGGCCGTGACGGCGAGTTCTACCTGCTGCAGTTCCATGTGCCCGAGTCGCTGGAGCAGTGGCTGCTGCATGCCGGCCGGTTGCCGCTGCCGCCGTACATCCAGCGCGAGCCGGGGCAGGATGACCGCGAGCGCTACCAGACCGTGTTCGCCCGCGAAGTGGGTGCCGTGGCGGCACCGACCGCCGGCCTGCATTTCGATGAGGCCCTGCTGGCGGCGCTGAAGGACAAGGGCGTGGCGTTCGGCCACGTGACCCTGCACGTCGGTGCCGGCACCTTCCAGCCGGTGCGCGTGGATGACCTGAAGGACCACGTGATGCACCGCGAGTGGCTGAACGTGGGCGCCGAGCTGGTGCAGCAGGTGCGGCGCACACGCGAGGCCGGCGGGCGGGTGATCGGCGTCGGCACGACCGTGGTGCGCGCGCTGGAAAGCGCCATGCGCGACGGCGAACTGCTGCCGTTCGCCGGCGAGACCCAGATCTTCATCACCCCGGGTTACCGCATCCGCAGCGTCGATGCCATGGTGACCAACTTCCACCTGCCCGAAAGCACGCTGTTGATGATGATTTCGGCCTTCGCCGGCCGCGAGCGGGTGTTCGAGGCCTACCAGCACGCGATCGAGCAGCGTTACCGCTTCTTCAGCTACGGCGACGCGATGCTGCTGTTCCCGCAGGCGGGCTGACGATCCATCCGTGGTGGGTGCGCACCGTTGGTGCGCACGCCCCGAACCACCCAAGGTAGGTGCGCACCTTGGTGCGCACGCCCTGATGGGGGACAATGGGCGACTATTTGCCTGAACGACCCGCTCCATGTCCCGATTGCAGTTCCAGCTCCAGACCCGTGACGGCCGTGCCCGCCGCGGCCGCCTGACTTTCCCGCGTGGCACGGTGGAAACGCCGGCCTTCATGCCGGTGGGAACCTATGGCTCGGTCAAGGGCATCCTGCCGGACCAGGTGCGCGCGCTGGGCGCCGAGATCATCCTCGGCAACACCTTCCACCTGTACCTGCGCCCGGGCCTGGACATCATCGCCGACCACGGCGGCCTGCACGGCTTCTGCCGCTGGGACGGCCCGATCCTGACCGATTCGGGTGGCTTCCAGGTGTTCTCGCTGGCCCACCGCCGCAAGATCACCGAGCAGGGCGTGACCTTCGCCTCGCCCACCGACGGCGCCCGCGTGTTCCTGGGCCCGGAAGAGAGCATGAAGATCCAGAAGGTGCTCGATTCGGACGTGGTGATGATCTTCGACGAGTGCACCCCGTACCCGGCCACCGAAGAGGTGGCGCGCCGTTCGATGGAGCTGAGCCTGCGCTGGGCCCAGCGCAGCCGCAACGCCCATGACGAGCTGGGCAACGACGCGGCCCTGTTCGGCATCGTGCAGGGTGGGGTGCATACCGACCTGCGCAGCCGTTCGGCCGACGCCCTGCAGGCCATCGGCTTCGACGGCTACGCCATTGGCGGCCTGGCCGTGGGCGAGCCGGAACACGAGCGCAACGCCATGCTGGACCACCTGGACCCGGAGCTGCCCAGCGACCGCCCGCGCTACCTGATGGGCGTGGGCCGGCCGGAAGACCTGGTGGAAGGCGTGGCCCGCGGGGTGGACATGTTCGATTGCGTGATGCCGACCCGCAACGCCCGCAACGGCCACTATTTCACCTCGTTCGGCACCGTTCGCATCCGCAATTCGCAGTACGCCCGCGACATGGACCCGATCGAGCCGGGCTGCGGCTGCGTGGCCTGCACCGGCGGCTACACCCGCTCGTACCTGCGCCACCTGGACCGTTGCAACGAGATGCTGGCGCCCATGCTGGGCACCCTGCACAACCTGTTCTATTACGAAAAACTGATGGCCGACATCCGCGCGGCCATCGAGGCGGGAACCTTCCAGGCCTTCCGCGAGTCCTTCTATGCGGCCCGTGGGGCGGTGGCGCCCCCGCTGTAACCGCGTGGTACCCCTGCCGAACGGCCCAAGGACGAACGTCCGGGGCCGTGGCATACTTCAAGGCTGACCCAGATCCGCGGTCGACACCCCCGCCCGTGAACGGACGGGAGCGCCGCCCAACCAAAGGACCAACGATGAACCTGCTTGCCTTCCTGATTCCCGCCGCCCACGCCCAGGCCGCCGGCGGCCAACCGCAGGGCATGGGCCTGACCACGCTGCTGTTCCCGATCATCCTGATCGCCATCATGTACTTCCTGATGATCCGCCCGCAGATGAAGCGGCAGAAGGAACACAAGGCCATGCTGGAAAAGATCAAGCGTGGCGACGAAGTGCTGACCAACGGCGGCATCGCCGGCGTGGTCACCGACATCGGCGACAACTTCATCACCATCGAAGTGGCTGACAACGTGCGCATCCGCGTGCAGAAGGGCGCTGTCGGCAACGTGCTGCCGGCCGGTACCCTGAACTCGGCCAAGTAAGCCACTCCCTTTCCGATGCACAACCGCGGCGCCGGGGATGGCGCCGCGCGGGACCCAAGCAATGCTCGAATTTCCACGCTGGAAGTACGTCGTCATCCTGATCGTACTGGCGCTCAGCACCCTGTACGCGCTGCCCAACATCTACCAGAAGGACCCGGCCATCCAGATCACCGCCAACCGTGGCGGGCAGATCGACGATGCGCTGCGCGACCGTGTGCTGGCCGACCTGAAGACGGCCGGCATCAACACGATCGGCGCGGAGAAGGAAGGGGAAAGCCTGATCGTCCGCCTGCCGGACCTGAAGACGCAGTCCGCCGCCAGCGATGCGCTGCGCGACAGCGTGGGCGAGAACTACACTGTGGCCCTGAACCTGGCCTCCACCGTGCCGGACTGGCTGGCCAACCTGGGCGGTCGCCCGATGGTGCTGGGCCTGGACCTGCAGGGCGGCGTGCACTTCGTGCTGCAGGTCGACCAGAAGGCTGCGCTGGAAAAGCGCTTGGATGCCTATACCGAAGACGTGCGCAGCACCCTGCGTGATGCGCGCATCGCCTACCAGTCGGTGGAACGCCGCGCGGACAACACCATCGTGGCCAACCTGAGCCCGTCGGCCGGTGCCGATGCGGCCAGCCGTGCCCGCGTGGCGCTGGGCACGGCGCAGCCGACCCTGGGCTATGACGTGTCGGGCAACCGCATCACCGTGACCGTGCCGGAAGCGGAGATCACCCAGATCGCCAACGGCGCGATCGAGCAGAACATCAACACCCTGCGCAACCGCGTGAATCAGCTGGGCGTGGCCGAGCCGATCATCCAGCGCCAGGGTGCCGACCGCGTGGTCGTGCAGCTGCCCGGCGTGCAGGACACCGCCGAAGCCAAGCGCATGATCGGTGCCACCGCCACCCTGGAATACCGGGCGGTGGTGGATGGCAACGCGCAGGACGCCATTGCCTCCGGCCGCATCCCGCCGGAAGCCAAGGTCTACCAGCGTCGTGACGGCGGCGGCCCGATCCTGCTGAACAAGCGCGTGATCGTGACCGGCGACCAGATGGTGGCCGCGCAGGCGGTGACCGATTCGACCAGCGGTTCGCCGGCGGTCAGCGTGACGCTGAACAATGTCGGCGGCCAGCGCATGTTCGACTTCACCAGCGCCAACGTGAACAAGCCGATGGCCGTGGTCTACACCGAGCGCGTGCCGACGGTGACCGTGGTCGACGGCCAGGAAGTGCGCGGCTTCAAGGTCAACGAGGAAGTGATCTCGGTGGCCAACATCAACGGCGTGTTCGGCAAGAACTTCCAGACCACCGGTCTGCAGAAGAAGGAAGCCGAAGACCTGGCCAAGCTGCTGAAGTCGGGCTCGCTGGCCGCGCCGATGGACTTTGTTGAAGAGCGCGTGGTCGGCCCCAGCCTGGGCGCCGAGAACGTGAAGAACGGTATCACCGCGGTGGTCTACGCCTTCCTGTTCACCCTGGTGTTCTTCAGCATCTACTACCGCATGTTCGGTGTGATCACCTCCATCGCGATGCTGTTCAACCTGCTGATCGTGGTGGCGGTGATGTCGCTGTTCGGTGCCACCATGACCCTGCCGGGCTTCGCCGGTCTGGCGTTGTCGGTGGGCCTGTCGGTGGACGCCAACGTGCTGATCAACGAGCGTATCCGCGAGGAACTGCGTGCCGGCGTGCCGGGCAAGACCGCCATCGTGACCGGTTACGACCGCGCCTCGGGCACCATCCTGGACGCCAACCTGACCGGCCTGATCGTGGGCGTGGCCCTGTTCGCCTTCGGCACCGGCCCGCTGAAGGGCTTCGCGCTGACCATGATCATCGGTATTTTCGCCTCCATGTTCACCGCGATCACCGTGTCGCGCGCGCTGGCGACGCTGATCTACGGCGGTCGCAAGAAGCTCCAGAACGTGGCCATCTGACGGGACGACACGCACAATGAAACTGTTTCCGCTGCACATCCTCCCGAACGACACCAAGATCGACTTCATGCGGTGGCGCCATGTCGCCATGGTGGTCACGATCGCCGTGTTCATTGCCTCGATCGCCATCATCGGCGTGAAGGGCTTCAACTACGCGCTGGACTTCACTGGCGGCACCCTGATCGAAGCCCGCTTCGACAAAGCGGTGGACGTCGAGGACGTCCGTACCAAGCTGGAGCAGAACGGCTTCGACGGCGCACAGGTGCAGAGCGTGGGTGGCAACACCGACCTTCTGATCCGCCTGGCCCCGCACGGCGAGCACGCCCCGGGCACCGGTGGCGCGTCGGCTGAGGACAAGGCCACTGCGGCCGCCGTGGTCAAGGCGGTCTCTTCGGCCGACAACCAGGCCACCGTGCTGCGCAATGAATTTGTCGGTCCGCAGATCGGCAAGGACCTGGCGATGAATGGCCTGTACGCCACCATCTTCATGCTGGCCGGCTTCCTGATCTACATTGCCGTGCGCTTCGAGTGGAAGTTCGCCGTCACCGCCAGCATCGTGGCGCTGTTCGACCTGCTGGTCACCGTGGCCTACGTCTCGCTGCTGGGTCGCGAGTTCGACCTGACGGTGCTGGCCGGTCTGCTGTCGGTGATGGGTTTTGCGATCAACGACATCATCGTGGTGTTCGACCGCGTGCGTGAGAACTTCCGCAGCCTGCGCGTGGAGCCGATGGAAGTGCTG
Organism: Stenotrophomonas sp.; assembly: GCF_032056425.1. Taxonomy (GTDB): domain Bacteria; phylum Pseudomonadota; class Gammaproteobacteria; order Xanthomonadales; family Xanthomonadaceae; genus Stenotrophomonas. The sequence continues at coordinate 17,709 of NZ_DAMBCN010000040.1, forward strand.
AACCGTTCGATCAACCAGACGCTGTCGCGTACGGTGATCACTGCGGTGATGTTCTTCCTGTCCGCGCTTGCCCTGTACCTGTACGGTGGCAGCTCGATGGAAGGTCTGGCCGAGACGCACATGATCGGTGCGGTGATCGTGGTGCTGTCCTCGATCCTGGTGGCCGTGCCGATGCTGACGATCGGTTTCCTGCGCGTAAGCAAGCAGGACCTGCTGCCCAAGGCCAAGGACATCGAAGCCCTGGAGCGTCGCCCGTAATCCCTGCGGCCGCAGCACACGGAGAACCCCGCGCAAGCGGGGTTTTTTGTGGGCAGGGCTGCGCCCTGCACCTGCTTGGAGCAACGGCAACGGTAAAAGCGGGGTATCCGTGGGATGGCGGGGCGGTGTGGGTGGGCAGGACACGCCGCAAGTACGTCCCTGTAGCAACTGTGTTGTGGGATGGGATTTTGGCCGTC
>NZ_DAMBCN010000041.1:0-15818 GCF_032056425.1 Stenotrophomonas sp.
CGATCAAAGTATCGCTTCTTGGCGTCCGCTGACGGGGAGCCAGACCAGACACCCCGCAATCCGACACCGCCCCACCTTCGACAGGTTCACGCGATCTGGCGCAGCGGCATGACGCTGCTGGTGGTGGGTGCCGACCGTTGGCCGGCACGGGGTCTGTGGGAACGGGGATGTGCTCGGGTAGGTGTCGACCTTGGTCGACACAGTAGATCCACGCCATGCGTGGATGAATCTGTGAGACATCGAAATCAATCTGGGGTCGGATCCCGTTGCGCAGCAACGGGATCCGACCCCGTGCCGTCCCGGCAGATCGCGGGAATCCGTCGAAGGCGGGGTGGGTCCGGTTGCGGGGGCGTGAGCCGCATGGATGCGGCGACCGAGCTTACATGGACGTACTTGCAGCGTCCCCCGCAACCGGACCCACCCCGCCAGACCACGGAATGCCCGCTGTTGCTGTTGCTGTTGCTGTTGCTGTTGCTTCAGTCGAGCATGGCTCGACTCTACAGCACGTGCAGGGCTGCAAGCCCTGCCGAACACCCCCTACTTCCGCGGCAGGTAGGTCACCAGCGAAAGGTCATGGCGGCTCTCCGGCACCAGCGCCACGTACTGCAGGTCCAGCAACCCACGCACGGGGTGGTTCAGCTTCTTCGCACCCTCGTCGAAACGACGCACGTCATGCTCGGGCCACCACAGCCGGAACTCCTCGCTGTGCGCCGCAATGTCTTCGGCCAGTGCCAGGAACGGCGCCTTGTCCGGCGCCTGCGCCATCGCCGCACGGAACCCGGCCAGCAGGCCACGGGTCATTTCTTCCCAGTTGAGGATGCGTTCGCGATAAGGCGCGTACAGGAACATCAGCCAAAGCGTGTTGCGCTGGCTCGGCGGGAACTGGCTGTAATCCACGAACAGGTCGGCGATGGCCGCGTTCCAGGCCAGGATGTCGAAGCGTGTGTTGCGTACGTAGGCCGGGATCGGCTGCATCGCCTCCACCAGCTGGCGCAGGCCGTCGGTCACGCTTTCGTCCGGTGATTCCAGCGGCACGCCGTAGCCGGACAGCGCAAAGGCATAGGCACGCTCGTCATCGCTCAGGCGCAGTACCTTGGCCAGGCGCTCCAGCACTTCCGGCGAGGCCCGCACTTCGCGGCCCTGCTCGATCCAGGTGTACCAGCTCACGCTGACCCCGATGGCCAGCGCCACTTCCTCGCGTTTCAGGCCCGGGGTACGCCGACGCCCGGCTGGCAGGCCAAGCGTGGCGGGGTCGACACGGGCGCGGCAGGCCTTCAGGAAGCCGCCCAGTTCCTTGCGTTCACTCTCGCTGCGCATCATCGCTACCGCCGCACCTGTTGTAGCGTCGAGCCATGCTCGACGAATCTGCCAGCCTGCGAAAAGCAGCCAAGCATGGCTTGGCTCTTCAGAAAGCCGGATCAGCCGCCCTCGGCATTGCGCACGAGGGCGATGACATCCGCGCAAGCGCGCCGATCAGGCATCGATGCGCTTGGAACCCACGGCCAGGCCGGCCTTCAGGCTGGCTTCGACGAACTCGTCCAGGTCGCCGTCGAGCACCTTCTGCGTGTCCGAACGTTCGATGCCGGTGCGCAGGTCCTTGATACGGCTCTGGTCAAGCACGTAGTTGCGGATCTGACTGCCCCAGCCGATGTCGGACTTGGTGGCTTCCACCGCGTCCTTCTCGGCGTTGCGCTTCTGGATCTCCAGCTCGTACAGCTTGGCGGCCAGCATCTTCATCGCGTTGTCGCGGTTCTGGTGCTGGCTGCGGCCGGTCTGGCAGGCCACAACGATGTTGGTCGGGATGTGGGTGATACGCACCGCCGACTCGGTCTTGTTCACGTGCTGGCCACCGGCACCGGACGAACGGTACACATCGGTACGCAGATCGGCCGGGTTGATGGTGATATCGATGTTGTCATCGATTTCCGGCGACACGAACACCGAGGTGAAGCTGGTGTGGCGGCGGTTGTCCGAATCGAACGGCGACTTGCGCACCAGGCGGTGCACGCCGGTTTCGGTCTTCAGCCAGCCATAGGCGTAATCGCCTTCCACGCGCAGGGTGGCCGACTTGATGCCCGCGACGTCGCCGCCGGACACTTCCATCAGCTCGGTCTTCCAACCGCGCGATTCGCACCAGCGCAGGTACATGCGCAGCAGGATTTCCGCCCAGTCCTGGGCTTCGGTACCACCGGCACCGGCCTGGATGTCGACGAACGCGGCGGCATTGTCCATCTCGCCGGAGAACATGCGCTGGAATTCCAGCTTCTCCACGTGCGCCTGGTGCTTGTCCAGATCGGCGACCACGGCCAGGGCGGTATCTTCGTCCTGTTCGGATTCAGCCAGTTCCAGCAGCTCGGTCGCGTCGGTCAGGCCGTCCAGCACCGAGGCGATGCCGCCCACGGTCTTTTCCAGGCTGGAGCGTTCACGGCCCAGGTTCTGCGCGTACTCGGCGTTGTTCCACACGTCGGGGCTTTCCAGCTCCCGCGTTACTTCTTCAAGACGCTCTTTCTTGGCGTCGTAGTCAAAGATACCCCCTGAGCGACACCACACGATCGGTCAGATCGGCGATGCGCTGGCGGACAGGATTCAGTTCGATCATGTCGGCGGTTATGCACTAAATAGATGACTGCCTATGATACCGCAGGCGGGGGTTCCCGGCATGAGGCCCGCTCCCCCGCCCGTTCGCGGCGACGCTGGGGCCGGGGCCGGCCTCGGTAGCATCGACTGTCAGTCGACCGCTCTCGGTTCAGGTTGTGGTGGAGCCCGCGCTGCGCGCGACAATCGACTGACAGTCGACGCTACCCCCCGTGCGAACCGCCCAGCGCCTGCCGCAGCAGCGGCAACTGCCGACGGCTGCACGGCACCCGGGCCCCGTCCGCCATGTGCAGCAAGGCCTCGCCGCCGTCCATGGGCTCGATCGAACGCAGCTGCCCGCGGTGGATCAGCCAGCTGCGGTGGGGGCGCAGGAACACGCCCGGGTCCAGCCGCTGCTCCAGCGCCGCCATGGTGATCCGCAGCGGGTAGTCGTGCCCGCGCACCCGCAGGTTCACGTAGTTCCCCGCCGCCTGGGCATATTCCACATCGGCCGTGGCCACCAGGAACTCTTTGCCCCGCTTGCGCACCAGGAAATGTTGCGGGCGCTCGACCGGTTCGACCGGCGGGCCCTCGTCGGGCGGCGCCAGCAGGTGCGCCTCGCCCTGCTGCTGGCGGCCGAACCAGGCCACGGCATGCACGGCGATCACCAGCAGGCTGTAGGTCTGCACGTCCTTGAAGAACTCGTAGAACCACTGCGCCGGCCAGTCGCCATACACGTAGTGCTGGCCTGCCAAGGCGAAGGCCAGCTTGCGCAGCAGCACAATGGCACTGACATGCAGCAGCCACCAGGCAATGGCCCCCAGCACGTAGACACCGATCCGGCGCCGCCAGGTATCGGCATGCAGCGGCCATCGGCGCGCCGCCGCCCGCAGCAACGCCAGCAGTCCCAGGGTGGCCAGCGCACTGCTGAACTCCTCGATGGAGGTGGCCAGCCCGGCAAAGGGCTGCCCGTCACGCACCGCCCGCATCCACTGCGCCAGCACGTTGCCGGCGGCGGTACACAGGAACAGCAATGACCAGAACATCACGTCCTTGCCGGGTCCATACGCCACCTGGGCGGTTGCAGCGGCTCGTGCCGCCGGATCTCCATTGTCCATCCCGCCATTGTTGCCCATCGGCCCACGCGCGCATCGGCCATTGGTCCCTGCCGCCCCGCCATTGGCCCCAGAACGCCCGCCACTGCGCCCTTTGCGCTGGTGGGGTGAGGGTCGGCGAGCGAAGGTGCAGCGTCCCCCTGATGCCCATCGCCATGCACCGACGCCACGATCTGGACACCCTGCGCATCGCCGCCTTCGCCCTGTTGATCCTCTACCACGCGGCCATGGCCTACGTGGCCGGCTGGGAGTTCCACCTGAAGAGCGCCTACACCGCGCAATGGCTGCAATGGCCGATGATCGCCCTGAACCGCTGGCGGATGCCGCTGCTGTTTGCCATCAGCGGCATCGCCCTGGGCCTGTCCCTGCCCGGCCAGGGCCGCCTGCCGCACACCCTGCGCCGCTGCTGGCGCCTGCTGCTGCCCCTGCTGTTCGGCATCGTGGCGGTGGTCTCGCTGCAGGCCTACTGCGAGGCGCTGGACAAGGGCGACGTGGCACCGGGGCTGGGCCGGTTCCTGTGGCGGTACTGGCAGTTCCGGCCCTGGCCAGGCGCGCACTTCAGTGGCGCCAGCTACGGCTTCACCTGGAACCACCTGTGGTATCTGGCCTACCTGCTGCCCTACACCGTGCTGGCCGTGGTGCTGGCCAGCCTGCTGCGGCCGGCGGCCAAGGCGCTGCCGATGCTGCAGGTAAGCGACCGTCTGTTGGGGGCCGCGCTGCTGGTGCTGCCGGTGGTCTGGCTGGCCTGGGCGCTGTTGGTGCTGATGCCGCGCTGGCCACCTACCCATGCGTTGCTGGACGACGTCTACGTGCACGCCGAGTCGCTGCCGCTGTTCCTGGGCGGCTTCCTGGCCGCACGCTGGCAGCGCGGCTGGGACCTGCTGGTGCGCGGCCGCCGGCTGACCCTTGGCCTGGCCGTGCTGGGACTGTGCCTGGAGCTGGGCATCCGCGCGCTGGCCCGACTGCCCGACGTGGGCAACGTTGATCCGTGGATTCTGGCGCTGCCATGGGCTCAGACCGAACGCGTCGGTCGCGCGCTCTACACCTGGTGCATGCTGCTGGCGCTGTTCGGCTGGGCCCAGGTGCTGTTGGCGCGCCCGTGGCCGGGACTGGCCTACTGCCGGGGGGCGGTATTCAGCTGGTACATCCTGCACCAGACCGTGTTGATCGTGCTGCTGTATGCGCTGCGACCGCTGCAGCTGGGGCCGTGGCTGGAACCTGCGCTGCTGGTGGCCGGCACCTTTGGCGGCTGCCTGCTGATCCACGAACTGCTGATCCGGCGCGTGCGTTGGCTGCGCCCCCTGTTCGGACTGCGCGCCCATCCGCTATCGTCGGCCACTGCACGCGCCGCACCGGCGCATTGAGGACAATGGATGTTCCAGACGCAGTGGCACCTGTGGTTGCAGCACACCCTCGACGCCAGCTGGATGCTGGCGGTGATGCAGTTCATCAGCCTGCTCGGCTACGAGCTGGGCTATACCGCGCTGATCCTGGTGTGCGCCTTCGGCGCGCGACTGCGCGCGGGCCTGTGCGTGATGCTGGCGGTGCTGCTGATGGCCTGCGCCACGCACGCGATCAAACAGACCGCCGCCCTGCCCCGCCCCTCCGACGTGGATGCAGCGGTACTGGACAAGGGTGAACCCTCGCACCCGTTCGTGGTCGATGGCGGTGCCCGCACGTTCTGGTCGCTGCCCGATGCGCAGGCCACGGCGATGCTGCGCGCGCAGCCGCACGCCGACTATGGTTTCAACAGCGGGCACGTGGGCATCACCACCGCTGCCTGCGTCAGCCTGCTGCTGGCGTTCGGCATCCGCCGGCGATGGCTGCGCTGGGTGCTGGTGCTGGGTTGGCCGTTGCTGATGGCGATTTCGCGCATGTACCTGGGGCGGCACTTCCTGGCCGACGTAGTGGCTGGGTGGCTGATCGGCATCGGTGTGGCCGTGCTGGCCTGGCAGCTGATGCCGGGGCTGCGCCGGGCGCGGCGATGGCAGTTGCCGGCGCTGCTGGGCGTGGGCGTGGCATTGGCGTGGGCATCTTTGTGGACCCCCTTGGTGCCGCTGGGCGAAGCCTCGCGCCTGCTGGCACTGGCCCTGCTGGTCGCGTGGCTGCAGTGGCGCGGCTGGCCGGCTGATCCACAGGGCATCGTGCAGCGGGTGGTGCGCGTGCTGGGCGTGGTGGTGATCTACCTGCTGGCGCGGCCGTTGATTGATTGGGTGGCGACCCGCATTCCGCTGCCCGATGTACCGATGACCGGATTGCTCTGGCATACCGTTGGCACCCTGCTGATCCTCGGCGGCGGCGTGGCGCTTGCGCGGTGGATTCCGCGCCAGCGGTAGATCCACGCCATGCGTGGATGGGGGCGATGGGCTTCAAGCAGCCACGCATGGCGTGGCTCTACTGCACTTCGAACTCGCCTACCAGGATGGTCTCCGAGCGGTCCTTCAGGCGCATCGTGACCGTCTGGTCCTGCTGCTTCGGCGTGCCCCAATGGGTGGTCAGGCGCAGCATCAGGGTCGTCGCACCGGTCACCAGTTGCTGGCGGCTGCCGAAGTAGTTGGCCTCCACCTTGTACTTTCCGGGCTTGGCATCGCGCAGCGAGAACTGCTCGGGGCCATAGCCGCCGGTGAAGTCCTGCGACATCTGCCCGCCCTGCCAGGTCAGGCGGTTGCCGTAGTACGCACGCTCGCCATTCGGGTCGGTCACCCACAGGTCCATGTCGCTGTTGTCGGCATCCCAGGCCAGCACCACGCGCAGGTCCAGTGGCATGGCCTGCAGCAGTCGCGGATCGATGCCGCGGGTATCCAGTCGCGGCGTGCTGCGCGCGACCAGGTTGGTCAGCTCATCCAGCGCGATCAGCGCGATGCCGTCAAAGCGCTGATCCCACGGGCGCACCACCACCTGGTACAGCCGGTCCAGTGCCTGCTGCGGCTTGCCGGCGGCCGCCAGGGCCAGGCCCAGATCGCGGAAGCTCTGCGGCTCTTCCTGGCCCATCGCCAACACCTGTTCGAACACCGGCACCGCCAGTGCAGGCGCCTGCGCCTGCATCAGCCGATAGCCAAGTACGCGCAGCAGGTGCCGGTTGTCCAGGTCCATCTCGGCCAGGTTGGACAACACACGCAGTGCCAGTTCGCGCTGGCCCTGTTCCAGCAACAAATCGGCCACGTCGAGGAAGAACGCACTGCTGTCTGCGTGTGCATCACGTTCGGCCAGGTAGCGGTCGTACAGCTGCGCGGGCGGGCCCTGCCGCAGGCGCCGGGCGATGGCCGAGTCCGGCTGCCAGGCGGCCAACTGGATCCCGAGCTCGCCCGCGTTGGCCGCACCGGCACGGCCGCTGGTGACCTGGAGCACATCCAACGCGCTGGCCGAGGCGGAGGCCGAGCGACGGGCGCGCGCGCTTCCGGCCTGCACGCGCTGCTCGGCTGCCGCCGCCATCGGGGCAGGCGCGGGCGGAGCCGGTGGCGCGGGGGCGGCCAGCATCGCCACCGGCGCGGCGCCGGCCGCCGAATCGGCCGCTGCCACCCCCATCGTACTGACGCTCACCGGCGGCGGTGCGCCCTTGGGCCAGCTGCGGCTCCACCACTGATGCCGCTCCTTCCAACGGCTGGCGACTTGATCCAGACGCTCGCGGTCGGCGGCCGCGCGATCAACCACCTGCCGTGCGAAGCGGGCGTCATAGTCGGCACGCAGCGCGCCCGACGGGCGGATGGCATAGCGCAGGTAGTCGTCCAGCGTTTCCAGCACGATCAGCGAAGTGTCCGGCCCGACCAGGCCAAACTGCTGTGACAGGCGCTGCATCGCCTCACGGTTGCTGCGACGATCCAGCGCCAGCTGCTGCAGGCGCGCCTGCGCCCACAGTCCCGCCAGCAGCGCACCGTCACCGCTGCGAGTGGTTGCCGGCAGCGCCTGCCAGGGGCCGCCGTCGATGCGCACCCGCATCGGCACGCCGTCGCCGGCCAGACGAGCGTGCAGCCACAGCCAGCCCTGCGCTTCGCTGCGGCGATCGATCACCACGTCCTGCACGCCGCGACCGGCATCGATCTGCACATCCAGCGGCGCCGACAGCAGTTCGCGCGCGGCGGCGTCCACGTCCGTTCCCAGCGCGACGAAACGCCCGCCATGGGCTTCGCTCCAGCCGCGCAGGCGCGGGCTGTCGGTGCGTGCGCCCGCACTGCTGATGGCGAACAAGCGCTGCCTCTCGGCCAGTGCAGGCAAGGCTTCCGGCCCGTAGGTCAGCAGGCCATCACTGACCAGCAGGTATTCCTTTACGCCGGGCTGCGGCTGCCAGTTGGCCAGCGCGCTGGCGCCGTCCGGCCGTACCTGCTGCAGCGCCTGGCGCAGCGCGCTCCAGTCGCCCTTGCGGATACGGAAGCGCCGCTCGGCCTCGGGGCGGTCGCGCAGCACGGTCAGCACGACATTGCCATCGCCCATCGCCGCGAAGTAGCGGTCCAGCAGCGCGAACTCACGTGTGCGGTCGCGCTGGCCGGCCGAACCGGAGCCATCCCAGAGCAGGCCAACTTCGCTCGGTACCGTGCGCGGCGTGCGGTCGGCGGGGACCGGCAACTGGGCCAGCAGGTAGTGACCGTCCTGCCACTTCGCCACCTGCACCTGCGACTGGCGCGCCACAGGCAGGGTCCACTGCAGCTGTGCTGGCAGTTGTGCGCCACGTCCCTGCCAGTGCAGCTGCCCGCCCTGCAGGGCGAACGGCGCTTTGCCGGTGGTCGCAGCGCCTGCCGCCTGCAGATCCAGTTTCACCGAGGCTGCGCCGGCAGCGAACTGCAACGGCAACGACCATTGCCAGCCCTTCTCGGCGTAAGCCAGCGGCTCGCGCACAACCAGTTGTACCCGGCGGCTACCGCCGGCCGGCAGCGGATAGATGCGCAGGCGGAACTGGTTGCCAGCGGTCTGTTCCAGCAGGCCCGGGTCGACGCCGCGCCGAGCGATCTCTTCAAACACCTGCCGACCGCGGTCCTTGGGCACCGGCACCGCCTCGCGCATCTCGCCATTGATGTCCAACGCGAAGCCACTGATCTGCTGGCTGTCGCCCAGTGGGAACTGCAGCTCGCCCTCCAGCACGCGGCTGTTCGGGTTGTGGAAGTCCAGGGTGATGCGGGTCTGCGCGATGCCCGCCTGGAGCTCGCCTTCGATACGCGCCTGGCGCAGCTGGATCGGCTGTTCAGCGGCCTGGGCAATCAGCAGCGGCGCGGCCACGGCAGCGGGTGGCTTCGGTTGCGGCAAGCGCCGGGCGTGCTGGGCCTGCACCGGCAGGCTGGCCAGCATCAGCAACGCAACAACGCAGCGAAGAGCAAAGGTCATGGCGGCAGTCCCGTCGGATCGTGCAGGCGTGAACGCACCAGCAGGACGAACGGGGTTACCGACTGCAAGCGCATCGACACACTCCCCTCCCACCGTCACCATGGGCGCCTCCCCGCCACGCAAGGATGCACCATGCGCCCAATGATCGCCCTCACCCTGCTCGCCTTGGCCGGCACCGCCGCCGCCGACAGCTTGAAAGGGGTGCGCTTCGAGCACCACGACTGGATGCTGGCCTGCGACAACACCCGTACCTGCCGCGCGGCCGGTTACCAGGATGATGGAGACGACAACCTGCCGGTGTCGGTGCTGTTGATCCGCAAAGGGGGACCCGGGCAGACGGTCAGCGCCAAACTGATGCTGGGCCAGTACGACGAGGTTCAGCTGCCGGCGCGGCTGTCGCTGCAGATCAACGGCAAGGATCTGGGCGCACTGCCGTTGACCGATGGCGCGGCGACGCTGTCCACGACGCAGACAGCGGCACTGCTGGCCGCGCTGGCGCGCAGCAGCCGCATTGCAGCGGTCGGCAACAATGGACAGCGCTGGATCCTGTCCGACCGTGGCGCCTCGGCGGCGCTTCTGAAGATGGACGAATTCCAAGGCCGCCTGGACACCCCCGGCGCGCTGATACGCAAGGGGTCGCGCGCCGAAGCATCGGTTCCTCCCGCGCTTCCGTTGCCCACGCTGGTTCTGGCGCCATTGGTGGCGGCACGAGCCACCGACACCGCACTGGAACACTCGGCCGCACTGCGCGCGGCACTGGCCGAGGCCGACACGGGCGGCGACTGCGACGCGCTGACACCCGAAGGCCTGCCGATGGTGGACGGCCCGCAGGCGCTGCACGTGACCCGGCTTGGCAGGACTTCCCTGATGGTGTCTACGCTGTGCGGGCGTGGCGCCTACAACGAGGGAATCGGTTACTGGGTGGTGAACGATGCGCCGCCCTTCAAGGCCACGCTGGTGACCGCATCAGGCGGCGATGACGATGGTCGGGTGATCAGTTCGGCTCAGAAGGGCCGTGGCTTGGGCGATTGCTGGTTTACCGCGCGTTGGGGCTGGGACGGGCGCCGCTTCGTGCAGACCGATGAGTCCACCACGGGCCTGTGCCGGCTGGTCGCGGCTGGGGGTGCGTGGCACATGCCGACGCTGGTGACCAAGGTGATGCCCTGAGCGTTGACCGTATCCACGCATGGCGTGGATCTACTGTAGATCTACGCCACGCATGGATACCCGTGGCGTAACGCCCGCGACGCCTGCACGCAAGGCGGCGGCCCGCCATCAGGCCGGCAGGCAGTGCTCCACGATCAGCTGGATGGCGGTGCCACCGCGGTAGTCATCGCAGGCCAGCCGGTAGGCCAGGTGCACGTGGCGGCCGGGCGCATTGCCATGCCAGCCGCCAAAATGGATGGCATTGATCGTGCCGGCAACGCCTGGCAGGCGCAATTCCAGCTTCAGATGCCGCTCTTTCAGTACGCGCCAGTTGGCCACTTCGAAATGGCCGTCAAACAGCGGCTCGGGGAAACCCTGCCCCCACGGTCCGGCCAGGCGCAGCGCATCGGCGTGGCGATGATCGAGCTCATCGGGAGTCAGTTCGCCGTCGCTCAGCACCTGCTGTTGCAGGGCCGCGGGGTCCAGTACCTCCTGCACGATGGCCAGGAAGGCGGCTTCGAAGTCCGCCAGGCGGTCCAGGCGCAGGCTCAGGCCGGCCGCCATGGCGTGGCCGCCGAAGCGCTCGATCAGGGTGGGATGGCGCGCATCGACCAGGGCCAGCACATCACGGATATGCAGGCCCGGGATGGACCTCGCGGACCCGCGCAGGGTGTCGGCACCGGGCTCGGCGGGCGCGAAGGCAATGACCGGCCGGTGCAGGCGATCCTTCATCTTCGACGCCACCAGGCCGACCACGCCCGGGTGCCATTCCGCATCGAACAGGCATGCCGCCACAGGCCGCTGCCCGTGCTCATGCAGCACCACGCGCGACACGGCCTGCTCAGCGTCAGCGGTCATCGACTGCTGCACCGCGCGGCGTTCCGAATTGATCTGCTCCAGGGTCTGGGCGATCTCGCGGGCCTGCCGCGGGTCTTCGGTCAACAGCAGGGCAATGCCCAGCGCCATGTCCTCCAGCCGCCCGGCCGCGTTCAGGCGCGGGCCCAGCGCGAAGCCGATATCGGTGGACGTCAGGCGTGCGGCATCACGACCGCTTGCTTCGATCAGCACCTTCAGGCCGACGCAGCCCTGCCCGGCACGCAACCGGCGCAGACCGGCGCTGACCAGTGCACGGTTGTTGGCATCCAGCGCGACCAGATCGGCCACGGTACCCACCGCCACCAGGTCCAGCAGCGTGGTCAGGTCCGGGCCCTTGCCATCGGCGAACACGCCGGCCTCGCGCATGCGCCGGCGCAGGGCCATCAACACATAGAAGATGACGCCTACCCCGGCCAGCGACTTGCTGGGAAAATCGTCGCCGTCCACATTCGGATCGACGATGACATCAGCCGGCGGCAGCTGCGGCCCCGGCAGATGATGATCGGTGACCAGCACCTGCCAACCGCGTGCCTTGGCGGCGTTGACACCGGCATGGCAGGCAATGCCGTGGTCCACCGTGACCAGCAGGTCGGGCTGCAGCGCCGCCAGTTCGTCTACCAGCGACGGCGACAGGCCGTAGCCATGCACCATGCGGTTGGGCACTGCGTGGAAGACGTGCTGTGCACCCAGCATGCGCAGGCCACGCACGCCCACGGCGCAGGCAGTGGCACCGTCGCAGTCGAAATCGCCGACGACCAGGATGCGCTTGTCCTTGGCGATGGCATCGATCAGCAGGTCGACCGCAGCCTCCATGCCGGTGAGCAGTTCGGGCGCATGCAGGTTGCCCAGGCGCGGCAGCGCCAGCTCGGGCGTCAGCGCGCCACGATTGGCGTACAGGCGCGCCAGCAGCGGCAGGGTGTCGTCCGGCCAGGCGCCGGGCTGCACCGGTTCACGGCGACGGATCAGCGGGGAATCAGACACGGACAGTGCAGCATCGGCGGCAAGGGACATCGGCATCGCCGGGTTGCGGAAGACGCCACCATGATAACGCGGGGTGAGATCCCCCTGCTCGCAGAGGGCTCTGACGCCAACGGAAGCATTTGGAATCGACCGCCGTTTATTTCATGCTTGTCGGCCCCGAAATGGATTTCTCTTCATGCGCCGCACTTTGTTCCTGGCCCTGGTCCTCGTTTCAGCCGCCCACGCCGCCACGCCCGAGCCGAAGGCCGGCGTGTCGTTCGATCACAACGACTGGTCACTGGCCTGCGACAACACCCGCACCTGCCGCGCAGCCGGCTACAGCCCTGAAGAACCCGGCAACCTGCTCAGCCTGATGCTGGAGCGTGCGGGCGGCCCCGGCACCCCGGTGGTCGCGCGGCTGCGCAATGGCGAAGGCGATGACCCGTCGCCCACCGGAGCGCTGCGCCTGCGCCTGAACGGCAAGGACCTGGGCCCGGTGCGCGATACCGGCGAGGGCGAGAAGGTGCTGCTGCAGCAGGCCCAGACCGATGCGCTGGTGGCCGCACTGCCCCGCCAGGCGCGCATCGAGATCATCGATGGCAAGGGCAAGGCCTGGCCGATTTCGGACAGCGGCGCGACGGCCGTGCTGCTGAAGATGGACGAAGCGCAGGGCCGCCTGGGTACGCCGGGCGCGCTGGTGCGCCGCGGTGACAAAGCCGAGGCCAGCGTGCCGGCGGCGCTGCCGATGCCGGTGGTGGTGCACGGCAAGCTGGCGTCGCCGCGCGGCACGGATGCGGCGTTGGCCCAGGTGCCCGCGTTGCGCAAGGCACTGATCGCCAGCCTGCCCAACGCCGACGAATGCGCGCGCCTGAGCGAGGGCGAGAAGGATGACATCGAGATCCAGCGACTGGACGCCGGGCACGTTCTGGCCAGCACCAGCTGCTTCATGGGTGCCTACAACTTCAGCAGCGGTTACTGGGTGGTGCAGGACAAGGCGCCGTACCAGGCGAAGTTCGTGACCTCCGATGCAGAGGACTTCGATCGTGACGATGCCATGCTGCGCGGGCGCTTCCGAGGCCGCGGCATCGGCGACTGCTTCTCCGGTCACGACTGGGCCTGGGATGGCCAGCGCTTCGTGAAAACCAGCGCGTTCACCACGGGGCAGTGCCGTGGCGTAGCCGGTGGCCATTGGACGCTGCCGACGATCGTCAGCACGGTGAAGTAAGGCGCCCTGCCCGCCCTGTAGAGTCGAGCCATGCTCGACTGATCCCAACGTGCCAACCAAGGTTGGCACCTACCGGGGCGTGGCGTGCCAACCAAGGTTGGCACCTACCGCAACCGGGGTCAGAGCCCGTTGCGCAGCAACGGGATCCGACCCTGCTCAGTCGTGCAGCTGGCGGGGCTTCTTCCAGAACTGCCAGCGCTGACCGCGATCGAGGCGGAACTGCAGGCCGTCTTCGAAATCCAGCACCAGATGCTGCAGTTCGCCGCGACGCAGTGCCGCCAGCAGCGGAACAATCGCTTCGCTGCCCAGCTGCTGCAACGAACGCAGCTGCCGCAGATCCACCAGCGCGTCCACCGCCTGTTCGCCATCCACCGCCACGCCGGCGGCCTGGGCCAGGCCCTGCAGCAGCGCGTCGCGGCTGCGTACCTGCACGTGCTGGGTAGTCACCGATACCGGCATCACCCCGCCGCCCCAGAACCACAGCGAATTGATCGGCTGCTGTCCCTGCGCGGCACGCTGCTGGTTCCAGGAATGGTTGTGCAGCAGCACCTGCGCCTCGGTCATCAGGGCACGCCAGCGGCGGCCGGCCTGGCCTTCGGGCAGGTGCGAGAAAAGATCATCACCCAGCACGTCGTCCGGGCTGTCGAACTCGGGCAGTTCGATGTCGATGGGCAGGCGCAGGTACCACCGCGCCGGGTCCGGCGCGTCCAATACGAAACCGGCATCGGCAAACAGCGGCTGCAGCACCGGCAACAGCGCCAGGCTGTCGGCCAGCGTCGGCCGCAGCGTTTCGCCGTGACCCATCATGCGCGCGCCGTGCATGTCCGGCACCATGCAGGCCGGGTCGGCCCGCAGCCAGCAGGCGCCGGCGGCATCGCCGACATCACGCTGGCGGGTCAGCGCGGCCACCGGCCAATGCGGTGCGGCCACGCTGAAATGGCGTTGCAGCTGGGCACGTTCGCCCGCGTCCAGCTGCACGGCGGTGGCGCGGCCCAGGGCGCGCGCCACCTCGTCAGGCAATGCAGCCGCCGCAAAGCGGCTGCGCGCCGGCAACAACAGGGTCGCCGTTGCCACCCGGTCAGTCCAGGTAGCTGACGCTGACGATCTCGTACTCGCGCTGCCCAGCCGGGGCGTCGATCACGATCGAATCGCCTTCCAGCTTGCCGATCATCGCGCGGGCCACCGGCGAGGAAATGGCAATCAGGCCCTGCTTGATGTCCGCTTCCAGGTCACCCACGATCTGGTACTTCTTCTCTTCGTCGGTTTCCACGTCGGCCAAGGTCACGCTGGCACCGAACACCACCTTCGAGCCAGCGTTGAGCTTGCTGACGTCGATGATCTCGGCGTGCGACAGCTCACCTTCCAGCTGCTTGATGCGGCCTTCAATGAAACCCTGTTCCTCGCGCGCGGCGTGGTATTCGGCGTTTTCCTTCAGGTCACCGTGTTCACGCGCTTCGGCAATGGCGGCAATGACCTTCGGGCGCTTGACCGACTTCAGGTGGTCCAGTTCGTCGCGCAGCTTCTGCGCGCCCTTCATGGTGATGGGGGCTCTCATGCATTCAACTCCTTGTGCAGTTCCTGCAGCGACCAGACAGGGCCGGTGCCGCGGAATTCCAGTGAATCCACCAGCGCCTTGGCGCCGGCAATGGTGGTCGAGTAAGTGACGCGGTGCTGCAGCGCCTCGCGACGGATCGAGAACGAGTCGTTGATCGCCGCACGGCCTTCGGTCGTGTTGACGATGTAGACGATCTCGCCGTTCTTGATCGAATCGACGATGTGCGGACGGCCTTCCACCACCTTGTTGATGACTTCGCAGTCCATGCCGTGCTGCTGCAGCCACGCGGCGGTGCCACGGGTGGCGACCAGGCTGTAGCCACGCGCCAGCAGCGCCTTGGCCACCGGCAGTACGCGCTTCTTGTCCGGATCGCGCACCGAAACGAAGGCCTTGCCCACCGGCGGGGCCTTGATGCTGCCCGCTTCCTGCGCACGCGCGAAGGCGGCGTTGAAGGTGCGGCCCACGCCCATCACTTCACCGGTGGAGCGCATTTCCGGCCCCAGGATCGGATCGACGCCCTGGAACTTGGCGAACGGGAAGATCGCTTCCTTCACCGAGTAGTAGTCGGGCACGATTTCCTTGGTGGCGCCCTGCTCTTCCAGGGTCTTGCCGGCCATGCAGCGCGCGGCGATCTTGGCCAGCGCCATGCCGGTGGCCTTGGACACGAACGGCACGGTACGCGAGGCGCGCGGGTTCACTTCCAGCAGGTAGATGGTGTCATCACCGTCTTCGCTGGTCTGGATCGCGAACTGGGTATTCATCAGGCCGACCACGTTCAGGGCCTTGGCCAGTTCCACCACCTGGCGGCGCAGTTCGGCCTGGGTCTTGGCCGACAGCGAGTACGGCGGCAGCGAGCAGGACGAGTCACCCGAGTGCACGCCGGCTTCTTCGATGTGCTCCATCACGCCGCCGATCAGGACGTTGCCATCCTTGTCGGCAATGATGTCCACGTCGCATTCCACGGCGTTGTCCAGGAAGCGGTCCAGCAGCACCGGCGAATCGTTGGACACCTTCACCGCGTCGCGCACGTAGCGGGCCAGGTCGGAGTCGCCGT
>NZ_DAMBCN010000042.1:0-15374 GCF_032056425.1 Stenotrophomonas sp.
GCGTCTCGGCTTGCTCGATGGCCGAGACCGCATCCGTGCTCGACACGGCATCGCGCAGCGCCAGCCCTTCGGCCATCTGGCTCCAGCCGAGCTGGCCGCCCGCCATTTCGGCCATCTTCTCGGCCATGGCACGGCACGTCAGCTTGCTGCGGTCGAAATCGAGTCGCGCCTGCAGCACGCCATTGGTGAGCAGGTTGTACAAACCGGGATCGGCCCGCTGGATGATCAGCGCGGGCAACGATGCCACCGCACTGGTGGCACTCTGGATCACCGACGACATGATTTGCTGGAAGCCGTTGGTGATGCCGTTAAGTTGGTTCTTCAACGTGGTCTGGATGCTCATGTCGCCGCAGATCAAGTTGCTGTTCCAACCCACGCCGACACCGAGAGAGCGCATGCCGGCCGCACGGCCCATCGACACGGCGTTGCCGCCACCGATCGAGTACATGACGTCATCGCCGATGACACTGCCGCTGGTCTGGTAGCCCAGTTGACCCCAGGCCACGCCGCTGCCCAGCGCGAGGGCGCCGGCCAGCGCCAGGACGATCTCCGTGCGACGTGCCCGGCGGGAGAACGGATTGAATGCAGGACGGAACTTCATGGCACCACCTCAGAGAAAATCGACGCTGCCCAGGAACACTTGGCCCCGGCGTTCGCAGCAGGCATACGGCCGCCACAGCGCCCATGCGTAGTCGCCTTGCTGCGCCTGGGTAAGAAAGCCGCTGCGCGGGAAGACCGTGCAGGACGACGACAGGACGGGCGTGAGTTCTTGCCACTTTCCGGTCGAGGCATCGCCCTCCATCAGCGCGCCTGCCGGCCAGTAGCCGTCGCGGGAGTTGGCAAGCAACGGCTGATAGACGTGGATCTGCCCCGGCGCGTGACCACATCGCCTGCACGCTGGGCCACCACTGCGCCGGCCTTGAAGTCGTCGGTCTGGTGCAGGAAGCCGCCACGGGGATACACGTTGCCCCACAGGTTCATCGTGGTGCGTGCGCCGACCTCACGCCGGCCCGGAATCAGCGCTTCCGGGTAGGCCATCTCGGGCACGTTGTAGCGCCAGGCCAGCGTGTCCAAGGTGCTGAGCAAGTACGGCATGAACGCCGTGCCCGCGCCCTCGCAGAAGTAACCCGACGACGAGACGAACTGGTTGAACACCTCGACGCCGGGGTGGCCGATAACGTCCGAGTTTTTGAACTTGGCGAGGTTGTTTTCGTGATCCTCGTTCGTGGTTCCATCGCCGCCCGCTTGGGCGGACGGGTTGGGCGTGCTCATTGCCCGGACCTCGACCCAGGGGTTTTCGCCGGTATTCGAGTACGACGACACCACCGCATCGGGGATGTAGTGGCGCACCTTGATGGACGTGCGCACCGTGCAGCCGGTCCAGGTGCAATAGAGCCAGTAGCAGATGCCAACGACGCGGTATTCGAGGCAGTCGGGTGACGCTACCGAGCCGACGATGGTGGCAGTGTTGAGGGCGTAGCTGCCCGTGGCGCTGAGCAGCAGCAACGAAGCCACGCCAGCATGCAGACGGCGCATCAGGTCGAATGGTCGGGTCACGGCTGGGTCCTCCGGTGCTGCTCGATGCGCGCGACAGCGCGAGCCACATCCGACTCGCCATAGACCACATAGCGCCTGTCCACCACCACGGCCGGGAGGCTGGTGATGCCGAGACTCCATGCGTCGGTAACGCTTTGGTATGCGGAAGCGATGCGTCGCTGCAGATCGGCACCGCCGCCATTCAGCCGGCGCTTGACGATGGCCGTCGCCTGTTCGGGGTCGGTGGGCAGTCCCGCGGAAAGCTCCGCTTCAATCCTGTGGGCTTCGTTCAGTTCGATCAGCCGCTCGCCGCCCATGGTCTTGACCGGGTGGCGGCTGTCGGTGACGACCACCACGTCGGCGGCGAAGGTGGCCGGGCTGAAAACGGCCAGGGCTGCCGGCAGCGCCACGGCCAGGCCGAGGGTTCGCCAGCCCGGCGCGAACCTGGAAAGAGATGCTGGCATGTCGCGTGCCCTTGAAGTTGATCAGAGCAGTAGTCAAACGCGAAGCCGACGCGGCCCCAACAAACAATGCGCATCGCGCACTGCCCGCATACCTGCTTGTCTCGCGCCCATGAAAAAGCGGAGGCCGAAGCCTCCGCGTGGATCAAGGAGCGGGCTACAGCAGACCGGATTCCGCGAACGAGTATGGAGCGCCTTGGCCGACGATGATGTGGTCCAACACTCGCACATCGATGAGCGCCAACGCAGCCTTCAGTCGGTCGGTCAAAGCGCGATCCGAGCTCGACGGCTCAGTGCATCCCGAGGGATGCTGGTGCGAAAAAATCACCGCGCCGGCATTCAGCTCCAATGCACGCTGCACGACAGCGCGCGGATAAACTGCAGTCGAATCGAGCGTGCCCTTGAACATCGGCTCATAGGCCAACACCCGGTGCTGGCTGTTCATGAACACGATGGCGAACACTTCGTTCGGTTCTGCGACGAGTTTCAGACGCAGATAGTCCTTCACGGCCTGTGGCTGGCCAAGAAGCGGCCCGGCCTTGAAAACACGTTGTTCCAGCAGCGCGATGGCCTGCCGGATGATCCAATCATCAGATTGGGACGCTGGGGCAAAACGTGGCTCCACGCAGGAGTCATTTACGACGAGAGACATGGCGGACCTCCAGAATGTGAACGGAGGACGCCACCCCAGGAGGGCAAGCCCTCCTGGGGATGGAAACAGCGGAACAAGGTGCATCCACCACCGCGCAGCGGTGATTGTTCGCAGCCAGGATGCGAAGCGAACGGGTAGCGGTCAGTGCGGCAAGCCGCGCCGTAGCCTCCAAGACCGAGGGCTACCTGGGCATGTCGCCGACAACGTCGGCAGGCATTTCGGATGTGGGGATGGTGGGTGCGGCCGCCGTGTCGCTGGCCGAGTTCCCGGTCGCCAGCATGTCAATGGCCGACAGCAAGGCATCGCCCTCGATCGGCCCCTGCAGCAGGATGGTCTGACCCGTCTGGCGATCGAGCAGCCGCAGCGACGGCGTGGCGGTCACACCGCTCTTGGTGGCTTCAGCGGCCTGGGCGCGAATAAGCACATCTGGCCGCTCGCTCGCCAGGCACCGCTCGACGGCCGGCGTCGATGCGGGGTAGCGCAGGCCATCGGGCAAGCCCTGGCCGTCGCTGCGCGTGTGGGCATAGACCCATTCGATCGCCTGCCAGAACGCCGCATGCCCGCCACCTTCGGCGGCGCACTCGGCCAGACGCGCCTCGGCCGACGCGGCGGGCTCGTGTGCGGCCAGCGGCTGGTGGTGCCATTGCAGGGCCACGTCGGTGTTGTTGCCGACCCAGCGCTTGAGCTGCGGGAAATACTCCCGGCAGAACGGACATTCCAGGTCGGCATAGAGCGTCAGCGTGAAGCGGCCCTCTGGGTTGCCCATCTGCCAGGGTGACCCCGGCGTCTGCGTCATGCTGACCGGCGAGGGCGACGGCGCTGAGGATTCATCGGGCGACCGGGGGACGAGCCAGATCAACAGCAATGCGACCAATGCAGCGGCCAAGGCCCAGGGCCAGCGGGGACGCCCGTTGCGACGGCGGAACACCTGGACCTGCATCGGAATGGAAGGACGTTTCGGTTCCATGGCGTTCTCCGGCTTAGTAGGGCAGTTCCAGGGCTGGCGAATCGATGCCGCGTGCCTGGTCGATCTTCTCGGCCACCTTGAAGGCCGCCTCCAGTTCGGAGCAGCCGTATTGCTGCATGAGCTGGTAGCGCTCGGCCTTCTCTTCGGGTTCGGTCTGCGCGAGCGCGAGGTACAGGCTCGGCGGCACGGCACGGAACAGCACTTCCATGCTCTTGGAGAGGATGACGCCCTCGGTGAATTTCCCCGCCTCTTTGCGCGCCGACAACATTAGCGCCTTCTGTGCTGGGCTGAGTTCGCGGAACCGCGCGATCTTCTCCACCTCATCCGGGGGCATCGACAAGCAGATCCACCACTCGATCATGTTGAGCATGGGCTCAGCTGCGCGCGGCAGATCGTCGATGTTCTGCGTGGCCAACCAGAACCATGCGCCCAGCTTGCGCCACATCTTCGTGATCTTGACCACGTAGGGCGCGAGCAGTGGGTTCTTCGTGATGATGTGTCCTTCGTCGGTGACGTTGATGATCGGGCGTCCAAGGTATTGGTCGCGCTCGGCGATGTTGTTCACCGTGCTGATCAGGCTGATGTAAGCGATGGAGAGCTGCGCGTTGTAGCCCGCGCGGGCGTATGTCGCGAGGTCAACCAAGGTGATGTCGGCTTCGGGCCACGGCGTGCCGTCGCGGTCGAACATTTCGCCGTCCGTGCCTTGACAGAACATGTCCATCGCATCCGCCATCTCCAGCAGCCGCACGCGGCGCATTTCGGGCAGCGTCGGGTCCTGGCCGCGGGCGCGCAACGCGTTGCGCACGTCGCGCGTAAGCACCGTGCGTTTGTCGGCCACGCAGTGCTCGGCGGCGTCGAGGATGCACTGACGGATCAGCGAGCGGTCAGCCCGTGTCATCCGGGCTTCCTCCTTGTCCTCTCCGCCCGTGATCATCAGCCGCGCCGTGATCTCCAGTTCGCCGAGCACGTCGCGCTGCTCGTCCGCCTCCATGGCCGAGGCATCTGGTGGCGGGTCTTCATCCAGCGCGTCGGCGTCGAGCGTCTGCACGTCGCTGGGCGTCTCGATCAGCCGACGCGCGTCTGCGAATGGCGCGAGGCTGATGCCCGAACCTGGGGCCAGCTTGACCCGGTTTACCGTCAGCCCGAGCCTGCGTGCGAAGTCGCTGAACAGGCCGAAGCTGTTGCCAGCCTCCACGATGAACAGCCGCGGTCGGTAGATGGCCGTGACCTGATTCAAGAGGTTGTTGAGCGTGGCGCTCTTGCCGGAGCCGGTGGGGCCGAACAGGAACAGATGGGCGTTCATCTGCCGATCCAGGCGGCTGAGCGGGTCGAAGGTGATCGGCCCGCCACCGCGGTTGAACATCGTGATGCCCGGGTGCCCCGTACCTTGAGCGCGGCCCCACACCGGCGACAGGTTCGCCGCGTGCTGAGCGAACATCAGTTGGGTGTACCACTTGCGCCGATCCTGGCCGGGGTTGTAGCAGCATGGCAGCCACCGCAAGTAGCTGTTGAGCGGCGCCACCTCGTCGTCCTCGCGCACCGGCTGCAAGCCAGCATTGAGCATCACGTTCGCCAGGTCCAGGCCGCGCCGGTCCAGTTCCGCTTCGTCGCGTCCGCGCAGGTAGAATGCCAGCGTCCCCCGGTAGAGCTTGTGCGCGCTGCCGATGAGGGAGCGGGCTTCCTGCACGTCCTTCAACGTCTGCTCCGACGCCAGCGTCTCGCCCACGGCCTTCTTCGCCAGGTGGTTGAGATCCGCTTCCAGGACATCCTGCGGCGTGGCGACCATCGTGAGACACAGCAAGGTGTCTTCCGGCATCTGGTCGAACAGCGTGTTGATGGCATCCCCTTTGCGGGTCTCGCCGGTCAGGTGTCCGGTGCCGGGCGGCATGCGCAGCCGGTCGGTGATCAGCACGCGGTGCGGCATGCCGTCGAAATACCAGGTGCCGTGCTCCACGTCGGAGCGTGGCTGGCCGAAGAACAGCCGCTGACTGAAATCCCGCCCGCTCGCCAGCTCGATTTCGCCGGCCTCGCTTTCTTCGGTGCTGTCGGGGTAGCGCGCCAGTGCATAGAAGCGCTCCTGATCCTCGGCTCCAGGCCCGAGCATCGCGGGGCGCGGATTGAACCACCGCAGCAGCCAGTCGTGGACGTCGGCTGCGACCATGCGCCGTGCCTGGATGCCGGCGTTCGCCAGGCCGCCGCACAGGCGGTCGCAGACGATGTTCAGCATCTGCTCGGGCGTCTGGCCGCGGCGGCTTGCCTGCCCGGTGGCACGGCGATAGATCACCATGCGCACCCGCCGCGTCTGGCCGCGCCAGCGCAGCCGCGTGACCACCGTGTCCTCGAACAGGCCGCCCGGCTTGGCGACCGCGCGCAGATGGTGGCCGAAGAAGCGCAGGTAGAACTCGGTGAACGCAGTATCGCGGGCGCGCGGCTGCACATAGTCGCGCAGGGTCTGCATGTACTGGTCGAAGCTGGGCTCGTCCTGGGCGTAGAGCTGGAGCACCCAGGGGTTCTCGTCCAGCTCATCGAACGAGTCCTGGAGCGCGTTCTCCAAGGCATCGCGGGCATGCGCGAGCCAGCCGGGCTCCCGCCCCTCGGTGCCCAGCGGCACCAGCTCGTAGAAGGCAGCGACCGACTGCCCATCCTCCAGCAGCATGGACTTCGACTGCGGCAAGAACTCCACCCAAGGCAGCAGTTCCGCGAACGACGGCGCGACGTCGTACAGCGCCTGCTCGTCGGCTACCGTCGCCGGCCTGCGGCCCTGGACCGCTGCGCCGGGTTCAGGGACGCCGGCCTGGCGCAAGGCCTCGACGTGGCGCTGCCAGCCGTCCGGCTTCTCTTCGTCGCCGGTGCCGGATGCGGCCAGCTTCGGCCAGGGAAGTTTCCAGCGCATCAATAGTCCTCCAGCCGTTCACCGGGCATGGCGTACTGCACGCGCTGGTACAGCGGGAAGACCGTCGTGTAGCCCGGAACCGGCACGGGGTCCGTGCCCGCTAGGTGCGGGTACACATACATGACGAGATCGGGGTTGGGCAGGCGCTGGAACTGGCGATAAACCTCGTTGCGCGCCAAGCGCGTGTAGCGCATCTGCTCGACGGGCGCAGCCTGCACATCGGCGTCGGTCAGCGGCCGGCGCAGGCTCTGGCGCGCGTCGAGCAACTGCCGGCGCGCGACCTGGCCGGTGCCACTGCCGCCGCCACCCGTTTCCTGCTGCCAGATGTCCATCATGGTGCGGTCGCTATGGGTCAGCAGTTCTTCCTTGCTGGTGGCGCAACCGCCGAGCACGGCGACGGCCGCGGCCAGCGCGAGGCCCTTAATCGAGTTCGAGCGCATGGCTTTCTCCTGCACGGTGATCGACGCGCCGGCCTTCGGGGTCGTGATCGATGGCCAGCGGCTTTTCGAGGTGGACGGCAACCTTGGCACCAGGCTGGACATAGACGGAGGCGAAGGCCTGGCCGTAGAGCTTGTTGACCCAGGCCGACATGTCCCGGACGCCGCCCGCGAGGATCTGGCCGACTGCTTCCTTGCCGCTGATGCCCACGGTGCCGATGGCGCCGTCCGAGCCGACGTAGGACATGCGGCCGCTGTCGCTCTCGATGAGCGAGGCCACGCCGGCACCGGCCGCCGTGATCAGGGCCTGCGAGCCGAGGTACTGCTGGGCGTTGCTGCGCCGTTCGCCACTGACGCAGGGGATGCCGTGCGGATCGCTGATCCAGCCCAGGCCGTCGCGCTGCTGGTTGTTCTGCTGGTTGCCTTCGCGGTCTTCGGGGATGGTGCGGATCGTGCCGTCGTTGAAGACGAAGGTGATGCTGCGTACCTGGCCGCGCACGCACGAGAGCGTCCAGTCACCCGATGCGGTTCCGCTGAACACGGCGCCGGCCACGTCGGGAATATCAATCCCGTTGGCCGTGAGGTTGTCCGGGCCGACCAGCACCTTGAAGGGGTACGGATCGTTCACCGTCCCGTCGATCGGCACACGACCGATCAGCGCGGTCATCGCGACCGACCCCATCAGCGTTGAGTTGGTTGGCACGGTATAGACCGGCTTGGCGCTCTTGACGCCTGCCGCACGTGCGCCGGCGTTCGCCACGGTTTCCGCGGTCGTTTCCAGCGTGCTTTGCGCCGGGCCGAAGCTCGTCGGGAAGCTCATGCCGCTGCCCGTGCCACGACTGCCGTTGCGTCCCTCGGCCTTCTTCGCGTCGTCCGGTTCGACCCAGCGCATGCCGCCTTCCATGTCGGCCTCGTCGCCATCGCGCAGCCCCAGGCCCACGGGCAGATCGGCATGGCCGCCGCCGCGCCCGCCGATGCTGTCCAGACGCCGCTGCAGGTCGGCGAGCAGCCCTTCGGTCTGCTGGCGCGCGCTGGCCGCCTGTTCCTGGTCGCGGCGCAGGTTGGAGCGCTCGGATTCGAGGGCCGAATTGATGCGCTGATCGATGGAGTTCTCGCGCTGGCGCAGCCGCTGGTTTTCCTCGCGCTGCGACTTGTTGTCGGTCAGCGCGGTCTGAAGCTCGGTGCGCAACTGCTTTACCTGGGCGACGAGCGTTGCCACTGTATCGCGGGGGGTATCGCCTTCGATGCCCAACGCCTTCATTTCCTCGGGTGTGAGCTTGGCGCCGGCATCCGGGGCGAGCGGCGCCGACGAGCTTCCACCCGAAAACAACCGGATGGCGACGAACAGCACTAGCAAGGCGACCGGGATCATCAGCCACTTGAGCAAGCCGTTACTGCGCATGGCGGGCCTCCTTGCCGTCGCCGGCTTCAGCTTCCGGTTGCGGCAGATGCACGGCCGGGTCGAAGCGGTGGATCGCCGGCAGCAGCGACTGCGCCAGGCCGCGCCCGCGCGTCACCAGGTACAGGACGGTCGTGTCCTCGGGCGTTCCGCGCGGGCCGAGCGCCTCGTGCTGGAAGGTGGCGGTGAGGAAGTCGCCTTGCAGCACGCGCGGGTCGAGCGTGATCCTGCCCGCGCCGGTGTTGGTCAAGCGCACGGCAGTGACCCACTGGTCTTCCAGACGCCACGACGCGAGCGCGACCGCGCGCACCGGCAGCGTCGGCATCAGCGTGCCGAGGTCGAGGTCACGGCGCAGGTTGACCCGCATGACACCCGGCAGCGGCTCCACGGTGCGCAGCGGCGCATAGAGGTTCTGCGCAGCGAAGCGCGTCAGGACGACCGGCACGGGGGTTTCGCGCCGCGCCGCTTGAGCGCCTGTCTGATCCTGGGCGCGTGCCGGGGCCTCATCGGCACCGCCTGCCTGATCGCCGTAGCGCGCCGGGGTGCTGCTGCCCTCGACGATGCGCACCGGCTCCAGCTCGGCCTCGCCGTCCTTGGGCGGCTCGGCCGCGATGTCGAGCAGGATCAGCGCGCCCGTGTCGGCGTCCTGCAGTTGCAGCCGCGTGGGCTCGATCGGTTCGCTGGCGCGCAGGTACACCGCGCCGCCCGCGCTCTGCACGCGCAGGCGTTCGCCCGCGCCCGCAGGCACGCCCACGCGGACGTTCCGGTCGATGAACACGATG
Source organism: Stenotrophomonas sp. (assembly GCF_032056425.1). Classification (GTDB taxonomy): domain Bacteria; phylum Pseudomonadota; class Gammaproteobacteria; order Xanthomonadales; family Xanthomonadaceae; genus Stenotrophomonas. Next base: position 9,128 of record NZ_DAMBCN010000042.1, read on the forward strand.
CGCTCTTGGCCCACCCTCAGCGGCACCGCGAGCGGCATGCGTTCCCAGCGCAGAATTTCGACCGCCTGGACAGCGGCGGGCATGGTGGCCGAGGCAGCCACGGCTAACAGCCCAAGCAGCGTGAATACAGGATGCTTCATGGGGTGTTTCCTCCTTGGGGCGCTTGCGGAGACAGGCCGCCAGGCGCCGGGCGCGACGGCTCCGGGGCGCTGATGCGCTGGGGGGCACCGTCGTAGCAGTCAAGCGCCAGACCGAACGGGTTGCGGGCGGGATCAACGTCCACCCGCGTGACCTTCACCGGGTAGCGCACCAAGGCCCGCTTGACCTGCTCGGCGCCGTAGTACTCGTCGGCGGTGATGTCCAGCCTCACCACCCAGTCGCGGTCGGAGACCACGCGCACGCGCGCCGTGGGGTCGTCGCCGTAGCCGCGGCCGGGGATTTCGTAGATACCGCGCACGCGCTGGCGCAGCTCGCCCGTGCTGCGGCGATAGTCGTAGTCCGCCCGCAGGAAGGCCTGGCAGGACGGGGTGAGGTACGGCGAGAGCGTGTGGAGGTTGCGCGCGTAGTCCTCTTCGCCGTTCGTCGGCCAGCGGTTGAGGGTCTGGAACACGTAGAACGTGAACGCATAGACCGATTCGGGCGGAACTTCCCACCACTTGCGGGTACTGCCGGAGCGCAGGTCGGGCGGGACGTGGATGGTTAGGTCGCGCGGCGCGCTCCACCAGCCGCCGCCCATGACCAGAGCGACGATGACCAGCGCGCCGGCACCCAGGCGGAGCGTCTTGATGTGCGCCTGCAGATGGGTGATCTCGTTCTTGAAGCGGCTCATCGTGCCCCCCTTGCAACAGACCTTCGGGTGGTCCAGAAGCCGGAGCGTGAGATCAGCACATGGCCGCCCACCCAGCCCGCCGCCAGCGGGTGGCGCGTGGCGATGCGCCATTGCAGTTGCCGGTACAGCCAGGTGTCGGGGCGCCCGCGCTTGAGGCGACGCAGGATGCCGCCCCCGATGAAGACGCCGAAGGCCACGCCCAGCACGACGAACGTGGGCGCGAGCGCGATCGTGCGGAACACCCAGGACAGCGGCGCACCGACCAGCAGGCCGGCGGCGCCGGACAGGCCGCAGCAGATCCACAGCTCGTCGGCGGTGAGGCCGCGCACAACAACGGGATGGCGGTTGAGCCGGTGCGGAAGGAACGTGACCGTCCCGTCCGCACGGACGTGCTGCTGCTCGGACATACCAGCCTCGCCTTACAGGATGCCGGTGGCTTCGGTGAGCAGCCAGATGCCGATCACGAGCAGCACGGCGCCGATGGCGACCGTGAGGCCGAACTGGCCCCACGTCTTGCGGCCGGTGTGGATCTCCGCGTAGGTGCCGTAGGCGTGGTAGCAGACGCCGATAAACATCGACGCCACGACCAGCAGGGCCACGAGCATGATGATGTCGTAGCCGTAGTTGCGGATCGTTTCCATGATGCCGTTGCCGGTGCCGCGGGTCGGGTTCTCCAGTTGCGGCAGCCCCTGCGCGAACGACAGCGCGGGCAGCGCGGCGGCGCCCAGGGCCACGGCGGCACGCTGGGAAAAACGGGACGTGAGGATGCGGTTTTGCATGGTCAGGCCTTTCAGGTCAGGAGAGGAGGAAGAAACTCAGGACGAGGTACATCGCGACAAAGCGGATGCAGACGCCGAGGAACTGGCGCTGGTTGAGGCGGCTCTCTGACCACCCCACGTAGGCCGTTCGGATGGCCCAGACGCCCCAGACGAGCAGGACCGCGAACACGACGCCGACCAGGACGGTCGCCATCGCCGAAGGCGCGATGCCGCTGTTGGCTTGAAATGCCGAGACCTGGGCGCCGTTCATGGCTTGGCCTCCGCGGTCGTCGGCGATGGAGCGACGGTCCGCTCGGTGCGGTAGTCGCCAGCCAGTTCAGCGGGGTCGCGCGGCTGGGCACGCGACGGTGTGAGGTGGGCCTGGATGCCGGCGCGCACGCGCGCCAAGTCAGCCAGCAGCCGCGGGTAATCGAAGTGGTAGCGCTCGCCCGGCTGGATGGGGGCATGCGCGGCGCTGTTGGTGACGGTGCGCTCCAGCGCGTCGAGTTGACGCAGCGCGGCGACCAGCTCCTGGCGCTGCGCGGGGGGCTCGGCCAATGTCATCGGGGACTGGCCCAGCAGGAGGGCCGTCACGAAAAAAGTGGGCACGCCGCGATGCGCGGCGCGCTGCCAGATCGGAGCCAACATCGCGCCATTCCTGTGTGATCAGCAATGGGTTGATCGTGGGCAACGAGGGGCTTTTAGGCCGCAAACAATAGGAACCTGCGGATGACCGGATTGATGGTCTAGAGGTACTTCTTGAAGCTGCCTGCGGTCAGGCTCACGGCCAGTCCCAGCAAGGCGGCGCTCGGCAGCAGGATCAGGAGTGGATGCACCGAGATCGGCAAGGCCAGGTACGTGACCCACGGCAACACGGCCAGCGGCATCAGGCTCGCCTTCGCCCGGTGGTAGATGAAACCGGATTCCCGGCCCGCGCCGAACCGGCGCACGTCCCGCCGTACCAGGCCGTCGATCAGACCGACGAATGCCGCGGTGAAGATCAGCGGCAGCGTGAGCACCAGGACCAGCAGGCGCACCAGGAAAGTGAGCGTCGTGAAGGCCGCAGCGATCAGGTAGCTCTCGGTCCAGACATAGACCTGGCTGATGTAGTACCGGAAGTTGCGGGTCTGCCCATGGCTGGGCGCGCGGGCGCGCTCGGCGGTCTGGCTCATGCGCTCCAGCAGCCCCGAGCGCACGAACACCCATTCGTAGCCGGTATCCACCAGCTCGTGCGCCGTTCGGCCCGGCTCCTGCACGACGACGCTGCGCGTGAAATGGTTGGACAAATGCCCCAGCTCGTACTGCAACATCTGCTGGGAGTGGCGCCAGCCTTGGTCCTTCCAGAACAGGTGCATGCCGACGCACTCGACCACGATCGAGAACAGCAGCGAGCCGATCAGCACCCCGAGCAGCCGGAACGGCAAGGTGATGGTGCCGACGATCAGGCCCTGGCGCTGGTTCTGCTCCCGCTGCGCGGTCGAGGCGGCGTCCTTCATGACGAGGCCTCGTTGCCGGCGCTGTCGTCGGTGGCTGCCGGGCCAGCTTCGGTCGGCGTAGCCTCATCCAGCAGGTCCTTGGGCAAAGCCCCGTCCTGCGGGGCCGGAGAACTGGTGAACTCCCACCACTGCGTGGCTTCGCTGTAGCTCTGGCGCATGTACCCGGCCAGTTGCTGCAAGTCCGCCGGCATCACCTCGTCCGGGTCCGGCGCCGGCAGCGGCATGCGCACTTTCCAAAGCTGACCACCCTGCAACAACGCGAAGCACTGGCCCTTGGGCAAGCCGACGACGTGCGACGGCTCGATCATCGGCACGCTGGACATGCTGATGCGGTCCTGGGTGTTCGACGTGAAATCCGTCGCCCCGCGAATGTCCGAGCTGTCGGTCGCGCCGCTGACGATGGTGGTCGTATAGACCTCGACCTTCGGTAGTTGCCGGGTCAGCAGTTCAGCGGTCGCGGTCTCGCGCACGCGCAGCATGAACAGGTTGTTGAAGTTGCCGATCACCTGACCGGCCTTGGCGCGGTTGCCAATGCGGGCCTCGATGTCCGAGAGGGTCTGCGTGTACGCGGTGACCTGGAGGCCTGCGCCACCGCCCTTGTTGATCAATGGGATGAACTCATCGCCCATCAATTCGTTGAACTCGTCGGCGTGGACATTGATCGGCACGCGCGCACCGGCTGAAGCGCCCGGCAAGCCATCGTCAATCCCGTGCTTGTAGATGTGGCCTGCGACCGAAACCAGGTCGGAGAACATGGAATTGCCGACCGCTGCGGCGACCTCGGCGTCGGACAGCGCGTCCAGGCCCACGTAGACGACGGCGCGCTTTCGGATGACCTGCATCCAATCGAAGATCGGGCGCGGGTCGGCCAGGTCGGAATAATTCGGGGCCAGAAGCTGGGAAATCTTCCCGCTGGTGAGCTTCTCCAGCAGCGGCAGCAGGCTGGCGACGATCTTGTCGAAGTACGTCTTGTCGTAGCGGACGGCAGAGCGCAGGCCGTCCAGCACCGGGTCGTAGTTGCGGGCCTGGGAGAGGTACTGCTCCAGCGCCACCACGCGCTTCTCGCGCCCGATCATGTTGCGCGGGATGTTCTTCTCATTGAGCTTGGCCTCGATCTGAACGATCACCTCCCAGGCCTTGGGCTCGGTCTTGGCGAAGTAGTGCTGGGCGTACTCGATGAACAGCGCGTCGATGTTGATGACGTGCCGCTGGATCAGCATGTAGTCCGGGCGCTGCCCCAGTTCCACCAGGGCGCGGGCGATGATGTTGACGAAGCGCCACGCGAACTCCCTGAAGGCTGCGCTGTTGCCTTCGCCGGAGAGCTGGCCCGCGATGCGGGTGGCGACTTCCGAGATGCGACCGAAGCGGCCTACGGCGTTGTAGCGCGCGGAAATGTCCGGCCAGCCCAAATGGAAGACATAGAACTCGCCTTCGCGGCCCGCGCGCTTGGCCTCGACATACATCCGCTTCAGGAGATCGGCATCTCCTTTGGGGTCGATGAAGATCACGACCTCGTGCTCGCCCGCAGAGTTCGTGCGCCGGATGTCCTGCGTGACGAACAACTCGGCCAACCGGGTCTTGCCCACGCGCGTGGTGCCCAGTACCAGCGAGTGCCCGACGCGCTCGCCCAGCGGCAGGCTGACGTCCACCTCCTCCGGTTCGATTCCGTGCAGGCGCGGCAGGCCGCCCACTGGCGGCAGCGGCCGCACCGGGTTGCAAGGTACGTCCCAGCCGGTGAGTTTCGACAGCCGGGACAGCGGGAACGGCGCGAACTCCAGCCGTTCCTCCAGCCTGCGCGCCAGCCGATAGGCCGGCGTCGGCTCGACGTAGCGCCGAAACTCCGGCCGGTACGTCTGCATGAGCCTATGGGTGTGTTTCTGCTCCCACAGGAACCCGCGCCCCACGAATAGGCGCTGCTGGCTGACCGGCACGTCCTTGCTGGTCATCACGTAACGCGGCAGACGGCGGATGTTGCGCCGGTAGCGCAGGATGATGCGGGCATCGCGGTAGCGGATCGCGCCGTAGGCGCCGAACGCCAAGGCGCTGCCGATGCCCATGGCCGGGCTCAGCGCGAGCGACCATGGGGCCACCAGGCACAGAAACGCGGCGCCTGCACACGCCGCGACGGTGTATAGCTCCACCGCTGGGCGTAGCAGAACCTCGACCGGCTGTTTGCCCGACATGGCTTCATTGCTCGATGCCGGTGGCCGTGATCAGCGCCGGGTAGTGCCGCAGGCCCAGGCGATCGGCCAGGTCGTCGCCGGCCACGGGCGCGAGCGGCACGCCCGGCACCAGGGCGCGCAGCCGCGCCAGGCCCTGCGCGGTCTCGACGTTGACGACCAGGCCGACCGCGCCACGTTCGCGCAAAGCGGCGGCGCGGCGCTGCAACCAGGCCCGGGAAGCCTCGTCGTCGCCGATGACCACGAACGGCCGCAGGCCGGGCGCTTCGATCACCCGTCGCGCGACGGTGCCGGGCGTGAGCTTGGCGCTGCGCACCGGCAGCATCGCGGCTTCGTCCGCCCGTGTGGCAGGAACCTGGGGCGTCGGGATGGACGGCCGCGCCGGTGCGTTGGCGCGCGGCTGGAGATTCAGGGCTTCGTAGTACGGCAATGCCGACGTGCCGCCACGGTCCTCGACAACGATCAGTGGCTCGCCGGCACGCGAGGCCAGCGGCAGGCCTGACAGCAGCATGAGTAGGCCCGTGAACGCGAGATGGGCGGGATGGGGTTTCGTCATGGGGAGGTCTCCTGGCGCGCCGCGAGGACCGCGGCGGCTGGTCGCGTGCCCTGCACGCGGGCAAGGTGGCGCGACACGCTGCGCCGATAGCGGGCGGCGGGCTCGCCGCCTGCGGGGCGGTGGTAGCGGCCGATCGCCAGCAGCCAGTCCTCGCCGGGGGTGTGCTGCTCCTTCAGGATCTCGGCGGCAACGGCCAGGTTGCGATACGGATCCAGCAGGTCGCACGCGCCGGTAAAGCGGTGCTTGTGGTAGCCGAGGTTGATCTGGCCCAGGCCCGCATCAATGCGCGTGTGCGGCGTGGCGCGCATCGCCTGCTGCAGGCCAGCGCAGGCGTCGGCGCGCGTGGCGAAGCGGCGCGACTGGCCGGCGACGTTGAGGGACCACGGCCACGGCACCAGGCGCCCGTTGCGCCGGATGCCGCTCTCCTG
>NZ_DAMBCN010000043.1:0-14686 GCF_032056425.1 Stenotrophomonas sp.
TCCAAGTGCGATCAAAGTATCGCTTCTTGGCGTCCGCTGACGGGGAGCCAGACCAATCCGCGCCATGGATGGCGCGGATAAGCCCCCATGGATGGGTTTACGGCGTCCCCCTCAACCGGACCCACCCCGCCAACCCTCAGCAAACCCGCCTTTGACGTTGCTTCAGTCGAGCATGGCTCGACTCTACAAAGCCCTGCCGCAAACCCCCAAAACCCTTACTGGAGCAGGGAGCGCAGCATCCAGGCGTACTTTTCGTGGGTTTGCAGGCGCTGGGTCATCAGATCCTCGGTCGGGGCGTCGTCAGCATCGTCCGCCACATCCAGCACTTCACGGGCCGTACGGCACACCGCTTCGTTGGCGACCACCAACTGGCGTACCATTTCCCGCCAGTCCGCGCTGTCGGTCAGGCCCGGCTCCTCGGCAATCGAGGTCAGCGCAGCGAATTCCCGGTAGGAGCCCGGGGCATTGAACCCCAGGGCGCGGATGCGCTCGGCCACATCGTCCAGCGCCGCCCATTGCTCGGTGTACTGGGTCTCGAACATGGTGTGCAGCGAATTGAACATCGACCCGGTCACGTTCCAGTGGAAGTTGTGGGTCTTCAGGTAGAGCGTGAACGCATCGGCCTGGAACCGCGACAGACCGTCGGCGATCTTCTTGCGGTTGCCCTGGGTGATCCCGATATCGATGTTGGGTGCCGACGGCGCCGCCGCCGCAAGCTTCTGCTTGCCGGTCTTGGGCTTGGTCGTGCTCTTGGTCTTCGCCATGGGGTTCCTCCTTGTGGAATCGTTGGCCTTCACAGTAAATCAGTCGTGATGACTGGTCGCTTTCAAAGTTTTGAACGAACCGATTGATGAACGCTATCAATAAAAATATGCCGCCCCGCCTGCGCCAACAGCGCGCCGCCATCGATGGCGCCATGAGCCGCGACCGGGGCCGTCTGCTGGGCATGCTGTCGCGTTGCCAGGCCAAGCCTGAGGATGCGGCCCTGGCCGCCACGTTCGAGCAGGCCCTGCAGGCATCGGTGCAGCGCCGCCAGCAGCGGGCGCAGCAGCAGCCGTCCATTACTCTGGACCCGCAGCTGCCCATTGCGCGTGAAGCCGAGGCGATCATCGGCCTGATCCGCGACCACCAGGTGGTGGTGATCGCCGGCGAAACCGGTTCGGGCAAGACCACCCAGCTGCCGAAGCTGTGCCTGGCTGCGGGCCGTGGCCAGGCCGGCATGATCGGCTGCACCCAGCCGCGACGGATTGCCGCACGTGCGGTGGCCAGCCGCGTGGCGCAGGAACTGCACAGCGAGCTGGGCCAGCTGGTGGGCTACCAGGTGCGTTTCAACGACAAGGTCAGCGACGACAGCCGCATCAAGTTCATGACCGACGGCATTCTGCTGGCGGAGATCGCCAGCGACCGCTGGCTGTCGAACTACGACACGATCATCGTGGATGAGGCGCACGAACGCAGCCTCAACATCGATTTTCTGCTGGGCTACCTGAAACAGCTGCTGCGCAAGCGTCCGGACCTGAAGCTGATCGTCACCTCGGCCACCATCGATACCGAGCGCTTCGCCCAGCATTTCGACAATGCGCCGGTGATCAGCGTGGAAGGGCGCACCTTCCCGGTGGAAGTGCGCTACCGCGCGCTGGAAGGCGAGGGCGAGCAGGAAGGCGAGCGCACGGTGAACGACGCCATCGTGTCGGCCATCGACGAGATCACCCGCCTTGATTCGCGCGGCGACGTGCTGATCTTCCTGCCCGGCGAGCGCGAGATCCGCGATGCGCACCAGGCGCTGGAACGGCGCAAGTACCGGCAGACCGATGTGCTGCCGCTGTACGCGCGGCTGTCCAACCAGGACCAGGACAAGGTCTTCAACCCCGGCCCGAACCGGCGCATCGTGCTGGCCACGAACGTGGCGGAAACCTCGCTGACGGTGCCGCGCATCCGCTACGTGGTCGATCCGGGTTTCGCCCGCGTCAAGCGCTACAGCCCGCGCAACAAGCTGGACCGCCTGCACATCGAGCCGATCTCGCAGGCCAGCGCCAACCAGCGCAAGGGCCGCTGCGGACGTATTGCCGAGGGCATCTGCTACCGCCTGTACGCCGAGGCTGATTTCCAGGCGCGGCCGGAGTTCACCGATCCGGAAATCCGCCGCTCCAGCCTGGCCGGGGTGATCCTGCGCATGCTGCAGCTGGGCCTGGGCCGCATTGAGGAATTCCCGTTCCTGGAGGCTCCCGACGAACGCGCGGTGGCCGATGGTTGGCAGCAGTTGACCGAACTGGGTGCGATCGATGCCGAGCGCCGCCTGACCGCGATCGGCAAGCAGATGGCGCGCCTGCCGGTGGACGTGAAGCTGGCGCGCATGCTGGTGGCCGCACAGGCCGCCGGCTGCCTGCGGCCGATGCTGGTGATCGCCGCGTTCCTGGGCATCCAGGACCCGCGCGAGCGCCCGGCCGAAGCACGCGGCGCGGCTGACAGCGCACACGCGCAGTTCGCCGATGGTCGTTCTGAATTCGTCGGCGTGCTGCGCCTGTGGGACGCCTACCGCACCGCGCACGAAGACCTGACCCAGTCCAAGCTGCGCGACTGGTGCGGGCGCCACTTCCTGGGCTTCCTGCGCATGCGCGAGTGGCGCGAGCTGCACCGCCAGTTGCGCCTGCAGTGCGAGGAGCTGGGCTGGAAGGAAGAAGGTACCGACGCGTCGATGGCGCCGCTGTTGGCCGGCAGCAGCGCGCCGGCCCCGGCCCGCGACGAAGCCGCGGCAGTGAAGGCCACCCGCGGCCAGCTGCACCGGGCCGCGCGCCTGGCCCGCGAAGGCAAGGCCGAGGCCGCACCGGCCCCGGTGGCCATGCGCGAACAGAAGCAACAGGCGCCGGCCGGCGGTGGTTTCAGCGAACGTGTGCGTGCCGCCGCCTACCAGACCCTGCACCGGGCGCTGGTGGCCGGCCTGCCCACGCAGATCGGCCACCGCACCGAGAAGGGTGATTTCCAGGCGCCGCGCCAGCGCCGCTTCCTGCCATTCCCGGGCTCGGCGCTGTCCAAGCGCCCGCCGCCGTGGCTGCTGGTGGCCAACCTGCTGGACACGCAGAAGGTCTGGGGCATGACCCTGGCGGCGATCGAGCCGGACTGGGTGATTGCCGAACTGCCGCACCTGCTGCTGCGCAAGCACTTCGACCCGCATTGGTCGCGTGCGCAGGGGCAGGTGCTGGCCTCTGAACAGATCAGCCTGTTCGGGCTGGTGCTGGCGCCGAAGAAGCCGGTGCATTACGGCCGCATCGCGCCGGGCGAAGCGCACGACATCTTCGTGCGCCAGGCGCTGGTGACGGGCGAGATCAACACCCGCGCCAGCTTCGTGGCCGACAACCAGAAGGTGCTGGAACAGGCCCGCGAGGAAGAAGCCAAGTTGCGCCGTGCCGGTATCGTGGCCGACGAGGACTGGCAGGCCCGGTGGTACCTGGACCGCGTGCCGCCGCAGATCCATTCGGCCGCCGGCCTGGAGACCTGGTGGAAGGCGTTGCCGCCGGAACAGCGCAAGGGCCTGCACTGGTCGTTGACCGATCTGCTGCCCGGCGAGGGCAGCGAGCAGGAGCGCTACCCGAAGTACCTGGCCCTGGGCCAGGCACGGCTGCCGCTGCATTACCGGTTCGAACCGGGCAGCGAAGACGACGGGGTGACCCTGGAGGTGCCGCTGCACCTGCTGAACGCGCTGGACCCGGTGCAGCTGGGCTGGCTGGCGCCAGGCTTCGTGGCCGACAAGGCGTCGGCCCTGATCCGCAGCCTGCCCAAGGCGATGCGCCGCAACTATGTGCCGGCACCGGACTTCGGCCGCGCCTTCTTCGAGGCGTTCCCGCAGCCCAGCGCCGATGCCATCACCGGCGAGCTCGCGCGCTTCCTGTCACGCGCAACCGGCGCCACGGTCAGCGCGCTCGACTTCGAGCCGGGCACGATCGAGCCGCACCTGCACATGAACCTTCGCCTGCGCGACGAACAGGGCAAGGTGCTGGCCACCTCGCGTGACCTGGAGGCGCTGCGCGCGAAGTTCGGTGCACGCGCCGGCGACGCCTTCGCGGCGCGTGCCGGCCGCGAGATGGCCGCCGATGGCCTGCGCACGTTCCCGTCCACACCGATTCCGCTGCAGGTGCCCGGCGAAGCCGGCGTGCCAGCCTATCCAGCGCTGCTGGACGAAGGTGACAGCGTGGCGCTGCGGATCTTTGCCGACCGTCAACAGGCGCAGGAGGCCCACCCGCTGGGCGTGCGTCGCCTGCTGGAGATCGCGCTGGCGGAAAAAGTGAAGCAGGCACGCAAGCAGCTGCCGGTCGCACCCAAGACCGGCCTGCTGTATGCGGCCATCGAATCGCAGGAACGCCTGCGCGGCGATCTGGTGGATGCGGCGATGAACGCGGTGCTGGCCGAGGGGCTGGAAGAGATCCGCGATGCGGCCGCCTTCGAGCAGCGCCGCGACCATGCGGCCAAGGCGCTGTTCGGCGAGGCGATGTCACGGCTGAAGCTGGCCGAGACCATCCTGGCGCTGGTGGCCGAGCTGAAACCCCTGCTGGAAGCGCCGCTGATGGGCTGGGCACGCGGCAATCTGGACGACATGGAGGCGCAGCTGGTCGGTTTGATCCACCCCGGCTTCCTGCGCGATACGCCGGCCGATGCCCTGGCGCAGTACCCGCGCTACCTGAAGGCGATGATCCTGCGTACCGAGCGCGCCAAGCGTGATCCGCCGCGTGACCAGGCCCGCATGCTGGAACTGCACCCGTTCCTGGAGGCATTGCGCGCCGGCCAGGAGCAGGGGCTGCGCGAGCGCCCGCAATGGCAGGCGCTGCGCTGGGACCTGGAAGAACTGCGCGTTTCGCTGTTCGCACAGGAACTGGGCGCGCGCACCGGCATTTCGGCCAAGAAACTGGCGCAGCGGGTGACCGCGCTGCGCCAGCTGTAATCCGGTAGCGCCGGGCCCGGCCCGGCGCCGCCGTTACTTGGTGCGGCGCACCTTGGGCTGGGTGTTGCTGCCCTCGACCTTCATGTACCACACGCCCATCACGCCCGGCCGGATGCTGACCTTCGGCGACTGCTTGCGCACGCCCGAAACGCGGGTGGCGTCGGTCTGTTCCCACACCTGGCCGTTGTCCAGCGTGTAGGTGCGGCCCTGGCTGAAACCACTGAATTCACCCTGCAGGGTGGCCGTGATCGGCTCGTTGCTGCCGAAATCGGCGAACCCGCGGTTCTTCACGATCACTTCCTGGCGGCCTTCTTCGCGGGCTTCCTCGCGCACAGCAGCGACGGCCTGGGTCGTGGCCGCTTCCACCTTGCCCTGCAGCCAGCGGTTCAGCGAGGCCAGCTCGGCGGCAGAGAGCTTGTCCAGCCCGGCTGCCTGGAACTCGGCGGGGCTCATCTGCTGCTGCAGGTCGCCTTCGACCACGCGCTGCGCCAGCGCAGGCAGGGCGAAGGTGCACAGGGCAAGGGAAATACTCAGCGGGCGCAACAGGCGCAGGGACATGGCGTTCCTCCAGAATGTCGCCCGAGTGTAGAGCAGCGCACGCGGGGCGACACCTGCCCTATGGCCCGCGCTGTGACCGCCAGGCGCTCACTGGTCGGGCCTGTCCGTCCATGCGCACGGTCACCACCCGGTGCCGGCGCAGGGCGTGCATCACCTGTTCCGACGCCTGCACGCGGGCCCGCACCGCTGCGTCGGCCACGTCCGAGCGACGCAGGCGACGGTCGGCATCGGCGAAGCGGGCGCGGTTGTACTCGGCCCAGCCGATGAGCAACAGTCCACACAGCAGGGCGATGATCGGCAGCGCGGCCAGGATGAAGGGATCGAAGGCGTTGCGCTGCAGGTACAGGCGCTCCCAGCCGGCCTGCAGGCCCAGTATCCACGCAACCAGGGTCACCAGCGGCACCCATCGTTGATGGCGATGATCTCCAGCCGCGGATACACCTGGGCTGCGATCGCCTGGATCGTGTCGGCAATGTGGGTGGCTTCATTGAAACATGGCACCAGCACACTGACGGCAGGGTGGCTGCGCAGGGGCGGCGGTGCGTCAGGCAGCGGGCCGCCACGTTCGCGGCGCAGGTAGTAGTAGATGCCGCCGACCATCCAGAAAAAGGCCATGACGACCGGATAGAAGAAGGCGAAATTGAACAGCAGCGTGACGGGTGAAGCGCTTTCCATCCACGACATCGGTACTCCCTGCAGGCATGCTGCGGACCCTCGCCACAGCCGCTTCGACCATGCCGTTCGTTTTGTAAATCCTGCGTGGTTGTCTGAACCGTCCAGTCAGGCTGGCCGATGCCGAGGGCACGATTCCAGCGCATGGCGGCATGAACACATGCGCGGCCATGGCGGTGCGGCCGATTGTTCCTGAACGGGCGGAGCGGTACCGTAGCGTCCTCTGTCTTTGATGTCCGATGCTGTGAACCGCGCTTCTGTCCCCGGCCTGGATGCCTTGTTGAACCGCCCCTCGGCGGCGGTGCTGCCCGCGCCGCTGCGCCAGGCCCTGCGCGAGCACTGGCCGCAACACGATGGCGAGGCCACGATGCGGGCCAGCTGGTCGGTGCTGGGCGACACGCTGGACGCACTGGCGCTGCTGACCTCTGACGAAAGCGTGGTGCTGGCGGCGCTGTTGTTCGATCTGCCGGCGCTGCGCGCGCATCTGGACGCTCTGCCACTGGGCACCCACGGCAGTGCCGTGGCGGGCCTGCTCGATGGCCAGGATGCGGCCGACCCGGTCTGGGCCCTGCATGCCGGCCGGGAAGCGGGGCGCAACAGCGAAGGCCTGCGCCGCCTGCTGCTGGCCATCATCCGCGACCTGCGCGTGGTGCCGATCCTGCTGGCCCGGCAGTTGGCGCGCATGCGCGCGGCCGACAAGCTGGACGATGAGCAGCGCCGGGCACTGGCCCAGCTGACCCGCGACATCCACGCGCCGCTGGCCAACCGGCTGGGCATCTGGCAGTTGAAGTGGGAGCTGGAAGACCTGGCGTTCCGCCATCTGGAGCCGGACACCTACCGTCGCATTGCGCGCGAGGTGGACGAGACCCGTGTGGCACGCGAACGCTACGTGGAAAACGTGAAGAAGGTGCTGTCACGCGAGTTGCTGGCGCAGGGGCTGCACGCCGAAGTCAGTGGCCGCCCCAAGCACATCTACAGCATCTGGCGGAAGATGCAGAAGAAGCGGCTGGCCTTCGACCAGCTGTACGACATCCGCGCGGTGCGGGTGATGGTGGACGACGTGGCGGCCTGCTACGCCGCGCTGGGCGTGGTGCATGCGCTGTGGGCGCCGGTGCCCAGCGAGTTCGACGATTACATCGCCCGGCCCAAGGCCAACGACTACCGTTCGCTGCATACCGCGGTGGTGGGCCCGGAAGGGCGCACGATCGAAGTGCAGATCCGTACCCACGACATGCACGCGCAGGCCGAGCTGGGCGTGGCCGCGCACTGGAAGTACAAGGAAGGCGGCAAGGGCGCGGAAAAGGCCTTCGACCGCAAGATCACCTGGATGCGCCAGCTGCTGGAACAGGCGCAGGACGGGCAGGGCAATGAACTGGCCGGCGCGCTGGATGCCGAGCTGACCGAAGACCGTGTCTACGCACTCAGCCCCAAGGATGAAGTGCTGGACCTGCCGCAGGGGGCCACCCCGCTGGATTTCGCCTACCAGGTGCACACCATGGTCGGGCACCGCTGCCGGGGCGCCAAGGTCAATGGCCGCATCGTGCCGCTGACCTACCGGCTGCGCAGTGGCGATCGTGTCGAGATCCTGACCGGCAAGGAAGCCGACCCGCGGCGCGACTGGCTGATGCCAGCGCTGGGCTTCTTGGCCAGCAACCGTTCGCGCGAGAAGGTGCGCAGCTGGTTCCACAAGCTGGACCGGGCGCGCAACGTGCATGCCGGGCGCGAGCTGCTGGAACGCGAACTGAAGCGGTTGGGCCTGCAGCATGCCGATCTGGCAGGCGCGGCGAAGAAGTTCCATGCCGACAGCGTGGACGATCTGTACATCCAGGTCGCGCTGGGCGATACCGGGCCGAACCAGGTCAGTCGCGCGCTGCTGGAAGCCGAACGTGCGGCCAGCCAGCCGGCACCGGCGCCGGCCTTGCCGCGCCCGACCGCACGCCGGGAAAACCTGGGCAAGTCCAAGTTCACCGTGCAGGGGGTGGGCAACCTGCTTGTGCAGCTGGCGCGTTGCTGCCAGCCGGTGGCCGGCGAGCCGATCGTGGGTTACCTGACCCGCAGCCGCGGCGTCACCGTGCACCGTGCCGACTGCGCCGCCCTGGCGCGGCTGGCCGCAACCAGTCCGCAGCGCATCCTGCCGGTGGAGTGGGGACAGGCCGGCGGCGGCTACGAAGTGGACGTAGTGGTCAATGCCGTGGACCGTCGCTGGCTGCTGAAGGACATCACCAACCTGATCGCGCAGGAAGACGCCTACGTGCTCGACATCCACAGCGACAACGTGCGCAACAGCGGCCGTGCGCATCTGCGCCTGCGCCTGAAGGTGACCGACTACGACCAGCTGTCCACGCTGCTGGGCAAGCTGGATGCGCTGCCCGGTGTGAGCGAGGCGCGCCGTCTGGGCTGAGCTTCACGCAGCCACGGCTACCCTGCACGCATGGAACGCGAGCCCCTGCACCCCACACACGGCACGCCGCACCCGGCGCTTGACCGCGTGCGCCGCGAAGGCCGCTGGTGGTGGCTGCAGGCCCGGCACACGCGCCGGGTGTGGCGCTGGGCGGTGCTGGCGGCAGTGGCGGTGTTCCTGCTGCTGGTGCTGGTACGGCGGCCGCTTGCCGAATGGTTCTGGGACGATTCGCAGATCGAACAGTTGCTGGCCGAAGGTGATCGTGCGCTGGCAGATGGGCGCCTGACGGCCGCCGACGGCAGCGGCGCGCGCGAGCGCTACCAGGCGGTGCTGGCGCTGGACGGCGATCGTCCGCTGGCGCGGCAGGGACTGGCGCGCACCGGAGCGGCGGCCCTGCAGCAGGCACACGACCATCTGCAGGCCGGCGATCTGGAGGGCGGCGCGCGGCTGCTGGCGCTGGCCCGCGAACTGCAGGTGCCACAGGCGCAGACCGACGCCGTGGCGCAGCAGTTGCTGGCGCGGCGGCGTGCCGGGGCCGGCGTGGGCGCACTGCTGGCGCAAGCCCGCAATGCGTTCGCCGCCGGGCGCCTGGACGAGGGCGAAAGCAGCGCCCTGCCGCTGTTCCAGCGCGTCCTGGCGCTGCAGCCTGACAACCTTTCTGCGCTGGAAGGACGCGAAGATGCGTTGAGCGACCTGTTGCAGCACGCGCGTACGCAGGCGGCGCAGGGGGCGTTGGCGGACGCGTCCGCGACGGTGCAGCGGGCGCGCCAGTTCGATCCGGGCCACCCCGACCTGCCCGCGACCCAGGAAGCCCTTGCGCGGGCCACCGACCGGCGCCTGCGGCAGGCACAACATGCGTTGCAAAGACGGCAGCTGGATGCGGCCGCCGATGGCTTCCTGGCCGTGCTGGCGGTGGCCGCCGACGATCCGGCCGCGCAGCGGGGGCGCGAACAGACGTTGCAGGCACTGCTGCAGCGCAGCCAGCGCCATGCCGAGGATTTCCAGTTCCAGGCGGCCGAACAGGATCGTGGCCGGGCCATCGCCCTCGGTGCGTCGCCGCTGGCGCTGCAGCAGGACACCCAGCGCGTGCAGCGCGCGCGCGTGGCGCAACAGGCGCTGCAGCAGCCCGGGCAGGGCAGTGTGCAGCGTGAGCGTCAGTTGCGCGGGCATCTGGCGCAGATGGAACGTGCCGAGCGGGCGGGGCAGTGGATCAGCCCGCCCGGCCACAGTGCGTTCGACGCGCTGCGTGAAGCGCAGTCGGTGGCCCCACGCGACCCGCGGGTACGAGCCGCAGCGGCACGTTTGTTGCCCGCCAGCCAACGGTGCTTCGATGACAACCTGCGGCAGAACCGCGTGCAGGCCGCGGGTGCCTGCCTGCAGGCCTGGCAGACCCTGGCACCGACCGCCACCGCGCTGCCTGCCGCACGCACGCGTCTGGCCCAGCGCTGGCTGGCGATCGGCAGCGAGCGGTTGGGCCGCGGCGACGTGCGTTTTGCGGCCGCAGCGGTGGACCAGGTGCGCCAGCTGCAACCGGACCTGGCCGAACTGCCCGCGTTCGAACAGCGGCTGCGC
Source organism: Stenotrophomonas sp. (assembly GCF_032056425.1). Lineage (GTDB taxonomy): Bacteria > Pseudomonadota > Gammaproteobacteria > Xanthomonadales > Xanthomonadaceae > Stenotrophomonas. The sequence continues at coordinate 10,137 of NZ_DAMBCN010000043.1, forward strand.
CAAGTGGGCGGGCAGGGCGACTAGACCGCGGATCTGCGCGGTGCAGGGCACTCCGGTATAGTCCTGCAGTTCTCCCTGCGCATCCTGCAACACGTCCGATCATGTCTTCCATAGCCCCTTTGGCCGGCGGTTTCGACGCCCAGCGCGTCTGCGCCGTGATCGTGACGTACGGCCCCGACACGGAGCTGCTGGCCCGGGTGGTGGACAGCGTGCTGCAGCAGATCGGGCACCTGGTGGTGTTCGACAATGGCAGTGCGCCGTTTGATGTGGTCGCGCAGCTGGGTCACCGGCCGGGAGTGACGGCGATCGCCTCGCCGCACAACGTCGGCCTGGGGGCCGCGCTGAACCGCGCCTGCGAGCAGGCACAGGCGCTGGGCTTTGAGTACGTGCTGTTGATGGATCAGGACAGCGTCCTTGCCGATGGCATGGTGCAGGTGCTCGGCACCGCCCTGGTCGAGCTGGCACGGCATGAGCCGGTGGCGGCGGTGGGCCCGCAGTTCCGCGATGCCCGCAGCGGTGCCCTGGCGCCGTTCGTGCACTTCGGCTTTCCGCTCAACCACAAGCTGCGCGGTGGGCCGGGGCAGCGCATTTCCTGCGACTTCCTCATCACCTCGGGATCGCTGGTGCCGGTGCAGGCGCTGCGCCAGGTCGGGGCGATGGATGAAAGCCTGTTCATCGACAACCTGGACATGGACTGGTGCTTCCGGGCCAAGCGCAACGGCCTGGCGCTGTATGGCATCTGCGATGCGCAGATGAGCCACAGCATCGGTGAAGCGCTGCTGGCCTCGCGGGCCAAGGCCGACGGCGTGATCGTGCACAAGCCGTTCCGCCTGTACTTCATCATGCGCAACCGCGTGCTGCTGTACCGCCGGGCGTACACCCCGCGGGTGTGGATCGCCCAGGATGTGCCGCGGTTGCTGCTGAAGTTCATCGGCAACGGCCTGTTCCTGCCCGAGCGTGCGGCCCGCCTGAGGTTCATGCTGAAGGGGCTGTGGGACGGGGTGCGCGGAAAATCGGGTCCGCTGTCACCGGGCAGACGCTGAACAGGGCGCCGGGCAGGCCTGCCTTGGGCGGGGCGCTGGGGTAGACTCGCCAGACCCTACATTGTCGCATTCCCGTGCCCCGACGCTACGATTCCGACGACATCGACGATCTCGACGACGACAACCCGACCGGTGACGGTCCGTCCTGGCGCAGCCGCCTGATCACGTGGAGCATGGCCGCCTTCGCGCTGGGCCTGGGCTTCCTGATTCCGTACACGCTGTACCTGAACCAACAGGTGACGCAGCGCTTCGGTGAGCTGCGCTGGCAGATCCCGACGCGGGTGTACGCGCGCCCACTGGTGGTGATGCCCGGCAAGGCGATGGATGCAGCCACCCTGAAGACCGAACTTGCCGCCTCGGCTTACCGGGATGACGGCCAGGGCAAGGAACCGGCCACCTACACCGTGCAGGGCGGTCGCTTCACCATTTCCAGCCGCGGCTACAACGATGTGGATGGCCGCGTGGCCCCGCGCCGGGTTGAACTGACCCTGTCCGGCGGCAGCATTGCCTCGCTGCGCGATGCCGACAGCCGCAAGGCGCTGAAGGCGGCGCGCCTGGACCCGGCGCGTATTGCCACGCTGTACGGCCAGAAGCAGGAAGAACGGCGCCTGGTGCGCATGGATGAAGCGCCCGATCTGCTGGTGACCGGTCTGCAGGCGGTGGAGGACAAGGACTTCAACCGCCACCACGGCATCGATCTGTCCGGCATCGCCCGTGCGGTATGGGTGACCATCCGCTCCGGTGGGCAGAGCCGGCAGGGTGCGTCCACGCTCACCCAGCAGCTGGCGCGCAGCGGTCTGCTGGGCATCGGCAAGGAACAGACCGTCACCCGCAAGTTCAATGAAGTGCTGTATGCGCTCATCATGGAAGCGCGCTACGACAAGCGCACCATCTTCGAGGCCTATCTGAACCAGGTGTACCTGGGGCAGCGCGGCAGCCAGGCGATCCATGGCATGTCCTCGGGTGCCGAATTCTGGTTCGGCCGCGATCTGTCGTCGCTGGAAACCGAGCAGGTCGCGCTGCTGATCGGTCTGGTCAAGGGGCCGTCGTACTACGACCCGCGTCGCAACCCGGAACGCGCGCTGGATCGCCGCAACTTCGTGCTGGGCAAGCTGCATGAGTCCGCCTTGATCGACGATGCCGAGTACCAGCGTGCGCTGAAGGCGCCGCTGGGCGTGCCGAAGACGCCTGGCCTGGTCGCCGCCAATCGCTTCCCGGCCTATGTGGATCTGGTGCGCCGTCAGCTCGGCCACGATTACCCGGAAGCGGCCTTGCAGGGCGCCGGCCTGAGCGTGATGACCGGCATGTCACCGTCGGCCCAGGCCTATGCCGAGGGCGCCGTGACGCGCACCATCAAGTCGCTGGAAAGCAAGCGCCGCCCCGAGCTGCAGGCCGGCATGGTGCTGACCGACGTGCACAACGGCGATGTGCTGGCCGTGATCGGCAGCCGCGAGGTGTCCGAAGTCGGCTTCAACCGCGCCATCGAGGCACAGCGGCCGGTGGGCTCGTTGCTGAAGCCGTTCGTGTACCTGCTGGCGCTGGCCCAGCCTGAACGTTACTCGCTGGCCACCTGGGTGGACGATTCACCGGTGACCGTGCAGCTGGGTCGAGGCCGCAACTGGAGCCCCGGCAATGCTGACAACCGCAGCCACGGCACCGTGCGCCTGATCGATGCGCTGGCCCATTCCTACAACCAGGCCACGGTGCGCGTGGGCATGCAGGTGGGGCCGGAGCGCATCACCCAGCTGATCCACGTGCTGGCCGGGCTGAAGGCCGAGGCCAACCCGGCGGTGATCCTGGGTTCGACCGACCAGAGCCCCTATGCCATGGCCCAGCTGTACCAGTTCCTGGCCTCGGGCGGCGAGATCCAGCCCCTGCATGCGGTGCGTGGCGTGCTGGACCCGCAGGGCAAGCTGCTCAAGCGCTATGACAAGACCCCGGCCCCGGCGCAGGAAGGCGATTCGATTGCCGCCAACCTGATCAGCATCGGCCTGCAGCAGGTGGTGGCCAGCGGTACGGCGCAGCGCCTGAATGCTGATGGCCTGGGCCGCCTGCAGCCGGCGGGCAAGACCGGCACCACCAACGATGGCCGTGACAGCTGGTACGCCGGTTACACCGGTGACCACCTGGCGGTGATCTGGATGGGCAACGATCAGAACCAGCAGGCCGGGCTGTATGGTGCCACCGGTGCGATGCGGGTCTGGTCGGGCATCTTCCAGCGCCTGCCGAGCGCGCCGCTGAAGGTCAGCAACAAGGGCCTGGATTGGCAGCCGGTGGCGGCCACGGGTACCAACAGCACCGATGAAGGGTGCCCGGGCGCGCGCCGGTTCCCGTTCGTGGTGGGCTATGCACCGGCCTATGCGCCGTGCGCGCCAGCCAGCGTGCCGGAAGAACAGGGCGGCGAAAGCGAGGGTGGCGGCTGGCGCAGCTGGTTCGGCCTGGACCGCAAACCTGAACCGCCTGCCGAAGCCGCGCCGGCCCCGGCCGCCGCATCTCCTTCCCCCAGCCGATGAAGCCCATGAATCTGCGAACCCTGTATGCGCCGGTGGCCGCTGCCACCCTCAGCCTTGCCCTGGCGGCCTGCATGAGCAGTGCGCCGCAGGTGGTCAAGCCGGTGGACACCACCACCCCGGCACAGCGTCTGGCCGCCGTGGATGCGGCTGCGGGCCCGGACGACAAGGAACTGTCGGTGCAGCCGCTGCGAGATCCGCAGGTGGAAGACCTGCGTCAGGCGGCGTTGGCACAGCGCCAGGGCAATGATCTGGCTGCCGCCGCAGCCAGCCTGGACCAGGCGCTGCAGATCGTGGCCGGCGATCCGTCGGTGTTGCAGGAACGGGCGGAGATCGCCCTGCTGCAGGGACAGTGGGCCGAGGCCGAGACCTTTGCGCGCAAGGCGGTGGACCTGGGCTCGAAGACCGGGCCGCTGTGCCGCCGGCACTGGGCGACCATCGAACAGGCACGTCTGGCGCGTGGCGAGAAGGAAAACGCGGTGTCGGCGCATGCGCAGCTGGAAGGCTGCACGGTGCCGGGGATCAAGCGGTACTGAGTTTCCAGCCAACGGCACAGCCCCTCGTGGCTGGCCGCGGGCTCCGGATCATGTGATTGGGCCGGGCGGGTGGGTTGCACAGGGGACGCTGCAAGTACGTCCCTGTAAGCTCGTAGGCGCCATCCATGGCGCCTGCGCCCCTGCGCAACCCACCCGCCCGGCCTCTGACAGTTTCCGTGTGCGTCCAGCCACGGAAAAGAAAAAGCAAATCAAAAGCGGGTCGCGCGCTGCGCGCACTCGCAGAGGGGTCGGAGCCGTTTTCCGAAGGAAAACGGCTCCGACCCTTTCTTGTTTCCGTTCGACCCACCGCTTCTGGATCCAGTCGAGCAAGCTCGACGCTACGAAGCATGTCCGTCCGTCACCAGGAACCTGTCGAGGGCGGGGGGCTGTGGGTTTGCGGGGTGTGTGGTCTGGCTCCCTGAGAACGGACGCCATGAAGCTGTTTCAGGCGGCAGTCTCGA
>NZ_DAMBCN010000044.1:0-14675 GCF_032056425.1 Stenotrophomonas sp.
TTCATATAACCCTCGGGGTCGGATCAGGTGTCCAACTCCCGGGGGTCACTTCACCCTGGGGGCTTAGCCGCGCCATCCATGGCGCGGATACCCCCGCGAACCCATCCAGCCCGGCCTTCGACAGAGGGCTGGGCGCCACGGAAAGATCAGAAAAGCAAAGTGCAGTAGATCCACGCCATGCGTGGATGGCCATCAACCGATGCTGGTGCGGTCGCGGCCGTCGCTCTTGGCGCGGTACAGCGCACGGTCGGCGCGCTGGTACAGCAGCGCCGGGGTGCGGTCGTCATTGGCCAGTTCCACCAGTCCGGCACTGAAGGTCACCCGCAGGCCCTTCACCCCGGCCCAGTCCGGATGGTCATGGAACAGCCCTCGCAGGCGCGCGCAGACCTGCGCGGCTTCTTCCAGGCGCGTGTCGTTGAGCAGCAGCGCGAACTCCTCACCACCGGTACGTGCGGGAAGATCCGAATCGCGGCAGGCTGCGCCGATCACTTCGGCCACTTCCTTCAGCACCAGGTCGCCAATGCTGTGGCTGTAGGTGTCATTCACATCCTTGAAGTGGTCGATGTCCAGCACGACCAGGCACATCGGGTGGCCGCTGCGCTGCGCACGGGCGAAGTCCCGCGCCAGGGTTTCATCGAAACCACGGCGGTTGGCCAGGCCGGTCAGCGCATCCTCGCGTGCCTGCCGTTCGAATGCTTCGGCCTGCCGCGCCAGGCGCTCGGCCAGCTCGGTCTTTTCCTGGTTCAGCGCCTGCAGGTGCACCGTCTGTGCCTGCAGGTCGAACGTGGCTTCATCCACGCGTCGGGCCAGGCGCAGGTTGCTGGTGCGGTAGCGCTGCAACAGGAACCGGTACAGCGCCACCAGCCCGGCGATCAGCAGCAGTCCGATCAGCGCCTGCACGCTGTGCCGCTGCCACCAGAACGGCTGCACACTGAAGTTCCACACGGCTTCCTGCTGGCCCCAGGCCCCACCCGGGTGCGCGGCCGAAACATGCAGCGTGTAATCCCCCGGCGGCAGGCCAATGAATTCCACGCTGCGCTGGCCACCGCGTTCCACCCACCCATGGTCCAGCCCTTCCAGCCGGGTGCGGTAACGGATGCGGTCGGACATCAGGTAGCTCAAGCCAACGAAACTGACCGCCAGCCGGCGCCCACCCGGAATCGAATTCTGCCCGGTCCCTTCCCAGTGCACCGGCGCGCCATCCACCTGCACGCTCTCGATCGCCGCCGGCGGCGCCGGGCGCTCGCGGAAGCGCTGCAGGCGCTGCGGGTCGACCGTGCTCAGGCCGCCGGCCGTGACCACCCAGAACGTGCCGTCCTGGCGCAGGATCGCCGACGGGCCGGAACTGCCGTTGGCCTGTGCGTTGGCCATGCCGTCGATCTCGTTGTAGCGCTCCACCGACACCCGCGGCGCACGACCATCGGCCACTGCGTTCAACGTGGCCATGTCGGTACGCAGCACGCCACGGTTGCTGCTGACCCAGACATTGCCCAGCCGGTCGGGCACCAGCTGGAATACCGTATCCACCGGCATGCCCTGTTCCAGGCCTACCCGCGACAGCCGTCCGCCCTGCCAGCGATACAGGCCACGGTCGCTGCTGATCCACATCGCATCGCCGATCTGGCGGAAACCGAACACACTGCGGCCGCCGCCCAGCGCGGTCAGGTCGATGTGCTGCACCTTGCCGCCACGCAGCACGTGGATGCCTTCAATGGTGCCGATCCACAGATTGCCCTGGTGATCGCGTTCGAGCGCCGTGATCAGACCGCCGGGCATGCCCGGCACGCGTGACACCTGCACACGGTTGCCTTCGATGGAGACCACGCCCTTCTGCGTGCCCGCCCACACCACGCCATCGGCCCCTACGCTGATCGCGCGGATGTTGCCCCCCGGCATGCCGTCAGCGACATCGTAGTTGTGCCGCAGCTGCCCCTGCGCATCCAGCCGGTACACGCCGTCGCCGAAGGTGCCTACCCACAGATCGCCGTCGGGGCCCTGCGCCAGGCTGAGGACCGACGGCGCCTTGCCGCCCCGGTTGTGCAGCGCGATGGCGCGGAACCTCCCGTCTGCCGTCTGCATGTCCAGGCCGCTGGCGCTACCGACCCACAGTTGGCGGTCACGGTCCTCGAACACCGTGCGCACGTAGTCGCCGCTGAGCCCATCACGTTCGGTGAAGCTGCTGAACAAGGTCTCGCGCAGCCGGTACAGCCCCCCATTGGCACCCACCCAGATGCTGCCTTCCGCATCCTCGCGCAGGCTGACCACCCTCCCGCCCGGCAGGTTCAGTCCGGCCGGCAGGCGCTCGATGCCGTGCGCGGAAATGCGCAGCAGGCCCTGGTTTTCGGTACCCAGCCAGAGATCACCATGGCGGTCCTGCAGCATGGCCGTCATGTGCAGCTGCCCCGGCAGGCGGTGCACCAGCACCAGCCGGTCATCCTCCACCCGGTACAGGCGCTCACCAGCCACGATCCACAACGCGCCATCCGGTGCACGGTACGGCCAGGACAGGCCGCTGCCGACACCCCACCCGGGCGGCGCGCGCTTCATCTCGCCATCGGTGTCGCGCAGCAGCAGGCCGTCAAGCGTGCCGATCCAGACCCGGTCCTGGGCGTCCACCACCAGTTTGGTGAAGCTCATGGCCACGGGCAGCCCCGGCGGCGGGGTCTCGAACACCATGCCGCCGTCTGCGGTCAGATAGCCCAGGCCCTTGCCCTCGTACAGCAGCCACAGGCGGCCCTGGCTGTCCATCTGCATGGCCTGGATCAGCACCTGCGGACTGTTCGCACCGTGTTCCCAGACCCGCCAGCGGCCATCGCTGCCCCGGTAGTTGACATTGCCGCGCGAATCGCTGATCCACAGGCCGCCCTGACGGTCGACGTAGAGCGCGCCAATGCCGTTGTCGGGCAGCCCCGGCCGGGTACTGCGGTCGAATACGGTGAAATCCAGCCCGTTGTAGCGCACCAGGCCTTCCCAGGTAGCGAACCACAGGTGGCCTTCCGGGGTCTGGGCGATGTCGCGCAGCGAGTTGTGCGGCAGCCCATTGCGCGAGGTCCAGACGTCGATGGCGTAGTCACGCAGCGGCGGCGCGCCTTCGGTTGCGGCCGCCAGCGGCGGCGCGGCGGCCAGCGGCGGCGCGGCGGCCAGCAACAGGCACAGCAGTAACGACCGCAGCAGCGGCCCGATCCAGGTTCCCGGGTGGCGCCCCGCCAGGCGCCTGCCAGCCCCCGTGCCACCCATTACCGCAGGGGCAATGGCCGGGTGCAGTTGCCCGGCAGGGCAACAGGCGGGGACGGGGACAGCCGGGCGGCACGGGGCCGCACGCCGGCACGGACAGGCTGGCTCATCGGTCAAACGCTGGGAAGGTGACGCGAATGATAGGGCAAACACCCCCCTCGGCGTCACCGCAGCCCCGGCGCGGGACGCCAGCGCGGGGTCCAGATCCGTTTTCCTGCGGAAAACGGATCTGACCCCGCGCGCAATGTCATCCGCGCATGGCCTGGATCTACTGGCGGACCTGGGCGCTGGCCGGCCAGTGCACCACCGCTTCCAACCCGCCGGCGGGGCGGTTGCGCAGCCACAGACGGGCGCCATCCTTTTCGGCCAGGGCACGGGCGATGGTCAGACCCAGTCCGGCGCCCCCCGTTTCCCGTGAACGCGACGTCTCCACCCGCACGAACGGGTCGAACACCGCTTCCAGCTGGTCTTCCGACAGGCCGGGGCCATCGTCGGCCACCACCACGGTAATGCCGTCCTGGGCGCGCTCCACCCGCACCCGCACCCGGTGCGCGTACATCACCGCGTTGTCCACCAGGTTGGAGAACAGGCGGTGCATGGCCAGCGGGCGCAGCATCAGCACCGCGCCGCTGCGGCCTTCGAAGGCCACATCCGCGCCGCCCTCGGCGGTGTCCTCGACAATGCTTTCCAGCAGCGAATCCAGATCCAGCGCCGCACGCTGCTCGGAACTCTCGGCGCTGCGCGCCAGTTCCAGGCCCTCGCGCACCAGCGCCTGCATCGCCGCCAGGTCACCGATCAGGCGTTCCCGCAGGGCCTCATCGCTTACGTTTTCCAGGCGCAGGCGCAGCCGGGTCAGCGGCGTCTGCAGGTCGTGGGTGATGGCTGCCAGCATCTGCGTACGCTCGGCCAGATGCCGCTGCAGGCGCTGCTGCATGGCATTGAAGGCCTCGGCCGCCCGTTGCACCTCGCGCGGGCCGCGCAGCGGCAGCGGCGCACGCTGCAGATCGTCGCCCAGCTCTTCGGCGGCCGACGCCATGTCCTGCAGCGGCTTGCTGGACATGCGCGCAACGATGTACGCCAGCACGCCAATGGCCAGCACCAGCAGGGTCAGGAACAGCGGATCGACCGCCAGGATGCCGTTGTGCGCGACCGCCGGCGAATCCAGCGCCAGCTTCAGCAGTGTGCCATCACTGAGGGTGACATCCACCGCCCGGCACTTGGGCGGGATGAACGAGGGATCGCGTTCGCGCGGGGGCCGGCGGTGGCCGTCCGGCGGCGGTGGTGGCAGGAATTCCTGCAGCCGGGGAATGCACGAGCGGAACGAGGTGAAATGCACATGCGCCCGTGCCACCGGTCCGGCACGGTCGTCCAGCACCTGCATCAGCGCGGTGTCCGGCCGCCCCAGCCGCGCATCCGGTGGCAACGAGCGCACGCTCGGCCCGCCGGCTTGCAGCAGGCGCTCACGCAGCTCGGGGTTGCCGTCAAGCATGTTGACGTACCCCTGCAGGCGGTCGGCCACGCGGTTGAGGTTCTGCCGTTCGAACTCCTGCTGGCGCTTGGACGAGGCCAGCATGGTGGCACCGATCGCCGCTACCGCCATGCCCACCAGCAGGATCACGAACAACCGTCCCACCATCGAGGACAGGAAATGGCGCAGGCGCTGCATCGTGGTTATTCCATCTGCACCGATGAGGCCAGCACGTAGCCTTCGTTGCGCACGGTCTTGATCAGGCCGTCCGGACCACCATCGTCGGCCAGCTTGTTGCGCAGCCGGCTGACCTGCAGGTCGATCGCGCGGTCCTGTGCTTCATAGTTGCGGCCACTGCTCAGCGCCACCAGCTGTTCGCGCGACAGCACCTTGTTGGCATGGGCAATGAACACACGCAGCAGGCGGAACTCGGCGCCGGACAGCACCACCACCCGGCCGTCGGGGTCCACCAGGTGGCGATGCTCCAGGTCGAACACCCAGCGCGAGAAGCGCGCGCGGCGCACCGCCAGCGGTTCCAGGTTGGCCGGCAACGCTTCAGTCCGGCGCAGCACATTGCGGATGCGCGCCAGCAGCTCGCGCGGCTCGAACGGCTTGGCCAGGTAATCGTCGGCGCCCATTTCCAGGCCCAGCACGCGGTCGATCGGTTCGGCGCGGGCCGTCAGCATGATCACCGGCGTGTTGGAACGCGCACGCAGGTCGCGGCACAGGGTCAGCCCATCTTCGCGCGGCAGATTCAGATCGAGCACGATCAGATCCACGTGCTCGCGCTCCAGCAGCTGGCGCATGCTGGCACCGTCGGCGGCCGTGCTGACCAGGTAACCTGCCCGGCCCAGCTGCTCGGCCAGCAGGGTACGGATGTCGTTGTCGTCGTCGACGATCAGCAGTCGATGCATCGGGGTTTCGGTCTCCATGTGGCGATTTTCCCCTGTCGGGAGCTGAACCGCATCCTGGCCATTGCGTAGCACTGTATCGGCGCCGGGGCGGGATACCTGTGGTTACGCGCGCTACCCGACAGTGTTACATACAGACACACCCCGAGGATTGAGCGCGGCCTTGCCCGCTCTTCACAATGCCTGCCAACGCCGCGCTGCGGCCCCCACAGTGAAGCCCCTGACGTGATCTCCCGCCTGTTGCCCGCGACCCGACGAGGTCGCCTGATGCTGATCGCCACGCTTGTCCTGGTTGTTGCCGTGGCGGCCTGGTGGCTGCTGCGCAAGCCCGTCGCCCCGGCCCTGGCCACCACCGCGGTCAGCCGCGGCGATATCGAACAGACGGTGGAAGCCACCGGCGTGATCGATGCCTACAAGCTGGTCAGCGTGGGCGCGCAGGCCTCCGGCCAGATCAAGTCGCTGAAGGTGCAGCTGGGCGACACGGTCAAGGAAGGTGACCTGATCGCCGAGATCGACGCCACCACCCAGCAGAACCAGGTGCTCAACGCGCAGGCGTCGCTGGACCAGGTGATTGCCCAGCGCGCCGTGCAGCAGGCCACCCTGCGCCAGGCCGAACTGGACTTCGCCCGGCAACGGCAGATGCTGGCCGCCGAAGCCACCTCGCGCCAGGAATACGATGCGGCCGAAGCCGCGCTGAAGACCGCCCGTGCGCAGCTGCAATCCTATGAAGCGCAGATCAAGGGCCGCGAAACCGAACTGGGCACCGCCCGCGCCAACCTGGCTTACACCCGCATCACCGCCCCGATGGACGGCACCGTGGTGGCCGTAGTGGCCGAGGAAGGCCGCACGGTGAACGCCAACCAGACCGCACCGACCATCGTGATGCTGGCGCGGCTGGACGTGGTCACGGTGAATGCCGAGGTATCCGAGGCCGACGTGGTGAAGATCAAGGCCGGCATGCCGGTGTACTTCACCACCCTGGGCGACCCGGACCGCAAGTACCACGCCACGCTGCGGCAGATCAATCCGGCGCCGTCGTCCATCGCCAATGAAAGCTCGTCCAGCTCCAGCAGCTCGTCCAGTTCCAGCTCCAGCAGCGCGGTGTACTACAACGCGCTGTTCGACGTGGAAAATCCAGACGGCACCCTGCGCATCGACATGACCGCACAGGTGTCGGTGCTGTTGAACCAGGCCAAGGGCGCGCTGCTGGTACCGGCGGTGGCGCTGGGCCCGAAGACGCGCGACGGCCAGCGCATGGTGCGCGTGGTGGGCGGGAATGGCCAGCCGCAGCCGCGCAAGGTGAAGGTGGGCATCAGCAACGGCGCCAGCGCGCAGATCCTGTCCGGCCTGGAAGAAGGCGAGCGCGTGGTGGTGGGGGAAGCCAGCGCTGCAGCGTCCAGCAGTGGCAACAACAACCGCAGCGGCAGCATGCGCATGGGCCCGCCGGGCGGCATGGGGCCGCGCCGATGAACCCGGGCGCCCCCCTGCTGCGCCTGCGGGACCTGCGTCGCGAATTTCCCGCCGGCGACGAAACCATCGCCGTGCTGCGCGATGTCAACCTGGATATCCATGCCGGCGAAATGGTCGCCATCGTCGGCCAGTCCGGTTCGGGCAAATCCACCCTGATGAACATCCTGGGCTGCCTGGACCGCCCCACCCGTGGCAGTTACCAGGTGGCCGGCCGCGAAACCGGCAACATGGAACCGGACGCGCTGGCCGAACTGCGCCGCGAACATTTCGGTTTCATTTTCCAGCGCTACCACCTGCTGGGCGACCTGGACGCGCGCGGCAACGTGGAAGTGCCGGCCGTGTACGCTGGCAGCCCGGCCCCGGTGCGCAACGCCCGCGCCGAGCAGCTGTTGCAGCGGCTGGGGCTGGGTGACCGCATGCACCACAAGCCCGGCCAGTTGTCCGGCGGCCAGCAGCAGCGCGTGTCGATTGCCCGCGCCCTGATGAACGGCGGCGAGGTGATCCTGGCCGACGAGCCCACCGGCGCCCTGGACACGAAATCCGGCGAAGAGGTGATGACCATCCTCGGCGAGCTGCATGCCGAAGGCCACACCATCATCATCGTCACCCACGACATGAGCGTGGCCGAACACGCCCAGCGCATCATCGAGATCCGTGACGGCGAAATCATTGCCGACCGCGCCAACCCGAAGGCGCCCAGCCAGCGTGCGCAGCGTGAAGCCAGCGTCGGCGTGGCCCACGGCAGCAGCTGGCGCGCGGCGCGTGACCGCTTCACCGAAGCGTTCCGCATGGCCCTGCTGGCCATGAATGCACACCGCCTGCGCACCTTCCTGACCATGCTCGGCATCATCATCGGCATCGCCTCGGTGGTTTCGGTCGTGGCCCTGGGCAACGGTTCGCAGCAGCAGATCCTGCAGAACATCAGTGCGCTGGGCACCAACACCATCGACGTCTATCCCGGTCGCGGGTTTGGTGACATGCGGTCGGCGCGGGTGCAGACCCTGAAGGCCACCGACGCCGACGCCCTGGCCACCCAGAGCTACGTGGACAGCGCCACGCCCAGCGTGTCCACCTCGGTCACCGCCCGCTACCGCAACCAGTCGGCCACCGCACAGATCAGCGGCGTGGGCGACCAGTATTTCCGGGTGAAGGGCATCACCCTGCTCAGTGGCAGCTTCTTCGACACCGACGCGGTGAAGGGCCTGGCGCAGGAAGCGGTGATCGACGAAAACACCAAAACCCAGTTCTTCCCCGACAGCGACCCGGTCGGCCAGGTGATCCTGCTCGGCAACGTGCCGGTGCGCGTGGTGGGCGTGGCCAAGAAGCAGAGTTTCGGCTTCGGCGGCAGCACCAGCCTGGGCGTGTTCGTGCCCTACACCACGGTGATGTCGCGCATGCTGGGGCAGAGCCACGTGTCCAGCATCACCGTGCGGGTGAATGACGAAACGCCGATGGATGCGGCGCAGGAAGCGATCACCCGCCTGCTGACCCTGCGCCATGGCACCGAGGATTTCTTCCTGAGCAACAGTGCGGAAATCCGCGAGACCATCGAACAGACCACCCGCACCATGACCCTGCTGATCGGCGCCATCGCCGCCATCGCCCTGCTGGTGGGCGGCATCGGGGTGATGAACATCATGCTGGTGTCGGTAACCGAGCGCACCCGCGAGATCGGCGTGCGCATGGCCGTGGGCGCACGGCAGAGCGACATCCGCCAGCAGTTCCTGATCGAAGCGGTGCTGGTCTGCCTGCTGGGCGGCCTGCTGGGCGTGGGCCTGGCGCTGCTGCTGGGCGCGCTGATCGGTCGCTTTTCCAGTGATTTCCAAGTGCTGTTCTCCACCGCTTCGATCGTGGCCGCATTCGCCTGCTCCACCCTGATCGGCGTGGCCTTTGGCTTCCTGCCGGCACGCAGTGCCGCCCAGCTCGACCCGGTGGAGGCACTGGCCCGCGAATGAAGATGATGATGACCCGACTGCCCTTCCCCGCTCCTCCCCGCCTGCTGCTGGTCGGCGCCGTGCTGCTGGCGCTGTCCGGCTGCGCATCGGTGGGCCGCTACCCGACCCAGGATCCCGAAGTGGCGGCCACCTGGGGCCGCGGCGACGCGACCCTCAACGCGCCCGCCGACGACCCGCGCAGCAGCCTGGATACGCCCAGCCGTGACATCCGCCAGGACACCTGGTGGCAGGGGTTCGGCGATGAACGCCTGGACCGCCTGGTCGCCCGTGCACTGGCTGCCAACAGTGACCTGGGCGCCGCGGGGCTGGCGGTGAAGCGCGCGCGCCTGCAGGCCGGGCTGGCCAGCAATGCGCTGTGGCCACAGCCCTCCTCGTCGGGGGTCAGTGGCAGCGGCAGCCGCGCCACCGACCAGGCCGACGACTGGAGCCGCAGCTATTCCACCGGCGTGTCGCTGGGCTGGGAAATCGACCTGTGGGGACGCCTGCGCACCCAGCGCGACATCGCCCGCTGGGAAGCCCAGGCCAGCGAGGAAGACCGACAGAACACCGCCCTGCTGGTGATCGGCGACACCATCACCCAGTACTGGGCGTTGGCCTATCTGAACCAGTCCATTGCCAGCGGCCAGGCCAACCTGGAACGCCTGCAGCGCACGCGCGACCTGGTGCAGGCGCGCTTCGACGCCGGTGCAGTATCACGGCTGGAAGTGCGCCAGGCAGAGCAGAACCTGCAGTCGCAGCGCTCGGCACAGAGCGCGCTGGAACAGCAGCGGGTGGAAGTACGCAATGCGCTGACCGTGCTGCTGGACGGCACGCCGTGGCCACAGCAGGACGAGCCGCAGAACCTGGACGATGCGCGCAGCCCGGCCATTGCCGAGGGCCTGCCCGCCGATCTGCTGGGCCGCCGCCCGGACCTGCGCGCGGCGGAGCTGCGCCTGCGCAACAGCCTGAAGACCATCAAGGTCACCGCCACCCAGTACTACCCGGCGCTCAGCCTGACCGGCAGCGTGGGTTCCAGCGCCAGTTCGCTGGGCGACGTGCTGCGCAATCCGGTGGCCACATTGGGCGCCGGCCTGTCCTTGCCGTTCCTGAACCTGCAGCGGGCGCAGCTGGACACCGACATTGCCGGAACCGCCTACCAGATCGACGCCACCAACTTCCGCAAGACGCTGTACACGGCACTGTCTGAAGTGGACAACGCACTGTCGGCACGGGAACAGCTGGCGCGCCAGGTCGAGGCCTCGCAGGCGTCGTATGACCAGGCAGTGGAAGTGGAACGCGCGCAGGAAGTGCGCTACCGGGTGGGCGCCACCGATCTGCGCACCTGGCTGGAAGCACAGCAGACCCGGCGCGATGCCGAACTGTCGCTGGCCCGCGTGCGGCAGAGCCAGCTGAACAACGACGTCACCCTGTTCAAGGCGCTGGGCGGCAGCGCGGGGTAACGGGGTCGGATCCCTCTCGCAGAGAGGGCTCTGACCCCACACTGCCAAGGGGTCAGAGCCCTTTTCCATGGAAAAGGGATCCGACCCCGCCGTTCAACCGCGCTGGCGCACGGCCTCGAACAGGCTGACGCCGGCGGCAACCGAGACGTTCAGGCTCTCGATCTCGCCCGGCATCGGAATCTTCACCAGGCCATCGCAGTTCTCGCGGGTCAGGCGACGCAGGCCGTCGGCCTCACCGCCCAGCACCAGCGCGATGTTGCCCTTCAGGTCCAGGTCGTACAGCGAAGCGGTGGCTTCGCCGGCCAAGCCGTAGATCCACACGCCCTGCTTCTGCAGGTCCTTCAGGCAGCGCGACAGGTTGGTCACCGCCACCACCGGAATGCGGTCGGCGGCGCCGGCCGAGGTCTTGCGCACGGTGGCGTTCACCGTGGCCGACTTGTCCTTGGGAATGATCACCGCGGTGGCACCGGAGGCAGCCGCCGAGCGCAGGCACGCGCCCAGGTTGTGCGGGTCCTGCACCTCGTCCAGCACCAGCAGCAGGGCCTTGCCCTCGGCGGCGGTCACCAGCCCTTCCAGCTCGTTCTCGCTGTAGGTGCGCGCAGCGGCGTAGCGCGCGGCCACGCCCTGGTGGCGCACCGAACCGCCCACGCCGTCCAGCGCCTGGCTGTTGACCTTGCGCACGTCGATGCCCTTGCGGCGGGCGTTTTCTTCAATTTCGGTCAGGCGCGGGTTCTTCGCACCGGCCTCGACCAGCACCTCGCGGACGTTGTCGGCGTCGTTCTCGATGGAGGAGGCGACGGCGTTGACGCCGACAATCCACTGGCTGTTCTTGCTCATGCGGGCGGGGACCGGAAAGGGGGTGGCTATGGTAGAGCATCGGCGGCGGCCGCGCTGCGTGCCCGCCGGGCATGGCCCGGCGCTACCCGCCGTTCATCCTTCGGATGAACGGCTGCGCGCTGGCCAGTGCGGGGTGTCGTGGTCAGGGTGCTGGTGGGACACGATCGTGGCCAGGAACTCCAGCGCGGCCACATCGTCTTCGGTGCGGCGGGCCGGCAGCCGGGCCAGGTCATCGATGAAGGGCAGCTTGCGCTCGGCACCGTACTGGATGCTGGGCGGCAACCGCTCTGGCTGGTCGAACGCCCCCGCCGCCACGGCCATGCCATCGGGCGCTTCATAGGTCAGCGGCGTGCCGCAGTCGGCGCAGAAGCCCCGCTGCACGACATTGGATGACTGGAAATGGCGCGGCTGACCGCGGGTCCAGGTGAACTGCGCGCCGCGCACCGACACCAGCGGGGCGTAGTGCGCACCGAAGGCTTTCTGGCACATGCGGCAATGGCAGATCGAGCTGTCGCTCAGCTGGCCGCGCACCTGGAAGCGGATGGCGCCGCACTGGCAGCCGCCGCTGTACTCGGGATGGCCTTGCATGGTGGGTTCCTCGGAAACGTCGTGCCAACCAAGGTTGGCACCTACCGGGTGAAGAGAACCTCTGTAGGTGCCAACCTTTGGTTGGCACGCTCTGTCCCTGCCGCCGGGCATGGCCCGGCGCTACCTTCAATATTTCTCTTTCTTGCGCTTGGCCGGCTTGCCGCGCTCCGGCAACGGCGGCAGGCCGTCACCCTCGTCTTCGCCCTTGTGCTCGACCAGGCGGAAGTCGATCTTGCGTTCTTCCATGCTGGCCTTCAGCACCAGGATGCGCACGCGGTCGCCCAGCCGGTAGCTGGCACCACGGCGCTCGCCGCTCAGCGTTTTCCGGGTCGCGTCGAACTTGTAGTAGTCCTGCGGCAGCTGGGTCACGTGGACCAGCCCCTGCACCTTGGAATCGTCCAGCTCCACGAACAGGCCGAAACTGGTCACGCCGCTGATCACGCCGTCGAACTGGCCACCGACGTGCTTCTCCATCCACGCGGCACGGTAACGCTCGTCCACTTCGCGCTCGGCCTCGTCGGCACGGCGTTCGCGTTCGGAACATTGCAGGGCCAGCGCAGCCATCTCGCGGGCGTTGTAGGTGAAGGTGTCCAGCGGCTTGCCGGACAGTGCGTGCTTGATCGCCCGGTGCACCAGCAGATCGGGGTAGCGGCGGATCGGCGAGGTGAAGTGCGCGTACGCCTCCAGCGCCAGACCGAAGTGACCGTGATTGTCCGGGCTGTAGATGGCCAGGCTCTGGCTGCGCAGCAGCACCGATTCCAGCAGGGTGGCATCGGGGCGGTCGCGGATCTTCTTCAGCAGCTTGGTGTAGTCGCCCGGGCGCACCTTCGACCACGGCGGCAGGCTCAGCTTGAACTCCTTGAGGAATTCCAGCAGATCGGCGTACTTGGTTTCCGGCGGCTTTTCGTGGATGCGGTACGGCGCCGGTACGTGGCGCGACAGCAGGTACTTGGCCGCCTCCACGTTGGCGGCAATCATGCATTCTTCGATCAGCTTGTGCGCATCGTTGCGCACCAGCATGCCGGCCTGGGTCACTTCGCCGCGGTTGTCCAGCACGAAGCGCACTTCGCTGCTTTCAAATTCGATGGCACCGCGCTTGGCGCGTGCCTTGGCCAGCACCTTGTACAGCTGGTGCAGGCGCTGCACCTGCGGCAGCAGATCGCCGATGAAGGCCTTGGTATCGGCATCGTCCTCGCCCACCGCCTTCCACACCTGGGTGTAGGTCAGGCGCGCGTGCGAGTTCATCACGGCTTCGTAGAAGCGCGAATGGCTGACCACGCCGTCACGGTCGATCTGCATGTCGCAGACAAAGCACATGCGGTCGACCTTGGGCATCAGCGAGCAGATGCCGTTGGACAGCGTCTCCGGCAGCATCGGCACCACGAAGCCGGGGAAATAGACCGACGTGGCGCGCTTCTGCGCTTCCTCGTCCAGCGGCGTGCCGGGACGCACGTAGTTGGACACATCGGCAATGGCCACCACCAGACGGAACCCGTCGGCGTTCGGCTCGCAGTACACCGCGTCGTCGAAGTCCTTGGCATCCTCGCCATCGATGGTGACCAGCGGCGTGCTGCGCAGGTCGACGCGGTTGCCGATCATCGCCGGCTCGACCACCAGCGGCACCGAGGCGGCTTCGTCCAGCACCTCCTGCGGGAACTCGAACGGCAGTTCATGGCCGTGGATGGCCGTTTCCACCACCAGCGAGGCGGTCAGCTTGTCACCCAGCACCGCAATGATGCGGCCGATCGGCGGACGACGGCTGTCCGGGGCCTGGGTCAGTTCGCAGACCACCAGCTGGCCATCGCGCGCGCCACCGGTCTGGTCCGGCGGCACCTGCACGTTGCGCTGGATGCGCTTGTCATCGGGCACCACGTAATTGATGCCCATTTCAATGCTGAAGCGACCGATCAGGCGGGTCATGCCGCGCTCGAGCACGCGGGCAATGCTGCCTTCGCGGCGGCCGCGATGATCGATGCCGGTCACCCGCGCCAGCACCTTGTCACCGTGCATGACCTTGCGCATCTCATAAGGCGGCAGGAACAGATCATCGCCACCCTCGACCGGGCGCAGGAAACCGAACCCTTCCGGATTGGCGATCACCACGCCGGTGACCAGGTTCAGGGTCTGGATCGGCGCGAAGCCGCCGCGGCGGTTCTGCACCAGCTGGCCATCGCGCACCATCGCGCCCAGCCGGCGCGACAGCGCCTCGGCACGGTCGGCGGCGGTCAGGCCCAGGCGCGCGCCCAGCTCTTCGGCGGTCTGCGGCCCTTCGCAACGTTCCAGCAGCGCCAGGATCGCCTCGCGGCTGGCAATGGGTTGTTCGTACTTTTCTGCTTCGCGGGCTGCATAGGGATCATCGATCACCTTGCCGGCCGGCGGCAGCTTGCGGCCCGGGGCCGGGCCCGGTGCGGCGGCATCGGCGCTGCGGCCCTTGCGGCCGCGCGGCGCTGCACCGCCTTCATTCAATTCCGGGAACCAGCCCGGCAACGGCTTGCCCGGCTTGGGGGTGCGGGCAGCGCCCGCCTTGGCGCCCTTCTTCGGGGCCTGGCTGCGGGACTTGCTCCCGCCCTTGCTTGGTTTTTTGGTAGTCATCGCCCTACATGGTAGCCGTTGCAGGCGTGCACGGCGGGTCAGCGGCCCGGTTTGCACGCGGGTGTGAAATTTTTGCGCGAAAGCGTTGACAGCCTGCCGATTCATCTTCACAATTGCGCCTCTGGAACGCCCAGGTGGCGGAATTGGTAGACGCACTAGTTTCAGGTACTAGCGGGTAAAA
>NZ_DAMBCN010000045.1:0-14649 GCF_032056425.1 Stenotrophomonas sp.
AGCGAGACTTTGGTGCTGGTGCCGCACGAATGCATATCGGGGAAATTGATGACCGGCGCCTGGGCCAGTTCGGGCGTGGTATTGCGCCCACCGTTGAGGCCCCAATCCTGCGCGCGCAGTGTCTCTCCCATCACGATCACCAGCAGCCGCGGCTTGCTGCTGGGCGCGCGCGGCGTGGCCACTGCATCGGTGCCGATCGGCACTTTCGGCGCGCGCTGCACCGGGTTGTCGCTGCGTAGTGCGCGCGGCAGGCCCAGCAGTACGTTGGCGGGGGTAGCGAGATAGCGCACCTCGCGCTGGTTGCGCATCAGGGCCGAGACATCCTGGAACGAAAGCAGCGCACCGCCCAACATGGTGGTAGCCGCCACCAGCAGGAAGCCAGCGCGCCACAGCAGCGTTCGGCTCCAGCTTCGCCTGCGCAGCTGCACGCGCCACAGCAGCGCCATCGGCAGCACCGCCAGCAACAGCACCGGCCAGAGCAGCGAGCCAGTCATGAGCTCGCGGCTCTCCTTCGGGTCGGTGGCCAGCACGTTGCGCAGCATGTCCGCATCCAGATAGATGTGGAACTGGCTCATGTAGTGTGCGGCGAAGGCGGTTACCAGCAGCAGCGCGCTGGTCACCATCCTGGCGTTCCAGCGCCACACCAGCAGGCCCAGCAGTACACCGTGCGCACCCAGCAGCAGCATCAGCAGCGACAATGCGTAACGCAGGCTGCCGGGGTGGCTGGCCATGGCGCTGCGCCAGAACAGCGCATTGCCGGCAATGGCGAAGAACAGGCTGGTAAGCGCGATCAGTGCTTCGGTGGACAGCTGCGGCCGCCATTGCCGCAGGGAAGACAGCGCGGGCAGGCGCAGCGAGCGCTCGACCGATGCGTTCATGCGGCTGCCTCCGTGCGGCGGGCGCGATCCAGGTGGCGGCGGGTCAGGGTGTACAGGCCCAGCGACAGCACCCAGCAGATCAATGCGGTGGCCACATCATGCGACAGGAAGTGCGCGCCGCGCAGTTGCTGGCTGATACCGAACAGCAACCCGCTGCCCAGACCGATCCAGAGCCCGGCCCAGCGCCACGCCGGCCGCCACAGCAGGGCGAAGAAGTACAGGCAGAACCACGCGTATCCGGCGCTGGCGTGGCCGGCCGGGAAACAGGCCTGCGCGGCCATGCCAGCCGGGCGCACGGTAAACAGCCCAATGAAGGGGTGGTCGCCGCCGTAGCGCAGCAGGTCCCAGGGGCAGTCCATCGGCACCAGCGTCTTCAGCAGGGAGATCATGCCGGTGCCCAGCGCCATGGCAACGACCACATACAGCAGCGCCCAGCGCAGTGTGCGATCGCGCCCCACGCGCCAGTGATGAAAGCACAGCAGGATCGCCACCAGCGCCGCTGCCGTGCTCAGCCACTTGCCGGCCTTGTGCACCACGGTGCGGGTGAACCAGGCGTCCTGCAATGCCCAGTGGCCGCCCTCCAGGCGGAACAGGTGATCGGCCAGCCATTGGTCGCCCCCGAAACCCATCAGCAGGGTGAACAGGGGCAGCCCGAGTGCGACAGGCAGCCAGAGGTGAGTGACCGCAAAGCGTGACACCCACGGCGATGTCGCAGACGGCGCGACTGGATCAAAGGAGCGGACGGGCATGTAGGCAAGGGCGCTTCGGGATATGCCGCCATGCTCGGCACCGGGATGTCGGAGAAGGGTCGGACGCGCGTTCGTAGCGGGTTAATGAAGGACAGGTGCGTGCCTGCGTTCAGTCTTCTTCGGTGGTCGCGCCGATCCGCTCGGCATGGCACTGCCGGTTCCAGGCCGTGCCGGGCAGCAGCTGCCAGCGATTGCGGTTGGCAACACCGATGTCGATCACCTTGGCCGGATCCACGCACGGGCTCATCGCAGCGTCCAGCACCAGCAGCCAGCGCCTTTCCGGTGCTTCGGCCAGCCACGGACCGGCGGCATGCCATTGCTCGGCCCAGGGCCGCTTGAAACCGAATTCGCGCACCGGGCGGTCGGCCTGCAGCAGGTTCTGCTCTCGCCACGCGACCAGTGCCAGTTCGGCATCCGGGCCGATCCGCGTCCCAACCCGATGCATCAGCGCCGACGCGGATGCATAGGGATCCAGTGCCGGCATCAGCACCAGGCCATGGAGCATCCACAACATGCCGTGGGCCAGCAGCACCAGGGTCCCTGCACGGCGTACCCGCAGCCACACGATCTGCGTGGCCAGCGCGATGGCGAAGATCAGCAGCCCTTCGCCCAGTACCGGCAGCAGGGTGTCCGGCATCGCCCGTCGCTGCAACTGCGCTACCGCCCACGGGTACGCTGTCATCAGCATGGCGCCGAGCACGCCGGTGGCCAACATCAGCAGCAGGCTGTAGCCGAACAGATAGCGACGCACGCAGACCCGGCGCAGCAGGCCGGGCAGCAGCGGCGCCACGGCCAGTGCCATCGCCGGCAGCATCGGCAGCAGGTAGACCTCACGCTTGCCCGGGCTGGCGCTGAAGAACGCCAGCACCAGCACGGCCCAGCCCAGCAGCAGCCACGGGCGGCGGTCACCACGGCGCAGGCGACGCCACCATGGCTTGAACAACAGCGGCAGCAACAGGCTGCCGGGCAGCCACAGGGTCAGGATCACCTGCAGGTAGTACCAGACCGGCTGCCGATGGTGCCAGGCACTGGCATAGCGGGTGCCGGTCTGCTTGAACAGCAACTCATGCGCATACGATTGCAGCGCAGCGCTGGGCTCATGCAGCAGTGCCCACCCCAGCGGCGCCAGCCAGACTGCCGTGCCCAGCAGGAACGCCGGCAGCAACCACAGCAGCGTGGCCGGGTGCGGGCCGTCCACCACGCGCCCGTGGCGGCGCTGGTACAGCCGCCAGCCCAGCCACGGCAGTACCATCAACAGTGGCAGGAAGCCGACGCCCTTGGTCACCGTGCCGACACCCGCGGCGACACCGGCCAGCCACAGGGCGGGCAGGTTGCGGCCTTCGCACAGGTGGCGAAGCAGGCCCCACAGGGCCGCGGTGGTCATGCCCACCAGCACCATGTCGATCTGCGCGCGCTTGGCCATCAACCCGAACTGCAGGGTGCAGAACAACGCGGCCACTGCGTACAGGGAATGCCGTGGCGACCACAGCCGGCGCGCCAGATCGGACACCAGCCACAGGCTGAGCAGCGCCGCCAGCAGCGACGGCAGCAGGAACGACCACGTCCAGCTGCCCACCACGTGGTAAGCGGCGGCCTGCAGCCACATGAACACCGGCGGCTTCTCTGCGTACAGCTCGATTCCTCGGTGTGGCAGCAGCCACTGCCCGCTGTCGACCATGCTGCGGGCGGCCAGCACGAAACGCGGCTCGTCCGGCGGCTGCGGCTGGCGCAGCCCCAACCCGGCCGCCAGGGCCACGGTTACTAGCAGCCAGAGCAACGGCAGGCGCCAGCGGCGAGGCAGGGCATCGGGCACGGCAGGCTCCGGGGTAAAACGCGCAGCGTGCAAGGGGCGGCGTGGGAAAGCTGTCGGAAGGACGCCATCCCGACCGCTTTCCGACACGGGCACGGCTACCATGGGGCCAGTTCCCGTGGACCTGCCGCGCATGCGCCTGTTGGTGATCGAAGACAACCGTCAGTTGGTGGCCAATCTGTTCGACTACTTCGAGTCGCGCGGACATGTGCTGGACGTGGCCCCCGATGGCATCACCGGGCTGCACCTGGCCGGCAGCCATCCCTACGACGTGGTCATCCTGGACTGGATGCTGCCACGCATGGAAGGCCCGGAAGTGCTGCGCCGCCTGCGCAGCGAGCACGGTTCGGAAGTGCCGGTGATCATGCTGACCGCCCGCGACGAGCTGCCCGACAAGATCGCCGGCTTCCGCGCCGGGGCCGATGACTACCTGACCAAGCCCTTTGCCCTGCCGGAACTGGAGGTGCGGCTGGAAGCGCTGTTGCTGCGCGCCAATGGGCGCAACCCGCGCAAGCGCCTGCAGGTGGCCGATCTGGTACTGGACCTGGCCACTCTGGAAGCGCAGCGTGGCGGGCAGGCGCTGCACCTGTACCCGGCGTGCCGCAAGCTGCTGGAGGTGCTGATGCGCGCCAGCCCCGGTGCAGTCACCCGCCAGCAGCTGGAATTCGCCCTGTGGGGCGACGAGCCGCCCGATGGCGACCTGCTGCGTTCGCACGTGTATGAACTGCGCCGCAGCGTGGACGGCCCCTTCGCCGACAAGCTGATCCACACCCTGCCGCGGGTGGGCTACCGGCTGGCCGCCAGCCCGGCGACCGAGGTCGACAGCGATGCCGCGCGCGCGTAAGCCGGGCCCGCTCTACCGCCGCGTGGTGTGGTGGCTGCTGGGCTACCTGGCGCTGCTGTCGCTGGCGGTGTTCAGCGTCGGCAACTACGTGCACGAGCACGCCGAACATGCGGCCTGGCGCGCGCTGCTCAACTCCGAGCTGGACAGCATCCTGGAACACACCCGGCGCGAACCGGATTACCACTGGCAGGATTCGGACACCCTCAGCCTGTACCGGTTCGGCCAGCCCGACCTGCCCGACAGCGTGCGCATGCTGCACCCGGGCCTGCATGATGGCGTGCTGATCGACGAACGCGAAACCGCCGTGATGGTGCGCGACACGCCCACGCTGGGCCGCGTGGCGTTGGCGCTGGATATCACCGATTTCCACGACCTGGAGCAGTTCGCCACGCGCTGGGTGATGCTGGCTGGCATCATCATGATCTTCGTCACCGTCATGATGGCGTCCTTCGGCATGGAGCGCATGGTACGGCCGCTGAGCCTGCTGGCGCGCAACATCGGCGCGCTGCGCCCAGGCGAACAGGGCCAGCGCATCGAGGTCGATCCGCGCGGCAGTTCCGAGCTGCACACCATCGCCGATGCATTGAATGACTACCTGGACCGCAACGAACAGTTCGTCGAACGCGAACGGGTGTTCATCAGCACGGCCAGCCATGAACTGCGAACGCCCATTGCCGTGGTGACTGGTGCGGCCGAACTGGCACTGGAGCAGCCGGGCCTGCCCGAGCGTGCGCGCCAGCAGATGCAGCGGGTGCTGCGCACCGCGCAGGGTGTGGAAGACCTGATCGAGCTGCTGCTCGTGCTGGCGCGCGACCCGGCACGGCTGAGCTCGCGCGCAGAACGCATCGCGCTGGACCAGCTGCTGCCGGACATCGTTGACGATCATCGCCATCTGCTGGGTGACAAGGACCTGAGCATCGGCGTCCAGGCAGCAGCCGTGGACATCGTGGCACCCCTGGCGGTCGTGCAGGCGGCCATCGGCAACCTGCTGCGCAACGCCATCGAAAACAGCGGGCGCGGCCATATCGAGATGAGCCTGAGTGCACAGGCCGTGCTGACCCTGCAGGACCCGGGGCATGGCATGAGCCCGGAAGAAATCGCCGCGATCCATGCACGCCTGGCGCGGGGCGAGCGAGCCGACCGTGGTGGCATCGGTCTGGAACTGATCGCGCGTCTCTGCGAACACCTGGGCTGGACCCTGACGTTCCAGCCCTGCGAACCGCGCGGCACCCGGGTCACGCTCGATTTCGCCGCCTCGCGCCCGAGCTGATCCCAACAATGGGCAGGTGCCAACCTTGGGTGGCACGCCTTGATCCGGTAGGTGCCAACCTTGGTTGGCACGCTCTGCGTCGACCAAGGTCGACGCCTACCAGAGCCGATTACGCCCCGACGCAACGTCGACGCCCACCCGAGCGGATTACCGCGTTCTCGGCCGCGCCACGTGCTGGTCGATCAGAATCACGTTGCCATCCGGATCGGCCAACTGCACATAGCCGGTACCCTGGCCATCGGGATCGGTGCGCACTGCCAGCTCGATACCCTGGCCCTCGATGACTGCCTGCAGCTCGCGCACGTCCTGGAAATCGGCCAGTTCCTGCTTGTGCTGGTCCCAGCCCGGGTTGAAGGTCAGCAGGTTGCCTTCGAACATGCCCTGGAACAGCCCTATCACGATCCCCTCGTTGCGCAGCACCAGCCAGTTCTGGCTGGCATCGCCCCCGGTCACGCTGAACCCCAATGCCTCGTAGAACGCGCGCGAAGCACTCAGATCCTTGACCGACAGGCTGACTGAAAAAGCACCCAGTTGCATGGCACGCGCTCCGTTGCGGGAAGGGAGGGTGGCCGGCACTGCAGCATGACCCCGTGTGAAGACGATGTTAACCTCGGGCCGTGCCGCACCGATGCGGCGCTTTTTTTTCCATGCCCTTTCGATCGACAGAGGATCCCATGCCGACCGAACCCGCTACTGCTCTGATCACCAGCGACATCGTAGGCCTCGGCCTGATCGCTGCCACCCTGGCCCTGATCTTCTGGGCCGCCAGTGGTCCCACCCCGCTGTTGAAGAAGATCTTCGCCTGGGTGCCGGCTCTGCTGCTGTGCTACTTCATCCCGGCCATCTACAACACCACCGGTCTGATCGACGGCCATAACACGGCCTTGTACAACCCGGTCGCCCGGGACGTGCTGCTGCCGGCAGCGCTGGTGCTGCTGACGCTGTCGATCGACCTGAAGGGCATCGCCAAGCTTGGTCCCAAGCTGATCCTCGTGTTCTGCGCCGGTACCGCCGGCATCATGCTCGGGGCCATCGTGTCGTTCCAGGTGATGAAGTTCATCCATCCCGAAACCGTGGCCGGTGATACCTGGGCCGGCATGGCCGCGCTGGCCGGCAGCTGGATCGGTGGCGGCGCCAACATGGTGGCCATGCGCGAGATCTTCGGCACCGACGCCACCACCTTCGGCCAGTTCGCCGTGGTCGATGTGGCCTGCGCCAGCCTGTGGATGGCCATCCTGCTGTTCCTGGCCAACCGTGCGCAGCAGATCGACACCCGCAGCGGTGCCGATACCCGCGCCATCGATGAAATGAAGGCGCGTATCAGTGCCTATGAAGCGCAGAATTCGCGTATTCCCACCCTCACCGACCTGATGGTGATCGTCGGCGTGGCGCTGGGCGGGGTGGGGTTGGCGCATGCCATCGCTGCGCAGCTGGCCGCCTGGTTCAAGGCGAATGTGGGTTGGTCCAGCCAGTTCAGCCTGGACAGCCAGTTCGTGTGGGTGGTGCTGCTGTCCACCGCGTTCGGCCTGGGGCTGAGCTTCACCCGGGCGCGCCGCCTCGAATCGGCCGGTGCATCGCGCCTGGGCACCGTGTTCCTGTACTTCCTGATTGCCTGCATCGGCATGCAGATGGACCTGCTGTCGCTGCTGGATCGCCCCTGGCTGTTCGCCCTGGGCCTGATCTGGATGGCCACCCACGTGCTGGTGCTGTGGATCGTGGCACGCCTGGTGCGCGCACCGCTGTTCTTCTTTGGTGTCGGCTCGATGGGCAATATTGGCGCGGCCGCATCGGCGCCGGTGGTGGCCGCTGCGTTCCATCCGTCACTGGCGCCGGTGGGCGTGCTGCTGGGCACGGTGGGCTATGCCACCGGCACCGGCCTGGCCTACGTCACCGGCTTGATCCTGAAGGCGATGGCGGGCGCGTAATCGGCCGGGGGAATGCGCAGGCCGCGCCTGACGCATTCCCCCGCAACCGCACGAACTGTGCGGTGCATATCGGAACCGATCCGGTGCGCTCCGTACCGTGGGCACTTCCGCTGGCAGCTGCCAGCCTCTGCCCAGGTATGACCATGACGAAAGAACGGATGTTTCGTGCGGCAGTACTGACCCTGGTGCTTGCCGCTGGTAGCGCCTTCGCGCAGGCGCCTTTGACGCTGCAGCGCGCTGACGTACAGGCGATCACCGAAAGCAGTGCGCGCGAGGTTGCCGCGTTGCTGGCCCAGCCGGGGTTTGCCGCCAGTGCGCGCGCCGCCCTGCAGGCAGGGCCGGAGCAGGGAGTCGCCCTGCAGCAGGTGATGGCCCGCTTCGATCCGCAGGCACGCACCCGCGCCAGCACGCTGCTGGCCACGCAGGACCAGCAGGTGCGCCAGCGCAAGGGCCTGGTCCAGCAGGGGCCGGGGCTGCTGCAGCTGCGGGCGTTCGTGCCCGCAGGTGCCTCGCTGGCTGCGGTCGCACCGGAGCGATTGTGGGTGGCCAGCCTGCCACGTGGCGATGATCGTCACTGGACCACGCTGACCGCTTACGACGCGCAGGGGCGCGCGCACCTGCTTGATGCCCGGCAGGCACCGGACGTGCCCGTGCTGATCGTGGACGTGGATACCCGGCGTGCGGTGAAGGAGGGCATGGCACTGGTCAATGCGGGCCTGCGCGCGCGCGGGCTGCAGTCACCTGAACGCATCACGCTGTCGGCCGACGGTGCCAGCGCCTCGCTGGACATCACTCGCCTGGACCGTATTCGTCTGAATGACGACCAGGAGCCGTGGGCGCTGGGCGCGGCCGAAGTGTTCGCGGTCGTGTCAGGCCTGCAGGTCGACGCCACCGAACCGGAAATGATGACGGTGGACATGCCGTGGCTGGACCATGACCAGACCGACTACACGCCCCAGCAGCCGTTGGTGATCTGGGGCAACTACCGCTTCAACGCGGCCAACGTGCAGCTGTTCGAAGACGATGGCGATACCAACTACCAGGAACTGCTGGTCGCCCTGGCCACCGGAGTGAAGACGGCGTTGGGCGCCTTCGCTCCCGAGTACGCGGTGATTGCCGATATCGCCGGAGCGATCCTCAAGGCCATGCCGACCTCGTGGTTTGCCAACGATATCGATTACCTGGACAGCTTCTACCTGCTGCAGCGCGGGCAGGGCTACACCGACCGCATGGGCGCGGCGAACAACGCCAAGGTCACCCTCACACCCATCACTCTGGTGGACTAGGCCAGCAGGGCTTGCAGCCCTGTAACCCCGCAACCGGACCCACCTCGCCTTCGACAGGCTCACGCGGCTGTAGGTGGGTGCCGACCGTTGGTCGGCACTTCTGTCAGATATCGATAAACAGAATGGGGTCAGATCCGTTTCCTTCGGGAAACGGATCTGACCCCGCATGCGTCCCGCCGTCACCGGCAATCTGTCTAAGGTGGGGCGGTGTCGGATTGCGGGGTGTCCGCCGCATGGATGCGGCGGCCAAGCCTACACGGACGTACTTGCGGCGTCCCCGCAATCCGACACCTCCCCGCCAGACAAACAGAAACCCAGAGCCGACGCTCTTGCAGTCACAGTTGCAGTCGCAGTCGCAGTGGCAGTTGCTCCGGCTTCTGCGGGTGCCGGGCTGCAAGCCCGGCACCCACCCAAAAGCCTCAGCAGCAGCGCCCGCCGTTGCGGCCGCCGTAGCGCGCTTCCTGGCGCTCGCGGAAGAACGTCTTGTAGTCCATCGGCTCCTGGTCCGGATGCTTTTCCAGCATGTGCCGGACGTAGTTGTCGTAATCAGGAATGCCGCAGCACAGCCGCGCGGTCTGCACCAGGCGCCGCCATATACGGCGGTGCGCCTGGTACTGGCCGACGGGAACCAGTTGGGTACTCATCACAGATCCACCATTTCGTGCGGCTTCAGCGCCACGTAAGGGGTTTCGCGATCGGTCCGCTGCGGGTTGCGGCGGGCCGCCAGGATGGTCTTGATCGCATACACCAGCACCGAGGCCACCACCAGCAGGAACAGCGCGGTCAGGCCGGTGTTCACGTAGGCATTGACTACGATCTGCTGCATCTGGCCCACGGTCTTGGCCGGTGCGGTGATGGTGTCAGTGGCGATGGCCGCCTGGTACTTGTGCGCCTGCGCCAGGAAGCCCTGGGCCGGGTTGCTGTCGAAGATCTTGATGAAGCCGGCGTAGGTGGTGCAGATCAGCAGCCACACCGCCGGCACGGCGGTCACCCACGCGTAGCGGTCACGCTTCATCTTGAACAGCACCACCGTGCCCAGCATCAGCGCGATACCGGCCAGCATCTGGTTGGAAATGCCGAACAGCGGCCACAGCGTCTGGATCCCACCGAACGGATCGACCACCCCGGTGTACAGCAGGTAGCCCCACAGCGCCACGCAGCCGGCCGTGCCGATGATGTTGGCCGTCCACGATTCGGTCTTCTTCAGCGCCGGCACGAAGTTGCCCAGCAGGTCCTGCAGCATGAAGCGACCGGCGCGGGTACCGGCATCCACGGCGGTCAGGATGAACAGCGCCTCGAACAGGATGGCGAAGTGGTACCAGAACGCCATCATCGCGTCGCTGCTGCTGGGAATGGCCTCGTGCAGGATCTGTGCGATGCCTACCGCCAGCGTGGGCGCACCACCGGCGCGATGCAGGATGGTCGGTTCACCGATCGCTGCCGCCGTGGCGTTCAACTGTTCCGGGGTGATGGTGAAGCCCCAGGTGTTGGTGATGTAGTGCGCGGCCGAAACGGCATCGGCACCGATCACGGCAGCGGGGCTGTTCATCGCGAAGTAGATGCCCGGATCGATGATCGAGGCCGCCACCAACGCCATTACTGCCACGAACGATTCCATCAGCATGCCGCCGTAGCCGATGTAGCGCATGTGCGCTTCATTGGCCAGCAGCTTGGGCGTGGTGCCCGAGGAAATCAGCGCATGGAAACCGGACACCGCGCCGCAGGCGATGGTGATGAACAGGAACGGGAACATGCCGCCCTTCCACACCGGGCCGTCACCGCTGGCGGCGAACTGGGTCAGCGCGGGCATCTTCAATTCCGGCATGACCACCACGATGCCGATGGCCAGGGCGATGATCGTGCCGATCTTCAGGAAGGTGGACAGGTAGTCGCGCGGGGCCAGCAGCAGCCACACCGGCAGCACCGAGGCGACGAAGCCGTAGCCGATCAGCATCCAGGTGATCTGGGTGCCGGTGAACGTGAAGGCCGGACCCCAGACCGGGTCGGCCGCAACCTTGCCGCCGAACCAGATCGCCGCCAGCAGCAGGATCAGGCCGACCACCGAGATCTCACCGATCTTGCCCGGCCGGATGTAGCGCATGTACACACCCATCAGGATCGCGATGGGCATCGTGGCGATCACCGTGAACATGCCCCACGGGCTTTCCGCCAGCGCCTTCACTACCACCATGGCCAGCACCGCCAGGATGATGATCATGATCAGGAAGGCGCCGAACAGGGCGATGGTGCCGGGAACCTGGCCCATTTCCTCGCGCACCAGGTCACCCAGTGAACGACCGTTGCGGCGGCTGGACAGGAACAGGACCATGAAGTCCTGCACCGCACCGGCCAACACCACGCCCACCACCAGCCACAGCAGGCCGGGCAGGTAGCCCATCTGCGCGGCAAGCACCGGGCCGACCAGCGGACCGGCACCTGCAATTGCAGCGAAGTGGTGGCCGAACAGCACGTGCTTGTTGGTCGGAACATAGTCCAGACCGTCGTTGTTGATCACCGCCGGGGTGGCCCGGGTGGGATCGAGCTGCATCACCTTGTTGGCGATGAACAGGCTGTAGTAGCGATAGGCGACCAGATACAACGATACCGCGGCCACCACGATCCACAGTGCATTGATATGTTCGCCGCGGCGCAGGGCGACGGTGCCCAGACAGAACGCGCCGAGCAGGGCCAGTGCGGCCCAGCCCAGTTTGGAAAACCCTTTCATGAGGTGCTCTCTCCCGGAAAGACAGTGAAAGAGTCCCGCGTGCCCTTGGCAGGGTCAATGTCCACGGGAGCCTTCTTCGTTAGTACTTTGGTCGAACACAACGCAGGCGCAGGCGCGCGGCGGACATGACGCCGGGCAAACACCAGCAATGGAACAATCGGTTGCGGCGCCATCCATTGGCCCGCCGCGCTGCAGCGTCCATCTTCATGGGCATCCATTCCACAGGAGTTGCCATGAGTCTTCCCGAGCCGGTGCGCGTGCTGCGCACGATCCGTGGCATGCCCACGTCCGACGGCGCTGGCGTGCGCCTGACCCGCGTCATCGGCGGTCCGTCTTTGCCTGACCTGGACCCCTTCCTGCTGCTGGATGAATTCGGCACCGACCGCGCCGAGGATTACATCGCCGGCTTCCCCGAGCATCCGCACCGGGGCTTCGAGACCGTGACCTACATGCTCGACGGGCGCATGCGCCACCGTGACAACCATGGCAACGAAGGCCTGTTGACCCCGGGCAGCGTGCAGTGGATGACCGCCGGGCGTGGCCTGGTGCATTCGGAAATGCCCGAGCAGGAAAGCGGGCAGATGCGCGGCTTCCAGCTGTGGGTGAACCTGCCGGCGCGCGACAAGATGACCGACCCCAAGTACCAGGAGTTCGCGCCCGAGCGCATTCCGGTCGTGCAGCCGGCCGACGGCGTGCAGGTGAAGGTGATTGCCGGCGCGGTCGATGGCACCGTGGGGCCGATCGCCCAGCCGGCCACCGATCCGGTCTATCTCGATATCACCCTGGCGCCGGATCGTGCGTGGACCTACACGCTGCCCGAAGGCCACAACGCCTTCGCCTACGTGTTCGAAGGCGCGCTGACCGTGGGCGAGCAGGATGCCGCGCGCGATGTGGCGCGGCAGGAACTGGCCGTGCTGGGCGGCGGCGAACAGCTGCATGTCTCGGCCGGCAGCGAGGGCGCGCGGCTGATCCTGGTTGCCGGGCGGCCGTTGCGTGAACCGGTCATGCGCCACGGGCCGTTCGTGATGAACACCCGGCAGGAACTGATGCAGGCCTTCGTGGATTTCCAGGAAGGCCGCTTCTAGGGAATCGCCAACGGTGGGGCGGGGAGGCTGCCAGGCAGTCATCCCCGCGTTCACTCAGCGGCCGTCGGCCACGGCGGTCGGGGTCAGGCTCATGTCCTGTGCCAGCTGTTGCAGGCTGTCCCGTTCCTGGGTGGTGTCCGGGTACAACGCGATCTGTGCATAGCGGCCCTTGTCGAGCTTGATCACGCTGATGCGACGTTCGGCATAACCGGGGGGCTGCTGGCCGCCCAGGTCGGGCTGGTACCAGTACATCGATTCGCCACCGAAGGTGCCCTTCTCCTGGCGCAACGAACGGCTGAGCGGAATATCCGGATCGCGCTGGCTGAGCATCAGGCTGAGCACTTCGCGGCCATCGGCCGTGCTCGCGCGACAAACCAGGAAATCACTCTGCGCCTGCTGCTGCCATTGCAGGCCACTGCTGGCCGGCAGGGTCGGACAGTCAGCCGGAGGCTGCGCAGCGGCGCTGGCCGCGGCAAACAGCAGGCTCGACAACAGAACAGGCACGGACTTCATGCATTCCCCCAAGGTGGTATGGCCCAAGCCTCCGCCGATGGCACCGGCGGCGCAGGCACCCCATCCCCGGATGCCGACGCCCCGCGTGTGCACGGGAGGTCAAGCCGACCTTAACGGAACGTGAGCGATCGCACAAATTGCGGTTGCAGATGTAACCATCACGGGCCGCAGAGTCGAGCCTGCTGGACTGCGGTCAATACTGCGGCAGCGGAATGAATTCCTTGTCATCGCCCGGGATGGTGCCGAAACGCCCGGCTTCCCAGTCATGCTTGGCTTGTTCGATGCGTTCTTTCGAACTGGACACGAAGTTCCACCACAGGTGACGCGGCCCATCCAGCGGTTCGCCGCCGAACACCATGGCCTTCACCGGCGTCTTTGCGCGCAGGCGGCCGATGGCGCCGGCTTCGGGGATGACCAGGTGCTGGGCGGGAATGTCCACGCCATCCAGCTGGGCCTGGCCTTCCAGGATGTACAGCGCACGTTCGCGGTGGCCATTGTCGATATCGATCTCGGCATCCGGGTCCAGGTCGATCGCCACGTTCAAGGTATCGGCGAAGACCTTCACCGGCGATTCCTCGCCGTAGGCGCGGCCGGCGATCACCCGCAGCCAGGCGCCGTTGCGGCGCTGCTCGGGCAGGGTAGCGGCAGCGTGGTGGTAGAACGCCGGTTCGATTTCCTCATGCGACTTCGGCAGCGCCACCCAGGTCTGCATGCCGTGGATCGGGTTGTCGTGCCCGCGATCCGGCGGCGGCGTGCGTTCGGAATGGGCAATGCCGCGGCCGGCGGTCATCCAGTTCACATCGCCGGGGCGGATCACCTGGTCCGAGCCCAGCGTATCGCGGTGGCCGATCGCTCCGGACCACAGGTAGGTCACCGTCGCCAGGCCGATATGCGGGTGCGGGCGCACGTCGATGGCGGTGCCGGGGTGCATGATGGCCGGGCCCATCTGGTCGACGAACACGAACGAACCGATGCTGCGGGCCTGCAGCGTGGGGACGGCGCGGCGCACTTCCAGGCCGCCGATGTCGTGGACGCGCGGGGCGATGATGGTGGTCATGCGGGCGTTCTCGCTGGCAGGGATCAAGGGCGCCAGCATGGCATGCGGTCGTGGCGGGCACATGCCCCATGCGGGTAACAGCCTGTTCCGTAGCGTCGAGCTTGCTCGACGAGGTTCCAGCCAACGGCGCAGCCCCTCGTGGCTGTGCGGTGCGAATTTCGTGTTGGGCCGGGGCGGGTAGGGGGCGCGGGACACGCCGTGAATCCGTCCCTGGAGGCTCGTAGGCGCCATCCATGGCGCCTGCGGTCCCGCGCCCCCAACCCGCCCCGGCCCCTGACGGTTTCCGTGCGCGTCAGCCACGGAAAAGAAAAAAGAAAATCAAAATCAAACGCCGGTCGCTTCGCTCCTGGTGGCCACCAAGGTAGCCACCCACCAGTTCGTAGTGATCCCAAATGAAGTGGCTGTTTACCCACCGTCACCGGGAAACTGTCAGGGGTGGGGCGGTGTGGGCTGGCAGGACCGCAGGCGCCATGGGCCCGAGGCATGCCTCGGGCGGGTTGGGCAGGA
>NZ_DAMBCN010000046.1:0-12637 GCF_032056425.1 Stenotrophomonas sp.
TGATCCCCCACCTGTCCAACTTCAGGGGGTCACTTCATGGAAGGGTTTACGGCGTCCCCTGCACAGCCCACCCGCCCGGCCAAACCGAGAAATCCAGCCCCACCGCCCAGCCACGAGGGGCTCAGCCGTTGGCCGAATCCAGTAAAATCACCCGCATGAACGCCCCCACCTTCCCCTACGACACCGCGCGCCTGAGCGAACTGGCCCAGCTGCTGATCGACAACGTCCGCGAACTGGCCCAGGCCGGCTGGACCCCGGCCACCAGCAGCAACTTCTCCCACCGCCTGGACGACCGCCACGCGGCGATCACCGTCTCGGGCAAGGACAAGGGCCGCCTGATCGAAGACGACATCATGGTGGTGGATTTCGACGGCCAGGCCGTCGGCCGCCCACTGCGCCCGTCCGCCGAAACCCTGCTGCACACCCAACTGTACCGCCGCTTTCCCGAGGTGGGCTGCGTGCTGCACACCCACTCCCCGGTGCAGACCATCGCCTCGCGCCTGTACGCGCCGCAGGGCCACATCCGGGTGGAAGGCTACGAACTGCTGAAGGCCTTCGCCGGCAACAGCACCCACGAAATGGCCATCGACATTCCGGTGTTCGCCAATACCCAGGACATGAACGTGCTGTCGGCACAGGTCGACGACCTGCTGGACCGCCAGCCGCTCTGGGGCTACCTGATCGACGGCCATGGCCTGTACGCCTGGGGCCGCGACATGGCCGAAGCGCGCCGCCACATGGAAGCCTTCGAGTTCCTGCTGCACTGCGAACTGGAGCTGCGCAAGCTGCGCGGCTGAACCATCGCGCACAGGCACATGCCCATTGGCCATCTGGCCACCGCCTGCACCCTGCTACCCTGTCTTTCCCCCGGAATGTTCAAGCTGCCGCCATGAGCCGACTGCGCATCTACGACGACACCCGCCCCGACTCGCCGCTGCTGGATACCCAGGACGGCG
Organism: Stenotrophomonas sp.; assembly: GCF_032056425.1. Classification (GTDB taxonomy): domain Bacteria; phylum Pseudomonadota; class Gammaproteobacteria; order Xanthomonadales; family Xanthomonadaceae; genus Stenotrophomonas. Next base: position 957 of record NZ_DAMBCN010000046.1, read on the forward strand.
CGGTCATCGCTGCCGAACTGCACAAGATCGGCGTTACCTTCGAGCGCTGGCAGGCCACCGCGCCGGTTGCCCCCGGCGCCAGCCAGGATGAGGTGTTCGCCGCCTACCGCGCCGACATCGACCGCCTGGTGGCCGAGCGCGGCTTCAAGAGCGTGGACGTGGCCTCGATCGCCCCGGACAACCCGAACCGCGCCGAACTGCGCAAGAAGTTCCTCGACGAGCACTTCCACAAGGAAGACGAGGTGCGCTTCTTCGTCGCCGGCTCCGGCCTGTTCACCCTGCACGTGGGCGACAAGGTGTACGAGATCGAATGCGTGAAGGATGACCTGATCGCGGTGCCCGATGGCACCACGCACTGGTTCGACATGGGCGACGAGCCCAGCTTCGTGGCGATCCGTTTCTTCACCGAGCCGGATGGCTGGGTCGGTCATTTCACCGGCACCGACATCGCGCAGAAGTTCCCGCGTTACATTCCTACCCAGGCGTCCTGATCCATGCAGCCCCGCGTCATCCTGACCGATATCGAAGGCACCACCAGCAGCATTTCGTTCGTCAAGAACGTGCTGTTTCCCTACGCCCGCCAGGCCCTGCCGGCGTTCGTGGCCGAACACGGCCAGCAACCGGAGATCCGCCGCTGGCTGGATGCGGTGGCCACCGAAATCGGCGGCGCCTGCCAGGACAGCCTGGTGGTGGAAACGCTGCAGGGCTGGATCGACCAGGACCGCAAGCACACCGCGCTGAAGGCGCTGCAGGGCGTGATCTGGGATACCGGCTACCGCCGTGGCGACTACACCGCGCATTTCTACCCGGAAGTAGCGCCGGTCCTGAAGGGCTGGCACGCGGCCGGCCTGCCGCTGTACGTGTACTCGTCCGGCTCGGTGCCAGCGCAGAAGCTGTTCTTCGGCTTCAGCGACGCTGGCGATCTGAGCCCGCTGGTGTCGGGCTGGTTCGATACCGAAGTGGGCGGCAAGCGTGAGGCCGACAGCTACCGCCGCATCGTGCAGTCCATTGGCGTGCCGGCCAGCGAGATCCTGTTCCTGTCCGACGTGGTGGAAGAGCTGGACGCCGCGCGCGAGGCAGGGCTGCAGACCCGCCTGATCGATCGCCTGGACGATTACCCGCTGCCGCGTACCGGCCAGGCCGCCAACGGCCACGAGCGGGTCGAGAATTTCCAGCAGATCCAGCTGTAACTACAGAGGGTAGATGCCAACCTTGGTTGGCATGCGCCCGAAGCCCCCGGTAGATGCCAACCTTGGTTGGCATGCTCCGGGATGTGCCAACCAAGGTTGGCACCTACCAAAGCGGGATTCGTCTGCCCAACGGTGATCGGTAGATGCCAACCTTGGTTGGCATGCTCCTGGATGTGCCAACCAAGGTTGGCACCTACCCGAGCGGGGTATTCCGCCCTCAACGGTCGTTGAGGGTCTTCACCTGCAACGCGGCACGCAATGCGGCCAGATCCACCGGGCCGCGCACGGCGATGTCGCGCGTCTCGCCCGGTAGCAGGTCCAGCAGGTTGTCCTCTACCTGCACATCCAGCGCACCGAAGTCGATCCAGGCGGCCCGCACATACGCCTTGCTGTGCAGGCGCAGGCGGTAGTGATCGCCCTCGATCTCCAGCGTGGTCCGCAACGCCTGCCGCGGCAGTGCCTGGTCCTTGGCTTCAACGAAGCCCACCACCTGCCGCGCACTGACCTTGCCATCCTGCAGCAGTTCGAACACCGCCACGGTACGCGTCGGGTCGGCGCCCGCCAGCAATTCGGCATCACCGAAGTCGCCCACCGGGGTGACCCCGGCGGCATTCAGCGTCACCGCCGCATCGCGACGGCGCAGCACCTTGCCGTCCACGTCCATCACCCGCAGCCGCCAACGCGCGTCCACTGCAGCGCCATCGTTGATCAGGCGCACGCGGGTGCTGCCTTCGTCACGCAGGGCCGCCAGCGTGACCGGCGCGAAGAAACGACGCGCAGCGAAATGCAGTGCCTTCCAGCGCCCGAAGTAATCCACGCTGGACCACGATGCACCCGGCCAGACATCGTTGAGTTGCCAGTACAGCGAACCCATGGTGTACGGCCGCGAAGCGCGATGATGCAGTGCCGCCAGTGCAATGCCATCGGCCTGCATCACCTGGCTCAGGTAGACGAAGTCCGCGAAGTCCTTCGGCGTGCCGTAGCCCCGCTCGATGTACTGCAGCAGGCGGCTGTTGCCCTCGCCGGCCATGAACTTCTGGTGGGCGCGGATCACCGGGCTGTCGATGCGCTGTTCGGCGCGCGTGGCGATCTGGTCCACCGTTGCCAGCGACGGCCAGGCCTGCAGGCCGTACTCGGACATGAAGCGCGGCGTCTCGTGCAGGTACGCCTGCACCGGCAGCGCCGGATTGCCCCAGACCTGCCAGTAGTGCTTGTCGCCGCGGGTAGAGTCGTTGGCCTTGTGATCCAGATCGTTGCTGGGCGAACTGGACCAGTACGGCACGCCCAACCCTTCGTCGCCCACCACCAGGCGCAGGTCGTTGCCGAACAGATCCACATAGCCCTGCCAGACCCGCGCGGCGAACGCCGGATCGGCGGCTTTCAGGTCGCGTCCATGGCCCCAGTCCTTCCACGCCGTTTCTTCTTCGTTGTTGCCACACCACAGCACGATGCTGGGGTGGTGGCGCAGGCGCCGCACGTTGTCGCGCGCTTCGGCCACCACGCTGGCGCGGAATGCCGGATCGTAGCCGGGCTGCATGCCACCACCGAACATGAAATCCTGCCAGACCAGCAGGCCCAGTTCGTCGGCAATATCGAAGAACGCATCGTTTTCGTAGTAGCCGCCGCCCCAGTTGCGCAGCATGTTCATGTTGGCGTCGCGCGCGGCGGTCAGCACCTGGCGCAGGCGCGCCACATCCACCCGCGCCGGGAACGCATCGAACGGAATGACGTTGGCGCCCTTGGCGAAAATCTCCACGCCATTGATGACGAAGGCGAAACCCTGCCCGCCTTTTTCGTCGTTCTCGCGGCGCAGTTCCACCGTGCGCAGGCCGATGCGCTGCTCGCGCTGGAGTGTCGGGTCGCCGCCAGCGCCCAGCTGCGCGCGCACTGTGTAGCGGTCCTGCGCGCCCTGCCCCACCGGCCACCAGCGCCGCGGATCAGCCAGCTCAACCGGAATCTCCACGCTGTTCTGGCCGGGCTGCAACAGCACCGGGCGCTGCACCGTGGCCACAACGCGGCCGTCGGGATCACGCACTTCCACGTCCACCCTGGCCGAGCCGGCGGCACTGCCCTGCTCCACCTGCAGCAGCACGGCCAGCCGCGCCTGTTGCGTGTCCAAGGCATCGGTACGCACGGCCAGATCGGTCAGGCGGTGCGTGTCCCAGGCCTGCAGGTCGACGGCACGCCAGACACCGGCGGTCACGTAACGCGGGCCCCAGTCCCAGCCGAAATGGTACGCCGGCTTGCGTGCGAAATTGCCGACCATCGCGTCCTTGGGCTCATCACCGTAGGGCGAAGGATAGTTGCCGGCAATCTTGTGCGGCATCGCCTGTACGCCCGGCAGCAGGGTGCGTATGGGCGAACGGAATACGATCTGCAGTTCATTGCCGCGGGGCCGCAGCCGCCCTTCCACGCGTGCGCGCCAGGTGCGGTGCGCATTGTCGGCACGCAGCAGCGGCTTGCCGTTCAAGCGCACCTCGGCATAGGTATCCAGGCCGTCGAAACGCAGTTCGGCATGCGCCTTGGCCAGGGTCGCCGCGTCCACATCGAAGCGTGCGCGGTACTCCCAGGCGGCCAGGCCGATCCATTGCAGCTCGGCTTCCGGCGCGCCCACGTAGGGATCGCGGATCAGGCCATGGGCCAGCAGGTCGGTATGCACGCTGCCGGGTACGCGCGCCATGCGCCACTGCTGCAGGCCGGGGTGCGCGGCGCCCTGCGCATCGCCGGGCAGCATGCGGAATTCCCACTGCGCCGACAGTGGTGCGGCAAAAGCGGGGACGCTGCCAAGCGCGAACAGCAGCAGGAGCAGACGGACAGCGAGGGGAAGACGGTGCACGTGTGAGACTCCTGTTGTGTCCGCCGGGCGTGGCCCGGCGCTACCAGCCGCGTCCGCCGGGCATGGCCCGGCGCTACCCATGCAACCGTCCACGGAAGCGCCGGGCCATGCCCGGCGTGCGACGTCAGCGAACGACGTTCAGCACTTCGTAGCACGCGCCCATGGTGTGGTAATCCACCTTGCCGGCCGGGCTCTTTTCATTGCTGTACTTGCGGTTGTCGGCATCAAGGATGCGGAACCACGCGCCGTACTGGTGGTCGACGAAGTGTTCCCACGAATACGCCCACAGCCGGTCGTACCACTGCCAGTAGCGGTCATCGCCGGTGCGCTGGGCCATCAGTGCGGCCGTGGCCAGGGTTTCGGCCTGCACCCAGAAGTACTTGTCGTCGTCGCAGACGAAGCTGTCGCCGCCGATCGGCGCACCGTCCATGCCCGTCTGGCGCCGCGATTCCGGTGCGAAACCGTAGTACAGACCGCCACGCGATTCATCCCAGCTGCGCTCGACCGCCACATCGAACAGGTGCTGGGCAGTGGGCACCAGCCAATCGGCCTGCACGTGGCGGTCCAGGATCAGCAGCAGCTTGGCCCATTCGGTCTGGTGGCCGGGCTGGAACCCCCACGGACGGAACAGGTGCTTGGGATCGTCCAGGTTGTAGTTCCAGTCGATCTCCCAGTTCGTGTCGTAGTGTTCCCACACCAGCCCGCCGGCCTTGGCGGCCTGGCGCCGGGTCATGTTGTCGGCCAGCTGCAGTGCGCGCTGCACATAGCGCTGCTCGCCACTGGCCTCGAACGCGGCCAGCATCGCCTCGCACATGTGCATGTTGGCGTTCTGCCCGCGGTAGCCGGTGAAGTTCCACTGGCCGTCGGCTTCATCCTTGTAGAGACCGTGCCCGGCTTCCCAGAAGCGGGCTTCCAGCAGCTGCCAGGTTTCGTCCATCCACGCGCGGGCCTGTTCGACGCCGGCCTTCAGCGCGCAGCTGTAGGCCAGCAGCACGAACGCCACGCCGTAGCAGTGGTTCATATCGTCTTCGACCTGGCCATCGCGCAGCGTCCAGGCGTAGCCGCCGGTGGACGGGTTGCGATGCACCTCGCGCAGGTAGCGCACGCCATGTTCAACGGCCTCGCGGTACTCGGCATTGCCGAATTCGCGATAGGCCATGGCGTAGTTGAAGACGAAGCGGGTGCTGCTGACCAGGTGGCGGTGGCCGGCGTCATACACCGTGCCATCGTCCAGGAAGTAGTGGAAGAAGCCGCCGTTGGGATCGATGCAGCGCGGGTGGTAGAACGCCATCGTGTCGGCGATGTGCGCGCGCAGGAACTCGGCCGAGCGGAACTGGGGAACGAAGCGGGAGGCGGTCAGGGTCATGCGGAAAGTTCCTGGGTCTGCAGCAGCTGCTGCACTTCATCGAGCGAGGGCATGGCCGCGAAGGCGCCCTTGCGGGTGACCGCCAGCGCACCGACGGCCGCGCCGAAGCGCAGCGTTTCGGTGATCGCCTGCGGGTCCTGGCAGAAGGCGGCGAAGCCGGCGCCGGCACCGCCGCGCTCCAGCAGGCCCACCAGCACGCCGCCCACGAAGGCATCGCCGGCGGCGGTGGTATCCACCGTGGCCACGCGGAAACTGGTGACCTGGCCCTGCTGCTCGCGGGTGTACCAGCGCAGCGTGGCGGCACCGTCGGTCACGATCACCCAGCGGGCCTGTGCGGCCAGCAGCCGCTGCAGCACGACCTGGTCACCGTCGTCACCGTGTGGCGCGGCCAGGTAGTCCAGCTCTTCGCGCGACAGCTTCACCAGGTCGGCACGCTCCAGCGCCTGCCACAGGCGCGGGGTGGGATCGGTGCCGGCCGGCCACAGCGCCGGGCGCAGGTTCAGGTCAAGGCTGACCACCGCACCGGCCGCGCGCGCACGCTCCATGCCGGCGAAGGTTGCCGCGGCAATGTCCGCTTCGGTCAGGCTGTTGGAGCACACATGGAAGCAGGCGGCACTATCGAAGCAGGCACTCTGGAAATCGCTGTCACGGAACAGCAGGTCGGCCGCAGGCGGCCGATAGAAGCTGAAGCTGCGCTCGCCGTGCGCGTCCAGCGCCACGAACGCCAGCGCGGTCTTGGCCGCGTCGGTGCGCACGATGTAGTCGGTGCCCACGCGGTGCTCGGCCAGGCTGTCGGCCAGGAAGTCGCCGAACATGTCCCGGCCCAGCATGCCCACGAACTGGGTCTGCGCGCCCAGCCGGGCAGCGGCCACCGCCACATTGGCCGGCGCACCGCCGGCGTACTGCAGGAACGCGCGCGGGGTGTCGGCCGAGGCCGGCGGCTGCGCTAGTAGATCGATCAAAATTTCGCCGAAGCAGACAATGGCACCCATTTCCGACTCAGCCTCCCTGCGGGCCGACGGCCGGCGGGCGCGAGCCCACCAGACCGTAGAAGATGATGTAGACGTAGCAGACCACCGGCAGCACGAAGCTCAGGTGCAGGCCGATGCGATCGGCCAGCATGCCCTGCAGCAGCGGAATGATCGCGCCACCGACGATGGCCATGATCAGCAGGCTGGAGGCCTTGTTGGTCAGCGGCCCCAGACGTTCGATGGCCAGCGAGAAGATGGTCGGGAACATGATGGAATTGAACAGGCCGGTAGCCACGATGCCGTACAGCGCCACCTTGCCGCCCGAGCCCAGGGTGACCGCCAGCAGCACCACGTTGGCCAGCGCGAAGCCGGCCAGCAGGCGGCGCGGCGAGAACTTGGCCAGCAGCCAGGCACCGGCGAAGCGGCCGACCATCGCGCAGCCCCAGTAGGCCGACACGTAATGGGTGGCCTGCTGTTCGCTCATGCCGCCGATTTCCGGCAGCGCCAGGTAGTTCACCATCAGGCTGCCGATGGACACTTCGGCGCCCACGTAGAAGAAGATGGCCAGCACGCCGAACAGCACGTGCGGGTGCTTCAGCGCATCCAGCAGCGTGTGGTGGCTGGTGTCGGCCTGCTCGGTGGTTTCGGTCAGGCTGGGCAGGCGGAACAGGTAGACGAACACCGCCAGCAGCACCAGTGCGATCGCCAGGCCCACATACGGGCCCTGCACCGACTGCGCTTCGGCAGTACGGTAGGCCAGCTGCTCGGCCATCGGCATCGCCTTGATCTCATCCCCGCTCTTCACCGCGGTGCTCAGGATCAGGAAGCCGCCAAACAGCGGCGCCAGCGTGGTGCCCAGCGAGTTCAGTGCCTGCGCCAGAGTCAGGCGGCTGGAGGCGGTTTTTTCCGGACCCAGCAGCGCCACGTACGGGTTGGCCGCCACCTGCAGCACGGTGATGCCGGTGGCCAGCACGAACAGCGAGGCCAGGAAGGCGTCATAGGTGCGCAGCGCGGCCGACGGCCAGAAGCCCAGCGCGCCCACGCCGGCAATCAGCAGGCCGGCGATGATGCCCTTCTTGTAACCCAACCGTGCCACCAGCCGACCGGCCGGCACCGACATCAGGAAGTACGCGCCGAAGAACGTGAACTGCACCAGCATGGCGCGGGTGTAGTTCAGCTCGAACACCGCCTTCAGGTGCGGGATCAGCACATCGTTGAGGCTGGTCAGGAACCCCCACATGAAGAAGATGGTGGTGGCCACCCACAGGGCCGCGCGGGCATTCATCACCGGCGCCTGGCTGCTGTTGGATCCCGATGGACGGGGCGTTGCGGAAATCGGCATGCGGTTCGCGCCTCGATGCGCGTGTAGGTCGTTGGTACGTGGAAGGGAAAAGGAAGGAAAGACTCAGTTCGGCCGCGCGGCACTGCTCTCGCGCACGCGCAGCTGCACCGGAGCGACGGTGCGCCGCGGCGGTGCATCGGGATCATCCAGGCGTTGCAGCAGCAAGGCGGCGGCCTGCCGGCCGCGCTCGCGCGGGTCGGCGGTCAGGGTGGTCAGCGGCGGCACGGCCACCGATGCCTCGGAAATATCGTCGAAACCGGTCACCGCGAAATCGCCGCCAGGACGGATGCCGCGGGAATTCAAGCCCAGCATCAGGCCCAGCGCGACGGTGTCGTTGTAGCAGACCGCGGCACTGGGCCGATGGCCATCGGCGAACAGTTCGTCGGTACGCGCGGCTGCTTCCAGGCGGTTCGGCGCTGATTCGATCATCCAGCCCGGTGGCAGCACCAGGCCGGCCTCGGCCAGTGCCTGCTGGAAGCCGGCGCGGCGCTGGTGGCAGGAACTGGAATCGGCATGGCCGCCGAAGAAGGCGATCTGCTGGTGGCCGCGCTCGATCAGGTGGCGGGTGGCCAGGTAGGCGCCGTGCTGGTTGTCCAAGGTCAGGAAGTCCCAGTCGGCCCCTTCCAGTTCTCGGTTGAACAACAACACGTTGGCGTTGGCACCCAGCGCCTGCCGCAGCAGCGTGGCATCACTGCCCTCGGCCGGCGACAGGATCAGGCCCGCCGGGGTGTGCTCCATCAGCGTGGACAGCACCGCCTGCTGCCGCTGCGGCGATTCGCCCGTGCTGCCCAGCAGGGTGACATAGCCGCGCCCGCCCAGCGCCTCGTCCACGCCGGAGGCGAACTCGGCGAAGAACGGGTTGGACAGATCGTTGATGACCAGCGCGATGCTGCTGGAGGTCCGCCGACGCAGATTGGCCGCTGCGCGGTTGTAGACATAGCGCTGGCGCCGCAGTTCAGCTTCCACCTTGGCCCGCGTATCGACATTGACCAACGGACTGCCACGCAGCACCAGCGACACGGTGGCGCGCGAAACGCCGATCGCACGGGCGATGTCGGTCACCGTGACCGCCTTGCCGGAACGCTTGCTGGAAGTGCCGTCGTTGTCGTTCATCGCTGTACCGGGCTCCTCGGGAGGGTCAAGCCTAATGGATCGGAGGCCTTTCGTGCCGTGCCGTTCGCTGGTTGGCCGCGAACAGCACGACGATGGCTCAGCGCAGCACGCTGCCTGGTGCAGCGCACCACGACACCGGCAGATCCTTCACTGCCGTGCCCCAGCCCTGGGTCGGTGCCTGAGCGCCCAGCGCATACTGCAGGCGCGGGCCCTGCTGCAGCTGGTTCCAGTCCAGCCATACCGGCGCATGCGCACGGCCGTCCAGCTGCACACCCTGCACGTACTGCAGGCGGCGGCCGTCGGCGCCCGGCGCGTCGATGCGCAGGGTGCGGCCGTTGCCCATGTCCACTTCCACCTTGCTGAAGCGCGGGGTGTGCAGCAGGAACTGGCCGCTGCCCGGCACTGCCGGGTACATGCCGATGGCACTGAACAGGTACCAGGCCGACATCGTGCCCAGGTCGTCATTGCCGGTGACGCCGTTGGGCGCGTTGGTGAACAGCTGCTGCGCCGCGCGCAGCACGTTGGTGGTCTTCCACGGCTGGCCGATCAGCGTGTACAGCCACGGCGCGTGCAGGTCCGGTTCGTTGTTGGGGTTGTAGCGGAACTGGTTGTAGTAGCTGTACGGCCCCACCACCCATTCCTTGCGCGCGGCCGTCAGCGGATCGGCCTGCAGCGCATCCATCGCGAAGAAGGCATCCAGGCGGCGGCCGGCCTGCTCGCGGCCGTCCATTGCTTCCACCAGGCCCGGCACGTCCTGCTGCGCCAGCCACTGGTACTGCCATGCGGTGCCTTCGTGGAAGCCATGGTGCGAGCGCGGGCTGTAGTGGCCGTCGGCCGGGGTGTACCACTGGTTGTCTTCGGTACGCGGGCGCGGGAACCCGGTGAAGCCGGTTTCGGCGTCGCGCACCTGCGGGTCCCACACCTTGCGCCAGTTGCGGCCGCGCTCACGCAGCGTCGCCGAATCCTGCGCATGGCCCAGGCCATCGGCCATCTGCGAAAGCGCGCAGTCGGCCAGTGCGTATTCCAGCGTGGCCGAACCGCCGTGGTGCGGGTCGACGTCCATGCCCTTGGACGGGAAGGCGCGGTCGTAGACCACATAGCCCTTGTCCAGGTAGGTCGGGTTGCCCGAGCGGCCGGCCATCCGCGAATTCAACGGCGGCGTGCCGAAGGCATTGCGGCGCAGGGCGTCCCAGGCTTGCGATTCACGCCCCTTCAGCGCACCGAAACGCCACAGGTCGACCATGAACGGGGTGACCGGATCGCCGGTCATGATGTTGGTTTCGAAGTTGGCATAGCCCCAGCGCGGCAGCCAGCCGCCCTGCTCGTCGATGGCCAGCAGGGTGCGGCCGATATCACGCGCCACGTCCGGGCGGGTCAGCGCCAGCCACTGGTTCTGCGCGCGGTAGGTGTCCCACAGCGAGAAATACTCGTAGTAGGTCCAGCCATCGGCGCGGTGGATGCCATCGTCATAGCCGCGGTAGCGGCCGTCGGCATCGCTGCCGGTCAGCGGCTGCAGCAGCGCGTGGTACAGCGCGCTGTAGAACACGGTACGGTCATCGCCCGTGCCGCCCTGCACGCGCACCCGCGCCAGCTGCTCGCGCCAGTCCTGCTGCGAAAGCGCGCGCATGCGGTCGAAGCCGATCAGTGCACCGCCCTGCATGCCCTCGGCGCGCAGGTTGGTACGTGCGCCCTCGGCGTCCACGTGCGAGATCGCACTGACCGCAGTAACCGACTGGCCCTTGGCCAGATCGAAGGTGAGCCAGGCGCCGTTCGGCTTCTGCTCGCCTTCCATGCTGTGCCGCGCGTTGGGCAGGCCACCGGCTTCACCCCAGGTGCCGTGTGCCTTGAACGGGCGATCGAATTCAACCCGGAACCAGGTGGTGTACTGGTGGCCGCCGCAGAAGCTCTTGGTGACCAGCTTGCCTTCCACCACCCGATCGCCGACCACGTCCACCACGCTGCCGATGACCGAATGGCGCTCGTTGGCCTGGCCCACGTTCACCAGCACATGGCCATCGCCGCTGCGCTGGCTGAAGGTGTAGCGCTCGGCCGCGGCGCGGGTGCGCGCGGTGGCTTCGGCATCGATGCCGCCGTAGCTGGTCAGGCGCACCTTGTAGTAGCCGGCCTGGCCCACTTCACCGTCGTGGGTGTAGTTGGCGGCATAGGCCTTGTGGTCGAACTGTTTCGGGTTGGCGGTATCGAAATCACCGCCCGGCCCGATGCTGCCGGTGACCGGCAGGATGGAGACCTGGCCGCCCTGTTCCCAGCAACCGGCGCCGGACAGGAAGGAGTGGCCGAAGCCGCGGATCTTTTCGTCGTCGTAGCGCCAGCCCGAATAGTGGCTGCCGATCGGGCTGACCTGGATCAGGCCGAACGGCGCGGACGCGCCCGGGAAGGTATTGCCGTCATCCTTGCTGCCGATGAAGGTATTGACCTCGCGCTCGAGCGCAGCGGGTGCGGCCTGCAGCCACGGCGTGATGGCCAGGGCCAGCAGGCAGGCGGCGCGGGCCAGCGGCCGCGGGGACAGCGCCGGCAGGCGCAGGAGGGAACGACGGCGGGACAACCTGGTCACGGACAGGACTCCTTGGCGGCAGGGCGGCAGCGGGGGGCGGCCGCTGCGGCCGAACTCCCCGTTTCCATCGGTACAAATCCGCACCCCGGCGGATTTAGATCGATTGAAGTAGAACAGGGAGCGCCCGCCCATGCATTCTGCGCCGCAGCAAAAGAGGGGGTTTTCTTTTGCAGGGCTTGCAGCCCTGCACCTGCTGGGAGCCACGGCAACGGCAACGTCCACGTCAAAAGCGGGCTTTCCGTGGGATGGCGGGGCGGTGTGGGTGGGCAGGACACGCCGTAAACCCGTCCA
>NZ_DAMBCN010000047.1:0-12310 GCF_032056425.1 Stenotrophomonas sp.
CGATCAAAGTATCGCTTCTTGGCGTCCGCTGACGGGGAGCCAGACCAGACACCCCCGCGAACCCAACCCGACCGACCTCTGACAGTTGGCCGCGATCTCCAGCCACGGAAAAGAAAAAGAAAAGCAGAAGCGGGTCGCGCGCTGCGCTTGCTCGCAGCCGAGCATGGCTTCGGCTCTACAGGAAGCAAAGAGCGGCCGGCCAAGCTGCTCTGCTTTTGATCTTCTTTTTTCTCTTCGTGGGCGTGAGCACCCGGAAACTGTCGGGGGACGGGCGGGTTGGGGGCGTAGGACCGCAGGCGCCATGGATGGCGCCTACGAGCCCCCAAGGACGGGTTTACGGCGTGTCCCGCGGCCCCAACGCGCCCGGCCCAATCGCATGAACCGCGTTCTGCGGCCACCCCACGAGAGGCTGCGCCGTTGGCTGGAAACCCTCGTTTGTTAGTTGGAAGTTAAAGATCCGTAAGCGTTCTGCTGTGATCGGGCCGTCATCTGCATGCAACCGATCGTCATTAGCCTTCGTGACGTTCCAGTCAGCTTGGTCGCGGTAAGCTCTACCCCGATGAGCCCACAAGTACCGCTCATCGTGTGCAGTACGCAGTAGCAATTTGGAGGAAGACATCACATGGCGATTGTTCTTTATGTCGGTGGTAGCAAGGACGGCGAGAAGGGCGTGGTGCCCTACGGCTTCAGCAAATCCCGCGCCGACACCGCGCTGGGGCCGGAGTTCTACACGGAGCGGTTCATGGAACTGCAGGGCGTCGGCAAGGTCCGCTTGATGGCACTGGAAAGCATGCGTGACGAGATCGTCATGCAGCGCGCCGCCCGCCATTACCGCTGACCCTCGCAACATGCGGCAGGGTGCGCCCACGTGCGTGCACCCGCGCCGGCATCCCAGCCGGGCCAGCACGGCCCCTTCTGCCAGGATGCCGGCGTCCCCACCCGGTGCTGCCGCCTGAACCCCGCCGCTGTCAACGCTTGTGTGCCCGCGCCGGGCATGGCCAGAATGGGTCTTTCCCGTAACGCGGCCCAGACCGGAAGCAATGCACGACGCCAAGAACGCCCAGAGCGCGCTCGCCCAGCAGATCGCCCAGACCATCGCCACCGAGATCGGTGCCCAGTCCGCCCAGGTCCGTGCCGCGGTCGGCCTGCTTGATGAAGGCGCCAGCGTTCCGTTCATCGCCCGCTACCGCAAGGAAGTGACCGGCGGCCTGGACGACACCCAGCTGCGCAACCTGGAGGTACGCCTGACCTATCTGCGCGAGCTGGAAGACCGCCGCGCCGCGGTCCTGGCCAGCATCGATGAGCAGGGCAAGCTGACCGACGCGCTGCGCAACGACATCCTGGCCGCCGACACCAAGAGCCGGCTGGAAGATCTTTACCTGCCGTACAAGCCCAAGCGCCGCACCCGCGCGCAGATTGCCCGTGAGGCGGGACTGGAACCGCTGGCCGATGGCCTGCTGGGTGACCCCACGCAGGACCCGCAGGCCTTCGCCGCAGGCTTCGTCGACAGCGACAAGGGCGTGGCGGACGCCAAGGCCGCGCTGGAAGGTGCCCGCGCGATCCTGATGGAGCGCTGGGGTGAGGACGCCGCGCTGGTGGGCGAGCTGCGCACCTGGCTGGGCGACACCGGCGTGATCCGCGCGCGCGTGGCCGAGGGCAAGGAAACCGAGGGCGCCAAATACCGCGACTATTTCGAACATGCCGAAGCGCTGGCGAAGATTCCTTCGCACCGGCTGCTGGCGCTGTTCCGTGCGCGCCGCGAGGAGATCCTGTTGCTGGAGCTGGACCCGGGCAGCGATGCCGAGGCCGGCCACCAGTACGCCGAAGGGCGCGTGGCACGCAAGGCAGGTATCGCCGACCAGGGCCGCGCCGCCGACCGCTGGCTGCTGGATGCCTGTCGTCTGACGTGGCGCGCGAAGCTGCACACCCACCTGCTGCTGGACCTGTTCAACCAGGCCCGCGAGAAGGCCGAGGCCGAAGCCATCACGGTGTTCGGTGACAACCTGAAGGACCTGCTGCTGGCTGCCCCGGCGGGCCCGAAGACCGTGCTGGGCCTGGACCCGGGCATCCGCACCGGCTGCAAGATCGCCGTGGTCGATGCCACCGGCAAGCTGCTGGCCACGGAAACCATCTACCCGCACGAGCCGCGCCGGCAGTGGGATCAGTCGCTGCAGACGATCAAGCAGCTGTGCGCCCGGCACAACGTGGAACTGATCGCGATCGGCAACGGCACCGCCAGCCGCGAAACCGACAAGCTGGCCGGCGAGGCGATCAAGGCCATGGGCAATCCGAAGCTGCAGAAGGTGGTGGTCAGCGAAGCCGGTGCTTCGGTGTATTCCGCCTCGGAATTTGCGGCAAAGGAATTCCCCGGGCTGGACGTGTCGCTGCGCGGCGCGGTGTCCATTGCCCGCCGCCTGCAGGACCCGCTGGCCGAACTGGTGAAGATCGAGCCCAAGGCGATTGGGGTGGGCCAGTACCAGCACGACGTGGACCAGTACCGCCTGGCCCGCGCGCTGGATGCCCGCGTGGAGGACTGCGTGAACGCGGTGGGCGTGTACGTGAACACCGCCTCGGCCGCGCTGCTGTCGCGCGTGTCAGGGTTGTCGTCCACGGTGGCCGAGAACATCGTGCGCCACCGCGACGACAACGGGCCGTTCAAGCGCCGCAAGGACCTGCTGAAGGTCGCGCGGCTGGGTGAGAAGACCTTCGAGCAGTGCGCCGGCTTCCTGCGCATTGCCGATGGCGATCAGCCGCTGGACGCCTCGGCCGTGCACCCGGAAGCCTACCCGGTGGTCGAGCGCATCGTGGCCAGCACCGCGCGTCCGATCACGGCGCTGATCGGTGATGGCAGCTTCCTGCGTGGGCTCAAGCCCGAGCAGTTCACCGATGCGAGCTTCGGCGTTCCGACCGTGCGCGACATCCTGAAGGAACTGGAAAAGCCGGGCCGCGACCCGCGTCCGGAGTTCAAGGCCGCGCGCTTCGCCGAGGGCGTCGAGGACATCAAGGACCTGCGCGAAGGCATGGTGCTGGAAGGCGTGGTCAGCAACGTGGCCGCCTTCGGCGCGTTCGTCGACATCGGCGTGCACCAGGACGGCCTGGTGCACATTTCGGCGCTGTCGGACACCTTCGTGAAGGATCCGCGCGAGGTGGTCAAGGCCGGCGACATCGTGAAGGTGAAGGTGCTGGAGGTGGACGTGGCGCGCAAGCGCATCGCTCTGACCCGGCGCCTGGACGATACCCCGGGCCAGGCCACCAGCCGCCCCGGTGCGCGCGATGAGCGCGGCCGGGGCGGGCCGGTGCGGCGCGATGGCGGCCCCAACCGCGGCCAGGGGCAAGGCGCTGCGCGTCCCGCAAGCTCGGCGCCGCCGGCCAACAATGCCCTGGCCGAGGCCTTCGCCCGGGCCAAGCGCAGCTGAGCCATCGCCCCTCGGCCACGCCTGGCGTGGCGGGGGGACTTGTCGGCCCTCCCCGGCGTGCGCACACTGGCGCCCATGGGGGGGGGCGCGGGCCGCCCTGCAGGGCGCCGGGGAGGGCCATGACGTCAGCACGAGCCGCCAACGCGACCGCAGACTGCAGCGCCGGGCTGCGGCTTCGCTGTGCCCGCCATTCCGCGCGGGGGCGCCGATGACCGGGCACGTCCACGACGCCAACGCCAACGCGCTGCTGGAGCGGCGCCTGCAGGAACTGTCGGAAGAGCGCCGCCGGCTGGCGATGATCATCGAAGGCACCGCCGCCGGCACCTGGGAATGGAACGTCCAGACCGGGCAGATGCGGGTGAACGCGCGCTGGGCCGAGATCGTCGGCTATCGCCTGGACGAGCTGGAGCCCATCTGCCAGGAAACGTTCATTGCGCTGGTCCATCCGGACGACCTGGCGCGTTCCGACGCCGCGCTGGAAGCGCACTTCCAGGGCCGTACCGAGCATTACCGGTGCCTGCTGCGCATGCGCCACAAGAACGGCCAGTGGATCTGGATCCATGACCGTGGCCGCGTGTACGAATGGGACGGGCAGGGGCGCCCGCTGTGGATGGCCGGTGCGCATGCCGACGTGACCGAACTGCAGATGGCTCGCCAGGAGGCCGCGGACATGCGCCACCGGCTGCAGGCCGTGGTCGATGCGTCCGACGAGGTGGCGGTGATCGCCACCGATACCGAGGGCCTGATCACCCTGTTCAACACCGGTGCCGAACGCCTGCTGGGTTACGCCGCCAGCGACGTGGTCGGCACGCTCAACCCGGGTACGTTCCATGATCCGGAGGAAATGCATGCCTATCTGGCGCCGCTGGCCGATGCTGACGGTCACCTGCCGTCGGCATTCCAGGCGCTGACCGCGCAGGCGCAGGGGCAGACGTTCTCGCGACAGTGGACCTTCGTGCGCAAGGACGGCCAACGCCGCCAGGTGCGCCTGTCCATCAGCCGCATGGATGGTGCCGACGGCGAGCGCATCGGCTACGTCGGCATGGCCATCGACATCACCGAGATCCTGCAGGCGCGTGCCGAAGCGCGCCTGGCGGCGGACAAGTTCGCCGGCGCGTTCACCTCTGCGGCGCTGGGCATGGCCCTGGTGTCGCTGGAAGGGCGCTGGCTGGATGTGAACGACGCGCTGTGCCGCATCCTGGGCTACCCGCGCGAAGAACTGCTGCAGGTCGATTTCCAGCGCTTGACCCACCCCGATGATCTGCAGGCCGACCTCGCCCTGGTGCAGGATCTGCTGGCAGGCCGGCGCAACTCCTACCATCTGGAGAAACGCTACCTGAATCGGGACGGCAACGTGATATGGGCGAGGCTTTCCGTATCGCTGGTACGCAACGAGCGCGGCGCACCCCTGCACTTCGTATCGCAGATCCAGGACGTCACCTCCCAGCGCAGCAGCGAGCAGCGGCTGTATGAAAGCGAACAGCGCAGTCGCATTACGTTGGACGCGGTCACCGACATTGTCGTCAGCGTGACGTTGGCCGGGCGCATCGAGTACGCCAACGCCGCTGCCGTGCGCATGCTGGCCAGCCCAGGCATGTCGACGCTGGTGGGTGAAAATGTGCATGACCTTCTGTCACTGACCACCGAATATGCACCCGGCTCGGTCCTGGATGTCGCTGTGCTGCTGGACCCGGACAGCAATGCCGTGGACCTGCACGCCGACCTTCTGATGCGGGTGGGTGCTGCCGCGGTGCCGGTGGACCTGACCCGTGCCTGGCTGCGCGACGACGAGGGCCATGTGCGCGGCGCAGTGTGGGTGTTGCGCGACGATACCCAACAGCGCGCCCGCGAGCGCGAGGCTCGCCATCTGGCCGAGATCGATCCGTTGACCGAACTGGGCAACCGGCGGGGTTTCGAGGCGCACCTGCAGCAGGCGATCACCCGCGTGGAGCGTACCGGCCAAGCGGCCTCGCTGATGTTCATCGACCTTGACCGTTTCAAGCCCATCAACGATACCTGGGGCCATCTGGCTGGCGATGCCGTGCTCTGGGCGGTGGCCAGCGTGCTGCGCCACGGCGTGCGCGACTCGGACATCGTGGCGCGGCTGGGCGGCGACGAATTCGCGGTGATCCTGCCCGGCTGTGGCCCGCGCCGGGCCGCGCGCATCGGCCGCGAACTGCTGCAGACGCTGGCAGCGCTGTCCATTCCGTGGGACACGGCGCGCCTGCGGATCGGCGCCAGCATCGGCATCGCGCCGCTGGAGGCGGGCATGACGGTGGATGAGGCGGTGGCGTCGGCCGATGCCCAGTGCTACCGGGCCAAGGCCATGGGCCGCAACAACGTGCAGGTGCAGGGCGAGCTGGGTGAGCTGCCCGGCGAGGACAATGACGCGGGCTGAACCGGTGCGTACCGCAAGAGGCCAGATACGGTCTCAACCTGTGAGAGGGCGGGGCGGAACAATCGCCCCATCGCCACCTCGACAGGGAGTTGCCATGAGCCATTGGAACACACAGATTGTCGGCGCCTACGCGCCCGCCTGCATTGGCTGGCTGCTGGCGCTGGCCGGTGGCCTGCGCCTGGAGCAGCTGCGCCTCGACCCCTTGGCGCAGTCACTGGTGCCGGTCCTGCAGTGGGGCGTGGTCAGCGCACTGCTGGCCACCCTGGGCTGCATCATCGGCGCCAGCGCGGTGCTGTGGCGCAATGGGCGGCGCACACGCTGACCAAGCGTCTGTAGAGTCGAGCCATGCTCGACTGTTTTGCTCTACGTAATGACGAGGTCACCGACGTTTGCCTGGGACGAAACCGCCTTTCCGGAATTGTTCGGTTGATGGTCAAGACGCTCGCCCCGTAGAGTCGAGCTTGCTCGACTGCTGTCGGCCAGAATCAGTCGAGCAAGCTCGACTCTACGAAGCTGGCAGTCGAGAGCTCGACTCCACAGAGAGCGTGCCGACTCAGCGCAGTACCGGCTCCACGTCCACCAGCCGCACGTCGTGCATCTGGTCGAGGTAGGCCTCGTAGTACCACTTGTGTGACGCACCGACGATGGCCAGCATGCGCGTGCCAGGGTACTGGCCCAGTACGTCGCGGATGTTGGCGACCATCCGCAGGTTGCGGGTTTCCCAGTAGCCCAGGTAATTGCGGCCGAAACCCTGCGGCGACGGTTCCACCAGCGTTGCGCCGAAGTCGCTGTCATAGACCAGCCTGGCGGTGGCCGGATCATTGTCGTTGCGGTAGATCGCCATCAGCCCGTCAGGCGCTGCGACATCGGCGTACAGGCGGTCGTAGGTCGCCCGCCGCGTTGCCCCGGCGGAGGTGTTCCACGCCGCGCGGATCGCCTTGGCGTAGTCCTTCTGCAGTGCCTGCGGGGTAGGGGCATCGGCGGTATGGTCGTCCACCGACCACAGCCGTTCCAGGCCCAGGCGTGCGGCCACTTCGGCGGCGACCAGACTGACTTCGTCCTTGCGTGCCGCACGGGCGTCCAGGAACTCGACCAGTTCCGCGCTCAGGCTGTCGCCCGCGCGTCGTTCGGTGGTGGGCAGGCGCAGCCACTGCACGATGGCTGAACCGCGCTCGCCGGCGGCCAGGAACACGGCGGCCAGGTGGCGACGCTGTGCCGGCGTCGGCGCCTTCGGCCAGGACGCCAGTAGGCGCTCCATCTCGGCATTGGCGGTGGGTACATCCATGCCGGTGGCAGCCTGTGCCGGGGCGGTGTCAACGCAGTAGCTCTTGACGCTGTCGGCATAGCGGGTGGGATTGCGGCGCATGAAATCGCACTGCAGGCCGGACACGTTCTCAACCGCGATGGCGGTGGGCTGCCAGGCCTGCAGGCGCCCCAACAGCGGTTCCAGCTGCGCAGGCTTGAACGCTTCCGGCAGGCCGGACAGGTGCGGGCTGCCCAGCACCAGCACTTCGTTCACCCGTCCGGCGGGCGGACCCTTCAGTTCGCTGGGATCGAACGAGGGGCGGTAGCGGCCCTCGTCGGCCAAGGCCAACGGGCTGGCACTGCACAGTGACAACAGGACAAGACAGCGCAGGCGTCGGAACATGCAGTTTCCTTGAATGAAGGGGCTTCCCTGAGAGTGCACAGCCTGCCAGTGCCTGCAGGCCGGCAGATCTCCCGAAGGTCATGTAAACCTTCTGGCTCTGGAATGCATCGCAGGTTCAAGGCGCGCGCGCGGCACAGCCGTTGTAGAGTCGAGCTTGCTCGACTGTTCATTCCAAAGCAGTCGAGCAAGCTCGACTCTACGACGGCAGGGTCGAGCCAGCCCGACGCTCCTGCCGTTCAAGAAGGAACCATCTGAATGGAAGCAGCCATCCCCATCGCAATGGTCGGCGCCCTGCTGGGCACGCTCGTTGGCTTCATTGGCCCGGCGCGCTGGCACTGGCAGTTGCTGAGGTTGGCGCCGTTGCTGGTGCTGCCGTTCGCCCTGTACATCCTGCGGCACACCAGCTGGATCCTGGGCGGGGGCGGGCCGTGGGTGAACGCTGCCCTGATGGCGTGGGTGGGCGCGGTGGGCTACCTGCCGTCGGTGCTGGCCGTGGTCGTGCTGCGCTGGGCGATCTGGCGCCGGGGCTGAACCGACGCCGCAGAAATAGTCCTCAAGGCCCCGCCATGGCGGCCGATATCCAGACTGCCTCCCTTGCCGGAGGCAACGCTGCCGCTCCGCGCCATCGCTCGAGTGACGCCGCCCCCCAGGTGTCTGCAGGTTCCAGGCAATCGATGTTCCCGCGGGCATTCCGCCCGTGGGTCGCACCGCTCACGGAAACCAAGGAACAGACCATGCTCATGCCAGGCTTCACCGCGGGCGCGCAGGCGCCGGCAGACACACCATCCCGTTGGTCTTTCTGGCGCGCCCTGCAGGGGCGCCTGGCCGGGCAGGGCGGCAGCACCGCGTCCGAGACGGCGGCAGAGCGCGAACGCGCCGACATGGCCGCACAGGTGGTGGCGCTGCACCGGGTGCAGGCGGTCATCGAGTTCGCGCTGGACGGCACCATCCTGCAGGCCAACGACAACTTCCTGCAGGCGGTGGGCTACACCCTGGATGAGATCCGGGGCAAGCACCACTCCCTGTTCGTCGATCCCGACCAGGCCCGCAGCACTGAGTATCGGGCGTTCTGGGCACGCCTGGGGCAGGGCGAATTCGATGCCGGCCAGTACCGCCGCTTCGGCAAGGGCGGCCGCGAGATCTGGATCCAGGCCTCGTACAACCCGGTGCTGGATCGCCACGGGCGGCCGGTGAAAGTGGTGAAGTTCGCCACCGACATCACTGCGCAGAAGCAGCAGGCCGCTGAGCTGGCTGGTCAGCTGGCGGCAATCGACAAATCACAGGCGGTGATCGAGTTCAGCATGGACGGGCGGATCCTGACCGCCAACGCGAACTTCCTGACCGCCACCGGCTACACGCTGGACGAGGTGAAGGGGCAGCACCACTCGCTGTTCGTCGAACCGGAGTACCGCGCCAGCCCTGCCTACAGGCAGTTCTGGGAAAAGCTGGGGCGCGGCGAATACGATGCGGGCCAGTACCGGCGGCTGGGCAAGAACGGCCGCGAGGTCTGGATCCAGGCCAGCTACAACCCGATCCTGGATGTGAACGGGCGGCCGCTGAAGGTCGTGAAATACGCCACCGACATCACCGCGCAGATGCACGAGAGCCAGGCCATGCAGCAGGCGGTGGCGCAGACCCGCGAAGTGGTGGCGGCCGCCAAGCTGGGCGATCTGACCGGGCGCATTCCGCTGGATGGCAAGCGTGGCCCGGTGGCCGAGCTGTGCGAGGGCGTGAACGCGCTGGTGGAGACCATGGCTGGCATCATCGGCCAGATCAAGTTCGCCGCCGACACCATTGCGGTGGGTGCCAGCGAGATTGCGCTGGGCAACAGTGATCTGTCGCAGCGCACTGAACAGCAGGCCGCATCGCTGGAGGAAACGGCGGTGTCGATGAAGGGGCTGGCCGAGACCGTGCAGCGCACCGCCGGCAATGCCCGCCAGGCCAGTGCACTGGCCGGCGGCGCGGCCGAAGTGGCCGCGCGCGGTGGCAGCGTGGTGCACGAAGTCGTGTCCACCATGGCGGTCATCAACGCGTCGTCACGGCGCATCGTCGACATCATCGGGGTGATCGACGGCATCGCCTTCCAGACCAACATCCTGGCGCTCAATGCAGCGGTGGAAGCGGCGCGTGCAGGCGAACATGGGCGTGGCTTTGCCGTGGTGGCGACCGAGATCCGTGAACTGTCACAGCGCTCGGCCAGCGCGGCAAAGGAGATCAAGCGGTTGATCGACGAATCGGTGGCCAATGTCGGCGCCGGTACCGCGCAGGTGGAAAGCGCGGGGCGCACCATGGACGAGATCGTGCGCGACGTGCGCCGGGTGAGCGATCTGATGGCCGACATCAGCAGTGCGGCGCAGCAGCAGAGCGATGACATCCAGCAGATGAACCAGGCGGTGGACCTGATCGACCAGGGCACCCAGCAGAACGCCGCGCTGGTGGAAGAGGCGTCCGCTGCGGCGCGCAGCATGGAAGAGCAGTCGGCACAGCTGCTGCACACCGTGGCCGGGTTCCGGCTCGAGGCCGGGGCAGGGCACGGACCGGCCGGGCATGCGCCGGTGCTGCGGGTGGTGTGAGCGCGTGGCGGGACCAGAAACGCCAAAGGCCAGGTCGATGACCTGGCCTTTGATGCGTTGGTGCCGGTGAAAGGACTCGAACCTTCATGGGGTCACCCCCGGCTGATTTTGAGTCAGCTGCGTATACCATTCCGCCACACCGGCAGCAGCGCGCTAGTGTAACCGAGCCCGCCGGGCGTTCATAGAGGGTGCCCGGAACCGAGACGATTCCCCCGCAATATGTCGGTAACGGCACTGTGATGGCTATACTGCGACGGCTTAACACGTGCCGGAGCTAGAGCCCATGTCAGCGTTGCAGGACCTGCGGGTGCTGGTGGTCGAGAACGACGAAATGAGCGCTTCGCTGCTGCAGATGCAACTGGAGCAGTTCGGTGCCGACGTGGTCGGCGTGGCCGCGTCCGTGGCCGAGGCGCTGCGCCTGTTGGCCGCGCAGAAACCAGACGTGGTGCTGCTGGACTACCGCCTGGCCCGCAACGAGACCAGTGAACCCGTGGCGACGGCGCTGGTCGAGGGTGGCGTGCCGTTCGTGCTGGCCACCGGCATGAGTGCCGCGCAGCTGCCGGCATCGATGGGCGCCGGTGTGGTGCTGCCCAAACCCTATCTGTCGGTCGATCTGTGTGCCGCCTTGCAGCGTGCAGTGGGGCGATCCAGTCAGGCGGCCTCTTCGTACACGTAGTGGATGTCCTCGCGGTCGTCCAGGATCGCGTACTGCAGCCCCAGTTGATCCGGATCCGGATTGAGCCAGCGGTCCAGGTGTTCGGGCCGGATCGGCACAACCCCGCGGTCGTGGCCGGCCGCGGCGACGTCGCTGGGCGGTGCATCGGTGATGGTGGCAAACGATAGCAGCCGACCTTCCGGCCCCTCCCATTCGGCCCACAGGCAGGCCAGCAGCAGGTCGCGCGGCGGGTCGGGGCGGAATTCCAGGATCACGTCCTGTTCCTTCTCGTCGCTGCCCAGCTGTCGCCCGGCGATGGCGTGGCGCGGTACATGCTCGTAGAACGCGCGCACCATCACCACGCCGTGGCGAAGGCCGAAGGCGCCGCGCCAGTAGCCCTCCAGGCTGTCGCGCCGCGCGTTGTAGGTGCCCGGATAGAGCACATCGTTGCGCGCGGGCTTGTCGGGCAGGCGGCATTGGTAGCGCATTGGCTTGATCACCCGCTGGCCGTTCTCGCTGACCATGACCGGCGCATAGGTGCCGGGGAAGATGCGGTTGTCGCGCGGCAGCAGCTGCACGCGATGCAGGTCGTCCAGGCGCGCCTGCGCACGCTCCATGCGGTTGCCGGCCACGCGCAGGTCGTTGCGGGCCTTCTGCGTGGGGCGGGTGGCCAGGGTGGCAGCGGCAATGTCGCGGCGCTCGCTCTGTTTCACCAGCTCGGCCTGCAGCGCCTGTTGCTCTTCGGCGTGCCATTGCTGGATCTTCGCCACGATGTCGCGGCCCTGCTCAGTGCGCGCGCCGGCAAAGCCATCGTCCATGGCCTTGGGGGTCTTGGGCCGCTTCTTGCCGGGATCGTGCGCGTACAGTTCGGCGAACTCCTCCAGCGACAGCACGGCGCCGTATTCACGGACAAGCTTGGCGTAGTCGGCGCGGATCAGGGCGGAATAGCACATGCGGGCGTGGCCGGTGGAGGTCGCAGCGGCTGCGACGGGAGTGCGGCAGGATAGCCGGACAATCCGGGAGAACGTGTATGAATGCTGCAAGCAACTGCCAGTTCCGCGACGCGGTGCCGACGGTGGAGGACTACTGCCAGCTGCGGGCGCTGGCAGGGTTGAGTGCCAAGACCGCCGAAGCGGCGCAACGTGCGCTGCCCAACACGGTGTTCGGGGTGTGCGCCTACCAGGGCAGTGAACTGGTGGCGATGGGCCGGATTATTGGCGACGGTGGCTGCCATCTGCAGGTATGCGACATCGCGGTGCTGCCACGCCTGCAGGGGCAGGGGCTGGGCAGGCAGGTGATGGCGCGGCTGGATGCGTGGATGCGGGCCAACCTGCCGCCGTCGGCATACGTGAGCCTGTTGGCAGATGGTGAGGCGCATCGGTTGTACGCGCAGTTCGGGTTCGCGCCCACCGCGCCGGCATCGATCGGCATGTACCGGCGGTTTTGAGTTCAGGGTGGCGAGGCATTCATCCACGCATGCCGGGCCACCCCAGTAGATCCACGCCATGCGTGGATGCGCCCGCCCAGGATCGCAGGCAAAAAAAACCCGGCCGAAGCCGGGTTTTTCAAAGAATTGGCGTCCCCACGGGGATTCGAACCCCGGTCGCCACCGTGAAAGGG
>NZ_DAMBCN010000048.1:0-11726 GCF_032056425.1 Stenotrophomonas sp.
TGCGCACACGAGCAAGGCGCCTACGAGCCCCCATGGACGGGTTTACGGCGTGTCCTGCCAGCCCACACCGCCCCGCCCAGCAAACAGAAAACCCAGAGCCGGCTGTTGCTCCGGCCCTGGCTTCGGCTGTTGCTGTTGCCTCTGCGGGTGCCGGGCCGCAGGCCCGGCCGACCAACTCACACCACCGGTTCGCGCAGGGCGGGGTTGTCCCAGCCCGGGCGCGGGGCGAAGCGGTCGCCGTGGCGCTGCTGCAACGCCTTCAGGCGCTCGACGATCGCATCGGCACCAACCGCGCGGATGTGCTGGATCGGGCCGCCGCGGAACGGGGCGAAACCGGTGCCGAAGATCACACCCGCATCCAGCAGGTCCGCATCTGCCACCACGCCTTCGTGTAGGCAGGCCACCGCCTCGTTCAGCAGCGGCAGGATCAGGCGGTCTTCCAGATCGGTCGGGGCCTGGTAGTTGCTGGCCACGTCCGGCTTCTTCGGCTTGCCGTTCTCCCAGGTGTAGATGCCCTGGCCGTCCTTCTTGCCGCGCTTGTCCGGTTCCACCGTCTGCAGCGCTGCCGGAATCTGAAGGCCCAGGAACGGCGCCAGTTCACGACCCACCCCGGCGGCGACGTCCAGGCCCACGGTATCGATCAGCTCGATCGGCCCCATCGGCATGCCGAACTTCACCGCCGCCTTGTCGATCACCGCGCCGGGAACGCCTTCGGCGTAGGCGGTGGCCGCTTCCAGCATGTACGGGAACAGCACGCGGTTGACCAGGAAGCCGGGGCTGCCGGCCACCGGCACCGGGAACTTGCCCAGCGCCTTGCAGAACGCCGCCAGGCGGCGCTCAGTCTCCGGTGCCATGCCGTCGTGGTGGATGATTTCCACCAGCGGCATCTGCGCCACCGGGTTGAAGTAATGCAGGCCGGCAAACTGCGCCGGGCGCTGGATGTGGTCGCGCAGCTCCACCAGCGGAATCGACGAGGTGTTGGTGGTCAGCAGGGCATCCAGCTTCATCTTTGGTTCCAGCGTCTGGTACAGCGCACGCTTGGCCTCGGGGTTCTCGATGATGGCCTCGATCACCAGATCGGCCTCGGCCACGCCGTTGCCTTCCAGGTCGGCCCGCAACCGCGCGGCCACCGCCGGGCGCTTGCTCTCGTCGCGCACCTTCTTGGCAAACAGCGCCTGTGCGCGCTCCATCGCCGGGTCGATGAAGCGCTGCTCGCGATCCTGCAGAGTCACCTCGAAGCCCTTGTAGGCAGCCCAGGCGGCAATGTCGCCGCCCATCACGCCGGCACCGACCACGTGCACGTGGCGGATGCCGGAATCACCGCTGCCCAGGCCCTTCAGGCGTTCGGTCAGGAAGAAGATGCGGATCAGGTTGCGCGCGGTCGGCGTGCTGGCCAGCTTCACCACGGCGCGCCGCTCGGCATCCAGGCGTGCCTGGATCGGTTTGCCGCCGCTGCGCTGCCAGGTGCTGATCAGCGCATACGGCGCCGGGTACTGGTCCTTCTTTGCCTTGCGCGCCACCTGCTTGACCATCTGCGGTGCCAGCAGCGTGCGCGCCAGCCAGGTGTTGGTGGCCCAGGCCGTCGCGCGCTGCTTGAACGGGCGGGAGGTGCCGGACAGGGCCAGCGCCACGGCGGTATCAAGCACCATCGCCGGTGCCACCACCTTGTCGACCAGACCGATGCTGCGTGCGGCCGACGCCGACAGCGTGCGCCCGGTCAGCATCAGGTCCATCGCCGCCGGGGCGCCCACCAGGTGCGGCAGGCGCGCGCTGCCGCCCCAGCCCGGGAAGATGCCCAGCTGGGTCTCCGGCAGGCCGATGCGGGTGCTGCTGTCATTGGACGCCACCCGGTAGCGGCAGGCCAGCGCCAGTTCGGTACCGCCGCCCAGGCAGTGGCCATGGATGGCCGCCACGGTGGGGCAGGGCAGCTCGGCCAGCTTCTGGTAGGTGGACTGGCCGCGGCGGATGGCATCGTTCACGGTGCCGCGGCGGTCGAACTCCTGGAACTCCTTCAGGTCGGCACCGGCAATGAAGCCGGCCTTCTTCGCCGACTGGATCACCACGCCCCTGGGCGGGTCCAGGGCGATGCGTTCGAGCAGGTCGCCCAGTTCCAGCAGCACGTCCTGCGACATCGCGTTGACGCTAGTGTCCTGACGATCCAGGGTAAGGACCACCACGCCGTCTTCACGGATTTCGGGGTGCCAGTGGCTGAAGCGGAGCCCATCGAAGCCTGAGAGCATGGACGTTCCATCCGGTTGTGTATGGAGAAGCGGCTATGATCCAGAGGTTGTTTCCCCCGCGTCAAATCCCAATAGGAGGGGTAGGCGACCCCGGATCCATGGCCGTGGAACCGGACGCTAGCGGAACGGTGGTTAAAAGCTGGTGCGGCGCCAGGTGATCGGCGACTGAACTTTTCCCGGGATTGGCAGTCTCATTGCCCGACGTCGGTTGGGCTGACAGGAGTGCGGCCCCTCATGGCCGAGGTTGAAACACCACAGGAGCTGGATCTGGAACTGGTCCGGCGCGTGCAGCACGGCGAGAGCGCCGCGTTCGATGTCCTGGTGCGCAAGTACCAGCATCGCGTGGTGGCCCTTGTCGGTCGCTACATCGCCGACTGGAGCGAATGTCAGGACGTGGCCCAGGACACTTTCATGCGTGCTTACCGCGCCATTGGAAGCTTCCGCGGCGACGCCCAGTTCTCAACCTGGTTGCATCGGATCGCCGTGAACACTGCCAAAAACTACCTGGCTTCACACAATCGACGCCCGCCCACCGATGACATCGACATCGGTGATGCCGAGCAGTTCGACAGCGGCACCCGTCTGCGCGACACCGACACGCCCGAGCGCGAGTTGATGCGCCAGGAACTGGAACAGACGGTGATGAAGGCCGTCAACGCGCTGCCGGAAGAACTCCGGTCGGCGATCACGCTGCGCGAGGTGGAAGGCCTGAGCTACGAGGAAATCGCGCAGAAGATGGGGTGCCCGATCGGCACCGTGCGTTCGCGGATCTTCCGGGCGCGCGAGGCGATCGACACTGAACTCCGGCCGCTGCTGGACATCGGCAGCGCCACCCGCGAGAAGAGCCGCGTATGACCAGTAATCCGTTGAACGAATCGCAGAACCATCAATCCCCGGCCGGGCAGCGCCTGGACCAGCGCCACCGCGAACAGCTGTCGGCCCTGGTCGATGGCGAGCTGGGCGCCGACGAGGCGCGCTTCCTGCTGCGCCGCATGGAACATGATCCAGAGCTTGCAGGCTGCCAGGAACGCTGGCACCTGCTGGGCGACGTGATGCGTGGCCAGGCCTCGCTGCTGGCCCCGGCCGGTTTCAGTGAGCGCGTGGCCGCGGCGATCGCTGCCGAACCCGCGGCGGTGGCCGAACCGCGCCGACAGGTACGCCGCAGTGGCTGGCGGGCCTGGGGCGGCGGTGCCGCTCTGGCGGCCTCGGTGGCCGCCGTGGCCTTGTTCATGGGCGGTGAGAAGCTGCAGTCCCCCGCACCCGGCGAAGCGCCGGCCCCGCAGGTGGTGGCCAGCCAGGCCGAACTGGCGCCGGCAGCCGCCCCGGTAACCGAAGCCTCGGTGGACAGCGCCGCGATGGCCGTGGCCGCTGCGCCGGCGGTGGCCATGGCCGCCAGCCGCCGTCAGGATGCCCGCCGCGCCAGTGCCACCCGCAGCCAGCAGGCCGCACGCGTGGCCCAGCGTGACGAGGCGCCGCAGCGCGCCGTCGCCACTGCCGCAACGCCGCTGGCGCCATCGGTGCCCGCTGCCAACGCGCGGCATCTGCCGTTCGGTGATGTCGGCAGCCTGCAGGCACGGCCGTGGCCGAAGTCCAGCCTGGCCCCGTCCAGCGGCAGCGCACTCAATGCCAGCCTGCCGGCATCATCCAGCGGCGCGGCGTTCTACCCGTTCGAGCCGCGCCTGCAGGACGATCTGCCGGCGCCGCCCCGCGCGCGCGACTGACCTGAAGCGCGCCGGTCCACGCCCCGCTGTTGGCGGGGCGCCTCTCCCGTTTTCCATCCGATCCGGAGGTTGCCGTCCGATGACTCCCCGATTCCGTACCCATGCCATGGGCCTGCTGGTCATGACTCTGCCGCTGGTGGCCTGCGCGCAGGCGCCGTCACCGGCCGCACCGGCGCAGCCGTCCGCGACGGCCGCCGCCCCGCGGGCCCCTGCGCAGCCGCTGGTCAGTGGCCTGCCTGATTTCACCCAACTGGTAGAGCAGGTCGGCCCCGGCGTCGTCAATGTCGACACCACCATCGTGCGTGACAACCGCCAGGCGCGTGGTGGCATGGGCCCCGGCGGCGACGAGATGCCGGAGTTCTTCCGCCGCTTCTTCGGCCCGGACTTCCCGATGCCGGGGCAGGGCGGGGGCGACAGCGGGCCGAGCATCAAGGGCCGTGGCATGGGCTCGGGCTTCATCATTTCGCCCGACGGCTATGTGCTGACCAATTACCACGTGGTGGCCGATGCCAGCGAGGTGAAGGTGAAGCTGGGTGACAGCCGCGAGTTCACTGCAAAGGTGGTGGGCAGCGACCAGCAGTACGACGTCGCCCTGTTGAAGATCGACGGCAAGAACCTGCCGACCGTGCGCGTGGGCGACTCCAACAGCCTCAAGCCGGGCCAGTGGGTGGTCGCGATCGGCTCGCCGTTTGGCCTGGACCACTCCGTCACCGCAGGCGTGGTCAGCGCCCTCGGTCGCAGCACCGGCGGTCCGGACCAGCGCTACGTGCCGTTCATCCAGACCGACGTGGCCATTAACCAGGGCAACTCCGGTGGTCCGCTGCTGAACACCCGTGGCGAAGTGGTGGGTATCAATTCGCAGATCTACTCCGCGTCCGGCGGCTACATGGGCATCAGCTTCTCGATTCCGATCGACCTGGCGATGAGCGCGGTCGAGCAGATCAAGAAGAGCGGCAAGGTCACCCGTGGCCAGCTGGGCGCGGTGGTCGAGCCGATCGATTCGCTTAAGGCGCAGGGGCTGGGCCTGCCTGACAGCCGTGGCGCCCTGGTCAACCAGATCGTGCCGGGCAGCGCCGCGGCCAAGGCCGGTGTGCAGCTGGGTGACGTGATCCGCTCGGTCAACGGCACCACGGTCAACACCTGGTCCGACCTGCCGCCGTTGATCGGGGTGATGGCTCCGGGCAGCAAGGTGACCCTGGTGGTCTACCGCGACGGCAAGCCGCGCGAGCTCAGCGCCACCCTGACCGCGCTGTCCGAAGACGCCCAAGGCAATGCCCGCGGCCCGTCGTCGGGCAACGCCGATGCCGCTCCGCAGGCAGGTGCCAATGCCCTGCTGGGGCTGGATGTCACCGAGCTGACCGCAGCGCAGCGCAAGCAGCTGGGTCTGGAGACCGGCGAAGGCGTGCGCATCACCGGGGTGAAGGGCGAAGGGGCCCGTGATGCCGGCCTGGCGCCGGGCATGGTCATCCTGCAGGTCGGCCGCAGCCCGGTGGGCAGCGTCGATGCCCTGAACCGTGCGCTGTCCTCGTACAAGAAGGGTGATGTGGTCATGCTGCTGGTCCGTGCCAGTAACGGCAACAGCGCCTTCGTGGCGGTCAAGGCCGGTCAATAAGGCCTGCCCGGGGGCGCCCCGGGCCCACCTCGCGTACCCCCGAAGCCCCGCTCTGGCGGGGCTTCGGCCATTCTGCCCCGGTCAAGCCGGGCGGTTTTCGCCGCCGGGCCCCGGGCATGCGATAATCCACCGTTACCCTGACGACGCCGCGCGCCGCCGCCACCTATGTCTTCTGATTCGATGCGGAACATCCGCAACTTCTCCATCATTGCCCACGTCGACCACGGCAAGTCCACGCTGGCCGATCGCATCATCCAGCTCTGTGGTGGCCTGCAGGCCCGCGAGATGGAAGCGCAGGTGCTCGACTCCAACCCGATCGAGCGCGAGCGTGGCATCACCATCAAGGCCCAGTCGGTGTCGCTGCCGTACCTGGCCAAGGATGGGCAGACCTACCACCTGAACTTCATCGACACCCCCGGCCACGTCGACTTCTCCTATGAAGTCAGCCGTTCGCTGGCCGCCTGCGAAGGCGCGCTGCTGGTGGTCGATGCCGCCCAGGGCGTGGAAGCGCAGTCGGTGGCCAATTGCTACACCGCCGTCGAGCAGGGTCTGGAAGTGGTGCCGGTCATCAACAAGATCGACCTGCCCACCGCCGACATCGAGCGCGCCAAGGCCGAGATCGAGGCTGTGATCGGCATCGACGCCGCCGACGCCGTGCCGGTCAGTGCCAAGACCGGCCTGAACGTGCAGGACGTGCTGGAAGCCATCGTGCACCGCATCCCGGCGCCGCAGCCGCGCGACACCGACAAGCTGCAGGCGCTGATCATCGATTCCTGGTTCGACAACTACCTGGGCGTGGTTTCGCTGGTGCGCGTCATGCAGGGCCAGATCAAGGCCGGCGACAAGCTGCAGGTCATGTCCACCGGCCGTACCCACCAGGTCGACAACGTCGGCGTGTTCACGCCGAAGCGGAAAGTGCTGCCGGCGCTGCGTGCCGGTGAAGTGGGCTGGGTCACCGCCAGCATCAAGGACGTGCACGGCGCACCGGTGGGCGACACCCTCACCCTGGCCGCCGATCCGGCGCCCAAGCCGCTGCCGGGCTTCCAGGAAATGCAACCGCGCGTGTTCGCCGGCCTGTTCCCGGTCGATGCCGAGGACTACCCGGACCTGCGCGAAGCGCTGGACAAGCTGCGCCTGAACGATGCCGCGCTGCGCTTCGAGCCGGAAAGCTCCGAAGCCATGGGCTTCGGCTTCCGCTGCGGCTTCCTGGGCATGCTGCACATGGAAATCGTGCAGGAGCGCCTGGAACGCGAATACAACCTGGATCTGATCAGCACCGCGCCGACGGTGGTCTACGAGGTCCTGAAGACCGACGGCACCATCATCAACATGGACAACCCGGCCAAGCTGCCGCCGGTGAACCATGTGGAAGAGATCCGCGAGCCGATCATCCGCGCCAACGTGCTCACCCCCGAGGAGTACATCGGCAACATCATCAAGCTGTGCGAAGAAAAGCGCGGCAGCCAGATCGGCATCAACTATCTGGGCAGCCAGGTGCAGATCAGCTATGAACTGCCAATGGCCGAAGTGGTGCTGGACTTCTTCGACAAGCTGAAGTCGGTCAGCCGCGGCTATGCCTCGCTGGACTACCACTTCGTGCGTTTCGATGCCGGCCCGTTCGTGCGCGTGGACGTGCTGATCAACGGCGACAAGGTCGATGCCCTGTCGCTGATCGTGCACCGCAGCCATGCTGACCGACGCGGCCGCGAACTGTGCGAAAAGATGAAGGACCTGATCCCGCGCCAGCAGTTCGACGTGGCCATCCAGGCCGCCGTCGGCTCGCAGATCATCGCCCGCACCACGGTCAAGGCCATGCGCAAGAACGTGCTGGCCAAGTGCTATGGTGGCGACGTTTCGCGCAAGAAGAAGCTTCTGGAAAAGCAGAAGGAAGGCAAGAAGCGCATGAAGCAGGTCGGTCGCGTGGAAATTCCGCAGGAAGCCTTCCTGGCCGTGCTGCAGATGGACAACAAGTAAGCCCGCAGCGGCCCCTCGGGGCCGCTCGTCCGGTGACGTTGCAAAGGACCCTGAATGAAACTGTTTGAGATCCTCCTGGTCGTACTGACCCTGGCCTCGGGCCTGATCCTGCTTGCCGAAAAGCTGTACTTCGCCAAGCGCCGTGCCCAGCGCGCCGGCCTGCTCGACACCGAGCCGGTACTGGTGGATTACTCACGCGCCTTCTTCCCGGTGCTGGCCATCGTGCTGGTGGTGCGCAGTTTCATAGCCGAGCCGTACAAGATTCCGTCCAGCTCGATGATGCCCAATCTGCTCATCGGCGATTTCATCCTGGTCAACAAGTTCTCCTACGGCCTGCGCCTGCCGATCAGCAACACCAAGTTCGTGCCGGTGGGCGAGCCGTCGCGTGGCGACGTGGTGGTGTTCCACTTCCCCGGGCACAGCGACAACGATCCGGCCAAGGGCGAGAACTTCATCAAGCGCGTGATCGGCGTGCCGGGCGACACCATCTCGTTCGAAGGCGACAGCGTCACCCTCAACGGCGAGCCGCTGAAGTACGACAACAAGGGCATCTACGCCGGCCACCGCGGCCAGGGCGAAGGCGCCAACCTGCTGGTCGAGCACCTGCCGGGCCGCACCCACACCGTGCTGGAGACCGATTTCCCGCGCGGGCAGGGTGAGTGGACCGTGCCGGCTGGTAAATATCTGGTGATGGGCGACAATCGCGACAACAGCGACGACGGCCGGTTCTGGGGCCTGCTGCCGGAAGAGAACCTGCGCGGCAAGGCCTTCCTGATCTGGTTGAACTGCTCGGGCTGGTTCTGCAAGGACGGCTTCGAACCGTCGCGCATTGGTTCGGGCATCAACTGAGACTGACTTCACATCCATTCGCGTATCTGGGGAGAAACGCCATGAAGAAGATGAACACGCAGCGCGGCATGACGTTGACCTCGTTCCTGGTCGTTCTGGCCGTGGTCGGGTTTTTCCTGTACATCACCATGAAGCTGTTCCCGATGTACCAGGAGTACTACTCCGTGCGTTCAGCGATGAAGAGCCTGGCAGCCGAGCCCGGCGTGGGCACGATGGCGCCGGCGCAGATCCAGGAGCTGTTCTTCAAGCGGCTGTACATCAATTACTCCGAAAACGTGAAGCCGTCCAACGTCAAGTTCGCCCGACGCGATGGCGGCTGGACCCTTACCGTCAACTACGAAGTGCGCCGCCCGCTGGTCGGCAACCTGGACGTGGTTGGCAAGTTTGAATCTTCCCAGGACCTGATCCGTAGCGGTGCCGAATAAACCTTTCCAACGTGGTGACCTGATCGGTCACGCTTTCCGCGACCCGGCCCTGCTGAAGCAGGCGCTGACCCATCGCAGTGCCGGTGCGCCACACAACGAGCGCCTGGAATTCCTCGGTGACAGCATCGTCAACCAGATGGTGGCCGAGGCCTTGTACCTGCGCTGGCCCAAGGCCGACGAGGGCGCGCTGACCCGGGCCCGCGCCGCGCTGGTGCGGGAAGAAGCGCTGGCGGTCATCGCCCGTACCCTGCAGCTGGGCGACCGGCTGATCCTGGGGGCCGGCGAGATGAAGTCCGGCGGCCACCGCCGCGACTCGATCCTGGCCGACGCCATGGAAGCGGTGGTAGCGGCGATCTACCTCGATGGTGGCTTCGAGGCCTGCCGGGCGGTGGTCCTGCCCTGGTTCGCCGCCTCCATGGAGGCGCTGCCGGCGACCGGGCGCCCGGAGAAGGACCCCAAGACCCGCCTGCAGGAATGGCTGCAGGCCCGACAGAAGGCGTTGCCGCAGTACGAACTGGTGTCAGAATCCGGTGACGACCACGCCAAGCACTTCCGGGTACGCTGCAACGTAGCCGACCCCACCGCCAGCATCGAGGGCGAAGGCTCCTCGCGGCGGATTGCCGAACAACAGGCGGCTGCGGCCGTCCTTGAACAACTGGATTCCAAGTGAGCGAACAGATTCCCCATCATTGCGGCAGTGTGGCCGTCATCGGCCGCCCGAACGTGGGCAAGTCGACGCTGACCAATGCACTGGTCGGCGCGAAGGTCAGCATCGTCTCCAACCGCCCGCAGACCACGCGGCATCGGCTGCTGGGCATCGCCACCTATCCCGAAGGCCAGCTGGTACTGGTGGACACGCCGGGGCTGCACAAGGTGCAGAAGCGAGCGATGAACCGGGTGATGAACCGTGCTGCGCGCGGCTCGCTGGAAGGGGTGGACGCCGGCCTGCTGGTGATCGAAGCCGGTCGCTGGGACGAAGAGGACAGCCTGGCCTTCAATGTGCTGCGCGACGCCGGCGTGCCGGTGGTGCTGGTGGTCAACAAGATCGACCGCCTGAAGGACAAGGGCGCACTGCTGCCGTTCCTGCAGGAGGTCACCAACGGCCGTGATTTCGCCGCGGTGCATCCCATTTCCGCGCAGAAGCGCAACGGCCTGGAAGCGCTGGTGCGCGATGTGCTGAAGCTGCTGCCGGAAGCCCCGCCGATGTTCGGCGAGGACGAGATCACCGACCGCAGCCAGCGCTTCCTGGCGGGCGAACTGGTGCGCGAGCAGTTGATGCGCCAGCTGGGCGAAGAACTGCCGTACGCGACCACGGTGGAAATCGAGCGCTTTACCGAAGACGGCAACCTGCTGCGCATCGGCGCGGTGATCTGGGTCGAGCGCGAAGGCCAGAAGGCCATCGTGATCGGCAAGGGCGGCACCCGCCTGAAGGAGATCGGGGCCAAGTCGCGCCTGCAGATGGAGCGCCTGTTCGGGGCCAAGGTGTTCCTGGAAACCTGGGTGCGCGTGCGTGAAGGCTGGTCCGACGACGAGGCCGCACTGAAGGCCTTCGGCTACGAATAAGCCGTTGCGGTCGCTTCGATGCTGATCGAGGACGACACCGGGTTCGTGCTGCACGCGCGGGCCTACCGCGAGACCAGCCTGCTGGTGGAGGTGCTGAGCGCGCGGCATGGACGTATCGGCGTGCTGGCGCGCGGGGTGTCCACCGCGAAAGGGCAGGTGCTGCGCGCCGCCCTGCAGCCGCTGCAGTGGATCCGCTTCAGCGCCCAGCAGCGCGGCGAGCTGGCGCAGTTGCGCGGTGCCGAGGCGCTGGATGCAGCCCCGCGGCTGGTGGGGCAGGCCATGCTGGCCGGTTTCTACCTGAGTGAACTGACCCTGCGCCTGGCCCCG
The DNA here is from genome assembly GCF_032056425.1 of Stenotrophomonas sp. Classification (GTDB taxonomy): domain Bacteria; phylum Pseudomonadota; class Gammaproteobacteria; order Xanthomonadales; family Xanthomonadaceae; genus Stenotrophomonas. Next base: position 10,712 of record NZ_DAMBCN010000048.1, read on the forward strand.
CGCCAGGATCCGCTGCCGGAGTTGTACCTGGCCTACGGCGAGGCGCGTGCGCGGCTGGCGGTCGGGGCAGGCCTGGCCTGGACCTTGCGTCGTTTCGAGCGCGAACTGTTGGCCGCGCTCGGCGTGGGCTTCGATCTGGAAACGACCAGCGACGGCCAGCCGATCGATCCGGCGGCTCGCTACGCACTGGACCCGCAGGAGGGGCCGCAACGGCTGTTGAGCGTGCGTGATGGCGAGCGCAGTGCCGCGGCCACCGGTTCGGCGCTGCTGGCGCTGGGCGCCGACGAAGAACCCGATGCGGCCGACCTGGCCAGCCTGCGCTTGCCGATGCGGCGGGTGCTGGCCCATCACCTGGGCGCACGCGGCCTGAAATCCTGGGAACTGCTGGAGCAGCTGTCCCCCCGCCGCTGAGGGGTTTGTCGGCAGGGCTTGCAGCCCTGCACCCGCTACCGTCAACGTCAACGTCAACGTCAACGTCAAAAGCGGGCTATCCGTGGGATGGCGGGGTGGGTCCGGTTGAGGGGGACGCTGCAAGTACGTCCATGTAAGCTCGGTCGCCGCATCCATGCGGCTCACGCCCCCTCAACCGAACCCACCCCGCCTTCGACAGTTTTCCGCGATCTGTCGGCACCGCATCTTGCTCTGGTAGGTGTCGACCTTGGTCGACACGGTAGATCCACGCCATGCGTGGATGCTTTTCGAGCGCACTTCGAAACTTTCGATTCCGATTGAGATTCATCCACGCATGGCGTGGATCTACTGGCCGCCGGGACCCCGTGACAGTCCCCCGCGATCTGTCGGCACCGCATCTTGCTCTGGTAGGTGTCGACCTTGGTCGACACGGTAGATCCACGCCATGCGTGGATGCTTTTCGAGCGCACTTCGAAACTTTCGATTCCGATTGAGATTCATCCACGCATGGCGTGGATCTACTGGCCGCCGGGACCCCGTGACAGTCCCCCGCGATCTGTCGGCACCGCATCTTGCTCTGGTAGGTGTCGACCTTGGTCGACAC
>NZ_DAMBCN010000049.1:0-10673 GCF_032056425.1 Stenotrophomonas sp.
GGCCTGTTCATGGGCTCGGGCAAGACGATCAGCCTGGCCGGGCCGTCCATCATCTTCGTCTACCTCATCATCGGCGCGATGCTGTTCTTCGTGATGCGGGCGATGGGCGAGCTGCTGCTGTCCAATCTGAACTACAAATCCTTCATTGATTTTTCCACCGATCTGCTGGGTCCATGGGCCGGCTTCTTCTGCGGCTGGACCTACTGGTTCTGCTGGATCGTAACGGCCATCGCCGATGTGATCGCGATCGCCGCCTATGCGCAGTTCTGGTTCCCCGAACTGGCTGCGTGGATACCGGCGCTGTTGTGCGTGCTGCTGTTGCTGGGGCTGAACCTGGTGACCGTGAAGCTGTTCGGTGAAATGGAATTCTGGTTCGCGCTGATCAAGATCGTGGCGATCTGCGCGCTGATCATCACCGGCGCCGGGCTGGTGGCGTGGGGGTTCACCTCGCCCAGCGGCCACACCGCCTCGCTGTCGAACCTGTGGAATGACGGCGGCATGTTCCCGATGGGGCTGGTGGGCTTCTTCGCCGGTTTCCAGATTGCGGTGTTCGCCTTCGTCGGCATCGAGCTGGTGGGCACCACCGCTGCGGAAACCGCGAACCCGGAACGCAACCTGCCCAAGGCGATCAATTCCATCCCGGTACGCATCATCATCTTCTACGTGCTGGCGCTGGTGGCGATCATGGCGGTGACGCCGTGGCGCCAGGTGGTGCCGGACAAGAGCCCGTTCGTGCAGTTGTTCGTGCTGGCCGGCATTCCCGCTGCGGCCAGCCTGATCAACTTCGTGGTGCTGACCTCGGCCACCTCGTCGGCCAACAGCGGCATCTTTTCCACCAGCCGCATGCTGTACGGCCTGGCCGAGGAGGGCCACGCGCCCCGCGGTCTGTCGCGTCTGTCGCGCGCAGCGGTGCCGGCCCGCGGCCTGCTGTTCTCGTGCCTGTGCCTGCTGGGGGGTACGCTGCTGATCTACCTGATTCCCAACCTGGTGACCGCCTTCACCCTGGTGACCACGCTGGCCACCGTGCTGTTCATCTTCGTCTGGTCGCTGATCCTGGTGGCTTACATGGTCTATCGCCGCCGCTACCCGGAACGCCATGCGGCATCGATCTTCAAGATGCCGGGCGGCATTGCGATGTGCTGGGCCTGCCTGGTGTTCTTTGCAGGTGTGCTGGTGCTGCTGAGCCTGCAGGCGGACACCCGCCAGGCGCTGCTGGCCAGCCCGGTGTGGTTCGTGCTGCTGGGCGTGGGGTACTGGCTGCGGAGCAGAAAGGCGAAGTAAGCCATCGTTTTCCCACGTGGGGCCAGAGCCCGTTGCGCAGCAACGGGATCCGACCCCTTGCCGTTCCAACAGCTCGCAGGAAATTGTCGAAGGCGGGGTGGGTCCGGTTGAGGGGGCGTGAGCCGCATGGATGCGGCGACCGAGCTTACATGGACGTACTTGCAGCGTCCCCCTCAACCGGACCCACCCCGCCATCCCACGGATAGCCAGCTTCTGCCTTTGACGTTGACGTTGACGTTGACGTTGACGTTGACGTTGATTCGGCAGGTGCAGGGCGCAGCCCTGCCAAAACCCACCCCATTCACCCGGAATTCGCGGGCGCGGCTGGATCATCCGGCCGCCATGTCCTTCCGCCCCCTCCTCATTGCGCTGTTGCTGCTGCCGGGCCTGGCCAGCGCCCGCACCGTGTACCGCTGCGTGCAGGGCAACACAGTCAGCCTGGCCACCGCACCAGAGCCCGGCTCGCGCTGTACGCCGAAGGAGATCGAAGACAACGCCATCCAGGCCCCCAACCTGTGGGGCAACATGGGGGTCTTCAGCGGCGTGCTGTATGAGCGTGAGCAGGACGGCACGCTGGTCTATTCCACCCGCAATCTGCCCGGTTCGCGGGTGTTCCTGAAATTCACCGTCGCCACCCCGCCCGGTGAGCCCGCCCACGAGGGCCTGGGCAAGGTCGGCAAGCCGCAGCTGGCGCCGCACGCCAGACAGTTCAAGGCCGCCGCCAAGGCCACCGGCGTCGACGACGCCTGGCTGCGTGCGATCGCCCATGCCGAAAGCAACTTCGATGCGCTGGCCGTCTCCAGCAAGGGCGCGCAGGGCGTGATGCAGCTGATGCCCGATACCGCGCTGGAATACGGCGTGCGCGACCCGTTCTCGCCACAGCAGTCCATCGACGGCGGTGCCCGCTACATGCGTGCCCTGCTGCGCCGCTACAACGGCGACCGCGCGCTGTCGGCGGCCGCCTACAACGCCGGCATCGGCGCGGTCACCCGCTACAAGGGCGTGCCGCCGTATGCCGAAACCCTGGCCTACGTGGACAAGGTGATGGCCCTGTACGCGCGCTATCGCGAGGCGATGGGCATCCGCAGCGAAGTACCGGCGAAGTAGGGTCTACTCGAAGGGGTAGAGCGCATGCCGCCCGCGTGTGCCGACGGCGGCGATGGCCTCGCCTACATCGGCGCGCTGCAGCACCTGCTGCAGAAGCACGTCACGTTCGGCGGCCAGTGGCCACCTCGGAATATCACCGTACTGCTGCACCTCCTGCAGCATGTTCTGGCGGGTAGCCGCATCGCGCAGACGTCGGATCAGCTCTGCTGCGGCGTCGTTCTGGCGGCCCTGGGCCAGCAGCGCATGCAGGTAAGGATCGCGATCATTGCCCTTGCGACCTGCAATGGCGGCGGTCGCGCGTGCCACGGCCGCCGGGTCCCCCAGTTGCTGGTAGGCGACCACCCGGACCAGGTCGGCCACGCTTTTTCCGTAGTCGCTGATGGCGTGCAGTTCTTCGATAAGGGCCAGGGCCTGCGCGGGCTGCCGGTCATCGGCCAGCCACAGGGCCAGGTTCAACTGCTGGCCCACGGCGGCATGGCCGCCCGGGCCGAAGGACATGGCGTGGCGCAGGGTGGCGACGGCCGCGTCGGTCTGGCCCAGTCGGCGCTGTGCCTCCGCACGCAGGTTGAGCAGCCAGGCCATCTCCATCAGGGCATCATCGTCGTGCGCATGGAAGGCGGGCGTGGCGTCTGCGAACGGTGCGCTGGCTTCCAGCAGGCCCGTGTTGTCGCCGGCGTGCAGCAGGGCGACCAGCAACGCAGTGACACGCGGCAGCTGGTGGGGATGTGCCTGCACATTGCGACGTAGCAGGGCCACGTAGGCGGGCAGTGCGGCTTCGGCGGAGAGCGGTGTGGCGCGGGCCGCCATCGCGGCATCGAAGCGGCGGTCAATGCCCAGGTGAAGCAGTGGCATCGGCTGATCGATGCGCGCCACCGTGCGCTGCAGGGCCTCGGTCTGGCCTGCGTCGGCCTGCAGTTCGGCCAGCCGTTGCCAGCGGTACTGCGGATCCCGGCCCTCATCGGTCCACTGCGCATCGAACAGCGCCTGCAGCAGTGGCTGAAGCGCTGCAGTGTCGTCCCTCAGGGCCTGCGTCAGATGGTTGACCAGCACTGGCTCGAAGCGTGCAGCGGCATTGTCACCGTTCCACGCCAGAGCTTCGCACAGGGCACGTGCCGCGTCGGCAGGGCGGCCGGCGGTCGCATAGAACGGCGATCGTGTGTCGCGCGGATAGGTCCGATCAGGCGTGAGCATCTGCGCCTTGTGCAGTAGTGCAAGCGCCTCCTCGGTGCGCTTGTCCTCCAACGTCAGCCATGCCTCCAGTTCGTAGGCATTGGCCTGCGTTTCATTGCCGCTGCGCGGCAGCTTCGGGTCGGCGCGCAGGCGTGCCAGCAGTGCACGGGCGCGCGTGTAATCGCCCTGCTTGGCGGCAGTCCAGCCCATCTCCAACTGCTGGGACGGGGTGGCCTCGGACATCGCGCTGGCCAGTTTCTGTGGCGGAAGATTCGCGGCCCCCAGCAGCGGTGCGAACGACAGTGACACCGTGAGCAGCAGGGTGCGGGGAAACGAGGCGGACACACGAACCGGCATGCGGGCAACCCTTCCATGGAATGCGCCGATTGAAGCCTGATTGCAGGGCCGTTACAAGCGCCGTGCTCGACGCCGTTGCAGCCAGCGTCTATCGTCGTGGACTCTTCAGGGCAGGGCGAACGCAAGCGATGGCACGGCGGCAACGGATGGCAGTGGGTGCAGTGGTCGTGCTCACGGCAGCGGCGCTGGCCGCAACCTGGTGGGAGCGCCCCGCGCAGGCACCGGATGCGCCTGCCGGCCCGCAGCCCACGCCGCTGGCCTGGACCGCGCAGATCGAACCGCTGGCCGGTGATGGCCACCCCGGCGACCGTGACGGCGCCCCGGCCCAGGCGCGCTTCGCCGAACCCTATGCAGTGCTGCGCACCGCCGATGGCAGCGTGTACTTCACCGATGCCGGCGACAACAACCGCATCCGCCGCCGGCTTGCCGATGGACGCGTTGAAACGGTAGCCGGGCAGGGCGAAGGCCTGGCCGATGGGCCGGGCCTGCAGGCGCGCTTCAATACGCCGTCGGGCATCGCCGCCGATGCGCAGGGCAACCTGTACGTGGCCGACACCGGCAACCACGCGATCCGCCGCATCGGCACCGATGGCCAGGTGACCACCGTGGCTGGTGGCACGCAGGGCTATGCCGATGGCCCGGCCGCGCAGGCGCGCTTCGATGGGCCGATGGGCATCGCGGTGGACGCGCAGGGCCAGGTGTTCGTGGCCGATACCTGGAACGACCGCATCCGGGTGATCGGTACCGATGGCAATGTGCGCACGCTGGCCGGTGGCGATCGCCCCGGTTTCGCCGATGCGGTGGCAGGCGAGGCGCGCTTCGATACACCGGTGGCACTGGCCTTCGATGCGCACGGTGCGCTGCTGGTGGCCGACTTCTTCAACAACGCGGTGCGCCGCGTCGGTGCCGATGGCACGGTGAGCACCGTGGTCGGCAACGGTGGCGTCATCAACGGGCCGCTGTCGCTGGCCACGACCCACGACGGCGTGCTGTATGTGGGCGACTTCGGCGGGCGTATCGTGCAGGTAACTCCACAGGGCCACCAGATCGCGCTGCTCGGCAACGACCGGTTGCCACGCCTGGCCCGACCCAGCGGCTTGGCGGTGGAGGACGACGGCAGCCTGCTGGTGGCCGACGCCGCCGGCTACCGCGTGCACCGCGTGCGGCCGCTGGCGGTGGGCGCGCTGCCGGCACCGGCATTGGTTGGCCCGGCCGCGGACGCCGCGCTGCCCGATACCGGCGGGCGCTGGCCGCTGGCGCCGCAGCAGGGCTGGCATGAAGTGGTCGGCACGCTGGGCGAAGTGCGTGGCACCTTCACCGGCGAGAGCCGCCACCACCTGCACGGCGGCTTCGATGTGCGTGGCGACGTGGGGCAGACCGTGCTGGCCATCGCCGAGGGCAAGATCAGCAGCCCGATCGCGGCCTGGAGCCTGGGTGGCCAGGCCGAAGGGCTGGCGGTGGGGCGCCTGAGCTATATCCACATGCGGGTGGGCCGCACGCCTGCCGGCAAGCCGTTCGATGCGCGCTGGCAGCCGCTGTACGGCGAGGACGGCAAGCTGGAGCGCATCCGCGTGCGGCGCGGTACGCGCATCCATGTGGGCGACCGTCTGGGCAGCATCAACAGCCAGGCGCACGTGCACCTGCAGGTCGGCACCAGCGGTTTCGAGACCAATGCGGTGGCGCTGGGCTTCACCGGCTACGCCGACCACTTCGCACCGCGCGTCACTGATGTCGGCCTGCTGGATGACAATGACCAGCCGCTGGCCGCCGGCAGCGATGGCGTGGTGATGCTGGCCCGGCAGGGGCGTGGCGTGCAGATCGTGGTGGAGGCGTGGGACCAGGTGGACAACAACCTGCCGCGCCGCCGGTTGGGGTCGTACCAGGTGGGCTACCAGATTCTCGACGCGGCCGGGCAGCCCCTGCAGGGTTACGAACAGCCGCGCTGGAACATCGTGTTCAACCGCATGCCGCCGCAGAAGCAGGCGGTGAAGGTGGCCTATGCACCGGACAGCGGCATTACCGTGCATGGCAGCGCGGTGACCCGCTTCCGCTACCTGGCCACCAATACCGTGCGCGATGGCCTGATGGAAACCGGGCGCTGGCAGCCGGCCGCGCTGCCGCCGGGCGAGTACATCATCCGCGGCAGTGCGCGCGATTACAGCGGCAATGAAGGCATCGGCAAGCGCGACATCAGGGTGCGGCTGCTGCCATAGCCGCCGCCGGCGCGCCGCAGCGCTCGCGCTCGGCGTCCATGTCTTCCAGCGGCCGCACTTCGATGCTGCCGAAGCGGGCCCAAGGGAAGTCACGGGCGATGCGCATGGCCTCGTCGCGGTCGCGTGCGCGGATGAGGTTGAAGCCGGCCAGCAGTTCGCGGGTTTCGGCGAAGGGGCCGTCGAGCACGCGGCTGTGGCCATCGCGCACGCGCAGGGTCTGGGCGGTGTCGACCGGCTGCAGTTTCTGCGCGGCCAGCAGGGTGCCCGCGGCCTGCAGCTGATCGGCGTGGGCGAGGCAGTCGCGCATCAGCGCGTTGGACTCTTCGCTGGGCAGGGCCTGCAGCAGGGCGGGTTCGATGTAGATCAGGAGCAGGTACTGCTGCATGGCACGGTCCTGGCGTGGCGGGGCAGGTGCCCATGATGGCGCAGGTTTGCGCGGAATCATGCTGCAGCGCGAAAAGCGCGCCTTCGGCGGGGACCGGCGAACGGCGGAGCCCCTCCGTGGTGGGGTGGGTTGGTCGCGGAAAGCTGGTTTCCTGCGAGAGGGCCAGGCGGGTGGGGTTGGCGGGGACGCCGTGAATCCGTCCGTGGAGGCTTAGCCGCGCCATCCATGGCGCGGATACCCCGCCAACCCCACCCGCCCGGCCCCAGACAGGTTCACGCGGCTGACCCACCACGGGAAATCAAAAGCAAAAGCAAGAAGCGGGTCGCTTCGCTCGCAGAGCCGGCACCTCGCGCCGACTGCTTTTGCTTTTGCCTTTTTCTCTTGATCTACCGTGGTGGGTCAGCCGCGTGAACCTGTCCGAGGCCGGTGGGGGTGGGGCCGCGGGACCGCAGGCGCCATGGATGGCGCCTACGAGCCTCCAGGGATGGATTCACGGCGTGTCCCGCGACCCCACCCCCACCGGCCCAAACCAGTAAGCCCAGCTTTCCGCGACCAACCCACCCCACCACGGAGGGGCTCCGCCGTTCGCCGATCCCCGCCGAAGGCGCGCTCTGCGCGACAGGAAAATAATTTCCAGGAACCTGTCGATCCCCGTCCTCCTCGTTCGTTGTTAGAGAGAAGAGCGCGCCGATGCCGCCCACGGGAGACCGACATGAAAGTGATGGTGATCGTCAAAGCCAGCGCCGATTCCGAAGCAGGGCGCATGCCCAGCGCAGCGGAACTGACCGCCATGGGCGCCTACAACGAACAACTGGTCGCCGCCGGCATCATGCTCGCCGGCGAAGGCCTGCATGCCACCGCGCGTGGGCGCCGCATTCAGTTCGGTGAGGGCACGCCCACCGTGCAATCCGGCCCGTTCGGCCCGGCCGAACAGCAGATTGCCGGCTTCTGGCTGTGGCAGGTGCGGTCGCTGGACGAGGCGATCGAGTGGGCGCGGCGCGCCCCGTTCAAGACCGGTGATGCGCTGGAACTGCGCCCGCTGATCACCGCCGAGGACTTCGGCGAGGCTTTCACCCCCGAATTACAGCAACAGGAACAGCGTCTGCGGGAACAGCTGGAAAACTGACCCTCCGCCGGGTACGCCCCGGCGCCACCACCCAACGGAGCATTGCCATGAAACTGATTCCCTTCCTCGGCTTCAGCGGCCAGACCCACGACGCCATGGCGTTCTATGCCAAGGCGCTGGGCGGCCTGGTCACCTCGGAAATGAAATACCGCGACATGCCGCCCTCCGATGAGCCGGGGTGTGGCGACATGCCACCGGAAACGCTGGACCATGTGGCACACAGCCAGCTGGAGATTGGCGCGGCGATCCTGATGGCCGCCGATGGTCCCGGCGGCGAGGGGGGCAGTGCAACCACCATCAACGTGGACGTGGACAGCATCGAAGAGGCCGAGCGCGTGTTCGCCGCGCTGGCTGAAGGTGGGCAGGTGCAGATGCCGATTGCAGAAACGTTCTGGGCGCATCGCTGGGGCATGTTGATCGACCGCTTCGGCAAGCCGTGGATGGTCAACTGCATGAAGCAGCCGTAATCCCCTCTTTTCAGAACAAGGAACCCGACCATGAGTGCAGCGCAGCCGCAGATGATCTTCGTCAACCTGCCCGTGCAGGATCTGGACGCGTCCAAAGCGTTCTTCAGCGCCCTGGGCTATCAGTTCAATCCCGCGTTCACCGACGAGAACGCGGCCTGCATGGTCATCAGCGAGAGCATCTTCGTGATGCTGCTGGTGAAGCCGTTCTTCCAGCAGTTCACCAACAAGACCATTGCCGATGCCCAGGCCACGACCGAGGTGATCACCTGCCTGTCGGCCGACAGCCGCAAGGCGGTGGATGTGCTGGTGGACAAAGCCGTGTCTGCAGGCGCCAGCGAACCGCAACCGGCGCGCGATTACGGCTTCATGTACCAGCGGGGCTTCCAGGACCTGGATGGCCATCTGTGGGAAATCGCGCACATGGACGGTGAGCCGGGGTGAGTGCCCCGCTTGTGGGGCCCGGCCGTTGATGCTGTGATCGGTACATGGCCGAGCCCACCCTGACCCAGCGCATGGACACCCTGTGGCGAATGGAATCGCCCGTGCTGATCGCGCGCCTGGCACGGCTGCTGGGCGGTGACGTGGGCCGTGCCGAAGAGCTGGCCCAGGACACCTGGCTGGCCGCGCTGGAGCGCTGGCCGGCGCAGGGCATGCCGGACAACCCGGGGGCCTGGTTGATGACCACCGCACGCAACCGTGCCATCGATGTGCTGCGCCAGCACCAGCGCGTCGCCCAGCAACACGCGCAGTGGGGCGAGCTGCTGCACCCGGCCGCGCTGGCTGCGCCCGATGACAACCAGATGCTGGAAGACGACCTGGGCGACGATCTGCTGCGGTTGATGTTCGTGGCCTGCCACCCGCTGCTGCCGGCCGATGCCCGGGTGGCGCTGACCCTGCGCCTGCTCGGTGGCCTGACCACGGTGGAGATCGCCCGCGCATTCCTGCAGCCCGAGCCCACCATCGCCCAGCGCATCGTGCGCGCCAAGCGCACGCTGGCGCAGAAGCAGGTGCCGTATGAGGTACCGCGCGCCGATGCGCTGCCGGAGCGGCTTGGTTCGGTACTGGAAGCGATCTACCTGATCTTCAACGAGGGCTACGCGGCCAGCGCCGGTGATGACTGGATGCGCCCGGCGCTGTGCGAGGAAGCCCTGCGGCTGGCGCGTATCCTGGTGCACCGCATGCCGGTGCCGCCGGTGCTGGGCCTGCTGGCGTTGATGGAACTGCAGGCCTCGCGCGCGGCAGCCCGGATGGACGCGCACGGGATGCCGGTGCTGTTGGACCAGCAGAACCGCGCGCGCTGGGATTGGCTGCAGATCGCGCGTGGGCAGCAGGCGTTGGCGCAGGCCGTGGCCGCCGGTGGCCAGCACGACACCTACGTGCTGCAGGCGCAGATTGCCGCCTGCCATGCCGCCGCGCGGCAGGCGGCGCAGACCGACTGGGCACGCATCGCGGCGCTGTACGCACAGCTGCTGCAGGTGATGCCTTCGCCGGTGGTGGCACTGAACCGCGTGGTGGCGGTATCGCGCAGCGAAGGCGCGTTCGCCGCATGGGCGCTGCTGCAGCCGCTGTTGGTGGATGCGCGCCTGCAGGGCTATGCGCCGCTGCAGGTGGTGCGCGGCGAGCTGCTGCAGGCAATGGGGCGGGATGCCGACGCGCGCGATGCATTCGCCGCTGCCGCGGCACAGAGCAGCAACGGCGCCGAGCGTGCTCTGCTGCGGAAACGGGCCGGCCACGTCCCGGAAAACTGAAGCCGACCAAGGCAGCACTTGCCGGCGGGCCGCTGAGCGGCTATGTTTCGCGCCCAGCGAACGTGAACGCGGTCGCACTCCATGCGTTGACCGAGGAGCGGTTGGATGTTTTCAAGGACGAAGAGCGCGCCGCGCGCTTTTGCGCGTCTGCTTGCCTATGCGCTGTGCCTGGCCGCTTGGCCGCTGGCAACCCAGGCCGCAGAGAAATCACAGCAGGCCTACTGGGCCGGTTTCGCTTACACCGCCGATGCCGCCGCCGTGAAGGCGACCACGCCGCATGCGCAGGCCGTGCTGGAAACGCGCGGTCTGCTGCCGTTGAACCAGACCCTGTGGCAGGCACTGCAACGGCGAAAGCCGGCGCAGCTGGAGCTGATCGACCAGCCGGTGGCGATGCTTGACGGTACCACCAGCGCCACCGTGCTGGCTGCCGCGCTGGACCGCGAACTGGTCTCGGTCGAGCCGATCGGCAGCCAGTACAAGGTGCTGGTGGAAGTGGCGCTGCAGGCGCTGTTCTTCGATTTCCGCGAGCGCCAGGTGATCGCCTCCTATCCGCTCACCCTGCAACGCATTGACGTGCAGGATTACCGCCCGGACCGCGACGATATCGACGCGATCGTGGCCGATCTGCTGTACGGCAGCGCCGATACCAGCCTCTCGCAGGTACTGGCCCAGGCCTTGGCGCAGGCCCGCCTGCCGGAAGCGTCCACGCGCCGCCTGCAGGTGGGCGCGGTGACCTTGTCCGATGCCACGCTGGCCAAGCTGCCCGATCCGAAGTGGGCCGACACCCTGCGCGCCACCCTGGCCCATGAGCTGTCCAAG
>NZ_DAMBCN010000050.1:0-10337 GCF_032056425.1 Stenotrophomonas sp.
TCCATGGCGCCTGCGGTCCTGCCCACCCACACCGCCCCACCTCTGACAGGTTCACGCGGCTGTTGGTAGGTGTCGACCTTGGTCGACACATCGTTCAGATATCGAAATCCATCTGGGGTCAGAGCCCGTTGCGGAGCAACGGGATCCGACCCCGTGCTGTTCTGACAGATCGCAGGAAACTGTCGAAGGCGGGGTGGGTCCGGTTGCGGGGGTGTCCGCGGCATGGATGCCGCGGCCAAGCCTACACGGACGTACTTGCGGCGTCCCCCGCAACCGGACCCGCCCCGCCAATCCTCAGGAACCGGCTTTGGCTGTTGCCTCGGCTCTGGCAATTGCTTCGGCAGGTGCAGGGCTGCAAGCCCTGCAAAAGAGAAACCCCACCCTACGCCTGCGTCGGTTGTGCAATCGCCCCCCGCGCACTACGATCCTGCGGTTCGCGTGCGCCCGCGTGCGCCGCATCTGCCAACCCGAGGTATCCATGGTCATCAAACCGCGCGTCCGCGGCTTCATCTGCGTCACCACCCATCCGACCGGCTGCGAGGCCGCGGTCAAGCAGCAGATCGACTACATCCGCGCCCGTCCGCCCATCCAGAATGGTCCAAAGCGCGTGCTGGTCATCGGTGCGTCGACCGGCTACGGCCTGGCGGCGCGCATCACCGCTGCCTTCGGTAGTGGCGCTGCGACCCTGGGTATATTCTTCGAGCGTGCGGGCAGCGAGACCAAGCCGGGCACCGCGGGCTGGTACAACTCGGCCGCCTTCCACAAGTACGCCGACGAAGCCGGCCTGTACGCCAAGAGCATCAACGGCGATGCCTTCTCCGATGAAGTGAAGGCCAAGACCATCGAGATGATCAAGGCCGACCTGGGCCAGGTCGACCAGGTGGTCTACAGCTTGGCTGCGCCGCGCCGCAAGCACCCCAAGACCGGTGAGATCATCAGCTCCACGCTGAAGCCGATCGGCGAACAGATTACCCTGCGTGGCCTGGACACCGACAAGGAAGTGATCACCGAAACCACCCTGCAGCCGGCCACCCCGGAAGAAATCGCCGGCACCGTAGCGGTGATGGGCGGCGAAGACTGGCAGATGTGGATCGACGCGCTGGCCGATGCCGGCGTGCTGGCCGAGGGCTGCACCACCACCGCCTTCACGTATGTGGGCGAGGAAATCACCCAGGCCATCTACTGGAACGGCTCGATTGGTGCCGCCAAGAAGGATCTGGACAACAAGGTGCTGGGCCTGCGCGAATCGCTGGCAAAAATTGGTGGCGACGCGCGCGTGTCGGTGCTGAAGGCGGTGGTCACCCAGGCCAGCTCGGCCATTCCGACCATGCCGCTGTACCTGTCGCTGCTGTTCAAGGTGATGAAGGCGCAGGGCACGCACGAGGGCTGCATCGAGCAGCTCGACGTGCTGTACGACATCCTCTACGGCGGCAAGGCTGACGGCGTGGCCGTCGATCGCCTGCGCCACGATCTGGTCGATGGCCAGGGTCGCACGGTTGCGCTGGTGGACGAGGAAGGCCGCCTGCGTGCCGATTACAAGGAAATGGCGCCGGAAGTGCAGGGCAAGGTGCTGGAGCTGTGGCCGCAGGTGACCAACGAGAACCTGTACGAGATCAGCGACCTGGCCGGCTACAAGGCCGATTTCCTGCGCCTGTTCGGTTTTGGAGTGGAAGGCGTGGACTACGAGGCCGACGTCAATCCGGACGTGAAGATCGCCAACCTGGTCGATCTGACCTGATGTGATGAACGGCAGCGCCGGGCCATGCCCGGCGTATGCCGTGGATGCCGCTGCGCTCGCCGGGCTGGGCCCGGCGCTACCATTCAACCGAACTCGAAGTTCATCACCGGCAGGGCAGGGCCGACGAAGTCGCCCTGAACGTAGTCCACGCCTGCACTGAACAGCAGGGTCATGGAATTGGCGTCGCTGACGAATTCGGCGACGGTGCGGATGCCGGCGTCCTGTGCGCGTGCCGTGATCTGGCTGATCAGGTCGATGTTCTCGCGGGTCGACACCAGGTCACTGGTGAAGCTGCGGTCGAGCTTCAGCACCTGCGGCTGGAAGTGCGCCAGCAGCTGGAACGAATCCAGCCCCGAACCGAACTGCTCCAGGCCGATACGGCAGCCCAGCGGCGCGACGGCCGCCAGGAACTGCTGCGCGGCGCGCAGATGGGTGAACACCTTGGCTTCAGGGGCATGCAGCCACAGGCGCTCGCCGGGCACCCCGTGTGCCTGCAGTTCCTGGCGCAGGGTGGCGATCATCTTCGGATCGTCGAACGATTCCGGGGTGACCTTCACCAGCATCTGCGTGGCATGGCCCTCGCGTGCGCGCGCGCCGAGCACGCTGATCGCACGCGCCACCACCCAGCGGTTGATGTCCGCCAGCAGGCCGTATTCCTCGGCGATGCCCAGGAAGGCGGTGGGGCTGAGCAGTTCGCCATTGTGTTCAAGGCGCAGGTAGGCCTCATACAGCTCGTGCGGCTCGCCCTGCAGGTTCAACACCGGCTGGTAGTGCAGCTGGAAACCATCGCCGGCCAGGGCTTCGCGGATGCGCGCCACCCAGCGCTGCACGCGTTCTTCTTCAACACGGTCAGCGGCGGCCGGGTCGAAGATGCGGCAGGTGTTGCCGAGCGCTGCGGCGGCCTGGGTGCATTCGCTGGCGCGGGCCAGCACTTGGCCGATGCTGGCGATCTTTTCGCCCACCTGTACGCCGCCCACGCTGACGGTGACCGTGGCCGAGCGCGCGCCGATGCTGAATACATGCGCGGCATACGCGGCACGGATGCGTTCGGCCAGGGCTTCGGTCTGCGCGTACGGGCCGGCCTGCAGCACCGCGAAACTGTGTTCGCCGAAGCGTGCCAGTTGGGCCTGGTCACCCACCACCTTGGCCAGCAGTGCCGCCAGGGCGCCGATGAGGGTGTCGGCCGAATCCAGGCCGATATCGGGGATCAACCGTGCGTAATGGTCCGGCTCGACCAGCAGCAGGCCGAACTGGCCTTCGCTGCGACCGGCCTGGGCCACCGCGTCTTCCACCTGCAGCATGAAGGTGGGGCGGTTCAGCAGCCCCGTCACCTGGTCACGCTGGCGCAGGTCTTCCACTTCGCGCGCCAGTTCGGTGTCCAGCTCCAGGCGGCGGCGGAACACCACCTGCAGGCAGGCCTCGCCCTCGTAGGTGGCGGCGGTGAACTCCATCGTGGCCGGGAACACGCTGCCGTCCTGGTGGCGGGCATCGAGCTGGTACTGCGGTGGCGGCGCCTCGCCGCGGCTGAGTGACTTCAGCAGCTGCTTGAAGCCGTCCACATGCTGGGTGGCCACCATGTCCAGCAGCGAGATGCCTTCGATATCGTCGAACTCTTCGTAGCCGAACATGCCCAGGTAGGCGTCGTTGGCACGGATGTGCATGCCTTCATGCACATAGGCGATGGGGTCGCGGGAAGAGGCGATGAGTGCATCGCAGCGGCGCTCGGTCTCGCGCATCTGTGCTTCGATGCGGCGCAGGCCGCGCCGTGCCTGCAGATCCACCCACTGGTCGCGCACCACGGCCAGCAGGTGCTCGTTGCGCTGGCGCAGGGCCAGGGCCCGCACGCCGTTGCTGCTGGCCTGCACCAGTTCGTCTTCGTCGATGCGGTCGGCCAGCAGCACCAGCGGAATGTCCTTGCCGCTGGCGGCGATGTGCTGGGCCACCAGCGGCAGGGGGATGCCCTGCGACGGCGAGGCCAGCACCAGGTCGATGGCCTGACTGGCCAGCACCTGTGACAGTTCGGCCGAATCCTGTGGGCGCCACGGGCGAACGGCAATGCCGCTGTTGCGCAGGGTGCTGACGATGGCTTCTGCGTTTTCGCCGCTGTCGTCCACGATCAGCAGGCGGATGGTGATGTCGTTCGCGTTCTGCATGCACTGCTCCCCAATCTGCGAACCTAGATACACGATGCGCGGCGGCGCGTCCATGCGCCGGCCCCCGGCGAGCGCCGAACGGCGATGCGGTTCACACCACGCTGCCGGCGGCGTGGCCGCTGGCCCAGGCCCACTGGAAGTTGTAGCCGCCCAGCCAGCCGGTCACATCCAGCACCTCGCCGACGAAATGCAGGCCGGGCACCCGCTTGGACTCGAACGTGGAAGACGACACTTCGGCCGTGTCCACGCCGCCCAGGGTGACTTCGGCCGTGCGGTAGCCCTCGGTGCCACTGGCCACCAGCGGGAAACCGCCCAGCAGCTGCCCGGCCTGGCGCAGCACCGGTTCGTCCAGCTGGCGCACCGGGCGGTCCGGCAGCCAGTGTTCGCACAGGCGCTGGGCCAGCCGCTTGGGCAGCACCTCGCCCAGCACCGTGCGCAGTTCGGCCGCAGGCCGCTCGCGCTTCATCTGCCGCAGCCACTCGGTCGCATCCTGGCCGGGCAGCAGGTCGAGTTCTAGGGTGTCGCCGGGCTGCCAGAACGAGGAGATCTGCAGGATGGCCGGCCCGCTGACGCCGCGATGGGTGAGCAGCATGAAGTTCTGGAAGCTGGTGCCATTGCAGCGCGCCTGCACCGGCAGGGCCACGCCGCTCAGCTCGGCCAGGCGTTCCTGGTGCTTGCCACTCAGGGTGAGCGGCACCAGGCCGGCGCGGGTGGGCAGCACGTTGTGGCCGAACTGGCGGGCCAGTTCGTAGCCGAAGCCGGTGGCACCCAGGCTGGGAATGGACAGCCCGCCCGTGGCCACCACCACCGATGCGCAATGGAACAGCCCCTGCGTGGTGTGCACGCGGAAGCCATCGCTGCCGTGTTCGATGCGCTCGATGCTGCACTGGGTACGGATCTGCGCGCCGCCGGCCTGGCATTCCTCCACCAGCATCTTCACGATCAGTTTCGACGAAACATCGCAGAACAGCTGGCCCAGTTCCTTTTCGTGATAGGCGATGCCGTGCTTCTCCACCATCTCGATGAAGTGCCAAGGCGAGTAACGGGCCAGCGCCGATTTGCAGAAGTGCGGGTTGGCCGACAGGAAGTTGGCCGGGGTGGTGCCGGTGTTGGTGAAGTTGCAGCGGCCGCCACCGGACATCAGGATCTTCTTGCCCACCTTGTTGGCGTGGTCGAGCACCTGCACCTGGCGCCCGCGGCGGCCGGCGGTGAGCGCGGTCATCAGCCCGGCGGCACCGGCGCCGATGACCACCACGTCGCAGCGGGTGATGCTCATGCCTTGGCGCGCTTGCGCCAGCTGGGAATCACGTCCAGCTGGATCTGGTCATTGAGGATCTGCACTTCGCCGTCCTGGATGAGCACGCTGAAGCGCATGGCGCGCTGGATCTGCTGGCCCCATTGTTCCACGAAGGCGCCATCCAGATCGATCACCGACAGATTGTCGAACCGGGCCAGGCCCTTGCCCTGCTTGGTCCACCAGATATCCGACGCGTTGCCGCCGTAGTTCACCACCTGCACCGAACGGCTGCGGTTGCTGGCCTTGCGGATGCGCGATTCGTCCGGGTGGCCCAGGTCGATCCACTGCAGGATGTCGCCGGTGTAATCGTGCTGCCACAGGTCCGGTTCGTCGTCGGTGCTCAGGCCGCGGCCGAACTCCAGGCGGTCATCGGCGTTCAGGGCGAAGGCCAGCAGGCGCACCATCAGGCGCTCGTCGGTTTCGGACGGGTGCTGGGCCAGGGTCAGGTTGTGGGTCGCGTAGTAGCCGCGATCCATGTCGCTGATCTGCAGTTCGGCCTTGCGGATGGTGGCGGTAAGGGCCATGGGCGTTCCGGGGGCAAAGACCGCTCATGATAGAGGTTTGCCGGCGGGGTGTCCGTGGCAGGGGTGTCGGCGCGGTGTCAACGATGGCACTCTGGCCGGGTCTTTCCCGCGTGCGTATTCGATGACTCTGCCCAGCCGTCTGCAGCTGCCCCCCGGTGACTGGCCGACGCTGCTGGACGGCCTGTGCGCGCGTTTCCCGCGCATTGATCGTGGCCAGTGGCTGGGCCGTTTCGCCCGCGGCCGGGTGCAGGACGCGCAGGGCAGGGCACTGGCAGCTGACCAGCGGTGGCAGGTCGGCCTGCAGATCCGCTACTTCCGCGAAGTGGGCGACGAGCCGGCCATTCCGTTCCATGAAACTGTGCTGTACGAGGATGCGCACCTGCTGGTGGCCGACAAGCCGCATTACCTGCCGGTCACCCCGGCCGGTGGCTACGTACGCGAAACGCTGCTGGCGCGGCTGGTTGCGGACACCGGCAATGCCGATCTGGTGCCGCTGCATCGGCTGGATCGGCTCACTGCGGGGCTGGTGCTGTTCTCGCAGCGGCCCGACACCCGCGACGCCTTCCAGCGCCTGTTCCGCGAGCGGCGCATCGAAAAGGTCTACGAAGCACTGGCGCCGGCGCTGCCGGGCCAGCAGTTCCCGCTGCAGCGGCTGAGCCGGATCGTGCCCGGCGAGCCCTTCTTCCGCATGGCCGAAGCACAGGGCGAGCCCAATGCGCGCACTGGCATCGAGGTGATTGCCGAGCACGGTGCGGTCTGGCATTACCGGCTGCGGCCGGAAACCGGCCGCAAGCACCAGCTGCGCGTGCACATGGCGGCGCTGGGGGCGCCGATCCTGGGCGATGACCTGTACCCGCAACTGCGGCCGATGGACGATGCGCCGCCGCTGCAGCTGCTGGCCCGGGCGCTGGCCTTCCAGGACCCGCTGAGCGGGGAGCGCCGTTTGTTCAGCAGCAAGCGTTCGCTGTGCTGGCCGCCGGACCCGGCAGCGCGGGCATGACCATCGCGGCTTGATCAGCGTGGTTTGATCCGGGCCAGCCAGCGGTCCAGTTCGGCCGCGAACAGCTGGCGATCGCGCGCGCCCAGCGGCGGCGGGCCCCCGGTCTGCACGCCGGCACCGCGCAGTTCCTCCATGAAATTGCGCATGGACAGGCGCTCGGCCATGTTGTTGGCGGTGTACAGCTGGCCGCGCGGGTTCAGCGCCACTGCCTTCTTCTCCAGCACCAGCGCCGCCAGCGGGATGTCCTGGGTAACCACCAGGTCACCGGCGGCCACCCGTTCCACGATGGCGCTGTCGGCCACGTCCAGGCCCTGCGGGACCTGCAGGGAGCGGATCCAGCGCGAGGGTGGGGTGCGCAGCCACTGGTTGGCGACCAGGGTCAGGTCCAGACCGACCCGCTCGGCGGCCCGGAAAAGGATGTCGCGAATGACGCCGGGGCAGGCGTCGGCATCCACCCAGATGCGCGGACGGGCGTGTTCAGCGGGGGTTTCAGCTTCAGTCATCAGCCCAGTGTAGGGTAGGAAAAACCTGAATAGGGACTCGGGTTTAGCCGCGATCTGGGCCCAGCCCTTGTCACGCCTAGCGGGCGGGGTCCTGCCGCTGAATGCAGGGGCTATCGCTTTTTGCCGAAAACACGCGTATCGTTCGATCCACTGTGTTTGCTAGGGTCACCGTGAATCGTGGCCTGGTGCAGTTGATCTCACGATCCGCTCATCGATCCGCTTTACCAACGCCTGCAACTCAGTCTCGGCCCCGATTCCCGGTGGCTGCGATTTTTTCAACATGTGTTTCAGGAGTTAGTCAAATGTCTGATCGTCAGACCGGCACCGTCAAGTGGTTCAACGACGCCAAGGGCTTCGGCTTCATCACCCCGGAAAGCGGCCCGGACCTGTTCGTGCACTTCCGTGCCATCCAGGGCACCGGCTTCAAGACCCTGCAGGAAGGCCAGAAGGTTACCTTCATCGCCGTCCAGGGCCAGAAGGGTATGCAGGCTGACCAGGTGCAGGCGGTCTAATCCGTCTGCTGCCTTTGGGTAGCCAGAACGCCGGAAGCGAAAGCTTCCGGCGTTTTTTTTTTGCCTTTGTGCAGAGTCGAGCCATGCTCGACTGCGGCGTGAAGGCAGTCGAGCATGGCTCGACTCTACAATGGGCCATGCATTCCATGAGCCCGCCCATGCGCATCGTCCACCATCTGGAAAATTCCCGTTCGCTGCGCGTGCTGTGGATGCTGGAAGAACTGGGTCTGGACTACGAGCTGCGGCGCTACCCGCGCGATCGGAAGACGCTGCTGGCGCCGCCGGAGCTTCGGCAGATCCATCCGCTGGGCAAGGCACCGGTGCTGCAGGACGGTGACCAGGTGCTGGCCGAATCCGGCGCGATCCTGGATTACCTGGCCGATCGCTACGACACCGATCGCCTTCTGTCACCGCCGCCGCTGCCGGCCGACAGTGCCGAGCGCATCGCTTATCGCTACTGGCTGCATTACGCCGAAGGATCGGCCATGCCGCCGCTGCTGCTGACCTTGGTGGTCGGGCGCATCCGCAGTGCGCCGATGCCTTTCTTTGCCCGGCCGATCGCGCGCAGCATCGCCGACAAGGCCGAGCGCAGCTTCATCGGCCCGCAGCGCCGCCTGCACCTGGACTGGATGGAGCGGCGCTTGGCCGAAAGCCCGTGGTTCGCCGGTGAACGGTTCAGTGCGGCCGACATCCAGATGAGTTTCCCGATCCAGGCTGCTGCCGCCCGTGGCGGCGGGCTGGACGACAAGCCGGCCCTGCGCAGCTTCCTGGCGCGCATCGGCCGGCGCCCGGCCTACCAGCGCGCCGAGGCCCAGGGCGGGGCGCTGCAGGCCCTGCGCGGCGATTGAGGCCGGGGCCGGCCGCCCCCATCCTGCTGGCATGGATACCCACGCCCCCCGCTTCGACAATCGCTTGTTGTCCGCCCTGCCGGGCGATCCCGAATCCGGCCCGCGCCGCCGTGAGGTGCGCGAGGCGGCCTGGTCGTCGGTGCTGCCGACCCCGGTGGCGGCGCCGACCCTGCTGGCCTGGTCGCCCGAAGTGGCCGCACTGCTGGGGTTCGATGCTGGTGATGTGCAGGGTGCGGACTTCGCCCAGGTGTTCGGTGGCAATGCGCTGTACGCCGGCATGCAGCCGTGGGCGGCCAACTACGGTGGCCACCAGTTCGGCCATTGGGCCGGGCAGTTGGGTGACGGCCGCGCGATATCACTGGGTGAGCTGGTGGCCGCCGACGGGCGCCATTGGGAGCTGCAGTTGAAGGGCGCGGGGCCGACGCCGTACTCGCGCGGCGCCGATGGCCGCGCCGTACTGCGCTCCTCCATCCGCGAGTTCCTGTGCAGCGAAGCGATGCACCATCTTGGTGTGCCGACCACGCGTGCGCTGTCGCTGGTGGGCACCGGTGAGGACGTAGTGCGCGACATGTTCTACGACGGCCACCCGCGTGCCGAGCCCGGCGCGATCGTCTGCCGCGTGGCGCCGTCGTTCATGCGCTTTGGCACGTTCGAACTGCCTGCGTCGCGTGGCGAGACGACGCTGCTGAAACAGTTGGCCGATGTCTGCATCGCCCGCGATTTCCCCGAACTGCAAGGGGCAGGGGAGGCACTGTACGGCGACTGGTTCGCGCAGATTGCCGTGCGCACCGCTGAGTTGATGGCGCACTGGATGCGCGTCGGCTTCGTGCATGGGGTGATGAACACCGACAACCTGTCCGTGCTCGGCCTCACGATCGATTACGGTCCCTACGGCTGGGTGGAAGATTACGACCCGGACTGGACGCCCAACACCACTGACGCGCAGGGGCGCCGCTACCGCTTCGGCACCCAGCCGCAGGTGGCGTACTGGAATCTCAACCGGTTGGCGCAGGCGCTGTCGCCGTTGTTCGCCGACGTGCAGCCGCTGCAGGCTGGATTGGCCGCGTTCCAGTCCACCTTCGTGTCCTGCACGCGGCGTGATGCTGCGGCGAAGTTGGGGCTGGGCGCCGCCGACGACGAAGACCTGCAGTTGTACCTGCGCTGGCAGCAGTTGCTGCAGGAGGGTGGCATGGACATGACCCTGGCGTGGCGTGCGTTGATGCAGGTGGATGCGTCCGTACCGGATGTGGCCGTACTGGGCGATGTGTACTACGACGAGGCGCGCCGGCAGGCGGTGGAGGCGCCGTTGCAGCAGTGGCTGCAGGCGTACGCGGCGCGGTTGCGTGTGGACCCGCTGTCGGCCGAGGCGCGGCAGGCGAAAATGGAAGCGGCCAATCCGCTGTACGTGCTGCGCAACTGGCTGGCACAGGAGGCGATCGATCGCGCCGAGCAGGGCGACCTGGGGGGCGTGCATGCGCTGCAGGAGGTGCTGCGCGATCCGTACACGCAGCGGCCGGGGTTGGAACACTACGCGGGCAAGCGGCCGGCCTGGGCCGAGCACCGCGCCGGCTGCTCGATGCTGTCCTGCAGTTCGTAGGGGTGTTCTCTGCAGGGCTTGCAGCCCTGCACCTGCTCAATGCAACAGTAACAACAACAGCAACAGCAACAGCAACAGCAACGTCAAAAGCTGGGTATCGGTGGGATGGTGGGGCGGTGTCGGATTGCGGGGACGCCGCAAGTACGTCCTTGTAGGCTTGGCAGC
>NZ_DAMBCN010000051.1:0-4306 GCF_032056425.1 Stenotrophomonas sp.
ACCCCGCCTTCGACAGACTCCCGCGATCTGTCGGAACGGCGCGGGGTCGGATCCCGTTGCTGCGCAACGGGCTCCGACCCCGGATTCAATATTCGATTTCCATGGAAATTCATCCACGCATGGCGTGGATCTACTGGCCGCCGGCCAACTGTCGGAACGGCGCTCTGCCCCGGTAGGTGTCGACCTTGGTCGACACGGATGAATCCATTCGATATCTGACAAATGTGTCGACCAAGGTCGACACCTACCAGAGCAAAATGCGGTTCCGGCAGATCGCAGGAACCTGTCAGAGGCGGGGCGGTGTGGGTGGGCAGGACCGCAGGCGCCATGGATGGCGCCTACGAGCCCCCATGGACGGGTTTACGGCGTGTCCTGCCCACCCACACCGCCCCGCCATCCCACGGAATGCCGCTTTTGACGTTGAAGTTGACGTTGACGTTGACGTTGAGCGGGTGCAGGGCGCAGCCCTGCAATGCCCCAACCCTCAGACGGTGATGGTCTGGGTCAGCGATTCCCAGGTGGGTGGCTGCGGCCACGCGGCGGCCTGGTTGCCGTCCAGCACCCGGCGCAGGTCGCGCGGGTCGATCTGCGGCGCCAGCACGTGCACCAGTTCCAACGCGTAATCGCGCAGCACGCGATCGCGCGGCAGCACCGCCCAGGCAATGCACTCGGTGATCGGCGCCGGCGCCGGCCACGATTTCAGATCTTCGTCGTAGGCACTGACCGCCATCTCCGCCAGCAGGCCCACGCCCAGACCCGTGCGCACATACGTCTTGATCAGGTCGGCATCGAGCGCGGTCAGTGCCAGGTCGGGCACCAGACCCTGCGCGGCGAACGCACGCTGCAGCGATGAATTCGGTCGCGTGGACGATTCGTAACTGATCAACGGCTGCCGCGCCAACGCCGCCAGGTCCGGCGCGCGGCCGGCGCGGTCCAGCGGATGGCCCTTGGGCACCACCACCAGACGGCGCCAGCGGAACAACGGCACGGCAATGCCGTCGGTCGGCTCGCTGCCGGCAGTACTGATGATGGCGATGTCCGCATCACCCTGGTTGAGCCGGTCCAGCGCATCGGCTTCGCCGGCCTGCTGCAGATGCACGCTTACCTGCGGGTAGGCCTGCTTGATTGCCGCCACCGCCGGCGGCAGTACGAAGCGCGCCTGCGTGTGGGTGGTGGTCAGGATCAGCTGGCCCTGGCTTTCGCGGCGCTGGTTGGCCGCATAGGTACGGATGTTGTTGGCCTCAGACAGCACCGCACGGGCGCGGGTGATGACCTCGGTACCGGCCGGGGTGACCGATTCCAGGCTGCGCCCCTTGCGCACGAACAACAGGAAACCCAGCTCGTCTTCCAGCTGCTTGAGCTGCTTGGACAGGCCAGGCTGGGTCGCGTGCACGCGCGAGGCGGCGAGCGTGATGTTCAGCTCGGCATCGGCGATGGCAACCAGGTAGCGCAGCTGGGTGAGCGTCATGGCGGGCAGGCGGCGGGGGCGGAGGTCCACTCTAGGGTCAATTCCCGTCACCAGCTTATAACCAAACGTTGTTTAAGAAAGGTATCTGGTCATTTCCGGGTGTCATATGCCGGCGCTACGGTCAGCCGGCAGCCGCTGGCCTGGACGGCCAGCCCTCTCATCTTCCGCCCGCCGCAGCCCGGCGCGGCCTGCTTCTGGAGCGCTTCCATGGCCCTGTACGACTCCATCCTGGACACCATCGGCAACACCCCCATCGTCAAGCTGCAGCGCCTGGCGCCGCAGGGCGTGACCCTGTACGCCAAGGTCGAATCGTTCAATCCCGGCGGTTCGGTGAAGGACCGCCTGGCGCTGGCCATCATTCTGGACGCCGAAGCGCGCGGCCTGCTCAAGCCCGGCGACACCATCGTGGAGGCCACCTCGGGCAACACCGGCGTGGCCCTGGCCATGGTGGCCGCCGCACGCGGCTACAAGTTCGTGGCCACCATGGTGGAAACCTTCTCCATCGAACGCCGCAAGCTGATGCGCGCCTACGGTGCCAAGGTGATCCTGACCCCCGCCGCCGAACGCGGCAGCGGCATGGTGCGCAAGGCGCGCGAGCTGGCCGAACAGCATGGCTGGTTCCTGGCCAGCCAGTTCGCCAACCCGGCCAACCCGGCCTACCACCGCAACACCACTGCGGCAGAGATCCTGCGCGACTTCGCCGGCAAGCGCCTGGACTACTTCGTGAGTGGCTGGGGCACCGGCGGCACGCTCACCGGCGTGGGCGAAGTGCTGAAGGTGGCACGCCCGCAGACGCGCATCGTGGCCACCGAACCGGCCGGCGCCGCGTTGCTGAAAGGCGACGACTGGAAGCCGCACAAGATCCAGGGGTGGACCCCGGACTTCGTGCCCGATGTGCTGAACCGCGATGTGGTGGATGAACTGCTGACGGTCGAAGACGAGCGCGCGATCGCCACCGCGCGACGCCTGGCCGCCGAGGAGGGCCTGTTCGTGGGCATCTCGGCCGGCGCGACGGTGGCCAGTGCGCTGGATGTGGCCAGCCGCGCCGAAGCCGGCTCAGTGATCCTGGCCATGCTGCCGGACACCGGCGAGCGCTACTTCTCCACCCCGCTGTTTGCCGATGTGAACGAAGGGTCCGACGACGACTGGCTGGCCGGTCTGCCGTAACCGGGCACGGGGTCGGATCCCTTTCCCGCAGGGAAAGGGCTCTGACCCCTTTCTGCTTCAGCCTGCGTGAAGGTAATTACCGCCATCGTGCGTGAAGACCGGATCGCAGGTTGTGAGACGGTCATGACGCAGCATCCATGCCCTGTGCCCTACCGTGGGTACAGCCAGCGCGGAGGATGCGCGGAACAACCGACAGGCAGGAGACGGACGCATGAAGATCGAAGTGTGGCAGGGCGACATCACGACCCTGGCGGTGGATGCGATCGTCAACGCGGCCAATGAATCATTGCTGGGCGGAGGCGGTGTGGATGGTGCGATCCACCGCGCGGCAGGCCCGGGCCTGTTGCAGGAATGCGAGCAGCTGCCGCAGCTGCGCCCCGGCGTGCGCTGCCCCACCGGCGAAGTGCGCGCCACCGCCGGCCATGCACTACCGGCCAAGCACGTGCTGCACACCGTGGGCCCGGTCTGGCACGACGGCCAGCGCGACGAACCCGCGCTGCTGGCCAACTGCTACTGGAAATCGCTGCAGATGGCCGAATCGCTGGGCGTGCAGTCCATCGCGTTCCCGGCCATCAGCTGCGGCGTGTACGGCTACCCGCTGTACCAGGCCGCGCAGGTGGCCGTGACTGAAACACTGGCGTGGCAGCGCAGCCACGCACAGCCGATGCGCATCGTGCTGGTAGCCTTCAACACCGCCACCGCGAAGGCCTACCAGCAGGCGCTGGCCGCGGCCGGCCAGGCCGTGGAATCCGAACGCATCCTGCCACTACCACCGGTAGGCGATGCCGGCTTCGCCGCAGCACACTGAGCGCGACTAGCGCACCTTGATCTCGACCAGGCCGCTGGTTTCGCTCAGGTTGCTGACATCCACGGTGTAGTGACCCGCAGGCAGCGTTTCCTGCAGGCGCGCGTCGGTTCCGTTGCCACCGTCATCATCGCTGCGCTCGATCTCACCACCCACAAGGCGCAGCACGGTGTCGACCTGGCTGGACACCGCATCGAGCTGCACCTCGGCCGGCGCGTCCAGGGTCAGCAGGAAGCGCCGGCGGCCCTCGCCTTCCAGCAGGGTGTACACGCTGCCGTTGCGCGGCAGCGCGGTGCCATCGGTATCGACCAGGTTGTCCGGCATGGCACTGCGCGTGGCCTCCAGGCTGAAGGCGCCCTGGTCGCCCTCACCCAGCCCATGCACGGTGAGGGTGTACTCGCCGGGCTGCAGCGGCAGGGTCAGGCGCGAATCAGTGCCCTCGCCACCGTCATCGTTCTCGCTTTCCTGGCCGTTGCCCTTCAGCGACAGCACGGTATCGAACGCGTCCGAACGCAGCTGGATCTCGTACAGGCCTGGACTATCCACCTTCAGGGTGTAGTCCTGGCGTTCGTCCAACAGCAGGTCGTCGATGCGACCGGCCCCCACGATCGGCTTGCCGTCATACGGCACCAGCGCTTCGGCGCGCAGCCGGAACGGCCCGAACGCCTCGGGGCCATCGGCATTCACCGCCACCTGGTAGGTGCCGGCGCCGTCGGCGCGGAACGCCACTGAAACCTCGTCGCCACTTTCATAGCCGCTGCGGCTGCTGGCCACCAGCGTGCCGTTGTCGAACACGCTGATCGACCCGTTGAGGGTACCGGTCAGCTTGATGCCGACCCGCTGCCTGTCCTGCAGCGCCAGCGCGT
>NZ_DAMBCN010000051.1:4316-9847 GCF_032056425.1 Stenotrophomonas sp.
TGGTAGTGGCTGCCATCGTTGTAGTTCAGTGCGCTGCGTGCGGTGATCTCACCGGACAGCGGCTTGTCCAGCGCCAGCGGCGGGACCTTGCCCGCCTCGGCGCTGCTGCCCGGCAGGCGGTTGCAACCGGCCACGGTCAGTGCCGTGGCCATGGCGATCACGATGGCGGCCTTGCGCATGTGCTGCTTCTTCCCTGGAAACCGGACGCCGATACGGCACCCGCTGGAGCGCAACGATACCCGCAAATGAAGACGCCGGCACAAGGCCGGCGTCCTTTACTGCCCAGGCGGTGGCGCGGCTCAGCCGTTCCACTTGCCCAGTGCGGCCAGGCCGTTTTCCTTGGCACGCTCGAACACGGTCTTCTGTGCGGCGGCGTAGTTGCCCTTCATGTCCTTGGCCCACAGCTTCAGCGCGGCCTGCTGCATGGCACGGCCGTAGGAGAAGCTGAGCGGCCACGGCAGGTTGCCGAGCTGGTTCATGGCGTTCAGGTGGGCGGTGGACTGCTCGTCGCTCTGGCCACCGGACAGGAACACCACGCCCGGCAGGATCGCCGGCACGGTGCTCTTCAGGCACATCACGGTCGATTCGGCCACTTCTTCCACGTCGGCCTGTTCATCGCAGCCCTTGCCGGAAATGACCATCGAGGCCTTCAGGATGGTGCCTTCCAGCAGCACGTTCTGCTGGTACAGGGCGTCGAACAGCGAACGCAGGGTCGCTTCGGTCACTTCGTAGCAGGTTTCGATGTCATGGTCGCCGTCCATGATCACTTCCGGCTCGACCATCGGCACCAGGCCGCATTCCTGGCACAGCGCGGCGTAGCGGGCCAGCGCGTGCGCGTTGGATTCAATGCAGGTGCCCGACGGGGTGTTGTCGCCGATGTTGATGACCGCACGCCACTTGGCGAAGCGGGCACCCAGCTTGTAGTACTCCTGCAGGCGCTCGCGCAGACCGTCCAGGCCTTCGGTGACCAGCTCGCCCGGGCAGCCGGCCAGCGGGTGCGCACCCTTGTCCACCTTGATGCCCGGAATCATGCCGTGGTCGGCCATGTACTTGGCGAACGGCACGCCGTCCTTCGTGGCCTGGCGGATGGTTTCGTCGTACAGGATGGCGCCGGAAATATGCTCGTTGAGCTTCGGCGTGGTCAGCAGCAGCTCGCGGTAGGCGCGACGGTTTTCCTCGGTGTTCTCGATACCGACGCTGGCAAAACGCTTGGCGATGGTAGCGGTGGATTCGTCGATCGCGATGATGCCCTTGCCCGGGGCGACCATGGCCTGGGCGGTTTCGGCCAGCTGTTCGATGCTCATGTATTTCCTGTGGCGGGTGCGGGAAAAACGCGATTATAGCCCCGCTACCCGTTGCCCCGACGTGGAGGACAGGATGGAAACGATTCCATGTCTGCGCAGGACAAAGGATGTCCGGCGCGATGGGGTCAGAGCCCCTTCGGGGATCCGACCCTGTATGGCATGGGGTCAGATCCCCAACGGGGCTCTGACCCTGGCCCGGCGGCTGCGCTTACAGATCGCCCAGACCGCTGGCGCGGCCGTCTTCGCCCACTTCCAGCAGACGCAGGGTGTTGGTGGCACCCAGGGTTTCCATGTGCTCGCCACTGGTGAACACGACACGGTCGCCGGCCTGCAGCAGTTCCGATTCCACCAGCAGGCGGATGCTGCCACGGGCGGCTTCGCGCGGCGTCAGGCCGCGGCTGTCGAAGTTGATCGGGTAGACATCGCGCATCAGCGCCATCTGGCGCCGGGCGCCGTCATGGCGGGTGACCGCGAACACCGGCGCCTTGGCGCGGAAACGCGACAGGTAACGGGCAGTGCCACCGGATTCGGTCATCGCCACGATGGCGCGCACGCCCACGTGCTGGGACAGGAACATGGTGGCCATGGCGATGGCCTGGTCGGCACGTTCCAGGTTGCGCGGCGAGGCGTTGAAGTCGGTGTCGGTCTGGAACTGGCGTTCGGCACCCAGGCAGATGCGGGCCATGGCTTCGACCGCCTTCACCGGGTAGGCACCGGCGGCGGTTTCGGCCGACAGCATCACCGCATCGGTGCCGTCGATGACCGAGTTGGCCACGTCCAGCACTTCGGCGCGGGTCGGAATGGGGCTTTCCACCATCGACTGCAGCATCTGCGTGGCGGTGATCACCACCTTGTTCTGCGCCAGCGAGGCCTTGATGATCTTCTTCTGCAGACCCGGCAGCTCGGCGTCGCCGATTTCCACGCCCAGGTCGCCACGGGCCACCATCACCACGTCGCTGGCCTCGACGATTTCTTCCAGGTTCTCGATGGCTTCGGTGCGCTCGATCTTCGACACCAGGGCGGCATCGCAACCGTGCGAACGGGCGATGTCGCGCGCATCGTTCATGTCCTGCGCATTGCGGCAGAACGAGACGGCGATGAAGTCCACGCCGATCTTGGCGACGATGCCGATCAGTTCCTTGTCGCGCTCGGTCAGCGCGCCCAGCGACAGGCCGCCGCCCTGCTTGTTCAGGCCCTTGCGGTCGGACAGGGCACCGTCGTTGAGCACGGTGTTGATGATGCGATCACCCTGCACTTCCACCACCTGCAGCTGCATCAGGCCGTCATCGAGCAGCAGCACATCGCCCGGACCCACGTCCTGCGGCAGCCCCAGGTAGCTCACGCCCACCTGGCTGGCATCGCCGGGACCGGCGCTTTCGCTGGCAATCAGGTCGAAACGGTCACCGGCCTTCAGGAACACCTTGCCTTCGGCAAAGCGCTCGATGCGGATCTTCGGGCCCGGCAGGTCGGCCAGGATGCCCACTTCCACGCCCACGCGGGCGGCGGCGGCGCGCACGTCGGCGGCGCGCTTGGCCTGGCCGGACGGGTCACCATGGCTGAAGTTGAGGCGCACCACGTTCACGCCGGCGCGGAACAGATCCTCCAGCACGCCCGGCGGGTCGGTCGCCGGACCGAGGGTGGCAAGGATCTTGGTGCGACGCTGACGCTCGAACATAGTGAATGGGCCTCTCCCGTGAAAGGGGGGAAATTAGCACATCCTTCACGCCCCATGTATACGGTTACACCCTTGCGGCGCCTGACTCTTCGGGACATGGAGCGGACAGTGCCCGGACAGGGAATGGATGTAACCGGTTCCTGCCGTTGTACGGGGCCCGGACAGAGGGGTCAGAGCCCTCTCCCTTGGAGAGGGATCCCACCCCTGGGTCGGTCAGGCCAGCAGGGTGAGCAGCTGCGCCGGTTCACGGGCCAGATGCCCCGCACCGGCCTCGGTCAGCTCGGCTTCGCCGCCAAACCCCCACAACACGCCCACGTTGCGCACGCCGTGGAAGCGCGCGCCCTCGATGTCCATGCGGCGGTCGCCGATCATCCAGCAGTGCGCCGGATCCAGCTGCAGCCGCTGCAGGGCCTCGCCCACCAGTTGCGGCTTGCTGCTGCGCGAGCCATCCGGGGTAGACCCGATCACGTCGTCGAACAGTTCGCCAAACGGCAGATGTTCGGCGATACGGCGGGCATGTACCTCGTTCTTGGCAGTCACCACGGCCAGCCGATGACCCCGTGCATGCAGCGCACGCACGGTCGCTTCGATCTGCGGATAGACCGTGTGCTCACGCCAGCCCTTCACATCGAAGCGCTCGCGGTACAGCGCCACCGCCTGCTCCACCCGCTGCGCGTCGCCGAACAGCGGGGTGAAGGTGGTGCGCAGCGACGGACCGATCCATCCCAGCAGGGTTTCCTGCGGTGGTACCGGCTGGTCCATCTTCTGCAGCGCATAGGCAATACAGCTGGTGATGCCCACTTCCGAATCGATCAGCGTGCCATCCATGTCGAAGAAGAGCGTGGCACGCCCTTCCCCGATCGGCTGCGATTGGCCCGACATCAGCTGCCGCGCGCGGCCAGAGCGGCCACGGCCGGCAGGGTCTTGCCTTCCAGGAATTCCAGGAACGCGCCACCACCGGTGGAGATATAGCTGACATCGCCGGCGATATCGAATTTGTCCACCGCCGCCAGGGTGTCACCGCCACCGGCGATGGAGAACGCTTTGGAGCGGGCGATGGCACGGGCCAGCGCTTCGGTGCCCTTGCTGAAGGCTTCGAATTCGAACACGCCCACCGGGCCGTTCCAGACCACGGTGCCAGCCTGCGCGATCAGCTGCGCATACTGCGCCGCGGTCTGCGGGCCGATGTCCAGGATCAGGTCATCGTCGGCAACGGCGTCGACCGCCTTCACCTCCGCTGCGGCGTCGGGCAGGAACTGCTTGGCAGTGACCACGTCCACCGGCAGCGGAATGGCTGCACCGCGGGCCTGCGCGTCGGCCACGATCTTCCTGGCGGTATCCAGCAGGTCCGGTTCGTACAGCGACTTGCCGACCTTGTGGCCGGCCGCGGCGATGAAGGTGTTGGCGATGCCGCCACCGACGATCAGCTGGTCGACTTTGCCGACCAGGTTGGCCAGCAGTTCCAGCTTGGTGCTGACCTTGCTGCCGGCCACGATGGCCAGCAGCGGCTTGGCCGGTGCGTCCAGCGCCTTGGCCAG
Organism: Stenotrophomonas sp.; assembly: GCF_032056425.1. Lineage (GTDB taxonomy): Bacteria > Pseudomonadota > Gammaproteobacteria > Xanthomonadales > Xanthomonadaceae > Stenotrophomonas. The sequence continues at coordinate 8,834 of NZ_DAMBCN010000051.1, forward strand.
CGCGTCCAGTTCGGCCATCAGCAGCGGGCCGCCCGCGGCCACCGGGGCGAAACGGATCACGCCGTGGGTGGAGGCCTGCGCGCGGTGTGCGGTACCGAAGGCATCCATCACGAACACGTCGCACAGCGCGGCGTACTGCTTCGACAGGGCTTCATCGTCCTTGCCCTCGCCGACGTTCATGCGGCAGTTCTCCAGCAGCACCAGCTGGCCCGGCTGCACGTCCACGCCGTCCACCCAGTCGCGCACCAGCGGCACTTCACGGCCCAGCAGCTCGGACAGGCGCGCAGCAACCGGTGCCAGCGAATCGGCTTCGCTCCACACGCCCTCCTTCGGACGGCCCAGGTGCGAGGTGACCATCACCGCGGCGCCCTGTTCCAGCGCGCGCTTGAGCGTCGGCAGCGAGGCGGTGATGCGCTGTTCGGAGGTGATGCGGCCATTCTCGATCGGCACGTTCAGATCCTGGCGGATCAGCACGCGCTTGCCGGAGAGGTCGAGGTCGGTCATGCGGACGATGGACATGGGCAACTCTTTGGCTCAGGGACGGGATGCCGGTGTACGGCAGACGGCCATTGTATCGGGTGGTGGGGGGCCGATGCCTGCGGCAGGCAGAAGCGCACGGCAACTGCCAGAGCCAGAGCCAGATCCAGAGCCGAAGCGTTGGCGCTTTTTGGTGCTGTGGGTGGGCCGGGGCGGTGTGGGCTGGCCTCGACAGGTTCATGGGCGGAGCGGACGGCAACGGCCGAAGCAAGAGCGGTTTCTGATGTCGGGTGGGGAAAGAAGGGGTCAGAGCCGTTTTCCTGCGGAAAACGGATCCGACCCTGCAGCGAGCGCGCGCAGCGCGCGACCGGCTTTTGCTTTTGCTCTTCTTTTTTCTTTTCCGTGGGTGGCCGCCCCCGGAAACTGTCAGAGGCCGGGCGGGTGGGCTGGGCAGGGGTATCCGCGCCATGGATGGCGCGGCTAAGCCTTATCTGATGGAAATCTGGCAGCGTAGGTGCCGAGAGCCGGCGTGGGCCG
>NZ_DAMBCN010000052.1:0-9527 GCF_032056425.1 Stenotrophomonas sp.
TGTACGAGACGAACAAGGCCACGACGTACCCCCGCTCGGACTCCGGCTACCTGCCCGAGAGCATGTTTGCCGAAGTGCCCACCGTTCTCGACAGCCTGCTCAAGACCGATCCCTCGCTGCGCTCGATCATGGGCCAGCTCGACCGCTCGCAGCGCTCGCGCGCCTGGAACGATGGCAAGGTCACGGCGCACCACGGCATCATCCCGACGCTCGAACCGGCGAAGCTCTCCGCCATGAGCGAGAAGGAACTGGCCGTGTACAGGCTCATCCGGTCGCATTACCTGGCGCAGTTCCTCCCTCACCACGAGTTCGACCGCACTGTGGCCAAGTTTTCGTGCGGGGGGCAGAACCTGGCGGCCACGGGCAAGCAGGTTGTCATCCCGGGTTGGCGCCAGGTGCTCGCCGAGCCGCAGGCCGAAGACGGTGATGGCGAGGGCGATACTGCGGTCCGCGCCCAGGTGCTGCCCGCGCTGCCGAAACTGTATGAGGGCCTGGCATGCCAGGTGGCCGACGTCGATCTCAAGGCACTCAAGACGCTGCCGCCCAAACCGTACACGCAAGGCGAGTTGGTCAAGTCCATGAAAGGCGTCGCCAAGCTGGTGTCCGATCCCCGCCTGAAGCAGAAGCTCAAGGATACGGTTGGCATCGGCACCGAAGCGACGCGGGCCAACATCATCGGCGGCCTGATCGCTCGCGGCTACCTCGTGAAGAAGGGGCGCGCCATCCGCGCCTCGGATGCGGCTTTCACTTTGATCGATGCCGTGCCTGCGGCGATTGCCGACCCTGGCACCACCGCCGTCTGGGAACAGGCGCTCGACATGATCGAGGCCGGACAGCTCACCCTGGACGTGTTCATCGGCAAGCAGGCCGCGTGGATTTCGCAGTTGATTGCGCAGTACGGCAGCGCCTCCCTGTCCATCAAGGTTCCCCAAGGGCCGGCATGCCCGCAGTGCGGCGCACCCACGCGCCAGCGCAGCGGCAAGAGCGGCCCGTTCTGGTCGTGCAGCCGCTACCCGGACTGCAAAGGCACGCTGCCAGTCGAATCCGGCAGCTCCAAGCGCGGCGCCTCGCGCCCGCGCCGTAGCGGCCGCAAAGGCTCCTGACCGCCCCCGTTCCCCGTGAGCCGTGCCCGCCTTCGGCGGCGTGGCCCCTGTCCCGCACTCCGCCGCATGCCCTGCGGGACGCCCAGCGCGCAACGCCTTCTTGATCCGTGTGCGCGTCCCGCCCAGCCGTCCCCGGCCGCGGGACCTGAAGGTAGCTTCTCTGCGAGCCGCACCACGCGCGTTCTGTTGATCTGCGTTTCTTCCGCCCTCTGCGAAGGGTCTCCCGGTGGCTTGCCAGGCTGCACGAGCCACCGGGAGACCCTTCGTGGTCAGCGGTAATCGGTGCCGGTGCCCGCCGGTGCAAAAACGGGCTCCCTTTGTGCGCGGATGTGCGCCAGACGATGCCGGCCCCAGCCACGACATGGGCCGGGTGTGATTGCTTGATGAGCAGACGGTTCTAGCGACGACCGGGCCTGCCAATCAGCCCACGGGTGGTTCCTCTTTTCTCCCGAGCCGAAGGCCGTTGGGCCTTCGGCGCCATTCTCCTGCCCATCAACGTCCCGGCCCGGCCATTGGCCTGGGCCACACGAACAGGAGAGACGACATGCACCCTCAACCTTGCGCACCGCTGCTGTACGGCAGACGGAGGTCGAGAACGGCATGCCCGCCTATCGCGCGGCCATCGCCAATGGTACGCTCGGCTGCAGCCGAGGCCGTAGCCCAAAGGCTGGACTACCTCTTTTGCAGAGGTAAACCTCGGGATGAACTGGGCGAAAACATGCCTTATGTGCCCGCCTTACGGCGAGCTGTTTCCGATGCTTCGCGCAGGATTTCCCGCCCCCCATTCGCTGCGATTGCGGCCACGATGACGCCCAGCACCAGATCCGGGATGTTCGACCCGAACCCCATCACCAGCACCCCGGACAGCACAATCGCACCATTGACGATGGAGTCGTTGCTGGTAAAGATCGCTGACGCCTTGAAGTTCACATCTTCCCCGCGATGGCGGCGCAGTAGTCTGAGGCACACTAGGTTCAAAGCCGCGTTCAGCGCGGCCATGGCCATCATGGCTGGGCCGACAGGCTCTTCCCCTCCAGCGAAGCGGCGTAGGACTTCCAACAGCAGCAGCGCGGCCAGGCCGATTAGCAAGAAACCCGACAAGCGGGCCGCGCCCACCTTGACCGTTGCCGCACGACCGACGGCATACAGGCTAACCGCATAGACCGACGCATCGGCGAGGTTGTCCAACCCGGCGCCCATCAGCGCCGTAGAGCCAGCCCAGATGCCAAGGGCAATGCCGGCGGCGGACTGCGTCAGGTTGATCAGCAACACAGTCAGAAGAATCTTTCGGTCCTTCGCATCGCTCGCATCTAGGCGGCCCAACTCGTCGTTTTCGTGATTTCTGTGGTTTTCAGCCATGCATTGTTCCTTCCAAATCGATGGATGCTGAAGCCTGTAGCGGCTGGAGAGTCAAGGCGCAGATGCAACGAACTTGCCACAGGGTCTTCCCGGACGCCCTTGACTCTACCGTAGCTAGAAGGTTTTCCAATCCAGTCAGAGCTTTAGGACAGAACAGATGAGCACCAATGCGCCCCCTTCATTGCGACTGTCATCCGGTATGGCTGCTATCCACTGATCCGTGGCGCCACTGCGGTTGTGCTCTTCGGCGAGCTCGCGACCGGCCGGCCGTCTTTTCCGACGGAGCTACTCACAGTGATCGTCGCGCTCGCTTGTGCCGCCTTGCTAGAGGGCGGGCGGCCTTTCCACTCCCCGTTGAGCCAGTAGCGGCGTTCCAAGCTGTGGTTGGCCGTCGGCGCATGGCTCGGCTTCTTGGTCGTGCATCTGGCCTTCCAGCACTCCAATCTGGGATACCGGGTCGGGCCGTTGGGATTGTTGATCGGGGTGGCTGAAGCCCATCGCTGGCATCACAAGCGTGAGCACGAAGACGCCCAAGTCAACTACGGCGATTTCTGGATGCCCGGGGGCCACTTGTTCAGCGCTTTCCGGTCGCAAAAGCACACGCTGGGCGCCAAAGAGTGACACTCAAGAAAGATGGACTTTCCAATGGACTACGGCCCGCAGCTTGTCTATCCCTTCCGGAGCCGGCCAGCAGCGGCAAACGCTTGCGCTGCTGGCTATACGATCTTGCCCACGTCGCATTCTTGCGCGAGTCGGGCCTTGCGGCTTCTTGCGAAGCGATCGCGAGTTGCGTGGCGTGCCCATGAGTCGGGCCGCGTCGTGGCGCACTGCTACCTTGGCCTGCACCTGCACCTGCGCAGCCACGCCGCGATGCTCGGTCTGGCCTGGAGAACCCGTAAGGTGGCGGAGATTGCGGCGCGCAGGTCGTCCGGCTCGCGCTGGCTCCTGTGGGCCACGCCCTCGGTCGCACGCCGTCTCAAAACGTCAGAATCGCGCGCTTTCGCATGATGGAGCGCGGCACGTGGCTCTCAGAACTGGACCCGATCACTTCCAGCACCGATGACACGCTCGAGCTTCAGGCGGGCTCGGCCAAGCTGTTGAGAATGCCGCACTCGCGCGAGGTTCGGGCGCTATCGCAGGAGCGTCGCAGATCCATTAACTCGCGCTCCAAGGCGCGCAATTCCTTCATCTTGGTCCGCACTTGCGCGATATGAGCGTCGACCAGCGCGTTCACCTCGCCGCAGCCCAACTCTGGCCGATCCCGTAAGTTCAGCAGTTGACGGATCTCATCCAGCGTCATGTCCTTCGCCCGGCAGCGGCGGATGAACAGCAAGCGCTGCAAATGGACTTCGTCATAGAGCCTGAAGTTGCCCTCGCTACGTGCAGGCTCGGGCAGCAAGCCTTCTGACTCGTAAAAGCGCACGGTCTGCACCAAGCAATCTGCCTTCTTGCCCAGTTCACCGATCCGCATCATGGTTGCTTCCTATAAAAAACTTGACTCTATATCTACTAGAGGTTTTCTAATGATGGCATCCGGGGAAAACCTTGTCAATGAAGAGCGATCTATGAACAAAGAACCTTCCAGCCCATGCGCCTGCTCCGGCGGCAATGGCCAACAGACGGCGTGCGCCAGTGAGCAGGCCAGCACTGAAACCACCGTTTTCCACGTGAGCAACATGGATTGCCGCAATGAGGAAGCACTGGTGCGGCGAACGCTGGAGGGCATGCCCGGTGTCGAGCGGCTCCTGTTCGATCTTCCGCAGCGTTTGTTGACCATTTCGCACCGCGAAGTCTCGGCCGATGCCTTGGAGCAAGCGCTGAATTCGGTGGGCATGAAGGCTCAGGCTGTCCGAGACGCCGCCGTGTCGACCACCTACCGCATCGAGAACATGGACTGCCCGAGCGAGGAGAAACTCATCCGCTCGCACCTCGGGGCAGTCGAGGGAATTCAGGACCTCGACTTCGACCTCGCTGAGCGCACCCTGTCGGTGAAACACCTCGCTCAGGCACGCGCGCAGATGGAGCAGGTCCTGGCCTCGATCGGCATGCGCGCCAAGGAGCAGACCTTCGGCCACACGGGGCCGATCGAAGCCGCGGCTGTGATCCCATCCTCGGCCCTGCAGCAGCAACCAACCGCTGCCGTTTCCGCGCCGCCGATCGGCGAGCGGGTGACGTACCGGATCGAGAACATGGATTGCCCGACGGAAGAAGCGCTGATCCGCGACCGGCTGGGCAAGCTGCCGGGTGTGACCGCGCTCGACTTTAATCTGATGCAGCGTGTGCTGGGAGTCCAGCACACGCTGGCGACCTCAGCGCCGATCGAGAAGGCGCTTGCTTCCATTGGAATGCAGGCTGCGCGGCAGGACATGCAGACAGCCACCACGGTACTTCGCATCGCGAAGATGGACTGTCCGACCGAGGAAAGTCTGATCCGCGGCAAGCTGCAAGGCATGCCGGGCGTGCAGGGAATGGATTTCAACCTGATGCAGCGCACGCTCACGGTTCGGCACACACCCGACGCGATCAAGCCGGCAGTCGAAGCCATCGAATCGCTGGGCATGGAAGCCGAGGTCCAGAGGACTGATGAGCCGCGCGATGCCCCGGTGGCCGCGCACAAGACCAATTGGTGGCCGATGGCGGTTTCGGGCGTTGCGGCGGTGGCCGCCGAAGGCGTGTACTGGGTCAACGACGGCAATCATTGGGCCGTGATCGTGCTGGCACTGGTTTCGATCTTCACCGGCGGCCTCAGCACCTACAAGAAGGGCTGGATCGCGCTGAAGAACCTCAACCTGAACATGAACGCCCTGATGGCCATCGCGGTCACCGGCGGCATGGCGATCGGCCACTGGCCGGAGGCCGCCATGGTCATGTTCCTGTTCGCGTTGGCGGAAGTGATCGAGGCGAAGTCGCTGGACCGCGCCCGCAACGCCATTCGGGGGCTGATGGACTTGGCGCCCGAGACCGCGACCGTGCGGCAGGCCGATGGCTCATGGACAGAGCTGCCGGCCAAGGAGGTCGCAAAGGGCGCGGTGGTCCGCGTGCGTCCTGGCGAGCGCATCGCACTGGACGGCCTGATCACCTCGGGTCGATCGGCCATCAACCAGGCGCCCATCACCGGCGAGAGCCTGCCCGTCGAGAAGGCCGAAGGTGACCAGGTCTTCGCCGGAACCATCAATGAGACCGGCTCTTTCGAATACAAGGTGACCGCAGGCGCCAGCGACTCGACGCTCGCGCGCATCATCCATGCCGTGGAGTCCGCGCAGGGCAGCCGTGCGCCCACGCAGCGCTTCGTCGACCAGTTCGCCCGCGTCTACACGCCGGCGGTGTTCGCGGTGTCCGTGCTGGTTGCCGTCGTGCCGCCGCTCGCCTTCGGCGGCGCATGGTTTGACTGGGTCTACAAGGCCCTGGTACTGCTGGTGATCGCCTGCCCCTGCGCTCTGGTCATCTCCACGCCGGTCACCATCGTCAGCGGCTTGGCCGCTGCCGCCCGACGCGGCATCCTGATCAAGGGTGGCGTCTACCTGGAGGGCGGGCGCAAGCTCAAGGCGTTGGCCCTGGACAAGACCGGCACACTCACACATGGCAAGCCCGAGCAGACCGACTTCGTGCCGCTGATCGGCGAGGCGCAGGAAGTTGCCGCCTGGGCCGCAAGCCTCGCGGCACGCTCGGACCATCCTGTGTCTCAGGCCATCGCCCGCAAGGCGAACCGTGACGGCATCGCGCTGCACGAGGTCGACGACTTCGCGGCGCTGCCTGGCCGCGGCGTGCGCGGCCGCGTCGCCGGGCGCATGTTGCACATGGGCAACCACAGGCTCGCCCAGGAGCTGGGCCTGAGCGAAGCGACGCTCCAGGCTCGGCTGGAGACCCTGGAGCGCCAAGGCAAGACAGCGATCCTGCTGATGGACGATGCGACCGTGCTCGGCATTTTTGCAGTGGCCGACACCGTGAAGGAAACCAGCCGTGAGGCGGTGGCCGACCTGCAGGCGCTGGGTGTGCGCACGCTGATGCTGACGGGGGACAACCAGCACACGGCCGCGGCCATCGCTGCCCAGGTCGGAATCTCTGAAGCCCGTGGTGACCAACTGCCCGAAGACAAGCTCAAGACCATCGAAAGCCTGGTCGGCGGCGAGGGCCAGGTGGGCATGGTGGGCGACGGCATCAACGATTCGCCCGCGCTCGCCCGTGCCGACATCGGCTTCGCCATGGGCGCGGCCGGCACCGACACCGCGATCGAAACAGCCGACGTCGCCCTGATGGACGACGACCTGCGCAAGATCCCCGCCTTCATCCGGCTGTCGCGTAGCACTGCGGCGATCCTCACGCAGAACATCGTTCTGGCCCTTGGCATCAAGGCGGTGTTCCTTGCGTTGACGTTCACAGGGCATGCCACCATGTGGATGGCTGTGTTCGCTGACATGGGGGCAAGTCTTTTGGTTGTCGTCAATGGGCTGCGCCTCCTGAAGTTCAAGGCGGCATGAACAATGGATGAACCATCTCTTCGCAAGACGCAGTGGTACTCACTCGCGATCGTTATATTCGCCGGCGATCAGGCAGCTAAGAGCTACATTGACGCGACAACTCCCTTGGGTTGGTCGCACGAGGTGGCGTCATTCTTCAACCTAGTTCACGCTCTCAATCCCGGCGCGGCGTTCAGCTTCCTTGCTGGCGCGGGCGGCTGGCAGCGGTGGTTTTTTCTGGCGATCGCGTTCGCAATATCGGCATGGCTCGCATGGCTGCTCTCCCGGCCGCTGCGCAAAACGGAAGGCCTTTCGTACAGCCTCATTCTGGGCGGCGCATTGGGCAACGCGTTCGACCGCGCCACGCGCGGGCACGTTATCGACTACATCGACTTTCACCTGCACGGCTGGCACTGGCCCGCCTTCAACATCGCTGACATGGCCATCGTGGGCGGGGCGATCGCGCTGGTGGCCCAGTCGTTCATGAGCGTGGAGAACCCGGCCGCCACAAAGGAGTCCCAGTGACATTGGGACGATCCGGAAATTCGCAATGCACACGGTGCAGGACACCAATCTGAAGAGAACGGCCCCCAGCATGAGCGGCCGCGGCTTGGCCCTCATGCTAGCGCCCACCGCCGCTTTTGCTGCAACGCCCTGTTGCGATGGCGGCGATTGCTGCAACGACGTCGCAATGCCTTGCTGTGAATAAACAGCACGCAAGCCAGTTGACCTGGCAATTATGAAAGTCCATCACGGCGATGCTGGCCTTTTTCGTTCCAATGAGCCGTCACGGAGAGGTGATGATGAAGCTATGCCGGGATCCTGCAAGCTTTAGGACGGTCTTCTTTACCGCATAGCGATATGCTGATGTCACCCGTTCGCCTCGCCTGGCAAGTACAAGTAGTTCGTCGCGGTTTTCTGGCCGTGTCCGCCCGCTTCGCTGGCCCTTTTGCCCCAAACAAGCGCAATCATGCCTGCGTTACCACCAAAGTTCGCCCCCGCCAGTTGCTGTTCCTAAAGGGCATCAAGCTCAACGCCATCGCCGACCGGCCAGCGTATTTCGCATCGCTGCGTGCCCGTCGGGGCCAGCCCATCGTCATCCTCGCAGAGCTGGGACCGGACGAGGCATTCGCCCTGTGGAAGCAGCATGTACTGGGCGACAGGCCTCGCTGACCCAGTTTCGCCTCATCCTCCTGACAGCCCCGCACTTATTGCGGGGCTTTCTTTTTTCCGCGTTCGCCAATCGGGGCTGTTGCAAATGCCGATTTCCGGCTGACGCGGCTCGCCTCGCGCATGAAGCTGCCCGCATGTGTCGCTGATTCGTCAGCACCATGCCAGCAGCCAGAGTTTCCAGGCTGCCGCGGATTCTTTCCGCGCTACCCGCCAGTCCGCCATCGCATCGAGTCTGCGGACGCGCGTCACCCGTGACGCCGATGCTTTTTTCTCAACCGCGTGCGGGAGCTGCCATCCCGTGAGGGACGAGGCCCCGCTTTTTCCAAGGAGCCCGTCCATGTCCCAGCAAGCCTCTTTCGGCCAGTTGGCCTTGATCCATTGCGGCAAGTTCCTGCCGCTCGAAATCCTGCATAGCGCCGCCGGCCACTACATCGGCACGCGCGATACAGAAGGTCCCGTTTCGCGGGAATCCTGCCAGTACTTCCGCAGCTATGCCGCGGCTCAACGTGCCCTCGAAAGAGGCGGCTGGTCCCAGCTCGCCACACCCTGATCCAACTGGAGGAACCACGTCATGAACCAGCTTTTGCCCCAGGAAGTCGTCGATCAGATCATGCGGGAAGAGCAGCATTTCGCCGCCGCGCCCCAAGCCTTCTTCGAGGTCTGGAAGCGCGGCGTCGAGATCGCAGGCCCGCAATGGTTTGGCGACGGCACGCGCGAAGGCCTGAACCAGGCAAAGAGCAAGTGGGATCTGCGTCCCGACATGCTGCGTGCCAACGACGCACTCGGCGTCCTGAGCAGCGGGGAACGCATGTTCCTGTCCGCCATGTTCAGCTTCTACAACGCGCGCGAGGGCGGTGCCATGCTCAAGCGCTGCCACTTCCAAGGACTGTCGGACTTCGATGGTCTCGATCTGCAACGTCGCCAGGTGATCGCCGACCTGCTGCTGAACTACAGCGGTTGGTGAGCCGGTCCCTGGCACACCTTCATCACTGCGTTCACGGGACCCCATGAGGGACATGCGCCTCGTTCGAGGCCATGTCCCTCGCGTTTTCTCCCCGCCCAGCGCCATCCGGCATCAGGCGGTTTCCCCTGCGGATGCCATCGTCCGCAAGGGCTGGCTCCGTTCATTCATCGAAAGGAGCCTTCATGGCCAACAACTACTACGAAGCCACCGGCGTTCTCGTGCTCGACCGTGTGACGCCCGTCATCCAGGCGCTGTTCGGCGCCTTCGCGCTGGACGAGAGCCACCCCGGCAACGGGCAGGCCTACATCGCCCAGATCGCCGAGACCACCAATCCGCAATGGCCGGACGTGCTCGATGGCCTGGAAGACCTGGCCACGCAACTCGGTATTCCGATGCCGGACGACGAAGGGCTGTCGATCCCGCCGCTGCTCGAACTGCTCGCCGTGCACTTCCGTGCCGATGAGGACGAAG
>NZ_DAMBCN010000053.1:0-9386 GCF_032056425.1 Stenotrophomonas sp.
GCTTCGTTCTGATCCGGCATGGCCCCTCACGGGGCCTTGCCTTTTTCCTATTTCCCAAGGAGAACCATCATGGCAGCCACATCGGCACCCGAGAGATCAGTCCTGCCCATCGTCGTCCCGGGCCAGCTCACGTTGCGGACCATCCGCGGCAAGAACGGCCCGTTCACGGTTGGCCGCCTCGCGACGCACCTCGGTACTTTCGAGGTCAAAGACCCGGAGCTGGAGCAGTACCCCGAAGGCAAGTACGACGGGGAATTCATCATCAGGTACATCTTCCCGAAGTCCTATCCGGTCGGCGGCGGCATGCGGTTCGAGATCCGTGCCAGCCTCGACGGCATGACGCTCAACGGCATCGACAAACTCAGCCGCGACGAAGCCCGCAGCTTCGCCACCCAGGACGTCGATCCGCTCGATGAAGAGCAAGGGGCGCAGCCTGCGGCAACGCCGGCCAAGCCCACCAAAGCGTCCAGGCCCGCCAAGCCCGCACCCGTGCAGGCGTCCGCGGACCCGCTGGTCGATACCACGCCCTTCGGCGTGGATGCGCCACCGCCTGCTACGGCCGCTGCCCCCGGCAGCACCGAAGACGGTGACGCCGCGCTCTTCGGCCTGCTGTGGCCGCTGGGCGAGTCCGTGAAACTGGATTCGACCATCGACCGCCGCACCCTGCGCGCGCAGATCGCCCGCCTGGGCGAGCTGGGCTACGCGCTGGACTTCAAGACGCAGGAGTGGAGCCGCCAGGCCGAACCAAAACCTGCGTGATCGCAGACGCCGCATGCGCGGTGTTCTTCATCCACCCGCCGGGGTTCCTTTCCCATGCGGGGGAGGCCCTGGCCATTTTCTGGAGGTCTCCATCATGTCCACCATCGCTTGCGATACCCCGCGTTCAACGCTGGATGAACCCGCGTGGCGGGACCTTTGCAAAGCGGCCGCCGCACACGCCCAGCGCGGTTGCGGCTTGTCCTACGACCACTACGTGACGCTCTTCAGTTCGGCGATCGACGCACAGGCCAATCGTTTGCCGGATGAGCAACGTGCTCAGGCTCTCGAAATCGCGGCCCAGGAATGGGACTACGCAACACCTGCCGAACGGCAGGAAACCCAGGACTGGAATGCGGAGCATGGCTATTGCTCGCACGGGATCGAGTTCGGCTACTGCCCGGCCGGTTGTGATCGAGACGATGACGACTGGGATTGAGGGCGACGCATAGGTTCCTTCGCCGCAGATGCGGCATTCCATCACCCGCTGGGGGTTCTTCCCCACGGGGAGGCCTTCAGCTCAACTTTTCGAGGAGGCCTCTCATGGGCTGGTATTTCTCAAACCAATCGCGGTCCGAACTGATCGCGGAACTGATCGCACCGCAAGAGACCGAGCGCGCCAGCGTCAAGGTCATCGCTCACACCCTGCGCGGCAACGTGCTGTGGTCCGTCGCCGAAGTGACCGCCAAGGTCGAAGGCGTGCATCGTGATCTCGCACCGGGCCAGTCCCTGCGCTACATCCGCTGCGATCTGCTTGAACGAAGCGGCGGCCAGTGGGGCTACAAGTCCTTGGACGAGTCCATGCACCCGTACTACTACACGTGCCCGCTGTCCTATCTGGACCTCGCACCGGAGCAGTCCGCCGACTGGCGTGCAGGCGTTCGCGCCTACCACGCCCGGCGGCGCACACCCACGGCATCCGCGGCATCCGCCGCGGCGTCGATGGCCTGAGCCAGGAGGAACCGACATGGACCCGATCCTGGCAACGCTTCCGCCCTCGTTGCTGGCACTCGTTGAAGGGAGTTTGTCCAACGACGAAGTGTCCTCCGACGAGGAAATGCTGGCGTACTTCATCGACAACGGCCTCACCGAGGACCAGGCACGGCAGGCACTGACCTACCGCGACCAGTACCTCAACAACATCTACCTGGAAGGCTTCACGCCGATCACTTCGGCGGACGAGCCGCTTCACTTCAACCCGCACACCCGGCAGTTCGAGCCGGACTGAGCGGTTTTCTTCCACCCCCTGGGGCAGTACTTGCCCCAGCGGGCGGTGCTGTTCCCGTTCATCCGAGGACACCACCATGCCCGCAAACACTTCTTCCACGCTGTACCGCATCGACGAATGCCCGGACGTGATGGCCGACGCCTGCGTCGGCGATGACCAGGGCAACCTGATCTTCCTGTCCATCTGGGCGCGGGACACCGCCGTCCAGCAGTTCCTCGCTCGCCTGACCCTCGGGCGCGACGAGCAGGGACTGGACCAGTTCCACGTCATCACCGACCAGGGCGGCAGCGTCCCGGTATTCATCGGCAACGTCGATCGCCTGGAAAAGCGCATCACGCGCGCGTACCGGCGGACGCTGTTCGGCTCGCTGTCCAACGTGTGGCTGTTCGACCGGCGCTGCGTCAAGCCCGACAAGGCCAACGCCAGCGCATTGGCACTGCTGCCACGCGACAGCGCCCACAGGCTTGACCGCCTGTGGATGCTGGTGCGGGACACCTGCCCGTTGCCGCTGCTCGATCACTGGCGCGAGACCGTGCTGGAACTGCTGCAAACCCGCGAGATGCTGGCCCGCCTTCCGTTCGCCCTCGGGCCGCTGGAAGGCCATCGGCTCGCCATCGACGTGCCGGCGCTGACCCTGGCGCTCGGCTCCCTGATCCGCAGCGACGCGCTCACCGCCTATCCGTATCCGGCCAAGATTTGGACGCCGGAAGCGGTAGCGGCTTGACCCACCCTCGGAGGCACGCCTTGGCGTACTTCCGTGTTTCATCCCCGCCAACCAGGAGACTTCCATGGCCCTCATGTTCCCGCGGCTCGCCCGCAATTTCGTCAAGAACGGATATTTCCCGACCGACGAACCCACGCTCGAAAGAGCGCTCAACGCACTGATGCCCAGCGACGGGCCGATGTGCATCCTCGATCCCTGCGCCGGCGAAGGCGTGGCGATCGCCGAAGCCGCCCATGCCCTCGGGCGCGAGCAGGCAAAGGCGTTCGCCGTCGAGTTCGACGCGGAGCGGGCGCGCCATGCCCGCGGCCTGGTCGATCACTGCCTGCACGCGGACCTGATGGACACGATGGTCTCCAAGCAGTCCTTCGGGCTGCTCTGGCTCAACCCGCCGTATGGGGACCTGTCCAAGGACGTCAACGGCAACATCGGCTATCAGGGCCAGGGCCGTGCCCGCCTTGAAAAGCTGTTCTACCAGCGCACGCTCTCGCTGCTGCAATACGGCGGCGTGCTGGTTTTCATCGTCCCCGGCTACGTGCTCGACGCGGAGTTGGTCGGCTGGCTGACGCGCCACTACACGGACCTGCGCATCTACCGAGCGGTGGAGACGCAGTTCAAGCAGGTGGTGATCTTCGGACGCCGGGTGCGCCAGCGCGAGCAGGTGCCCGATGGCGTCAAGGCCGTGCGCAATCTGCTGTTGCAGGTAGGGCAAGGCGAAGTCGAAGCCGAGGAACTGCCGAGCGAGTGGCCGTTCCTGCCGTACATCGTCCCCGCCAGCCCGGCCGAGCCAGAGCATTTCTTCCGCGTGACGATGGAGCCCGAGCAGTTCGCCGATGAGGTTGGCAGGCTGCAAGGCTTGTGGCCATCGCAGGACACGCACCTGGGGGCTGCGCAGCAATCGCTGCGTCCACCGGCGCGGGCCTTGTCCCGCTGGCATCTCGCCCTGGCTCTGGCCGCGGGTGCGATCTCGGGGGTTGTGCGCTCCAAGACCGGGCGCGTGCTCGTCGTCAAAGGTGACACCCACAAGGACAAGACGCTCCAGCGGGAGTTCACCGAACGCGAAGACGGCTCCATCGCCGAGACCCGCATCCTCACCGACAAGTTCGTTCCCGTCATCCGCGCGTGGGACATGACACCTGGCTCCGCGACACGGGGCGAGGTGTTGACCATTCGCTGATCCACCGGACGCGCTGCCGTCCTGCTGTACCAACTCGAAGGAGAAACACCATGATCCCCAATCCGTTCAAGCGGCCTGCGCCGCACAAGCAACCGTTGTTCGCACCGAGTACGTTGAAGTTGAGCGAGAAGGTGCATTGGCTGGCCCGGCGAGGCCTGATCGACCCCTTGGCCTATGTCCAGCGCCATGTGCGCGGGGACTGGGGCGAGATCGATGAGGCCACACGCCAAGCCAACGACGTGGCGATCCAACAGGACAACCTAATGATCTCGCAGTTCAGGATCACGCCGGACCTGGCGCTGATCGTCAAGACCAGCGAGGACCACCAGACCACGGTGGTCCAGCTTCCCGAAGAGCGGGACCTGATCTGAGGCCCCACATCGTCATCCTCATCCACCTGACGGAGCCACTTCACTCCGGCAGGGGTGTCGTGGCTCAATGACTCATCAAGGAGGAGCCCATGGCATCGCATCGCATCGAAACCTACTGCCAGCGGCTGGCGTTCCCCATCGGGGCGCTCATCTTCAGCAGAGGTGTAGACCGCCTGGTCCGCGCGGGTCGCCTGGACCCGATCCCGTACTTCAGGCGCCACACCCGTGGCGACTGGGGCGACGTCAACATCCAGCAATGGCAGACGAACAGCAGCGCGCTTCAATCGGGCGCGTCGCTGGAATCGTACTACGTGATCCATCCGGGGCTCGCCATTCGCATCGTCACCGATTCGCAGCGCTGCGCAACCGTCATCGTGCTTCCGTCCGAAGACTGAGCACGGTTCACCTGCGGGCCGCCCAGGCCAGCACCTTCAACCACCCTCAGCCACGCGTCGATTCTCTTCCCACCACGGGGCATGCCATTGCCCCGCTGGGGGTGGTGCATGCCCCATTTTTCTTTGGAGCATCACCATGTCCCTCGATCTCGAAACCACTGCCGCTGAATCCGCGCCCGTACAGGGCGAACTGCTCGACGCGGAATCTTCCCCTCTGACCCTGAGCCTTCAGGATTTTGTCGGCGAGTTCGGCGACGAACTACTCGACGCCCTCAACAGCGCTAATCCGCCGGTCTATACCGGCCAACCGCAGGCGCACCGGCAACTGGTGGTCGCCAGCCTCAAGCGCAAGCTGTTCCCAGCCCAGGCCGAAGTCGTCCACGCCGCCGCCGAGCTGCTGATCGACCGTGGCGAACGTGCTGCGATCGTCAATGGCGAGATGGGCTGCGGCAAGACGACCGTCGGCATTGCCACGGCCGCCGTGCTCAACGCCGAAGGCTATCGCCGCACTCTGGTGCTGTCGCCGCCCCACCTGGTTTACAAGTGGCGGCGCGAGATCCAGGAGACGGTGGCCGGTGCCAAGGTGTGGGTACTCAACGGGCCGGATACGCTCGTCAAGCTCATCAAGCTGCGCGAGCAGTTGGGCGTGCAGCCCACGGGCCAGGAGTTCTTCGTCCTGGGGCGCGTCAGGATGCGGATGGGCTTTCACTGGAAGCCTGTCTTCACCACGCGGCGCACCCGCCACGGCGACGTGGCGGCCTGCCCGGACTGCGGCACGGTCATCACCGACCTCGACGGCGAGCCGGTCAACCCGATCGCGCTCCAAGCCGAGGAGTGCCGCAGGAAGTGCGGCCACTGCGCCGCGCCCCTGTGGACACTGATCCGCCCGCGCAGTCTGTCCGGCAGCGACCAGTCCTCGGCCGTGCTCAAAGCCTTAAAGCGCATACCGACCATCGGAGAGGTCACCGCGCAGAAGCTGATGCAAAAGTTCGGTGACGGGTTCCTGGCGTCGATGCTCGGCGACAACATCCATGAGTTCATCAACCTCATGGATGGCAACGGCGAGCTGGTGTTTTCCGACCGTCAGGCCACGCGCATGGAACGTGCGATGGCCAACATGGAGTTCGGCTTTGGCGAGGGCGGCTATCAGCCGTCCGAGTTCATCAAACGCTACCTGCCGCAAGGCACGTTCGACCTGCTCATCGCCGATGAGGCACATGAGTACAAGAACGGGGGCAGTGCCCAGGGCCAGGCCATGGGCGTGCTGGCGGCGAAGGCTCGCAAGACCTTGCTGCTGACCGGCACGTTGATGGGCGGCTACGGGGACGACCTGTTCCACCTGCTGTTCCGAGCCCTTCCGGGGCGGATGATCGAAGACGGCTACCGCCCGACCACGAGCGGCAGCATGACCTCGGCTGCGATGGCGTTCATGCGCGATCACGGGGTGTTGAAGGACATCTACTCCGAGAGCACCGGCACGGCGCACAAGACGGCCAAGGGCACCAAGGTATCGGTGCGCACGGTCAAGGCCCCGGGGTTTGGCCCCAAGGGCGTGCTGCGCTGCATCCTGCCGTTCACGATCTTTCTCAAGCTCAAGGACATCGGTGGCAACGTCCTGCCGCCGTATGACGAGGAGTTCCGTGAAGTCGCGATGGACACGGCGCAAGCCGCGGCCTACCGCGATCTGGCGGGTCGGCTGACCGCGGAGCTGAAACAGGCTCTGGCGCGACGCGATACGACCTTGCTGGGTGTGGTCCTCAACGTGCTGCTGGCCTGGCCGGATTGCTGCTTCCGGTCGGAGACCGTGGTGCATCCGCGCACGCGCAACACCTTGGCGTTTGTCCCGGCTCAGTTCAACGAGTTCGAGATCAGCCCCAAGGAGCGTGAGCTGATCGACATCTGCAAAGAGGAGAAGGCGCAGGGCCGCAAGGTCCTGGCCTACACGGTCTATACCGGCACGCGCGACACCACGTCGCGCCTGAAGGTGTTGCTGGAGCAGGAAGGCTTCAAGGTGGCGGTGCTGCGCGCGAGCGTGGATGCCAGCCGCCGCGAAGACTGGATCGCCGAGCAACTGGACCGTGGCATCGACGTGCTCATCACCAACCCCGAGTTGGTCAAGACGGGGCTGGACCTGTTGGAGTTCCCGACGATCGTGTTCATGCAGTCGGGCTACAACGTGTACTCGCTCCAGCAGGCGGCACGCCGCTCCTGGCGCATCGGGCAGAAGCAGCCCGTGCGTGTGATCTACCTCGGCTACGCCGGTTCCTCGCAGATGACCTGCCTGGAGCTGATGGCCAAGAAGATCATGGTCTCGCAGTCCACCTCGGGCGACGTGCCCGAATCCGGGCTCGATGTCCTGAACCAGGACGGTGATTCCGTCGAGGTCGCACTGGCCCGGCAGCTTGTCGCCGCATGACACGTTCCACTTACGGCCCTTCGGGGCCGTTTTTTTTGCCGCTCCCGGTAAATCGGACGCTGCCTGGTTCGCATTGTTTGCTGCCGCTCGCGGCCTGAGCGGCGATGGTGAGGGCTGGATGTTTCAGGACGCCGAGCTATGTGCCCCTCTCCACCGTGGTTTCACTATCCCGAACGCCGCCTTCTGGCGGGATTTCTCGGCCTGCTGTGGTCGGTGCTGGCCGGTGGCTGCGCGACGACGACTGCGCCGGTCGCGCCCGACACCATCGCGGAAGTCTTGGCCGCGCCTGAACCCGAGGCTTCCGAGTACATCCCGGTCGTGCGCTACGCCCGCTACACACTGGTCGAACTGGCACCCATGGCGGCGCAGCGCGACCTGTTGTTGCAGACCATCGACGTGTCCATGCCCGAGGATGCCCGCGCCACGGTCGGGGATGGGCTTCGGCACGTGCTCAAACGCAGCGGCTATGGCCTGTGCCAGACCGCGCATGCCGTGATCGAGCTGTACGCGCTGCCGTTGCCGGCGGTACACCTGCACCTCGGCCCCATGACCTTGCGCGATGCGCTGCTCACGCTGGCTGGCCCGGCCTGGGAACTGCACGCGGATGACCGCGCACGGCAAATCTGCTTCGAGCGGCCCGGCGATCGCGCGGTCGCCGAGTCCCCATCCGAGCCACCCGCCACCGAGGCGGTGCAGACGTTCCCGCTGGCACCCATGGTTTCGGGAGGCCAGCCATGAACGCCCCGCAACCTGCCCAGCGATCGACCGCCGCCGTGGTGGTGCAGAGCCTGATGTGGCTCTGGTTGATCTTCCTCAGCGTCTTGGCGGCCCTGGGCTACCAGGCCCTCAGCGACCAGGCCGACCAGGAGCGGCTGGATTCCCGCCTGCAACGCCTGGAAGCGCAGGCAACTGGCTTGGCCGAGACGATCGAGGCCATCCAGCAGCGCCCGGCCGTCGCGACGGACGCTGACCTCAAAGACACCCGCCAGATTCTGGAAGCACGCGCGGCCCAGGTCGAGAAATCTCTCAGTGGCTACGCAGCGGCCGACGACCTCCAGGCGCTGCGCGCGGAGGTCGAGCAGATCAAGGCGCGCCAAGCCGCCGCGCGTGCCACCGCACCCGCCCAGCGGCGCGCATCGCGCACGTCCGCCGCCTCCAAGACCGAGCTGCCGCCGCTGCCATTCCGCGTCGTCGGCGCCGAACTGCGCGCCGGCCAGCGCAGCGTGTCCGTCGCGCCGAGCATCGGGGACTTCACGCCCGCCCAACTTCAGGTGCTGCTGCCCGGGGATGCGGTCGGCCCGTGGCGCCTGCAGGCGATCGAGGGCAACACCGCAGTGTTCCAGGCCGGCAACCAGACCCGCCGCGTGGCGATTCCCTGACCGGAGCACCCCATGAAGCCGTCGATCCTCCTTTTCGCGGTCCTGGTGGCGTCGTCGCAATGGCCCGCCTGGGCGCAGCAGCCCGCAACGACCTCGGCGCGCAACGCACAGAGCCAGGAGCGCCCGCTGGCCGCCCGCGTGCTGGACGACCGGGTGGCAACCGAATGGGGCTTGCAGCCACAAGAATGGGCACGCTACCGCGAGCTGATGGATGGGCCGCTGGGTATCTACTCGCCCAACCTGGACCCGCTGTCCGCCCTGGGCATCGAAGCTCGCACGGACGAAGAACGGCGCCGCTATGCGGAACTGCAGGTGCAGGTGGAAGCGCGCCGCGTCGAGAAGCTGCTCGCCTACCAGCGCGCCTACGACGAGGCCTGGCAGCGCCTGAATCCGGGGATGCAGCGCGTGAACCTGCCCGACGACAAGCCGGGCGCCGGCCCATCCAGCAGTCCCTTGCGCGGCAGCGGCCGCATGGCGGTGTTCGTCAAGGACGGCTGCGCAGCCTGCGGACAGCTCGTGCAGCGCCTGCAATCCTCGGGCGCGGAGTTCGACCTGTACATGGTGGGCAGCCGCCAGGATGACGCGCGCATCCGCGACTGGGCCAAGCGCGCGCAGATCGACCCGGCGCGCGTGCGCGCCGGCAGCATCACGCTCAACCACGACGGCGGCCGCTGGCTGTCACTGGGCCTGCCCGGCGATCTGCCCGCCGCCGTGCGCGAAGTGAACGGCCAATGGCAGCGCCAGCCGTAGCCATGCCCCTGCGCGCACTGGTGCTCACTGCCGGCCTGTATGCCGTTGCCGCCCTGGCCCAGGAGGTTCCGCCACCGGCTTACCAGCTTGCCGCCCAGCGCGCAGGCATCCCCTCGACCGTGCTCTACGCCGTGGCCTTGCAGGAGAGCGGCATCCGCCGCAACGGGCGCATCGTCCCGTGGCCGTGGTCGCT
>NZ_DAMBCN010000054.1:0-8068 GCF_032056425.1 Stenotrophomonas sp.
GATGCAGGACCCCAGGCGCCAGGGATGGCCCCCACGGGCCCCCAGGCATGGGGTTACGGCGTGTCCTGCAGCGGCCCGCCCCCGCCTCCCCGGGGAGATAGGAAGGCGCTGCACGGAGCGCCTGATAAAACCTTACTCCGCCAGCATCGCTGCCAGCTTCTCGCGGGCGGGGCCGGCCAGCTTCGGGTTGTCCAGCGCGAAGCGGATCGTCGCTTCGACCAGACCCAGGTGGGTGCCGCAGTCAAAGCGCGTGCCCTCGAAGCGGTAGGCATCCACCGGCTCCTGTGCCAGCAGCGCGGCAATCGCATCGGTCAGCTGGATCTCGCCACCGGCACCACTGCCGGTCTGCTCCAGCAGCTCGAAGATCTTCGGGCTCAGCACGTAGCGCCCCACCACCGCCAGATCACTCGGCGCATCTTCCGGCTTGGGCTTTTCCACGATCTGCGAGATGCGACCCTTGCGGCCATCGAACGCCTCGGTGGCGACGATGCCGTAGCTGGCGGTCTTCTCGTGCGGCACGTCTTCCACCGCGATCACGCTGGCACCACTGGCCTCGTTCAGATCGGCCATCTGCTTCAGCGCACCGGCGCCGCGGTTCCAGATCAGATCGTCGGGCAGCAGCACGGCGAAGGGCTCGTCGCCGATCACCGCCTTGGCGCACAGCACGGCGTGGCCCAGGCCCAGTGCCTCGGCCTGGGTGACGAAGATCGCGCGCACGCCTTCGGGCAGCACGTGGCGGATCAGCTCCAGCTGTTCCTGCTTGCCGGCACGCTCCAGCTTCTGTTCCAGCTCGTAGGCCTTGTCAAAGTAATCGGCAACGGCGTGCTTGTAGCGGTTGGTGATGAACACCAGGGTGTCACAGCCCGCCTCGATCGCCTCGTCCACTGCATACTGGATGAGGGGCCGATCGATGATCGGCAGCATTTCCTTCGGAACCGTCTTGGTGGCGGGCAGGAAACGGGTGCCCAGGCCTGCCACCGGAAAAACTGCCTTGCGAATGCGCTTGCTCATTAGTGCCTGCTGGCCTCTCGTGCGGGGAATGGCACGACTTTAGCGGACGAGATGTAAGCGTCCTGTTCGATTGGTGAGAATTCGGGCATGGTCGCGAACAGGATCTCCTGGATCGCGCCGGTGTCGTAGCTGACCGTCGCCTCACGCAGCTTGGGCACGTTGCCCAGCACCAGATCGCGCGAGAAGGTACGCACACCCGCTTCCAGCACCTTCGGGTGCGAGGTCGGGCGGTAGTCTTCGTCGGAATAGAACAGCGTCTCGTGCAGCTTCTCGCCCGGACGCAGACCGGTGTAGATGATCGGAATGTCCTTGTACGGCTGCTTGCCGGCCAGGCGGATCATCTGCTCGGCCAGCACACGGATCGGCACCGGCTCGCCCATGTCCAGGGTGTAGATGGCCCCGTGCGAGGCCGAGGCGGCCGCCTGCAGGATCAGCTGGCAGGCCTCGGGGATGGTCATGAAGTAGCGGGTCACTTCCGGGTCGGTCACCGTGACCGGACCGCCGCGCAGGATCTGTTCGCGGAACAGCGGCACCACGCTGCCGGCCGAAGCCAGCACGTTGCCGAAGCGCACGGTTACGAAACGGGTATGCGTGGACTTCTGGTCCAGGCTCTGGCAGATCATTTCCGCATAGCGCTTGCTGGCGCCCAGCGCATTGACCGGATCGACCGCCTTGTCGGTGGAAATGAACACGAAATGCTCCACGCGCGCTTCCAGACAGGCGCGTGCGACGTTCTCGGTGGCCAGGATGTTGTTGCGCACCGCCTCGCGCAGCTGCCGTTCCAACACGGGCACGTGCTTGTAGGCGGCGGCATGGAAGGCGGTATCGACCGGGTGCAGCGACAGCGCGTGGCGCATTACCGCCGGGTCGCCACAATCGCCCAGCACGGCCTCCACCTCGATATCGGGGAAGCTGCGGCGCAGCTCGCCTTCGATGGTCAGCAGCAGCAGTTCGCTGATCTCCACCAGCACGATACGGCCTGCGCCGTGGCGCGCGCACTGCCGGCACAGTTCCGAACCAATCGAGCCGCCCGCGCCGGTGACCATGACGGTACGCCCGCCCAGCCAGCCGCGGATCAGATTCCAGTCGGGCATGATCGGCTTGCGACCCAGCAGATCCTCGATCGCCACTTCCTTCAGCTGACCCGGCAGCGATTGCCCCTGCAGGATGTCGCTGAGCTTGGGCACGGTGCGGAATGGCACGCCGGTGCTTTCGCAGATGGCGACCACGCGCTGCATGCCCACCGCATCGAGCGAGGGAATGGCGATGACCAGCAGCTTGGCCGCGCTTTCGCGCACCACGGCAGGCGCATCGTCCAGCGTGCCCAGGATAGGCAGGCCCTGCAGCTTTGCACCGCGCAGGTGCGGGGCATCATCCAGCAGGCCGACCGGCTCGAAGTTGCCGGAACGCCGCAGGTCGCGCACCAGCGTCTCGGCCGCCTGGCCGGCGCCCAGGATCAGCACCCGGCGCGCAGTGGAATCGGACTGCAGCGACTGGTAGTCCTTCCAGGCGCGGTACAGCAGCCGCGGTGCGCCCAGCAGCGCCGACAGCGCGAAGGGATAGATGACCAGCACCGACATGGGCACGCCATTGAAGCGCTTCCAGGCCAGCACCAGCACGATCGCGACCAGACCGATGAAGCTGGCCTTGAAGATGTTCAGCAGGTCGCTGACGCTGGCGAACCGCCACAGGCCGCGGTACAGGCCTACACGCCAGAAGACGACGCCCTGCAGGGCCAGCACCAGGGTGGTGTCGACGTTCCACAGGGGCAGCGCCGGCGCGTCGGCCAGGATCGAGTAGCGGCCTGCATGCAGCAGCTGCCAGCACGCCCAGACCATGAACAGGTCGTGGCAGACGATGGCCGTGCGCGGCAAAAGACCGAGGATTCTGTCCCGCCAAGGTGAAGACATATTTCGTGTAATTCCTTATCGATTGCGCAATCCATTGCGCAGGAGGAGCCAGAGCAGAGTCAGCGCGGCAAACCACGCGACCGCTACGACAGCCTCCCACCTCGGCTGCAAACTGGAGCAGACATTGAACACTGTAATACTGAATAGGCCCAAAACAAAGTACATCCCTGTGACCTGTGCGTGGCTGGCTCCTGCCTGCACCGCGCGCTGGTAGACGTGCTGGGTGTGGGGTTCCATCCAGCGTTGTCCGGAGAGCATGCGCGCCAACAGTGTGAAGCCTGCGTCCACAAGGAATGGTGAAATCGGCACCAGCAGCAGCATCCAGTGGATGCTGGTCTTCAGGCTGGCGATGGCAAGTACCACAGATACCGCGTAACCGAGCGCGCCGCTGCCGACGTCACCCATGAAGATCCTCGCCCTGGGGAAATTGAACGGCAGGAAACCCAGACAGGCCAGGCCGAGCGCGATGGCGGCCAATGAATAGGGCCACGGCAGCACCGGCGCCAGCCCCAGCGCGGCGATGATCGCCTGGCTGCTGGCAATGCCGTTGATACCATCCATGAAGTTCCAGATGTTGATGAGCGAGGTGGTGAAGAACAGCACCAGCGCCACCAGCAACCAGCTGCCGCCGTGCAGCTTCACCAGCCCAGCCAACAGCGCGGCTGCGACCACATGCACACACAGGCGGCGCACCGCTGGCAGCGGCCGATGATCGTCCCACCAGCCGATGCCGGCCACCAGCACCAGGCCCAGGCTGGCGACCAGCACACTGCCTGCGGCCTGCGGCCAGGCCCACATGGCAGCACCGGCGGCCACCAACAGGCTGATGACAATGGCAATGCCGCCACCGCGCGGCGTGGCCACGCTATGGCTGCGGCGTTCGCCGGGCTGGTCCAGCAGTTGCCGGCGCAGCGCGTAACCGCGCGCGGCCCACGTCAAGCCAGCACTGAGCAGGGCCAGGCCCAGCAGCGCACCCATCACCAGCCACGGCATGGTTCAGAGCACCGCGTAGTTCAGCAGCGGCTTCACCGTGCCCCACTCCTTGCAGCTCGGGCACTGCCAGTGGTGGGTACGTGCGCCGAAGCCGCAGCGCGTGCAGCGATAGGCCGGATTGCGCACCAGCAGCTGGTCGGTGATGTGCTTGAGGTCGTGCAGGGTGGCGGTGGAATCGGCGCCTTCGGCCAGGGTCAGGTCGATCAGCGCCGACTCGCCACGCACCGACGGGCGATCCTTCAGCTGGCGGCCCAGGTAAGCGCGCGCCGGGGCCACGCCTTCCTGCTCTTCCATCAGGCGGGTGAGCGCCAGCACCGGGGCGATACCGCGGTAGTGCTCGGTCATCTCCGACAGGAACGCGCGCGCGCCGCCAAGGTCGCCCACCTTGCGGTAGTTTTCCATCAACGCCGGCAGCAGCTCCGGCAGATATTCCGGGTCATTGCGCGCGGCGCGCTCGAACGCACGCACGGCCGCCTCTGCGTTGCCCGCATCGGTTTCCAGGCGGCCTTCAATGATGCCGGCGCGCACCGACATGGCATCGGCCTGGTAGGCGCGGGCAATGGCCGCCCTCGCCTCGTCCAGCTTGCCGGCGCCACGGAAACGCTCGGCCAGCTCGCATTCGAATTGCCCGATCAGCTTGCCCATCGGCTCGCCGGTCACGTCTTCGAAGCGGGTGGCGTTGTCGATCGCCTTTTCCCAGTCGCGCTCGGCCTGGTAGATGCCGATCAGGTGCTTGAGCGCCTGCGGCGCACGCTGATCCAGCTGGGCCAGTTCGGTGAACACCGTTTCGGCGCGATCCAGCAGGCCGGACTTCATGTAGTCCTCGCCCAGCGCCAGCAGGGCCTGTACGCGCTGCGCATCGCTCAGGTCGTTGCGGTTGACCAGGCCCTGGTGCAGGCGGATGGCGCGGTCCACTTCGCCACGGCGGCGGAACAGGTGGCCCAGTGCGACCTGGGTTTCGAAGGTTTCCTTGTCCAGTTCCGCGATGTGCAGGAACAGTTCGATGGCCTTGTCCGGCTGCTCGTTCAGCAGATAGTTCAGGCCGCGGAAATAGGTGCTGGACAGGCGGCTGACCTGGTTGTCACCGTGGCGTTGACCACCACGACGGCCGATGACCCAACCGGCAATGGCTGCCAGCGGCACGAACAGGAAGAACCAGAACCACTCGGTGACGAAATCCATCTTCGATCAGCGTCCATCAAAAGATTGGGAGGAAGGAACCGGGGCCGACGTGGCAGCCACCGACTTGTTGGCGCGGCGCAGCTGGCTGTAGAGCGGAATGACCACGCTTACCAGCACCAGCCCGGCACCGACGACCACGCCGACCAGCAGTGCGGCGATCAACGCCACGCCAACCGACGTATGCAACTGGGTGAACAACAGGTTGATCGACATGTCGGTCATGTTGACCGCGCCGATGATCAGGCCAAGGATCAGCACTGCCAGCAGCACCAGCAGACGAAAGACCTTCATGCGACAGCTCCAGTGCCAAGAGCCTGTAGCTTATCCGACTGGCGGGAAAAATCGCACGTCGTCGCGCGACAGGCGCCTCAGGCCGGATCGGCATCCAGCGGCAGCACGCTGCTGACCCGCTCGCGCAGTTCCTTGCCCGGCTTGAAATGGGGGACGTGCTTGCCCGGCAGGGCCACCGATTCGCCGGTCTTCGGGTTGCGACCCAGGCGCGGCGGCCGGTAGTGCAGCGAGAAGCTGCCAAAGCCACGGATTTCGATGCGATCCCCGGCAGAGAGGGAACCACCCATCATTTCCAGCAACGACTTCACCGCCAGATCGACATCATCGGCCTTCAGGTGCGCCTGGCGGCGCGCAAGGATTTCGATCAGTTCGGATTTGGTCATCGCCGGCTCACATCAGGGGTCTCTCAGCCTGAAACGGCCCGGGCAATGCCCGGGCCGTCCAGGAAACAACGTACAGCGTAAGGCCGATTACTCGGACTTGTTGCCGTTCAGCTGTGCACGCAGCAGCGCGCCCAGCTGGGTGGTGCCGCTGGAAGCCGAAGAGGACTGGTATTCCTCCAGCACTTCGCGCATTTCAGCGTCGTCCTTGGCCTTGATCGACAGCTGCAGGGTACGGCCCTTGCGGTCCATGCCCACGAACTTGGCTTCGACCTTGTCGCCGACCTTCAGGTGCTGGGTGGCGTCGTCAACGCGCTCGTTGGCGATGTCGCGTGCCGAGACGTAACCTTCGATGCCGTCAGCCAGCTCGATGATCGCGCCCTTGGCGTCGACTTCCTTCACCACGCCTTCGACCTTGGAGCCCTTCGGATTGGCAGCCATGTACTGGCCGAACGGATCCTGCTCCAGCTGCTTCACGCCCAGGGAGATGCGCTCGCGTTCCGGATCGACGGCCAGGACAACAGCGTCCAGGGTGTCGCCCTTCTTGAAGTTGCGAACGACGTCTTCGCCGGTGGTGTTCCAGCTGATGTCGGACAGGTGGACCAGGCCGTCGATGCCGCCGTCCAGGCCGATGAAGATGCCGAAGTCGGTGATCGACTTGATCTGGCCCGACACCTTGTCACCCTTCTTGTGGGTGGCAGCGAAGGTTTCCCACGGATTGGCGGCAACCTGCTTCATGCCCAGCGAGATGCGGCGACGCTCTTCGTCGACGTCCAGCACCATCACTTCGACTTCGTCACCCACCTGCACAACCTTGGACGGGTTGACGTTCTTGTTGGTCCAATCCATCTCGGAGACGTGCACCAGGCCTTCGACGCCCGGCTCGATCTCAACGAACGCGCCGTAATCGGTGACGTTGGAGACCTTGCCGAAGACGCGGCTGTTGGCCGGGTAACGACGGGCGATGTTATCCCACGGATCTTCGCCCAGCTGCTTCAGGCCCAGCGAAACGCGGTTGCGCTCGCGGTCGAACTTCAGCACGCGCACGTCCAGCTCGTCGCCGACGTTGACGACTTCGGACGGATGGCGCACGCGCTTCCATGCCATGTCGGTGATGTGCAGCAGGCCGTCGATACCGCCCAGGTCCACGAACGCGCCGTAGTCGGTCAGGTTCTTGACGACACCCTTCAGGATCGCGCCTTCCTGCAGCTTGTCCATCAGCTGCTCGCGCTCTTCCGAGTGCTCGCTTTCGACGACAGCGCGGCGCGAGACCACGACGTTGTTACGCTTGCGGTCCAGCTTGATGAGCTTGAATTCCAGCTCCTTGCCTTCCAGGTAGGCCGGATCGCGCACCGGGCGCACATCGACCAGGGAACCCGGCAGGAAGGCGCGGACATCCTTGATGTCCACGGTGAAACCACCCTTGACCTTGCCGCTGATGCGGCCGGTGATGGTTTCGTTCTTTTCCAACGCTTCTTCCAGCTCGTCCCACACCATCGCGCGCTTGGCCTTCTCGCGCGACAGGACGGTTTCGCCGAAGCCGTTCTCGATCGAGTCGAGGGCGACCTTGACGATGTCGCCTTCGGCGACGTCGATTTCGCCAGCGTCGTTACGGAACTGTTCGATCGGCACGATGCCTTCGGACTTCAGGCCAGCGTTGATCACCACGACGTCGCCGCGGACTTCAACAACGGTACCGCTGACGATGGCGCCCGGCTTCAGCTTGGCCAGGTTGGCCTGGCTGGCTTCAAACAGTTCGGCAAATGATTCGGTCATTAGATTTACTCTGTTGGACACATGGGTCGGTGGCGTCCCCTTCAGGGGAATGGCGACCGCCCGCCTGTTGGTCGACCCCGGAAACGCAGGTCGTGTGTAGTAGGAAAACCGCCACGCATCATTGCGCGACGGAGCTTGTACAGCACTGCAAGTGCGCGACCACCACCGGTGTTGCTGGCAGTGCCCCTGCGCGAACGGATCAGGCAGCCGGAACCGGAAGCAGATCCATCACTCTGGCAACGACATCTGCGATGCCGATGCCTGTGGTGTCGATGAGGACGGCATCGTCTGCCGGCTTCAGGGGCGCCACGGTACGCTGAGCATCACGGGCGTCGCGGGCCATGATCTCGCGCAGGAGGTCATCAAAGCTAACAGAAACCCCCTTGTCTTTCAACTGCTTATGCCGGCGCTCGGCACGCTCCTCGGCACTGGCGGTCAGGAACACCTTGTAGGGGGCGTCGGCGAAGATGACCGTGCCCATGTCGCGGCCGTCGGCGACCAGGCCCGGCAGCTCCCTGAATGCGC
>NZ_DAMBCN010000055.1:0-7483 GCF_032056425.1 Stenotrophomonas sp.
AGATCGACGAAGTGTTCATCGGTTCGTGCATGACCAACATCGGTCACTTCCGCGCCGCGGCCAAGCTGCTGGACGGCAAGCGTGACCTGCCGACCCGCCTGTGGGTGGCCCCGCCGACCAAGATGGACGCTTCGGAGCTGACCAAGGAAGGCGTGTACGGCACCTTCGGCGCCACCGGCGCTCGCATGGAAATGCCGGGCTGCTCGCTGTGCATGGGCAACCAGGCGCAGATCCGCGAAGGTTCCACCGCGATGTCGACCTCGACCCGCAACTTCCCGAACCGTCTGGGCCGCAACACCAACGTGTACCTGGGTTCGGCCGAACTGGCCGCGATCTGCTCGCGTCTGGGCCGTATCCCGACCAAGGAAGAGTACATGGCCGATATTGGCGTGATCGCCAAGAGCGGTGCGGAAATCTACCGCTACATGAACTTCGACCAGATCGAGGAGTACCAGGACGTGGCCAAGACGGTCGCTGCCTGATCCTGCGGATCGGTTGATGCGGTAAACGAAGAACCCCCGGTGCGAGCCGGGGGTTCTTTCGTTGGTGGGGTCAGCGGTGGCCGAACGGGTGCGCGCTGCGGCTTACTGCCCAGCGAACTCCTTGATCGGGAAGGCCTTGCAGCGCTCGACCGCGGCGGCGATGTCCACCGGCGCATCGGCGGCGGCACCACGGCGCAGGTTCACCGATGCGGCTTCTTCCCACAGGCTGGGCAGCACCTGCGGTGCGTCCAGCACCCGTTCGCGCACGGCATCGTGCAGGACACTGCTGTAGGCGGACGAGGGCGCCACCACGCACAGGCGGGTGCCGGGCGTGCTGCTGGCCTGCTGCAGCACCTGTTGCAGGGCTTCGCTGCTGCCTGCTTCGTCACGCAGCTGCTGCGCGGCGCTGCCCGGGTTGGCGTCCTGGATCTGCAGCTGGCCGGGGCTGAACAGCAGGACCTGCATCTCCTGTCGCGGTTCGATGCGCACCGGCGCACGCGTGCGCTCGCAGATGGTGGGAGTGGGTCGGGCCTGCTGCGGCGTCACGCTGCCATCGGCGTGAACCTGGCGGACATGCAGACGGCACATCTTGTCGGCTACTTCAAACTCCACTTCATAGTCCTGGCCGGGTTTGGCCACGAACTGGCCCGACAGCGTGCCCGTGCAGTACAGGCCGCTTTTGGGATCAAAGGCCGCCTCGAAGATCAGCGGCTTGCCAGCGGGAACTTCGTATTCCTGATAGCTGAGCGTGGAGAACCGCTGGTTCTGCTTGCTGCGCAGGGCCTCGGTGCTGGGAATGCCGAGCACGCCCTTGTCACCGGCATTGTTGTACTTCACGTCGATGCGATCGCGGTAGTCGTCGCGGCACGACGCGTCGGTAAGCAGAGTGGTGGTGCGGCCGAAATCGGCGTACACGCGTACCCGTGCCGGCGGCACGACGCCCCCGGCGTAGGCGCTGAGATCCGCAGCCGCCAACGGGCGCGGGTACATGGCCGGAATGCGCTTGATCAGCTTTTCGATGCACTTCATGGTGATCATCTGCGCGGCGCTCTTCACCCGCGCATAATCGTTGGCCTGCCAGGTGCCCAACGTCGCGCGTTCGTCGCTGTCGCTGCAGCGGATGATCTCGGCCAGGCTGCCATCGGCGCGGCGCTGCTGGATCGTGCTGGTGTGGTTGAGCCGGTACAGCGGATCCTTGCGGGTGTTGCCCTGGTGTACCAGCGCCCAGGTTTCGGCATTGAAGCGAAGGGTGCTGGTCTGGGTCGGCAGTGCGTCGGGTGCATAGCGGAAATAGCCGCCTACCAGCGCCTTGGCCACGTTCGGCATCAGCGCGATGGCCGGGCTGGCCTGGCTTTCGATGATGCTGCCGGGCAGCTGGTTGCGCCGGCTGTAGTCGGGCTCGTTGCCACTGAACAGCAGGGACAGTCCCTTCGGCGTCAGTGCCTCGCTGTCGTCGGGGGTGACAATGCGCAGCGCCACGTCCGGCGCATGCAGCGGCTTGGCGGCGGTATCCGGACCGCTCAGGATCTGCACGCGTTCGCTCCACGCATCGGCAGCGTCGGTGGCGGGCGAAGAGGGCGCCTGTCGCGATGCCGGCTGGGCAGCCGCGGTGGCCAGCAGCGGTGCAAGCAGGGCCGCTGCCAGCGGCGTGGTTCGGCAGGGGAAGCGGCGCATGGCCATGGTCAAGCTCCTTGAGAAACAGATACAGCCAAGCCGACCCTTCCGGTGCCGGCATTTGAACGAGGTGCTGTCGAGGGGGCGGTGTGGTCCGGCCAGCCGCGGGCCGGCGCTACCGTGTCAGACGATGGGTTACTGCACGCGGAAGTCCAGGCGGGGCAGGGTCTGGCAGTGCTGCACGGCGGCCTGCAGATCCAGCGTAGCGGTCGGGTCTGCGTGGCGCGCCTGATTGACCGTCGCGGCGGCCTCCCACAGGCCAGGCAGTGCCGCGCCATGCTCCAGCACGTAGTCGCGCAGCAGCGTGTTCAATGGGCTGGCGTGATCCTGCCCAGGTACGATCACGCAGGCGCGGGTTCCCGGCGTGGCCAGCATCTGCTGCAACAGCGTCTGCAGCCGCGCAGCATCGGCAGGACCGTCGGCCAGCTGCAGCGGTGGGCTGTCGCTGTCTGCGGGTTGTACCTGCAGCGTGCTGCCGGTGAACAGAAACACGCCCATGGCGTCCAGCGGTTCGCGCGGCGTCTTCGCTGTGAGCGCGGCGTAGTCCACGTCCGGACGCGTACATGTCTCGGGCGCGCGCCTGGCCGGCACGGCGAGCCGGACACCTTCTGCATCGACGCTATGGACGTTCAGCTTGCAGACCTGGCCGACGATATCCATCTTCACTTCGTAATCCACACCGGTTACCGGCATGATCTGTACAGCCAGCGTGCCGGTGCAGAACGCGCCACGGTGGCGGACGTCTGCGTCGAAGATCAACGGCTGCCCCGCCTGCACGGCATATTCGCGGAACTTTGGCGACTTCAGGCTGCGCAGCGTTTCCGTTTCCGCGATGCCAAGACTGAGGTTGCCCGCCTCGCTGTCCTGCGCGTCGGCGTTTCTGGCGGCCGGCCAACGCGGGTCATCGAAGCGTCGGCTGCCGTCGGCCAGGCAATAGGCGTCGCTGAGCATGGTGACCCGTTCCGTTGCCGAGTTGATGACCCGCACGCGTGCGGTGCCGTCACCACTACCTGCTGCGGGCAGCGGCTGCGGGAAGAACTGTGGCAGCTTGCTGACAAAGCGCTGCACGCAGGCGGCGGCCAGTTCCCTGGCACTGGCGCGCAGTCGGGCGTAGTCGTTGGCCTGCCATTGTTCGAGCGTGGCATCGCGCCCGGGATCGTCGCAGTAGCCGGCATCCACGGTGCTGCCGTCGGGCTGTTGCAGGCGCAGGCGGGTGAAGTGATTGAGCTGATAGAGCTGCTGCCCGGCTTTGGGCTTCTGGTAGATCAGCGCCCACTCGTTTGCCTCCACCCTCAACAGCGTTCGACCCTGGGGAACGGCGGCGGGGAACAGGGTGAAGTATTGCTGCAGCCAGTCATTGAACAAGCTGGGCATGAGCTCCATGGCAGGGCTGGGCACCGCCTGTACAGTGGTCCCACGCACATGCCTGGGATCCAGGCGGGTGGTGGAGCTGGCGCCGAAGACCTGGCGTACAAACTGCCCGGTCTTGGCCGCGCCGGTGATGCGCGCGCCGTCCTCCGGGGTGACGATGCGAAGTACGACATCGGGGTGGTGATCATGAATGTGCTGGCCGGCGCTGGCGCTGATCGCTACGTGCTCTGTCCAGCGTGCTGGGGCCGGTGCGGGTGCCGCGTGCGGGGCATCGGTTCGACCGGTGCCGCTGGCGAGCGTGGGCAGCACGCAGGCGGCGGCAAGCACGACGCGCAGTGGATTCAGGCGTAATGCCATGGTGAAACTCCTTGAAAAGCGAAACAGCACGGGCGGCCCTGAGCGGGCCGCGTATGGGCGGTTGAAGAGGGGCAATTCGCTCAGCTGCGGGACAGCGCCAGCAGCCGTTCGGCGATCCGTTCCAATGGTACCTGTTCTTCCGCTGCTCCCAGCTTGAACGCGGCACCGGGCATGCCCCAGACCACGCTGGTGGCCTCGTCCTGCACCAGTGTCGGCGCGCCGGCCTGGCGCATTTCCAGCAGGCCGCGCGCGCCGTCGTCACCCATGCCGGTGAGGATGGCACCGATGGCATTGCCACCGGCGCTCTGCGCGACTGAGCGGAACAGCACATCCACGGCCGGCTTGTGCCGGTTCACCGCCGGGCCGTCGTCGATGCGGCAGCGCCAGCGGGCACCGTCGCGGATGATGCGCAGGTGCTTGCCGCCCGGCGGCAGGTAGGCGTGGCCCGGCAGCACGGCTTCGCCATCGCTGGCCTCGCGCACGGCCATGGCCGAATGGCGGTCCAGGCGTTCGGCGAAGGCGGTGCTGAAACTGGCCGGCAGGTGCTGGGTCATCACCACGGCCGGGGCGTCGGCGGGCATGCTTTCCAGAACCACGCGCAGCGCTTCGGTGCCGCCAGCCGAGGAGCCGATGGCAATCAGCCGGTCGGTGGTACGGAACTGCGGCGCGGCCGGGCGCAGCGACGGTGCCGCGTCCAGCAGCACCTTCGGCGCCGCCGCACGCACCAGCGGTCGCACCCGCGAACGGGCGGCCATCTTGACCTTGCCGATGATCTCCTCGGCGTAGCCCTGCAGCCCACGCGCCACATCAAGCTTGGGTTTGGAAACGAAATCCACCGCGCCCAGTGCCAGCGCCTGCAGCGTGGTGTCGGCGCCGCGCTCGGTGAGCGAGGAAATCATCACCACCGGCAGCGGATGCAGGCGCATCAGGTTTTCAAGGAACGCCAGGCCATCCATGCGCGGCATTTCCACGTCCAGCGTGATCACATCCGGGGCCAGGCGCTTGATCTTCTCGCGCGCCAGCAACGGGTCGGCGGCGGTGCCGACCACGTCGATGCCCGGATCGCTGGACAGGATTTCGGTGAGCATCTGCCGGACCACGGCAGAGTCGTCGACGATCAGGACCCGGCAGGGGGCGTTGCCGGGCCCGTTCATTCGAACAGCTCCACGCCGCCGGTGACCGGCGCCTTGGACAGGCGGGCACGTACGGCCGATTCGGTGGCGGCCACTTCGGCCTCGTGCGCGTGCGGCAGGCGCTGCACCACCACGCGGCCGGTATCGGCGAAGAACCAGATCTTGCGCGGATGGATGCCGCACAGATCCTCGGCAATGATCGGAATGTGCTCGGCCTGCAGGTACTGGCGCACGAATTCGGCGTTGCGGGTGCCGACCGGGTTGCTGGTGAAGCCCTTGAGCACGTTGGCGCCGCCGAACACCTTGGCCTCGATGCGCTTGCGGTGCGCGCCGCGCTTGAGCATGTCGTTGATCAGCAGTTCCATGGCGTAGCTGCCGTAGCGCGCCGGGGCGCCGTCACCGGCATTGCCCTCGGGCAGCAGGAAGTGGTTCATGCCGCCGATCTTCAGCACCGGGTCACGCAGGCAGGCCGCCACGCAGGAACCCAGCGTGGTGGTCAGTGCCGTGGTGTCGTCCACCACCAGGTACTGGGTGGGCAGCAGCTTGGCAGCCACGGTTTTGAAGCGCGCATCCTGGTAGCGCATCACATCATCGGTACGCAGTGCAGCGTTCATGCGCCGGCTCCCTGTGCGCGTCGGTACAGCGTGCGGCCACACGGCTGGATCAGGTCGGCCGCATGCAGATAGTTTTCCGAATGACCGGTGTAGAGCAGGCCATCGTCGGCCAGGTGGTTCACCAGGCGCCCGAGGATGCCGCGCTGGGTGGGCTTGTCGAAGTAGATCATCACGTTGCGGCAGAACAGGGCGTCGAATGGACCGCCCACGTCGTAGCGCGGTGCCAGCAGGTTCAGCGGGCGGTATTCGATCAGCTCGCGCAGTGCCGGCAGTACCCGGCACTGGCCTTCGTTGGGGCCGCTGCCGCGCTGGAAGTAGCGTCGGCGCAGGTCCGGGTCCAGACTGGCAACGCGGTCGATGTTGTAGACGCCGCGTCCGGCGGTGGCCAGTACCTGGGTGTCCACGTCGGTGGCGATGATGCGCACCGGCGGCTTCAGCGTACCGAAGGCCTCGCACGCGGTGATGGCCATGGAATAGGGCTCTTCACCGGTGGATGCCGCGCACGACCACAGCAGCAGCGGACCGCGGCCGGTGCGCTTCTGCAGTTCTTCGCGCAGCTTGTCGAAGTGGTGGGGCTCGCGGAAGAACGAGGTGAGGTTGGTGGTGAGCGCGTTGGTGAACGCCTGCCATTCCTCGCCCTCACCCTGTTCCAGGTGATCCAGGTACTGCTGGAAGCTGCGCATGCCCAGTGCGCGCAGGCGCCGCGACAGGCGCCCGTAGACCATGTCCCGCTTGGCGGGGGCCAGGGCGATGCCTACGCGCTGGTAGATCAGGTCGCAGACGCGGCGGAAATCACGGTCGGCGAATTCGAATTCGCGGGGGCCGGTCACGATGGGGGTTGGGCTCTGCACGGGGGAGGTGTCCATCGGGTGGGCGGCGGCCGAAGCCGCCGCGGGGATCAGAATTCCTGCCAGTCACCGTCGCTGGAGGCGACCGGGCTGGAGGGCGTGCGCGGTGCCGCGGTGCGCACGGCCTGCGGGCGGGCAGGGGCGCGCACGATGGTGTGTGCGGGCGGTGCGACGCGGGCGGCCACGGCCTTCACCGCTGCCGATACCTGGTTGTCCAGGCGGAAGATGGCCACCGCATCGGCCAGCTGTGCGGCCTGGTCTTCCATGGCACGCGCGGCAGCGGTGGCTTCTTCCACCAGCGCGGCGTTCTGCTGGGTGGTTTCGTCCATCTGCACCACGGTCTGATTGACCTGTTCGATGCCGGCGCTCTGTTCCTGCGAAGCCGCGGAAATCTCGGCCATGATGTCGGTCACGCGCTGCACCGAGGCGACGATCTCGCCCATGGTGGCACCGGCCTGGTGGACCAGTGCCGAGCCTTCGTTGACCTTGCCGACCGAGTCATCGATCAGGCCCTTGATTTCCTTGGCCGCTGCGGCCGAACGCTGGGCGAGGGTGCGCACTTCGCTGGCCACCACGGCGAAACCACGGCCCTGTTCACCGGCACGCGCGGCTTCGACGGCGGCGTTCAGCGCCAGGATGTTGGTCTGGAAGGCGATGCCATCGATGACGCTGATGATCTCGGCGATCTTCTTCGACGAGGCTTCGATGGCCGACATGGTGGTGACCACCTGGCCGACCACTTCACCGCCCTGCGAGGCGACGCCGTGTGCACCGATGGCCAGCTGGTTGGCCTGGCGGGCGTGTTCGGCGTTCTGGCGCACGGTGGAGGTCAGTTCCTCCATCGAGGCGGCGGTTTCTTCCAGGTTGGCGGCCTGCTGCTCGGTACGGCGCGACAGGTCGCTGTTGCCGGAGGCGATCTCGCCGGCGGCCAGGGTGATGCTGGAGGTGCTGGCCTGGATCTGGCCGACGATCTGGGTCAGCTGGGCGACAGTGGTGTTGGCATC
>NZ_DAMBCN010000056.1:0-7027 GCF_032056425.1 Stenotrophomonas sp.
CCTCGAAACTGAAACGGGTCTGCTTGGCGTGCAGGTTGAAGTTGGACACATCGCGATGGCTGCCGCCGACGGGCATCGACGAGGGAATGAACTGGTCCTCGTCACCGGCTGCCCGTGAATCGGCGATGGCATCGAGCTTGGCGTAGCCGCCGATGCGGATCACCGTGTCGGTGCCGGGAATGGCGAAGAAGCCCTTCAGGTCAGGATCGGTCGGGCCGGCCGCACTGTCCGGGCGCGAAGCCGCCGTCGAGGGGTCGGACACCGAATCACGCTGCGGCAGCACCGGCTGCGCGACGCCCGGTACCTGGGTGGGGTGAAGTCCTGAGCCTGCGCCGGCGCCGGCCACTGCGGGCGAGGCCGGCTCGGGCCTGGGCAGTGCTGCCGACGCCGGCTGCGGCGCAGCGACTGCGGCAC
The DNA here is from genome assembly GCF_032056425.1 of Stenotrophomonas sp. GTDB lineage: Bacteria > Pseudomonadota > Gammaproteobacteria > Xanthomonadales > Xanthomonadaceae > Stenotrophomonas. The sequence goes on from NZ_DAMBCN010000056.1 coordinate 415, forward strand.
TGTCCTCGCGCTGCTCCAGCCGGTCCAGGCGCTGTTGCAGGCGCTCCAGCGTCTGCCGCACGCCGTCGATCTCGCGCCGCAGCGCCTGTGCATCATCGGCTGCACCTTCCTGTGCCTGGGCAGGTGCTGCTGCCAGCACTGCCGCACACGCCACACTCAGTACCGCAACGCGCATTGCATTCTCCCCAAACGAACGATCGCGCGGCGCTGCCGGCGTGCGCATGCGCGCTGCCGGGTGCACACCCCGCCGCTACTGGAAATGCAGGTACTGCGTTGACGAGCGCTGACAGCCTGCCGATTGCAGGCAACAGGACGATGACACTGTCCTGCGGCTGTCGACGTCTTCGCCGCTGCGGCCGCGCTGCCGAAGAGGTAGCGGTCGCAGCGGTCTGGGTAGCAAGCGTGTGGTGAGAGTGTCGTGAACAGCACGTCGTGGCGCGGCGCTTTCAGCCATCGGCGAGGACGTGCGACATGCGCTGGGGTGCGGGATTTCATGCGCACCAGCGTAGTCATGATGTCGCTTTTGGCCTTGATCGCAATCAAGGCAGAAGTCTTGAACCAGGTCACGCTTCATCGGTGACACCGGCACGACGACTGCGCAGCCTGCGAAGCCGTCATGTCGCAGAATGCGACAGCACGACAGGCGCGTGCCGAACCCCGTCGGCACACGCCCCTGCGCGATCAGCGCGGGCCCAGCACCGTCTGCAGATCGGCACCCTGCGGCATGCCCGAACGACGCTGCACCTGACCCTGAGCATCCTGGAACAGGATGCCCGGCGTGCCCTGGAAGCCCAGCTTGATCATCAGTTCCTGGTTGGCATTGAGCTTGCCCGCCAGGTCCGGGCTGATCGTGGCGACCGGCTTGATGCCACCCTGCTCGAACTGGTGTTCGTTCTGCAGCAGCGCTGCAGTGGGGTCGCGCGCGGACAGGATCGCGGCCGCCTTGGCCGGGCTGTCCTCGCGGATCACCCCCACCAGCACGTGGCGCAACTGCACCTTGCCGGTGTCGACCCACGGCCGCGCCGCTTCCCAGAACTTGTGGCAGTAGGGGCAGTTGGCATCGCTGAAGGTGTAGACCACCCGCGGCGCATCGGCCTTGCCATCACGCACCCAGGCGCTGCCTTCCAGGTCCTTCCAGATGGCCGCCGACATCGGGCCGGACACCAGCTTTTCCACCGTGTCGGCGGCCACTTCATTGCCTTCGGCATCGAACAGGCTGCCGACCAGCACGTTCTTGCCATCGGCCGTCACGTAAGCGGCGGCCGGCTGCTGGCCATTGACCACACCCGCAAAGCCGCGCAGGCCACCCGGCGCGTCGAACTCGGCCATCACCTGGAAGCCATGCTTCTCGATGCCCTTCAACACCGCCGGGCGATCGCCCTTGGCGGCAGCGGCAGCCGCCGGCTGGGCGTCCGTCTTGCCCGGCGGGGTCTGCGCCTGGCTGCAGGCGGCCAGGGCCAACAGGGCTGGCAGGATCAGGGCCTTGTGCGCAAAGCGCGGGGAAATGGACAGCATGGAAACTCCGAAATGAAATGCCGCGGCAGGCTACCGCAGCCGACGCAGTTTGTGTTCAAGACCGGCGGCCGTCAGTTCGCCTACGTGCAGTTCCTGCAGGCGCCCCTGGGCATCGAAGAACAGGGTGGCGGGGTAGGCCTTGACGCCCAGTGCGGTGGATGTGTCGGATGCTGCGTCCAGCAGCACGTTGTGCAGCGAAAGCCTGGCGCTGGACAGAAACACCTGGACATCTTCGGCAGTTTCGCCCTGGTTGACGAAGGCAAACTGGATCTGCGGATGCGCCTGCTGGGCCTGCGCCAGCACCGGCATCTCGCGCCGGCACGGGCCGCACCAGGTCGCCCACAGATTCAGCACCAGCGGGCGCCCCCGATACTGCTGCAGCGGTCGTGCCTGCCCTTGCAGATCCACCGTCTGTGCGGCTGGCAGTGGCATGTGCGTGCCCTGCCACTGCGAGATGACCAGGCCACCGGCGGCCCACAGCAGCACACCCACGCCTGCGCTGCAGAGCACGGACAGGCGCAGCGACGGGTGCCGGCGCAACGCCCACAGACCCCAGCCGGCGCCCGACACCAGCGCTACGGGCAACGAGTATCCACCGTCGGCAATCTGCAGGACTGACCAAGGCGCCTGCCGATACAGCTCGAGATGCGCGGCAATGAATACTCCCCTGCCGCACAGCAGGCCGAGCAGCAGCATGTCCAGCACCAGCCCGGCGGCAGACGGTTCCGCAGCAGCACGAGGACGTGGCCACAGCCGTGCCAGCGCCATGGATGCCAACAGCGCCAGCAGAATCACGATCACCGGCATGGGTACCGGCCCTACACTCGACATACCCGTTTCAATCCACGACAGCACACTGCATGTTCGAAGCCGCCCGCTGCAAACGCAAGGGGCGGCCCGAATGCACGCGCACGGCGCTGGTTCAAGCCGCGTTCCGCCGCATCTGCAGTTCCGGTGACGGCCGCAACCCGCGTACGGTAGCAGTCGCTGCTGCGACAGCCGCGCGCTCGCGTCGCTTGTTGCAGCACACGTGGCGTCGATAATTGGCCGGCGTCATGCCGATGATGCGAAGGAACAGACGCCGGAACGCGCTTTGATCGGCGTAGCCCACGCCCCAGGCAACCTCATCGATGCTGGCCCCCTGTTGCAGCATGGCCTGGGCCTTGGCAATGCGCAGCCGCTGGCAGTATTCGATCGGTCGCAGCCCCGTGGCTTTGAGGAAGCGCCGCTGCAGGGTGCGCGGCTCAAGCCCTGACATCTCACAGATGCTGGTGAGCGTGGCGCCCCGTGCCGCCGTGTTATGCAGCCAACGCTGCGCCTTCAGCACGTCGCGGTCACCATGGGCAAAGTTGGCGCTGAAGCGCTCCAGGTCCTGCTGGATCGCCACTGGCACGGTGATGCCCAGCTGCGCCGCCACCTCGCTCGCCACCCCTTGGCCGTGCAGGCGGTACAACAGCCGCAGGCCCATGTAGCGCCACGCCTGGGGACCGCCGACCGTCAGCACATCGCCGTCGTCTACCAGCGCCCGCTCACTGGGCGCCCAGCTGGAAGGCTGCCCCTGCAGGCCGGGATAGCGGCTCAGATCGGGTCCAGATACAGTCCGGCCTGCCAGCAGGCCGGCGCGTGCCAGAACCCCTACGCCATCGCCGGCGGCCGCCAGCAGGCTGCCGCCGTCGTAGTGCGCGCGCAGCCAGTCCAGCAGGACATCCTCGGCGCGCAGTGCTGCCCCGGGGCTGACCAGGGTTGGCAACGCGATCACCGCCGGAATCGCCGCATCCAGCATGTCCGCACCCGCCAGCCGGTGCACACCGGTATTGCTGGCCGGCACGATCCAGCGGGTGACCAGCACCCGTGGATAGGCGCGTTTCTTCTGCTGGGCCAGGCGATTGGCAATGTGTGCCATCTCGGCCAGAACTGACGCTGCCGAGGGATCACCGCCCGGATATTCCACCACTGCAACTTCCACGAATCCTTCGCTATCAAGTGCTTCCACAGCCCCTCCTCCTTTCGTTCAGGCCACCCAGCGGCCGGTACAAGCGCAGGGTAGAAACGGCCCCGGAGGCAGGGCTATGAAGAAAGTTGCAAATGTCCCTGAATGAGGTGCGCCGGACCCAAACCCTTGACTCTGGACCAGACTCAAAGGTTCACAATGGCGCCAGAACCACAGAGGAGTGCGCCATGAACATCGGTCAACTGGCCCGCCAGGCAGGCGTGCCGATCGACACGGTCCGCTATTACGAGCGCCAGCACCTGCTGCCGACCGCGGCACGATCCGCAGGCGGTTACCGCATCTTCGGCGAACAGGACCTGCGTCGCCTGCGCTTCATCCGCCGCGCCAAGGCACTGGGTTTCAGCCTGGAGGAGATTGCCGAACTGCTGGCGCTGAGCGACCGCCACGCGCAGGACATGGGCAGCGTGCGCGACACCGCGCGCGCGCGCCTGGCCGACATCGAGCAGCGCATGGCCGAACTGCAGCGCATGCAGGCGGCGCTGTCGCAACTGGTGGATGCCTGCCCCGGCCACGGGGCACTGGAACAGTGCCCGATCCTGGCCGCCCTGACCGAGGACAACGCATGAACAGCCCCCATTCCGGGCACGCCCACAGCCCTGTCCATCACGCGCCCGCCGCCAAGGGCAGCTGCTGCGGCGGCGCGAAGAAGACGGCCAACACGGTGAAGGACCTGGTGTGCGGCATGAACGTTGACCCGGGCACCACGCCGCATCACGCCCAGCACCAGGGCCAGGACTTCCACTTCTGCAGCGGCGGCTGCCGGCAGAAGTTCATCGCCGACCCGCAGCGCTATCTCGACCCGGCGTCCTACATCGCACCGGAGGTGCCGGCCGGCACGCTGTACACCTGCCCCATGGACCCGGAGATCGTGCAGGAAGGCCCTGGCACCTGCCCCATCTGTGGCATGGCGCTGGAACCGATGATGCCCAGCCTGGACGAGGGCGAGAATCCGGAACTGACCGACTTCCGCCGCCGCTTCTGGGTGTCGTTGCCATTGAGCGTGGCGACCATGGCGCTGGCGATGCTGGCGATGACGCCGCTGCTGCACGCACTGTCCCCCACCCTGCGGGTGTGGATGGAAGGTGCGCTGGCCACGCCGGTGGTGCTGTGGGCGGGCTGGCCGTTCCTGCAACGCTGGGCGCAGTCGATCCGCAACCGCAGCCCCAACATGTGGACGCTGATCGGCACCGGCGTGATCGCCGCCTATGGCTACAGCGTGGTGGCCACCGTCGCCCCGGGGCTGTTCCCGCCGTCATTCCAGCAGCACGGCCACGTCGGGGTCTACTTCGAAGCAGCGGCGGTGATCATTTCGCTGACCCTGCTCGGCCAGCTGATGGAGCTGCGTGCGCGCGCCAAGACCTCGGCGGCGATCAAGGCCCTGCTGGGCCTGGCGCCGAGAACGGCGCGGCGCATCGAGGCCGACGGCAGCGAGCAGGACGTGGCGCTGGTGCAGGTGAAGGCCGGCGACCGCCTGCGTGTGCGCCCCGGTGAGAAGGTGCCGGTGGATGGACGCGTGCTGGAGGGCCGTTCAACGCTGGACGAATCGATGCTGACCGGTGAACCGGTGCCGGTGACCAAGCAGGTCGGTGACAGCGTGATCGGCGCCACGCTGAATGGCTCGGGGGCGCTGGTGATCGAAGCCGAGCGCGTGGGTGATGACAGCATGCTGGCGCAGATCGTGCAGCTGGTGGCGCAGGCGCAGCGGTCGCGCGCACCGATGCAGCGCATGGCCGACCGCGTGGCGTACTGGTTCGTGCTTGCAGTGCTGGCGGTGGCCGCACTGACGCTGGTCGGCTGGGGCCTGTTCGGCCCGGAACCCTCGTGGACCCACGGTGTGCTCAGTGCCGTGGCGGTGCTGATCATCGCCTGCCCGTGCGCACTGGGCCTGGCCACGCCGATGTCGATCATGGTGGCCACCGGCCGCGCTGCGCAGCACGGCGTGCTGTTCCGCGATGCCGAGGCGATCGAGGCACTCGGCAAGGTCGATACGCTGGTGGTGGACAAGACCGGCACGCTGACCGAGGGCCGCCCCGCGTTCGACACGGTACGTGCCACCGACGGATTCGACGGCACGGCGCTGCTGCAGTGCGCCGCCAGCCTGGACCAGGGCAGCGAGCACCCGCTGGCCGCCGCGATTGTTGCCGAAGCGCGCGCACGCGGCCTGGCCCTGCAGGCCGTGGAAGACTTCGATTCGATCACCGGCCTGGGTGTGCGCGGCCGCGTGCAGGGCCGCGCACTGCTGCTGGGCAACACCGCGTTGATGGACGGCGAGCAGATCAGCGTGACCGCGTTGCGTGAGGAGGCCGATGTGCTGCGTCGGCGCGGTGCCAGCGTGATGTACCTGGCGGTGGACGGACAGCTGGCCGGCCTGCTGTCGGTGGCCGACCCCATCAAGTCCACCACCGCCGAAGCCATCGCCGCGCTGCACCGCGATGGCCTGCGCATCATCATGGCCACCGGCGATGGCGAACTGACCGCGCAGGCGGTGGCGGCCACGCTGGGCCTGGACGAGGTGCACGGTGAAACGCGGCCGGCCGACAAGGCCGCCCTGGTGCAGCAGCTGCAGGCGCAGGGGCGCGTGGTGGCGATGGCCGGTGATGGCATCAACGATGCGCCGGCGCTGGCCAGTGCCAACGTCGGCATCGCCATGGGCACCGGTACCGACGTGGCGATGTCCAGCGCACAGGTGACGCTGGTGAAGGGCGATCTGCGCGGCATCCTGCGTGCGCGCCAGTTGTCGCGGGCGGCCGTGCGCAACATGCGGCAGAACCTCGGCTTCGCCTTCCTCTACAACGGCCTGGGCATTCCGGTCGCGGCCGGCGTGCTGGTGCCCTGGGGCATTTCGCTGTCGCCGATGCTGGCAGCAGTGGCCATGAGCCTCAGTTCGGTTTCGGTGATCAGCAACGCGCTGCGCCTGCGCGCGCAGCGTCTGCCGGGTGGCTGACACGGGCGTCGCAGACAACGTGAAGAAAAGTGCAACAAACGCTTGCCAACCTCCGGGGGCACAGCTATTATTTCGCTCCTCAGCGACGTGGGGCCATAGCTCAGCTGGGAGAGCGCCTGCATGGCATGCAGGAGGTCAGCGGT
>NZ_DAMBCN010000057.1:0-6831 GCF_032056425.1 Stenotrophomonas sp.
TCAGTTCCTCCATCGAGGCGGCGGTTTCTTCCAGGTTGGCGGCCTGCTGCTCGGTGCGGCGCGACAGGTCGCTGTTGCCCGAGGCGATTTCGCCGGCGGCCGAGCTGATCGCGCGGCTGGACTGCTTGATGCGGGTGACGATTTCGCTCAGCTGGGCGGCCGTAGCGTTGGCATCGTCACGCATGCGGGCAAACACGCCCTGGTAATCGCCGTGCATGCGCACGGTCAGGTCGCCCTGCGACAGGGCGGCCAGCAGGCCGGAAATCTGCTCGATACTGCCGGCGTTGGCGTCGAGCAGGCCATTGATCTGCTGGGCCAGCTGCAGGAAGAAACCTTCCTTGCCGTCGGCGTCGATGCGGCCGGACAGGTCGCCGGCAGCGGCCTGGGCGATGACACGCGCGACCTCGGCTTCCACCTGCGATTCCTGGGTGCGGTCACGCCATTCGACCACGTAGCCGACGGTGTCGCCGTCTTCGTTGCGGATGGTCGATACCACCTGGGCGAACTGCGCATCGCCGTACTGCATCGGGCGGCGGGCCACGCCGTGCTGCTTCAGGTTGGCCAGCAGGGTGTGGTCCATTTCGCCGCGGTGTTCCAGCACCGTCACCGGCTTGCCGATCAGCGAGGCCTGGGCATCGAAGTCGGGCAGGTCGCGGCGCAGCTCGTCCTGGTACTGCGACAGGGTCTGCTGCAGGGCGCGGTTGCTGTAGACGATGGTGTTGTTCGGGTCGGTCAGGTACACGCCGGTGGAGCTGTAATCCAAGGCGGTGCGGATACGCAGGTTTTCGCGGGCCACCGCGGCATCGGTTTCGATGCGCTCGCGCAGGTCGCGCTGCATGCGCTGCATGGCCTGCATCAGCTCGCCCACTTCGTCCTGGCGGCTGACATCGATATGGCCATCGAGCTTGCCGCCGGCCACGTCGTTGGCGACCGAGACGGCACCGCGCACGCTGCCCACCAGGGCACGGGCGAACAGCCAGACCAGGACCAGGCCCAGTGCGGCGCCACCCAGAAGGGCGATGACGGTCAGCACGGCCGAGGCCGAGTAGGTGCTTGAGGCCTCTTCGCGGGCGGCGCGGGCCAGGCGGTTGTCCTCGGCGATCAGCGCTTCCAGTGCGGCGGCGGCCTTGCGGTGCTTGGTGCGGGTTTCGCCGACGAAGGTATCGATGGCGTCGTCCGGCAGGTCAAGTTCCAGCATTTCGGACACGCTGTCGTAGGACGTCAGCGCGTCCTTCCAGTCGTTGGCGAACGTTTCGAACAGCTTCTTCTGCTGCGGGTTGTCGATCAGCCCGGGGTAGGTCTTGATCGCCTTGTCCAGACTGGTGCGCAGCTCGGCCACGCGCGCATGGGCATCGGCCTTCACTTCAGCGCTGGCGCGCACCAGCTGCTGGTATTCGGAGTTGCGGATTTCGCCGATCATGCCGCGCATCTCGCCGGCCAGGCGGATGCTCTCCATGCGCGTGCCGGCCAGCTCGGTGGTGACATTGTTGAGCGAGTGCAGGCCGCGATAGGCGACGATGCCCTGCAGCAGCATCACCAGCAGGAGGACACCGAAGGTCAGCATCAGCTTCGGCATCAGTTTCAGATTGTTGATCCACGGCATGGGCGTTGCGATCTCCATAGGCAGACGCGTGCGGGCGTCGGGCCCGCTTGCAGCAACCACGCCGACCAATGGCCGGCGTGGCAGGACGGACAGCGGATTACTTGATGTTGGCCAGCTTCAGGCTGGACGGCGAGCTGACCTCGATTTCAGCGCGCGAGGCGTCGCGCTGGATCTTGCCGATCACGCACACGGTCTTGCCTTCCAGCGACTCCAGCGGGAAGTTGAACTTGCCGCGGTTCTCGCCGGCAATGCGCGCCGAGAAGGTGTGGCGCGGGAAGGCGCCGCCCATGTACAGGAAGGTCGGCTGGCCTTCGGAACCTTCTGCGAAACGGGCCTTTTCCACCTTGCCGCAGACCATGCCGTCCTTGCCAACCTGACGCGGGGCCAGTTCCGGCGGAATCATGTCGGCCGACTGGGCGAAGGCGGACGCAGCAGTGGTGGCCAGCAGGGCAGCCGAAACGAACACAAGCAGGGACTTCATCGAGGTGATTCTCCGGGGATGGTGTGGACAGTCGATCCGGGTTGATGCGCTCCTGCGCACCCGGCTTCTGTCCCCCTATCGGCAAGCTGACGGGGAACTGAAGGGGACGTTTGTCGAACTGTGAAAAACGTCCGTTTGCTCAGGCAGCCGCGTCTTCCAGCAGGGCGGCCTGGCCCATGTCGGCGCTGTCGAGCAGGGTTTCGATGTCCAGCAGGATGAGCATGCGATCGTCCTGGGTGCCGATGCCGGAGATGAAGCGGGTGTCCACCGCGGCGCCGAATTCCGGGGTCGGGCGGATCTGTTCGGCGGCCAGCGGAATGACGTCGGAGACGCTGTCCACCACGATGCCGACTACGCGGTCTTCCACGTTCAGCACGATCATCACGGTGAAGGCGTCGTAGCGCGCGTTTTCCAGGCGCAGCTTCAGGCGCAGGTCGATGACCGGCACGATGGTGCCGCGCAGGTTGATCACGCCCTTGATGTAGTCCGGGGCATCGGGCACGCGGGTGACCGCGTCGTAGCCGCGGATTTCCTGCACCTTGAGGATGTCAACGCCGTAGTGCTCGGCGCCGAGGGTGAAGCTGAGGAATTCGCCACCGGCGCTGGCGGTGGGGCTGGTCTTGTCGTTCATCGAGGGTCCTGGTTCGGCCGGTAGTCCCGGTGTCAGCCTCGATATCGGCCCCGCGGCGGGGGACTTTAGGCGGGGTTGGGCGCATCCACGCATGGCGTGGACCTACGGGTGGGGTCAGAGCCCTTTCCTGCGGAAAGGGATCCGACCCCGGGCCCGGCGCTACCTCACAGCTCGCCGTTCTGGCGCGCCTTGCGCTGGCGGTCGATGCGGAAGATGTAGCGCTGGATGGCGCTGTCGCCGCCGCGCGGCAGGTCGTCGAAGCGCATGCCGATGCGCTTCACCTCGATACCGTTGGGCTGGCGCTGCGGCAGCATGTTGCACACCACCAGGCTGATCGGCAGGTCCGGGCCGTCGGGCATGGACAGGGTGGCGGCGTAGCGCTTCTGCAGGGTGAACAGCGCGCAATCACTGGGCACGGTGATGGCCAGGCCGCCGCCACTGATGTCCACCACCCGCATCGACAGGGCGTCGGCACCGGCTTCACCGGCGGCCAGGCTCAGCTGCGGCGAGTCGGTGATGGGGGTTTCCAGGCGGTACAGCTCGCGGCGCTGCAGGTGCACCAGCTCGTCGGGCAGGTGGGCGCGGAAGGCGACGTGGCCGTCGTTGTCCACGCGTTCCAGTGCCTGCAGGCGGAACCGCACCAGTACCCGTTCCAGCTGAGCAAAGCACAGCAGGTGGTCGGCCTGCTCGGCGGCGCGGTTGGACGCTTCCTGCGGACTGCCGTCCAACAGCAGGGTTTCTTCGTCCTCGTCGATATCGAGCAGGGCGGTGGGGAAAGAACGATCGCGCCCGTCGATGTGGGCGTTGATCAGGGAACGCTGGTCGATCAGCGAGCGCAGCAACTGGCGCAGCTGGCGGGGATTGCGGACCAGGAACCGCTCGTCGGCGGCGTCGGCCGCGTGGGTGTCACTCAATGCAATGTCGTGGCCGTCGGACATGGAATCTTGGGTCTGGGGCGGGCGCCAGCGCGTGTTGGCGCGCGGCTTACTGGGGGTATCGGCCGCGCGCCGGGAATATGTAGCCCCACATCGACCCGCGTGGATCAGCTGGGAAGGCGGGACACGCATCGTCGCACCGGATCGAGGCTGCGCACGGGGCGCTGCTCGTGCAGCTGGAAGCGTGCCACGGCGTGCGCCAGCACCTGTGCCTGCTCGCTCATGCCCTGGGTGGCGTGGGCCGAGGCTTCCACCAGTGTGGCGTTCTGGCGCGTGTTGGCATCCATCTGGGCGATGCTCTGGTTGACCTGCTCGATACCCGCGCTTTGTTCCTGCGACGCCGCCGAGATCTCGCCCATGATGTCGGTCACCCGCTGCACCGAGGCGACGATCTCACCCATGGTGTCGCCGGCACGCCGCACCAGGGTCGAGCCTTCGTCGACCTTGCCGACCGAGTCGGCGATCAGGCCCTTGATTTCCTTGGCGGCAGCGGCCGAGCGCTGGGCCAGGGTGCGTACTTCGCTGGCGACCACGGCGAAGCCGCGGCCCTGGTCGCCGGCGCGGGCCGCTTCCACGGCGGCGTTCAACGCCAGGATGTTGGTCTGGAACGCAATGCCATCGATGACCGCGATGATGTCGGCGATCTTTCGTGATGCGGCCTCGATCGCGCCCATGGTGCTGACCACCTGGCCCACGACGTCGCCGCCCTGGTGCGCCACGCTGGCCGCGCCGCTGGCCAGCTGGTTGGCCTGGCGGGCGTGTTCGGCGTTCTGGCGGACGGTGGCGGTCAGTTCTTCCATGGTGGCCGCGGTTTCTTCCAGGCTGGCTGCCTGCTGCTCGGTGCGGTTGGCCAGGTGGTCGTTGCCCTGTGCGAGGTTGGCCGCAGCGCCGGTCAGGCTGCCGGACGCGGTCTGGATGCTGCCGACGATCGTGGTCAGTTGCGCGATGGTGCTGTTGGCATCATCGCGGATGCGAGCATAAACGCCCTGGAACTCGCCCTGCATGTGTACGGTCAAGTCGCCGCGTGACAGCGCGGACAGCAGCTGCGAGATCTGCTCGATGCTGGAGGCGTTGGCGTCCAGCAGGCCGTTCAGCCGCTGCGCCAGCTGCAGGAAGAAGCCTTCCTTGCCGGCCGTGGCCACGCGCTGGCTGAAATCGCCCTGCGCAGCCGCCTCGACGATGCGGCCCAGTTCTTCTTCCACCTGCAGTTCGAGAGTGCGGTCGGCCCATTCCACGACGAACCCCTGGCGTTCGCCTTCGTCGCTGATGATCGGGTTGATGATCAGGCGCATGTTGCGGCCGCCGACGCGGATCTGTGCGCGCCACGTGCCGCTCAGGTCGTCCAGCAACCGCGCCTGGTGGGCCGGGTTGCGGTGGAAGATGTCGATGTTGCGGCCGATCAGGTCGGCGGCGTTGAACTGCGGCAGGTCGCGGCGCAGATCGGCCTCAGCGGCGGCGAGCATGCGCTGCAGCGGCCGATTGACGAATACGATGTTGCGATCGCGGTCGGCAATCATGACGTTGGTGGTGACATCGTCCAGTGCGGTGCGGACGCGCAGCGATTCGCGCGCAGTGTGCTGTTCGGTCGCGCGCCGCTGCAGCAGTCGGGCGCCGGTCTGCACCAGCGCGGCGGCCAGCGAATCGCGCGGAAACTGCGCCGTCTGCAGGTGCTCCGGCATCGGCTGGTCGTCGGCCAGCCCGCGCGCCAGCTGCGCCAGCTGCTGTGGGTCATGCCCCAGCAGCATCAATTGGCGGCGCATCTGCACGGCCATCAGGCTGAGCAGTCCGGCTTCCACCACCACATACAGAGCGTGAAGGGCCAGCGTGCCCAGCCCGCTGCCAGCGGCGAACACCGGATAGGGCAGGCCGCGTACCTGCAGTGCATAGAACAGCACGTGGTGTACGGCGATGGCCGAGGCCGCTACGACGATCGGCAGCCAGTCGCGGTAGTACAGAAGCAGGGCAATCAGCACGATGACCGTGAAGTGTGTCTCCAGCTGACCATGGGTCTGGTGGATGAGCGTGGCCGAAAGCACCATCCAGGCCAGTGCCACGGTGCAGCGGCTGAGCCGGGTGCCCGGCAGCCAGTGTACCTGCAGCGCGGTGACCAGCAGGGCGGGCAGGGCAACGCCCAGCCACGGGGCCCATTGCCCGCTGCGCACGGCCAACACCAGCGAGGCCAGCACCAGGCCGGCGGTCACGACCAGGAACAGGCGGTCGGCGGTGGTGGACAGGGTGCGCAGGAACGGCAGCGATGCAGGGTCGACGCGCGATGCATGAGGGGCAGAGGTTGCGTGCATGCACTACTCCTTGAGGCAGGGGCAAGGGGTGGCGAGGATCACGGGGTCCTGCGGTCGTGCCAGCAGGTGGTTCACCAGCGGCGCGGCCGCAGGGCGGGCACCGCCGCAGCCGGCGTCCAGCCGGGCGGGGCCGGCATAGACCAGTTGCTGCTGGTGCAGGACCAGCCAGTCGAACGGCAGGGGCAGGGTGCTGGTCTGTATCGCGCTGCCAGCGGGCAGTACCTCCTGCCCATCACAGGGGCAGCGGCCGGGCAGGCGCAACAGCAGCGGCTGCTGGGCGCTGGCGGTCAGTACGTCGTGCGGCAGTTGCGCCAGCAGATCGCTGGCATCCCAGCTGGCCGGTTCAGGGGCCGCGGCGCGCGACTGTGTCCACAGCAGTGGCAGGGTCCAGCCCAGCCACAGCGCCAATACCAGCATCCCGGCCAGCGGGCGCCAGTCACGAACCGGTTTCGCAGGGGCGGTAGGGCGGGCGGACATGGGCGTGCACGCGTTGGGCCGTAGTTCGTTAGCGGCCGGGGCGGCGTGAAGCTGAAGGGTGATCGCATCGCGGCGCCGGGGCAGGCCCGGCACCGGTGTTGTAGCGCCGAGCCATGCTCGGCTGCCGCCGGGCAAAGGCGCCGGGCAGAACCCGGCGCCACCACTCAGAACTCCTGCCAGTCACCGTCGCCGGCCAGGGCCGGCTGCGGTGCCGCCTTGCGCGCACGCGGCGCGGCCACGACCGGTGCGCTGGCCGCCTTGCGCGGGGCAGACGCTGGCGGCGCAACGGCGCGGACCGGTGCACTGGCCGGGCCCGGGGTGGCCAGTCGGAACCGCGCGACCGCTTCACCCAGCTGTGCGGCCTGGTCTTCCATGGCACGCGCGGCAGCGGTGGCTTCTTCCAC
>NZ_DAMBCN010000058.1:0-6231 GCF_032056425.1 Stenotrophomonas sp.
TGCGGTCGTGCAGGTCGATGATTTCGTCGGTGACGGTGGCCATGCCCTCGATGGCGAGCGCACCAGGGTCGCGTAGCGGCGCTGTGCCTCGAACTTGGCCAGATCGGCGGGCGTCATCTGGCCGCCTTCGCGGGCGATCTTGAGCAGGCGGTTCTGGTGCACCGACCGCTCGATGCCGGAAGGCAGGTCGAGCGCCTGCCAGGCTTTGAGGCGCTCGATGTGTTCGAGTATGTGGCGCGAGTTCGGCTTGACGGGCGACTGGCGCAGCCAGGCCAGCCAGGTCGTCTTGCCGTTGTCGTGGCGCTTGAGCAGATCGTCGAGGCGGTGCCGGTGGGTGGCCGACAGGGGATCGGACAAGGCCGCGTAGATGCGGCGGTTGGCGCGGCTGTAGGCGTTCATCGAACACCTCCCTTTTCCTCATCCGGCGCAACAGGACAGTTGCTTCACGTCCTTGTTGAAGGTCTGCGCCGCGAGCTTCAGTCCCTCGACCATGGTCAGGTAGGGGAACAACTGGTCGGCCAGCTCCTGCACGGTCATCCGGTGGCGGATCGCCAGCGCGGCCGTCTGGATCAGTTCGCCCGCTTCCGGCGCGACCGCCTGTACGCCGATCAGCCGCCCTGAGCCAGCTTCCGCCACCAGCTTGATGAAGCCGCGCGTGTCGAAGTTGGCGAGCGCCCTCGGCACGTTGTCGAGCGTCAGCAGCCGGCTGTCGGTCTCGATGCCGTCGTGGTGCGCTTCCGCCTCGCTGTAGCCCACGGTCGCCACCTGCGGATCGGTGAACACCACCGCCGGCATCGCCGTCAGGTCCAGCGCCGCGTCGCCGCCGGTCATGTTGATCGCGGCGCGCGTGCCGGCCGCCGCCGCCACATAGACGAACTGCGGCTGGTCGGTGCAGTCGCCGGCAGCAAAGATGTGCGGTGCGCTCGTGCGCATGGCGCGGTCGATGACGATGGCTCCCTGCGCATTGACTTCGACGCCTGCCGCTTCAAGGTTCAGGCTGCGCGTGTTCGGCGCGCGACCGGTGGCGACCAGCAGCTTGTCGGCGCGCACTTCCCCCTGCCCGGTGGTGAGCACGAATTCCCCGCCCGCATAGGCAACGTGGCTCGCCTGGGTGTGGTCCAGCACCTCGATGCCCTCGGCGCGGAAGGCGTCTGTTACGGCTTCCCCGATGGCCGGGTCTTCTCGGAAGAACAGCGTGCTGCGCGCCAGGATCGTGACCTGGCTGCCCAGCCGGGCGAAGGCTTGCGCCAACTCGACCGCCACCACGGAGGAACCAATCACGGCCAGCCGCTCGGGGAGCGAGCTGCTTTCCAGCGCCTCGGTGGAGGTCCAGTGGGGTGTGTCCGCAAGGCCCGGGATTGGCGGAAGCGCCGGGCTCGCGCCGGTGGCAATCAGGCAGCGGTCGAAGTTCACCTCGTGCGTGCCGCCGTCAGCGGTCGCCACGGTCAGCGTGCGCGTGTCCCTGAACCGGGCCTCGCCGCGCAGCACGGTGATGGCCGGAGTGCTTGCCAGGATGCCTTCGTACTTGGCATGGCGCAGCTCCTCGACGCGGCCTTGTTGCTGGGCCAGCAGCCGCTCGCGCAGTACAGCGGGCGCTGCGGCCGGCAGGCCAGCATCGAACGGGCTTTCGCGGCGCAGGTGGACGATGTGCGCGGCGCGGATCATGATCTTGGACGGCACACAGCCGACATTGACGCAGGTGCCGCCGATGGTGCCGCGCTCGATCAGCGTGACGCGGGCGCCTTGCTCCACGGCCTTCAAGGCAGCCGCCATCGCCGCGCCGCCGCTGCCTATCACAGCCACGTGCAGCGCTTGTTCACCGCCAACATGCTTCGTTTCGCCACCGAGCCAGCCCAGCGCCTTGTCTAGCAGGCCGGCAGGCTTGTTCGGCGTGTCGGTAAGCCGTGCGCGATAGCCGAGCGTGGCCACTGCGGCAACCAGCGGGGCCACGCTCACGCCTGCATCCGCCTCGATTTCGGCCTGCCGCTGCGGATAGGACACCGAGGCCGCGCGCACGCCGGGCACGTTCGTCAAAGCCTGCTGGACGTGCTCGGCGCACGACGTGCAGGTCATGCCTTCGATGTGGAGGGTGATCGCCTCGGCCATGATTACGCCCTCACTGCTTGACGCTGGACGGGTAACCCGCGTTTGCGGTGGCCTTGGTCAAGGCGTCGGCATTGGTCTTGGCCTCGTCGAAGGTGACGACGGCCTCCCGCTTCTCGAAGCTGACTTCGGCCTTCTCGACGCCGGCGACCTTGGACAGAGCCGTCTTGACCGTGATCGGGCACGCGGCGCAGGTCATGCCGGGCACCGACAGGGTGACGGTCTTGGTGGCAGCCCAGGCGGGCGCGCTTAGAGCGGCGGCCAGGGCGATGAGGGTGGTGAGGGTGGTGAGTTTCTTCATGGTGATCTCCTTTCAGTAGAACAGCGGCAGGACGTAGGGAAACGCGAGGGCAACCAGAACCAGGGCGGCCACGATCCAGAAGATCACCTTGTAGGCAGTCCGCACTTGGGGCACGGCGCAAACGTCGCCGGGCTTGCAGGCATGGGCTGGTCGGAAGATGCTGCGCCAGGCGAAGAACAGCGCGATGAGCGCTGCGCCGATGAAGATCGGCCGATACGGCTCCAGCACGGTCAGGTTGCCGATCCACGCGCCAGAGAAGCCGAGCGCGACCAGGACAAGGGGGCCGAGGCAGCAGGCCGAGGCGAGGACGGCCGCGACGCCGCCGGTCGCCAGTGCGCCGCAGCCGTTCTTGGGTTCCGACATAAGGTTCTCCTTCCGGGACTTCGCTTGATGCTGTAACGTTACTTCCGTAGTCAACTACGGAGTCAAGCGCCATGGAGAACGCTCAAGAGAATCTGACCATCGGGGCCTTCGCCAAGGCAGCCCGGGTCAACGTGGAGACGATCCGCTTCTATCAGCTCAAGGGCTTGCTACCCCAGCCGGAGCGGCCCTACGGTCGCATCCGCCGCTACGGGCAGGCGGACGTGGCGCGGGTGAAGTTCGTGAAGTCAGCCCAGCGCCTGGGATTCAGCCTGGATGAAGTCGGCCAGCTCCTGAAACTGGAGGACGGCACCCATTGCAGCGAGGCGGCCGAACTGGCTGCTCACCGGCTGGCCGATGTGCGCGCACGCATGGCGGACCTCACGCGGATGGAAGAGGCCCTGTCGACGCTAGTGAGAGAGTGCAACGCGCACCATGGCAATGTTTCCTGCCCGTTGATCGCAGCTTTGCATTGCTGCTAAAGGGCCCACTTCGGCTCTTAGCGTACGATTTTTTTCCGTTTTCTGAGACGACCCCTGATTGGCGATGGCTTCGGTCAGCACGGGGCGCAGGTCAGCGCCTTTGAATCGCAGTGACATGGATGAAATCTCCTGTGTGGAAGAATGAGAAAGGCCTCCATCCGATGGGATGAAGGGCCTGTAGTGCACGCGGCCGGAACGGCTGGAACGCCGTGGCGGATGCCTCGGGTCAGCCGCAGGACCGCCCGGTTTCGCTGCGGGGCGTCATGCCGGGACGGCCTGGCGCTTGCGGGCCGCTTTCGCGTCGAGGATGCTCACGTCGATCTGGCGCCAGCGCCCGTCGTCGATGAGCCTCTCCAGCACTTCGCCGAGCATGTCGAAATACACCTCGTCGTGCCGATCGACCAGTTCGACCGATTCACCGTTCTGACGGTGCAGTTCCACCACGTAGGTGTCTCCGCCGCGGTCGTAGAGGATCGTCACCCGGCCCTCGAACTTCGCGGTCGAGACCGTGAAGCTGATCGCCGGCGGGGTCTCGATGATCTTGGAGGGCGTGGGATCGACCCAGGTGAAGTCGCGGGCACCGGCATCCACCAGCATGTGGGTGATGCGCCGGAAGCGATCGGGGGCCGGCATCTCCTCCAACTGCTCGATGAGCTGGCCCAACTCCATGCACTGCGGCGTGGGAATGGGCAGCTTGGCCGGCGCCGAGCCGAGGATGTGCCTCGTGATGGTGTACGGCGTGCCGTCCGAAGTCTCCTCGGTGATGACCTCCGGCGTGTCCGCGCGCAGTCCGTCGAAGCGACGACGGGCATAGGGTTGGACATGCACCTTGGCGCCTTCGGCAGGAACCGTGGTCACCAGGCTGGGATCGAGCACCGCGAACTCGGAAGGCTTGAGCTTGACGACGATGGCATCGTCGGTCGCGGCGACCACCTTGCCGTCGAAGGGTTGGGGGTCGATGGCGAAGCCCAGCGTTGAGGACAGCGGCTGATCATCGAACACGCGGTACTTGAACGACCGCACGTTGCGGGGCACATGGCCTGCGACCAGCGAAGGCATCATGGATTTGATGAGGGAACGATCCATGGGGAAACTCCTTGAGGAAAAACAAGGGATTCCCCGCCCGCAAGGGAGAGGTCCCTTGTGGGTGGCGTGGATGGACGCGGTAGGTCCGTAGGAAGAAACGACCAGCACGGTTTCCCGCGCTTGCAGCCTCGAAGGTCTCGACTGCCTGGGCATGTGCCGGCAACGCCGACGAACATGGGGCAAGCATGGCCCTGGGGCGGTCTGCCTGCCCGCAGGAAACGGCACCGCACCACAACCGTTTTCCTGTGCTGCGGGCAAGAAAAAGCCCCTCGAAAGGGGCTGGAGGAATCAGGCTTGGTACACGAAGTAGTGCTCGCGCTGACGCGGAAAGAACACGTGTTTCCACGTGTCGCCGCTTGTGTTGCCACCGTCGAAGACGACCATTTCGTAGTCGTCCACGTCGGTGTCCACCAGGTCGGCGCTGGCGATATGGCGCATGTGCAGCGTGCCGCTCATGCGCTCGAATACCAGGATCTGGCCGATGGCATCTTCCTGGCTCATGGCG
This sequence comes from Stenotrophomonas sp., assembly GCF_032056425.1. Lineage (GTDB taxonomy): Bacteria > Pseudomonadota > Gammaproteobacteria > Xanthomonadales > Xanthomonadaceae > Stenotrophomonas. The sequence goes on from NZ_DAMBCN010000058.1 coordinate 4,838, forward strand.
TTGACGCAGGCTCCGAGTTGGTGCTCGAAGTCGGATGCGGGTGTGATGAGGTCGGGGAACATGGGATCGCTCCTGTGAAAGTGCGCCGGCCCGGCTCTCTGGCGGGAGACCGGGCCGGCATGCGGTGAGGACAAGGAAGGCCGGGGATGTGTGTGGCAGCTATTCGCCGGCCAGCGATAGGCCCGGCAACACGGGTGCGTCGGCATCGAGGATGAGGATGCGCACGTCGGCCTGGCCGGCCAGTTCAAGGATCTGTGCCAGCTCGTCCGGCATGCCCTTGCTGCGGTGCTCCTGCCGAAGCTGCTCGGCGGCGATCCCCTCGACGTCCTGCAGGTGCTGGTCCGTCCAGGGCGTGGAGATCAGCTTGACGCCGATCGCCGGGCTGTAGGGAATCCGGAACGCGATGAACAAAAAGGCCTCCGGCGTCGCGAGGTCAGCCAGGTTGGCCAGGTACTGGCCGGTTTCGCGGCTGATGTGCGCGCTGCTGATTTCCCAGCACCGGCTGTAGTAGCCGGTCTCGAAGCTCAACCGCTGCACGACTTCCCGTGCGGCCTCGGCCGAATAGGTGTCGCCAATGTGGACGGGGCGGCCGTCGAAGTCGTCGCCGTGGATCGCGTACACCACGGCACCCACCATGCCTTCGCCGCTGCCCCCTTCAGCCGCGTCGCATTCGGCGATCAGTGCGGCGCCGACAGGTTCGGTGCCAGTCCTGACCACCGCGAAGTCGCTGGTGATGATGCAAGGAGAAGAAACCAGCGCCGCGTCGCAGAGGTGCTGCTGGCTCGGGTGGATGTTTCGCCAAACATGCGGGCTTCCGTCCTCGTAGCTGATGGACAGCGTGCGGACGATTTTCAGATTCCAGTAGCCGCGTAGAAAGGGATTGGGATTCTGGGACATGGGATTTCTCCAACAGAATAATGATGGAGCAAATCCCCGCCACCGGGAATTGACCCCGGTGGGTGGAAAGAAAGGAAACAGCGTCAGGTGACGCTGATCGTTGGCGTTTGGGCCAATCGCTCGGCGACGCGCCGGCGCAAATTCATGCGGAATGGCTCGTCGCTGACGCCCGCCAGCAGATTGATGGTCTCCAGCGCGATCAGGGCCGAAGCCTCTTCGATGTCGGCGGCCACAATGGTCTTGCGCAATTGGTCGCCGAGCTGGAGGGCCTGGGAGGAGGAGCTGATGAAGCGGACCTCGCGGCTCAGGTAGCAGCCGTTGCCGCCGAACTCGAACAGCCGCGGCTTGCTGCAGTACCAGCAGCCCTCGAACTGGATGGCGGTCAGGTGGTGCCCGTCATCGAACCGGGTGGCGATCAGAAACAATGCGTCGAGATCGGCGGTGTCCTCGAACGAATGACGGTCGATCAAGTTCCCCAGCTCTTCGTCCTCATCGGC